>NZ_CAWPJM010000022.1:0-608688 GCF_963888495.1 Vibrio sp. 2-2(8) | reverse complement strand
AGTGCATGTTCCCTACGTTGATATTGCTAATGGGTACGCCACCTTCGACCAATTGGCGGAAGTCTTTTGGTGTGCGGCATACAAGAAGAATTCGTTGACGATCAGACGCTTTATGGATGGTGTCGATGGCCTTTTTCACGTTCCAGAAACGGATGGCAATGCCATCTGCCAGCACCATTTCCATCAGGTTTTGTTGAATGGTGTCTTCAGCCACTTCGTCATTGACGACGACCACAATATTTGCATCAGCAAAACCGACCCACTGCACGCCGACTTGGCCATGAACTAAACGCTCATCAATGCGACTTAATACGATATTTGGCATGATTAATTCCTTCTAAAATTCGTTAGTTGTTCAATGGGTAAATGGTGACGCCTTGTACGACGCGGTTTACTTCACCAGTCGGACATGGGTTGTCAGGGCCAAAACCCAGCTGGAGTGATTTTTCAAACGCCAAAATTTGACAGAACAGTACGTAAGGGAAGCAGAGCCATTGATCGCCAAAACCCAATTGGCCAAGTTCAAAGACATCCTCTTCATTGAGTGCGCTTTCTGACATCGCGATGTGAGCTAGTGTTTGTTTGTCGCGACGGATTTCATTGAACAGGTCTAAATCGTACTGACGGGTGTACTCGTCGCTAGAAAATAGTTGGATCACCAGCGCGTTATCGTTGATGCTGAACTTAGGTCCGTGGCGGAAACCCAGCGAAGAATCAAAGGTGGTCATCACTTTGCCAGCGCTCAATTCCAGTGATTTCAATGACGCTTCGCGAGCAAGGCCAGCAAAACCGCCGCTGCCAAGTACAATTAAACGATCATAAGGCTGCTGAGCTATTTGTTTGATGGCTTGCGGCCACTGTTGCAGTTTGTTGTCACATAAGTGGGCTGTGGCTTCGATTCGCTCACGCCATTGTGCAGGCGTTTGATCGCTAAATAGGGTGAATGCCGACATCAACATACAGGTGAAGCTTGACGTCATGGCAAAACTGTTATCGTTTGAGCCTTCAGGCATCAGTAAGCAGTAAGCGTTATCGGCACTTTCGGCATAACGAGCCAATGCGCCTTCGCCATTACAGGTTAAAAAGAGGTGGTGGCAATCAGGAATAAGCTGGTCAACTAACGCTACAGCGGCGACGCTTTCTGGGCTGTTACCAGAACGAGCAAAGGAAACCAATAGTGTTGGTCGGCTGCTATCGAGATACTGTTCTGGATTCGAGACAATATCCGTGGTTGGAATCGATTCGACTTGGAAGCGTAATCCAGCCTGAATAAACGGAACCGCAGCGTCTCCTACGAAAGCAGACGTGCCCGCACCTGTTAAAATGATTCGCAGATTAGGTTGAGCTAGCCGTGGATTTAAGAAAGCACTGACGGCATCATATTGCTGCTCTAAAATATCAGCCAATGCACGCCATAGACGCGGCTGGTGGCTAATTTCTTTTGCGGTATGAATGCCATTATGTTGCTCTAGCCATGGCTGTTCGTAGCTTAGAAATAGGTTCATTACATCGTCTCCTTGCAAACTACTACATTGGAATAACAGGCTGCGGAATAGACCTCAGTCACTTCCATGATCTTGTGAATTACAATGTCAGCGGGATGGTTTCTAATTTGTTGTTGAGAAATGGCCTTAGCCTGATTTGGCAGATATTGGCTAAGGATCGTGACTGGCAACGGACTGGCAGTTAGGTTGTCAAATAAAGCCTGCTGCGCCACTTTCACTTCTGGATGAGTCCAGTAGTAGCGAATGCGATCGCTTAAGCTGTAGCTACAATCAAGAAATTGCTGGTGGCCTTTGCTGGCGTAGTGTGAACGCCAGTAGTTAGGTTGTTCGCGCATCACTTGCTCGATGGTGTCTCGCAGGTGTGAGGCATGGTGCGTCCCTAACCACTCTTTTTCCGCTCGGTCGAGTCCATATAACGCTTCTCGCAGGGCAAACGTTAAAGCTGGGCCAACTTTTAAAATCGCAAAGTGATCACGTACAAGTTGGTGGTAAGCCTGTGGGTTTTGGTAGTCAGTGGAATGTGCTTCAAAGACGAGGTTCGGCTGGTTGTCAATCATACGGCTGAGTGATTGGGCTTTTCCACTCTCGTAGTGGTGCACGTTGTGATGGTCAAATTCAACGCCCGGTTGCACCACAAGACCAATGACGCGTGGCCATACATAGCCAAGGCCTAAGTCGCTAAAAGCTTGGTGATGAGCATCCAATGTCGCAAGCGCCTGCTCAGGCTTAGTCACTTCAATGCACTCTTCCTGCAACGATTCAAGCGCGCCGCCCGGAGTGGGTACTTCCGTTCCGACTACATAAACAGGTGCTTCACCGCCAACGCTTTTCCAAGCCCGTTCCGCAACCACACACAGCTGTGCGGCACGCTCTGCCATGAGTTCTTCAGTAAGAGGCAACTGGTCATCAGCACATGGCATAGAGCAGTCGAGGTGAATTTTCTTAAAACCAGCACAAACGTAGTCATAAATCATCTGAGCTGAATATTCCATTGCCTGGCTTGCAGACAGGTTTTGCCAACAGTTTGGGCCAAGGTGATCACCACCCAACACCACTTTATCCGCTGGGAAATTGAGACGTTCAGCTAAAGAGAGTACATGGCTGGAAAAATCTTGCGGTGTCATTCCTGTATAGCCACCAAACTGATTTACCTGATTAGATGTTGCTTCTATTAGCACCAGTTGTTGAGCTTGTGCCGCTTGTTTAATCGCAGCTTCAAGAACTAGCGGGTGCGCTGAGCAAACAGAGTAAATACCCGTTGATTGGCCTTGCTTATGCTGTTCAATTAGAGAAAGTAACGCTTTCATTTTTATTCCTAGTTAATTGTTTGATCGGCAATAATCACTTCAACACCCATCTCAATAAGCGCTCGGTGCGTTGCATGGGGAATATTGATATCGGTTACCAATACATCGATTTGGTTTGCTGCGCGGATCATGCAAAAGCTTTTGCGGCCAAATTTGCTTGAGTCCGTAACCGCAATAACTTGGCGAGCGACTTCGCACATAGCTCGGTTGACTTGTGCTTCTTGAGTGTCCGGTGTAGTCACGCCAGCCTGTAGATCAAATCCGTCCACACCCAGAAACAGTTTGTCAAAAAGGTAGGAGCGAATTTGCTGTTCCCCATGATTTCCCGTTAGTGAACATGACGCGCGGCGAAGGCTGCCACCAACCACATGGAGATCGATATTCTCTAACTTGCTAAGTTGGTAAGCGGTGTTGAGCGCATTGGTCATAACAACGAGCTGCTGCTTGTTAGTTAAATACTGAGGCATGAGACCGATAGTGGTACCTGAGTCCAAGATCACCGCCTCACCATCATTGATGAGTTCGGCTGCGGCTTGCGCGATGGACTGCTTGGCACTTCGATTGAGTTGATCTTTGCGATAAAGAGGCTGATCAAATGCAAAGTTTGGATTGAGAGTTGCTCCACCATAACAACGGAATACACAACCTTCTTTCTCGAGCAAGTTCAGGTCATGGCGAATAGTTACGGCAGAAACATTGTACTGTTCTGCAAACTCGTCCACTTTTCCTGAACCATGGTTGCATATATATGCCAAGATTTGCTGTCTTCGTTCTGCACTGGTCATCTACCAATTCCTCTTTCGTTACATTTCATTTTCTGTATGAAATGTTTCGATTTCCTTTTGATTGGTATTAAAGCAGGACGGGTTGAGGAAAAGTGAAAGCTAGATCACAGTCAGTTTTCTTTCGTTTTAAGCCTAAAAAACCTTTCGATTGACAAGGAGTGAAAGGTTAAACTTTCACTCCTTAACGAAATTTGCACTTTGCAAGTACCATGAAAGCTGACTTTCACTATTTAATAACTGAAAGAAGCAATGAATTTGCCTCAATTGATTAGGTTTCGAAATGGAACCTGCTTGAGATCACAAACTGGAACAACAATGAATTTTTATAACGCAATAACAGATAAACCAGCCGAGGTTTGGCTGGGTCAAAAAGCTACTTTATAAGCTCTAAAATGGCTTTGTGAGGGGGATAATAAGAAACTAGATTATGCGACGATTCGAACATCAACACCCAATGCTGTAAGGTGTTCAACGTAGCTTTGAGGGATACCGCTATCAGTAATTAATATGTTTAGCTGTTCTGGACGGGCAATCAAACAAAAGCTTTGATGGTCAAACTTAGACGAATCTGTTACCGCAATGACGGTTTGAGCAGCCTCTAACATTTTCCGGTTAATATCAGCCTCACCTTGATGAGGTGTCGTAATTCCTGCCAATTTATCAAACCCATCAACTCCCAAGAACACCTTATTGAACCGATAGCCAATGACTAAGTCTTCTCCACCGACACCATGAACTGAGTAGGAATTTTTGCGCATCGTGCCACCAGTCACCATAACAGTGACATTAGTTTTATTGGCAAGGTGATAGGCGATATTGATACCGTTGGTCATGACAACAAGGTCATGCTTAGCGTCAAGATGGTAAGCAATCTGCTCGGTCGTCGATCCTGAGTCAAGAATGACTTTATCGCCATCAGCAATAAGAGATGCAGCGTATTCCCCGAGCTTAGCTTTGATACTACTGCTGAGCTGCTTCTTATCATTCAATGGACGCTCAAAAGCAAACTGATTATTTAGCAGTGCACCCCCATAGCATCTTTTTACACAGCCTTGTTTTTCAAGATAATTGAGATCATTGCGAATCGTAACCTCTGAAACATTATAAAGTTCAGAAAAATGGTTAACTTCGCCTTTCTGGTGATTTTGAATGTAGTGAAGGATCTCTTCACGTCTTTGGGCTGTGGTGGTCATATGGAAATACTCCGACAAGTAAACATTTTACTCTAACTAATTTCTGCAGAGGACCGAAACAAGTGCCTTAATTCATGGTGTAACGCAGTGTCCCTCTAAGATAGGTAGTTAGACTCTTCGTTTGTCTCAATGCATTCATCTTTAACTCAATCCCAACCAAAGTGGTTTTCGTATTCAGGGTATTGAATAATGGTTCCTCACGTCTCGCCATTCTCTGAAATCCTTAAGACATCGTCAATCTCGACACCGAGGTGTTCAATCTTGCTTTCGATCTTAACATTGAAGAGCGAATCTAGTGAGCGAAGGAAATGCAGTGCAGTTTATTAAGCTCACTAACCTTTCTGTAAAATAAGGTGGTGTTTGATTGAAAACTAGTCCTCAGTAGGTGAATTTGGCGATACTGATTGACATAACTTTGTTCATCGACAATCACGCTTGTACTTGAGTAAGCTGAAGTGATAGCTGACGGTTGGTATGAGTAATGACGAGGATACTATGTGAATCTTGCTTTTTTGAATATTTATGCGATCTAACAATGGGGGAGCCAGCGTTACGTTTAAATAAATATTATGCTACTGGTTTTGTATGTGGAGTTAACTCCGACTGATAAATGTCCAAAAGTGTTTTAGATGGGAAGCTTATGTACAGAAGCAAAAAAAGAATGGGGAGCAACACGCTCCCCATTGTCATTTTTACCGTTGCTGGTGGTATTACTTTTCTGTGATGGCTTCACAGCCTTCAGGAACTGTGATGGTCGATATGTCCTTACCTTCCTGTTGCGCCGCTTTCACATCCATTTTGTATTGAGTGCATTTGCCGATACAGCTCTTTGGCATCACGACTACCTTGCATTGGTAGCCAGCCACGATAGGCCACAAAGAACTGTCCAACCCGAAAATCAAAATCTAAGTTGCGCTCTAGCTCTGGGTAGTAGTTGCCCATATACGCAAAGTCGGTGATGTACTCAATGCTCCATTCCCCTGTTGAGGTTTGGCAAATTGCAATCTCAACCGGATGGAAGCCGCCTTCATCCGCGCTGTAACTTTTATCGCGAAAGTTAAACACCAGATAACGGCTGGTGGTCAGTGCTTCATTACTCAGCAAATGAGCGGTGAGTTGCTCACTTAGCAGCTTATGCAGTTTCTCCGATACAGGTAGTGTGGATGCTGTGAAAGTTAATTTGGACATAGTGAGTCCTCCTTGTTTCAGGATTCAAATAAGAAATGAGAGATTAGGATTTAGTGGAACGTACCGACCATTGTCAGTTGCACGTCATCAAAGACGTTTCTGGAGAGATGGCGAGCAAAGGCTTTCATCCAGACCGAGAGCAGCTCTTGTACCTCTGGATGAGATAAATCCGTGCTCCCCACATCGGGTTGATAGCACCAGCGATTAGCCAGATGAAAGTACAACTCAGGCTCAACGGTTGTGCTGTTGTCATCGGGATAAGAGAAGTTGGCAAAGAACACCACCAACCAAGGGCTTGAGGCTGACTCACGTTTAAGCTGTATCTCTATCGGATGCAAACCTTGTCGATGTCGGTAGTAACTCATCTGACGGCAGTTCAGTACGAGGCGTTCAGCATTCTCTGGGAGAGTGTACCGTTTAAGAAGTGCTTCCAATGACGCATGTAAAGTGTCATCAATAGAAAGCTCACCGTAGTGTTGCTCAATCATAACCACCCCCTTTCAGCAAACGAGGTGCAAGTATCGCCTGTCACGATATGGTCAAGTACGCGAACATCCACCAGCGTAAGAGCGTCTTTGAGTCTTTCGGTAATGCGCCTATCAGCTTGAGATGGCGGAGAATCACCCGATGGATGGTTATGGGCAAATATCACCGCTGCGGCATTGACTTCCAACACCGCTTTCACCACTTCTCGCGGGTAGACGCTGGCCGCATCCACCGTTCCATGAAACAGCTCTTTAAATTCAATCAGTCGGTTTTGGTTATCCAGTAGCAATAAGGCAAACACTTCACGCTCATAGCTGCCCAGTTTACAGCGCACATACTCTTTGGTGGCATTAGGGTTAGTTAGGGCATCACCACGCACGTAGCGTGTTGCCAGTATCTCAGCGGCATGCTCTAGGATTTCATTTTCCTGATAGCGTTGCTGCTTTTGGTAATCGGACGTTTTGGGATTCATTTCAGGCTCCTGTCGGAATCAATGATGGGTATTCGCATTGATGACATATGCCTGAATATTTTTGGTTTAAGTCTTGTAGCGCAGAGGCTCAACGCATAACCGTCTTTTTTTGCGTCAGAGCTTATTTCATGAGGACGGAATCGGCGACTGCCCCATGACATCTTTGAAGTTAAAAGAAGTAATAGGAAAGGCAGCACTGAGCTGTTTAGCTTCGGATAAAGAGCTATTGCCTGGCTGGAAAGTGAAGTTGATGAGTGGATGGAGGAGTGTCTAGCTTTAAGGTAATTCAATGTCGCTTTGTTTTTAAGGGAGCCGTCACACTCTATCAGTCTTTTGTCATTCTTCATCGCCTTATGCAATCAGGCTGTATATTATCGTAACTTAATGATATTTGAAGGTATTGATAGGCGTTAATTCGTGGATAGTAGAAAAGAAGACTCGATAAATATATTGAAATCCTGGCATTTAGTGGAGTTTTTTCAAGCCTACTCAGTACCAGATAAAGACGACAGTAAAATTGCACCAGTAAATGTTTCGTGCCATGAGTTGAAGTCATGTGGTAACCATCTACTTCCGTGGCTAGATCCCGCGGCTCGTGATTCGCTCGGTCTTACTCCGGGCAAAAAGTGTACTTATACCCTATATCTGGGATTATTCGATAAATCGGCGATAGATAAAAAAGTTGCGGAGTACTTTTCTACCCACAGCCAGGAGGATTGTGTCTCTGAAGAAATAGAGCAAAGAAGAGATAATGAGGGAGCATCTTGCTTTGCTAAATTGATGTTGGATGAGTTTGGTACCCCTCGGTTGGATACCTTTTCGGTAAGCACGCTACCGTGGGCTTTAGCAGAGTTACTAGGGGGAAGGGCAGGGAGTATATCTCAGGAGCGATTTGATAGTCGTTGTGACGCTCTGAACGAGTTTATAGATCGCTGGGAAGCAACCTTGCCTAACCACCCTAGCTCAGAGGGAAGGCATACTCTTTGTGTGAGAAGCCTAATGAGCTTGGTTGAGGGGCTTTACCAATGGGCTGGTATTTCTAATCAAGATTTGTTGCTTTCAGAGAACTCAAAGGTTTACCCGTTTCAGATGGCTTTTTATGAGTATGAGGCGAAGTCAGACAATCTTTTGGAGAATAAAAAGGCCCCAAGAATTATTGAAGACGATAACGAAGATGCATCTAAAGAAGACGAATCTCAGTTACCTATTCTAAACAGCTTTTATATTCGAGATATAGAGCGGGCTATTAATGCTATTTCCACTGGCAGGGCCAGCCAGCCCCTTCAAACCTACTTGGGACAATCCAGTCATAAGCATGTTGATCTGTATACCAACGGTTCGATACCGTTAATTCATAATCACTTGAATCCCAAAGAAACACCAGAAGGAAGGTGGCTGACAGAGCCTGCGCATAACATGTCTTTAATGCAGCAGTTCGCCATCAATACGGTATTTAAGGAGCTGAAAACAGGTGGAGTGATCTCTGTTAATGGTCCTCCAGGCACAGGCAAAACGACGTTATTGCGGGACATAATTGCGCAAAATATTGTTGAGAGAGCGAAAGTATTAGTTTCCTTTTCGAAAGCTAGCGATGGGTTAAGTCCAGAAGGGTTCCTTGTTGAAGAACTTACTGACTTTGAAATGGTCGTGGCGTCATCGAACAATGCCGCCGTTGAAAATATCTCAAAAGAGCTTCCTCAAGCAAAGTCGATAGCTGGCAGATATGCTGATACCAGTTTTTTTCGTTCTGTAGCAAATCAAGTTAGTGCTGATGAAAAGAAAGGTCGTTTACAACCTTTGGACGATAAAAAGCGGAGCTGGGGAAATATCTCAGCTGCTATGGGAGCTTATAAAAAGAGGCAAAGGTTTCTCGATCGCTTTTTCTTTAAATATCACTATGAAAAAGGCAATGAGCCAGCGGTTAGAGAACCTTCTTTGGATTTCTTGAATTTTTGGCAATATCGCTCAACTTATACCGGGCCCTCTTTTCACATAGCCAAAAGGACCTTTAGCGAGAAGTTATCTCGTTTTCATGAGTTGAATGACAAGTTAGCCTATTTTGATAGCCTGCAAAAGACTTTCGATGAACATCAATTTGATGCTGATTTGCATCAAATGAACCTAGTTCTAAATGAGCTAGAAAACTATGCTCATACGCTCTCTGTAGAGCTAGATGTCCTTAGTTCAACAAGAAATGCAGAAGTGAGAAGGGAAGAAGAAATTTCAATTTCCCTTGAGCTATTGACGGTTAACTCGCCTGGTTGGTTTAGTCGATTCTTTAATACTAAGAAAAATAAACAATATAAGGCTTCACTATCTCAAAAACTCGGTGAGTACGAAAATGTCAAAAAATCTATTCGCTTGATTATTGGTAATGTTGATTCCAAAGAAATCGAAAGAAAAGGATGTACAAAGAAAATTTTGCAGCAGCAGGTTGATATTCAATCTAAAGAGCTAGAAAAAAGGAAGCTCTTAGAACAGTTAGATGCCTATAGAACTGAGTTTAAGGGGTATCACTTACCGGAAGTGACTGATGATATCGAGGGACATGATAGGCAGAGGCACGCATGCTGGCAGCACGAGACCATCAATGAATTGCGGTCTGACATCTATTCGGCTGCGTTACAGCTTCATGAGGCTTGGCTGATAGAGGCTAGTAAGCAGAGTACCTTCCGAACGCAGATAGTTAAAATCAATGATGTTGTATTAGGTAAGAATAGCGAGAATGCATTGGCGATTTGGCAGATACTATTTATGTTTGTCCCCGTTGTTTCGACGACTTTTGCTTCATTGGGAAATATGTTTTCTAAGCTGCCGCCAGAATCTCTAGGTTGGCTAATGATTGATGAGGCAGGGCAAGCAGTACCACAATCTGCTGTAGGTGGTTTGCTTCGTGCTAAGCGAGCGGTGGTTGTTGGAGACCCTCTGCAAATTGAACCTGTGCTTACATCTCCACCAGAGCTGATTGACTACTTAATGCAATCTAAGTTGCAAGAAAAATCAGAGAAGTGGGACCCTTGTATGTGGTCAGTTCAGACGTTAGCCGATCGCGTTAATCCATATGGTTGTATGATAGATATGGACGGGGAAGATCAATGGATAGGTATACCGTTATGGGTACATCGCCGATGTATAGAGCCAATGTTTAGCATTTCGAATGAAATAGCTTATAACAATCGAATGATACATGGCTCTGACAACAATAAAGATGTTGAGCCAAGAACTCATAAGGCTTTAGGACACAATCGATGGAATGATTCACAAGGAGACTGTGTACTCAAACAGTACAAACGTGAGCTGGGCGAAGATGTTAAAGTTCTTCTACTCGAATTAGCAGCGCACAATGGCGATTTAAGCAGCATCTATCTAATAACACCATTTAAAGCAGTAAAAAAAGAGTTGAAAGAAGATCTGAGGCGTAGCAAGTCAGAACTGCTTAGTAACTCGAGTTGGAATGAAAAGGAGTTTAATAGCTTTTTGAATAACAACGTGGGGACGGTGCACACCTTCCAAGGCAAGGAGAATGAGACCGTTATTTTGGTTCTCGGCTGCGACATTAAAAACAGTGGCGGGGCATCTTGGGCTTCTTCAAAACCAAATTTGTTGAACGTAGCGGTTACCCGAGCCAAAAAACACTTGTTTGTCATAGGCGATATTCAGGTTTGGTCCGACAAGCGCTATTTTGATAAAACATATAGAAAGCTGAATCACCTTAGTACGAATGACTATCCACTAGGCGAGAGTCCCCCACAATGTAACGAGACATTACCAACTCCCTAGGTGAGTGTTTGCCTTATGCTCTGTGAGTTACTGGATTATCAACATAGCGATGAGGCTATCGTTTAAGCAATCATTGTATTGATAGTTATGAAATGCTACTAATGGGACAAATCCCCACCAGCTTTTGCTGGTGGGGATTTGTATTTTTTATATGCACTCAGTCTCGTATTGATTTATCTCGCATTGCCGATTCCCCAATTTTCCCATATTCTCTCACCATCAATTCTGATGAATAAAACCAACATGAGATAACACTCTGAATGGTAGACCAAATTTTAACCTTGAAAGAGGTGGCTGCTTACCTAAAGTTGGCCGAAAAAACAGCATATAGATTAGCAAGCGAAGGAAAGCTTCCTGGTTTCAAAGTCGGCGGTTCTTGGCGCTTCAAACGTGAAGATCTTGAAGCGTGGATAGAAGAGAATAAGAGCAAGCAATGACATTAATTAAACTCAAAGACTTAGAAGCGCACCTTTGGCATGCGGCCCACATAATCACGGGCCCAATCGACGCTTCAGACTACAAAACCTACATCTTCCCAATCCTATTCTTTAAGCGTATCTGTGATGTTTACGATGAAGAATTCGAAGAGGCGATGGAGCAAGTGGGTGATGAAGAGCTTGCGAAAGGCGATATGTTTCACCGCATCCAAATTCCAGCTAACTGTCATTGGAAAGATGTGTTTGCAGAAACCAAGGATATCGGCCAAGCCCTTAAAGACTCATTCCGTGGTATTGAGCTAGAAAACCCACAGCTACATGGCATTTTTGGTGATGCAAGCTGGACCAACAAAGAGCGTCTCTCAGACGAATTGTTATCGACACTACTCAACCATTTCAATAAGGTTAACCTTGGTGTATCGAGTGTACGTAATGATGATATGGGCCGTGCTTACGAATACCTCATCAAGCGCTTTGCTGATAAAGCAAACAAGAAAGCAGGTGAGTTCTATACGCCACGTACCATTGTTCGTCTTATGGTTAATATTCTAGACCCACAAGCGAATGAAAGTGTATATGACCCGGCTTGTGGTACAGGCGGGATGCTGCTTGAAACCATTCACCATGTTAAAGATAACGGTGGTGACCCACGTCTTCTAAAAATCAAAGGTCAAGAGAAGAACCTGACCACCGAAGCCATTGCTCGAATGAACTTGTTCCTACACGGACAAGAAGATTTTGAGATTGTTCGTGGTGATACACTTCGTGATCCTAAGTTTTTGAAAAATGACCAACTAGAAAACTTTGACTGCGTAATCGCAAATCCACCATTCAGTTTAAAAGAGTGGGGATATGATTATTGGACAAGTGATCCTTATGGCCGTGCAAGCTTTGGCTTAGCACCAAAAACCAACGGGGATTTTGCTTGGGTTCAGCATATGTTTGCCTCATTGAATGATGAAGGGCGCATGGCGGTAGTACTGCCACATGGTGTACTTTTTCGCGGTGGTGCAGAGGGTAAAATTAGAACCAAGCTATTAAAAGAGAATCGTATCGTGGCGGTTATCGGCGTAGCTTCAAACCTGTTCTACGGCACGGGCATTCCTGCTTGTATTCTCGTGTTGCGTAAAGCAAGACCAGAAGAGCATAAAGATCATGTGCTGATTGTGAATGCGGAAGAGATCTACACTAAAGGTCGAGCGCAAAACACCTTGTCAGAGCCTCAAGCTGATGAGATTTACGACATCTATCAGAAGATGCGTACCAAAGGCCCTAAAGCAGACGACATTGAAGGTGTCGCGCGTTGGGTTCCGCATAGTGAGATTGAAGAGAACGACTTCAATTTGAACATTGCTCGTTATGTACAAAAGCCGCTAGAAGAAGAAACCATTACCGTTGAAGAAGCATTGAAAGATTTCCAACAAAAATTAGCAGCCTTAGAGGCTGCTGAACAAGAGTTAGAAGCCTTATTAATCAAAGAGGGCTTTGAGCTATGAACAAGAACAAACTAGAAGACCTACTGTGGGGTGCAGCCGAGTTCCTGCGTGGCCAAATTGATGCGTCTGATTACAAACAGTACGTTTTCCCACTGCTGTTTTTTAAGCGTCTATCAGACGTATATCTGGAAGAGTATAGCGAAGCGTTAGAACTGCATGAAGGTGATGCTGAGTATGCTGCAATGTCGATGTTCCACCGTTTCGATATCCCAGATGAAGCAAGCTGGGAGAAAGTTCGCAACACTAGTAAAGACATTGGTGAAGCGATTCAAAATGCGTTGCGTTTGATTGAAGCAAAGAACGAGCGTTTACACGGTGTATTTGGGGATGCGCAGTGGACCAACAAAGAGCGTTTGCCTGATCACTTGTTGTCAGATCTTATTCAGCACTTTAGTAAAATCCCACTAGGCATTAAGTCTGTTGCTCAAGATGACTTGGGTGAGGCTTACGAGTACTTGATCAAAAAGTTTGCGGATGACTCAGGCCATACTGCAGCCGAGTTCTATACCAACCGTACCGTTGTGCATTTAATGACCCGTATCATGAAGCTTAAACCGGGAGAGAGTGCGTACGACCCAACCTGTGGTACAGGTGGCATGCTGCTTAACGCGGTAATGGATTTACGCTCTCAGGGTGAGGAGTCGTCAACCAACGGACAACAGTGGCGTGGTGTTCATTTGTACGGCCAAGAAGTAAACTTGCTAACCTCTGCAATTGCACGTATGAACATGTTCCTGCACGACATTGAAGAGTTCGATGTGATGCGTGGTGATACCTTAGGCGATCCCAAATTTATCGAGAACGATCAGCTCAAACAGTTTGATGTCATCTTTGCTAACCCGCCGTATTCGATTAAAAAGTGGAACCGTGAAAAGTTTGCGTCAGATCCGTATGGAAGGAATATGTACGGCGTGCCACCACAAGGTTGTGCTGATTACGGCTTCTATACCCATATCATCAAAAGCTTAAAACCTGATACTGGTCGAGCGGCCATGCTTTGGCCTCATGGGGTGTTGTTCCGTGACTCAGAGCAAGCGATCCGTAAACAGGTGATTGAATCTGACATCATTGAAGCGGTGATAGGGCTTGGCCCAAATCTGTTCTACAACTCGCCTATGGAATCGTGCGTAGTGGTGCTTAACTGTAATAAGCCTGTCGAGCGCAAAAACAAGATCCTATTTATCAATGGGGTAGAGCATGTAACCCGAGAGCGTGCCCATAGCCGCTTATCTGATAATAATTTAGATGTGCTTTGTGAAGCTTATTTCCAACCAGACAACCAAAGTGATATTACTGCGTTGGTTGATTTAGATGATATACGAGAAAACCAACATAATCTTTCGATTCCACTCTATGTGAAAGATAAAGATGATGAACAATCACATGACATCGAACACGCTATCGAAGCATGGAAAGTAAGTCGAGTGCAGTTGAAAAAACAGACTAATAAATTATTCCAGAGCCTTGCAAAGCTTGGGTATACAGATGAAAGCAAGGTGGAGCAGTAAATGACAGAGCGACAATTACCTGAAGGTTGGCAAGTGGTAAAATTTGGAGACATTGCTAAACATATTTCCAAGCGTGTTGAGCCAAGTGAGACTGAATTGAAAGTTTATGTGGGCTTAGAGCATCTAGACCCCGACAGCCTTAAAATAAAGCGGCATGGGGTTCCTAGTGATGTTGCTGGCCAGAAGTTGCTTGTTAAAAAAGGGCAAATTATTTTTGGTAAACGCCGAGCATATCAGCGAAAGATTGCGGTAGCCGATTGGGATTGCATCTGTTCAGCTCATGCAATGGTACTCGAGGCTAATTCTGAGAATGTAATCCCTGAATTTTTACCATTTTTCATGCAGTCGGACGTATTTATGAATCGTGCGATTGAGATTTCAGAAGGGTCACTATCTCCAACTATTAAGTGGAAAGCACTGGCTAGTCAGGATTTCGTCTTTCCCTCAAAAGAAAAACAAGTTGTCTTATTAAGATTATTGACTGAAGTAGACCGCAATATAGAGGCTTTAGATTTAGCATTATATAGTCAAGAGCAATTAATCGAAGCAATCGTTAATGAGACCCTCTTATGCCCTCAAAGAGTAAAGCAAAACTCGTGTTTAATAAGTGAAGTGTGTGAAGAGAAGAGAATACGAGTTAGTCCAGAAGTGTTTGATAAAGAGAGTATTTATGTTGGTTTTGAGCATCTGATTCCTAAACTATATTGGGAAACGGGTCACTCAAATTTAGATGGTGTTGTTAGCCAAAAATTTCGATTTGAATCTGGTGATATTCTGTATGGAAAAATTAGGCCATACCTTCGAAAAGCAGCTTTAGCTGATTTAAACGGTATTTGCTCTTCTGATTTGGTTGTTTTGCGACCACGTTTGGCTGAAATGGGACTGATTCTGGCAGCCCTATTTTGTAGTGATACTTTTTCTCGGATAGCAGTGAACTCAGCTAAAGGAACGAAGATGCCAAGAGCAGACTGGAAGATATTAAGTCAGTTAAGGTTTTCAAAATTGAGTTCAGAAGAAATTAAACAGGTAAGTACAATCCTGAGCACATGTAAGGATTCTTTCCAGACTTTTAGAGATAAGAAAAGAGCACTTTTGGTTACGAAAATGACTTTACTGAAGGGGTAGTTGTAAATGTTTAACGAACAAGCAGTCACTGAAGATGGAATAATTGACCGTTTAAAAAGTTTAAGCGGTGTTAACTGGAATTACTGCCATGGTGAGAGTTTGCCTAAGCAAACACACGATATCTTCGTTGATACCTGGCTTAAAGACACGCTTTGTTCGTTAAATCCTGATATTGGCAACAATCCTGATTATGCTGATGAGGTGATTTACAAACTTCGTGGCTTGATGTTGGAAGCAAAACATACAGGCTTAGTCAAAGCCAACGAAAACTTTCATGAATGGTTAATGGCAGAAAAAAGCCTACCGTTTGGTGAGAACGGCGACCATATCACTATCAAGCTAATTGACTTTGATACCCCTGAAAACAACCACTTTGTTGTTGCGCAGCAGGTGCACTTTATTGCCGCGACAGAGGTGTTCTTCGATATCGTTCTGTATGTGAACGGTATTCCGCTGGTGGTGGGGGAAGTAAAATCCGCTACTCGTCCAAGTGTCACCTGGCAAGATGGCGCTGCTGATTTTATGGGCGGCCAAAAGCACTATTGGAAAAATGTTGAACCTTTCTTTGTACCAAACCTTTTGTGTTTTGCTTCTGAAGGTCGCACCTTTGCTTATGGTGCAATTAATGCGCGAGTGAAAGACTGGGGGCCATGGTATAAAACCGACCAGCGAGATGAAATTCCAGCAAGCTTAGCCACCGTGCTTGATAGCTGTGAAGGCTTGCTGAATCCAGAAACCTTGTTGCAAATGCTAGAGTCATTTGCGCTGTTTTCGACCGTCAAAACAGGTAAAGACACACCACCCAAGCGCATAAAAATTCTGCCACGTTATCCACAATTTGAAGCCGCAAAGCAAATTGTTGAGCGTGTAAAAAAAGGCTATCCGAAAAAAGGGCTTATCTGGCACTTCCAAGGTTCAGGTAAGTCTTTGCTTATGCTCTATGCCGCTCGAATGCTTCGTGCTGATAACAAATTGAAAAATCCAACCGTCTTGATTGTGGTAGACCGTCGAGATCTCGATAGCCAAATCAATGAAACCTTTGGTGGAGCGGATGTTAAAAACCTCATCAAAGTACAAAGCTGTAAAAAGCTTGGTGAGCACATAGAACAAGATAGCCGCGGCATTTTGATCACCACAGTCTTCAAGTTTAAAGATGTCGAAATCGATGAGAGCAATGAAAACGGTCTAAATAGTCGTGACAACATTATCGTGCTGGTGGATGAAGCGCACCGTACTCAAGAAGGTTCGCTCGGCGATAAAATGCGCTGGGCGCTACCTCATGCTCACTTCTATGGCCTAACAGGTACGCCGATTTCTGGTATCGACCGCAATACTTTCAAACTCTTTGGTGCTGAAGAGGATGAAGGGCGTTATATGAACCGCTACAGCTATAAGCAATCCATACGAGATAAAGCGACCAATGCAGTGAAGTTTGAGCCTCGTTTGGCTGAGCTTCGTGTAGATCGTGCAGCGATTGATGAAGCTTTTGAACAAATGGTCAAAGACAACGACCTAGATGATGATGAGAAAATGGCATTGTCTAAACGTGCTGGCCGCTTAGCGATTATGTTGAAGGCGCCAAAACGCATGGCGGCAGTAAGCGAAGATATTGCCAATCACTTTGTAAGCCATGTAAAGCCGAAGCAGATGAAAGGCATGGTTGTGGTCTATGACCGAGATGCCTGTGTTCAGATGTATTATTTACTCGGTAAGAAACTAGGCTTTGATGCGGTAGAAGTGGTCATGAACGTCGACCAAGCACCAATCAAAGATGAAGACGCAAGTAAGAAAGGCAAGGTTAACAAGGACTGGCGTAAATGGAAGCAAGACCTTGAGCTGCCTATCAAAGAGTCCGACTTTGAACGTTGGCAAGAGATTGATGGTAATGACCAAAAGCAGAAGAGCCTGATTGAGGATTACAAAGATCCAAAACAACCACTTCAATTGCTGATTGTAACCGCAAAACTGTTGACTGGCTTTGATGCGCCTATTTGTTACTGCATGTACTTAGATAAGCCATTACGTGACCATACCTTGTTGCAAGCAATGTGTCGTACTAACCGTTTGTACGAGACGGATAATGTTAGTAAGCAAATGGGCCTCATCATTGATTATTTAGGCGTGTTTGAGAACTTGCGTACCGCGCTCGCTTACGATCCTGAAGAGATCGATGGTGTGGTAGAAGGCATCGAGGCCTTTAAAGAGCTACTGCCCGCTCAACTAGATAAGTGCTTAAGCTTTTTCCCTAATGTCGACAGAACCATCGATGGCTTTGAAGGTATTATGGCAGCACAAGCTTGCTTACCAACTAACGAGAAGCGTGATGAGTTTGCAGCCTCTTTTGGTGTATTAGCTAAGTTATGGTCGGCGATTAACCCAGATGTGTTCTTAACGCCTTATCGAGCGGATTATAAGTGGTTGGTTCAAATCTATGAATCAGTCCGCCCAGTAGGGCAGACAGGCTCACTTGTATGGGCTGCTTTAGGTCCAGAAACCATCAAGATGATTCACGAGCATACAGATATCAATCGTATTCGCGATGATATTGATGAGTTAATCATGGATGAGCACGCTATCTTCACGTTGACTGAGAAAGAGCAAGAGAAGCGCGCGAGCCAGTTAGAAATTGATCTAATGGGCCGTCTGCGTGGCAGCGGTAACCCTAAGTTTATCGCTCTCGGTGAGCGCTTAGAGAAATTACGCCAAGATTATGAAGCAGGTGTCATCAAAGCAATAGACTGGTTAAAAGGGCTGCTTGATACGGCCAAAGATACTGTGCAAGCCGAACGTGAAACGGGCGACTCACCAGTAACCCAAGAAGATAACAAACAAGCGCTTACCAAGCTGTTCTTAGAAACTCGACCAGAAAGCACGCCTAAGCTAATCGGCGATGTAGTAGAGCAGATAGACAAGATTGTAAAAGCTAAACGATTTAAAGGTTGGCAGAGCTCGAACAGTGGCCCAAGAGAGATTCAAAAGGCACTGTTGCTGACACTTGCTCAGTTTGGTTTAGGAAAAGACAAAGAACTGTTCGCCAAGGCGTATGGTTATATTGAGGAGCATTATTGATGGCAACTATTTCACTTCCTCTACCACCTAATGTTCTTTATAAAGAAGCACAGCAGATCGAGTTTGATAAAATCGCTACATTCATAGGTGGGAATGGCTCAGGGAAGTCAACGATATTAAAGTCTATATTTGATGAAAAACTTAAAGGCTCGTTATACGAAGACTTTAAGGTTGTGTGTTTTTCGTCTGGTCAAAATGAAAGTTACTCTGAGCGCTTTGCTCACTACTTAAATAATGAGCGTAAAGATAAAAGAGCACTAAGCTTGGATTGTTTTTACTATGATAAATCGTTGGCAAAATTACTGGTCTTTTTATCTACTACTGGTAACCAAAACGGTTTGGTCCGAAAATTCTTATGTCACAATGACTATGTTGTTGAAAACGAATTTGAAGAAGATGGTTCAACAAAAATTACTTTTGATATTAAAGTTGATAAAGCATATGTGAGCTTAGTAGAGCAAGCTCAAAAAGAAGAAGCTCAAGGTAATAGCGACGTCATGACCAGCAAGGCCTATCATCTAACCCTGAGCAACTTTATTAACACATTAGTGGATGATAGTTACGATTTTAGTCAGCCTCTAGAATTGAAAACGATTCAGTTGTCTCAAAGCGGGTTATCCAATGTGTCCTTTGAGACCGATGAACATACCTCTTTTGATTCAAAAATCATGTTTTTTACACAAGCTGCAGATAACGATTACTTTGTAGTTAAAAAAAGTTTAAACCTTGAATTTTTGAAAGTGAATGGCTCCTCAGGTGAAGAAAGTAAGCCACTACGTTTGGAAGATTTGAGCGATGGTGAGTACCAACTACTTTTTCTATATGCTTTAGTTGATCTTTTTGATAGAGAAAATACTTTGTTTTTGTTTGATGAAGCAGATTCACATCTCCATTATAAAAATATTGACCATCTATGGACCACATTCAATAAGATAAGCGGTAGAGCTCTTACAACAACTCACTTAATAGATTCAATTTCTAAATCTGGCATAGATAAGCTTAAGGTTGTTGAGAAAGGTGAAATAAAATCTGGAGAAAAAATAAGCTATCTTGCCTCTAGACTTAAAGAATTGTCAGAAATCAATAATACACAACTTAAAGCAATGTCGATCGCAGAAAATATTGTTTTTATGGATGATGAAGATGATTGGATTATTTTCAAACAACTAGCTATAAGAAAACTAGCTGAAACAGAAGAAAAAAAAGCACAGATGATTTCTTTTCTTAATAAGTTCATTGTTATAAAGCAAGAATCTGGTTTTGAAAAAGATGCTCAAGTGTTTGGTCATGCAAAAATAAAACGGCTTGATAACTTTGTAGGATATTTAGAAGGGCATTTACATAATACAAAGAATGTGTACCTCATATGTGACAGGGATGAGTATCTTCTGAATAATATTGGTACTGAAAAATGTAAATTGTTAGTTCAAAACAATGGTACTAAAAAGTTCAATAAGAACAAACTAACATCCCATTTACTTTCTTGGAAAAGAAGAGAAATCAAGCACTACCTGGTTAGCCCAACAGCTCTTGCGAACAACGTTTCTGATCTTAATGAGATATTTGATCTAGGTAGAAAAACGGGGTTATCTGAAGGTAATCCAGGCGATTACGATACTAATGGAAAATATAACGATAAGTTGGCATCAATTGAGTCTAATTTAGTTAAAGATTTAGTAGACCCTTATGTCAAAGATGAGGTTGGTTTTTGTTCTAATAAGACACAAGCGTTTGTTAATCGAATACCTAAAGAAGAAATTAGTGAAGATATTGTAGAAATGTACAATTATTTGGTGAAAACTAATGAATAATAAATTGATAAATATCATTGAGCTCATTAGAAAGGATACGGGCATAAATAATGCTATTGATGCGGTTGAGCAATTAGCTTTATTACTATTAGTTAGGTATACTCACGAGGTGGCCTCAAATGAGATATCAAAAGAAAATTACATAGACTCATTTAGGAACTTATTTTTCGATCTAAATGATTTTTCAAAAGATGGTTTAGTGATTGATTTTTATGCATTAAGAGATAAATTAAATCATGTAGTAGTTAACAGTCGTTTTAGTGAAAATAAATTATCTCATAGTGTTTTCTCTCGTAATAACTGGAAAAAAATCGAAAACATTTTAGATCAGATACCTTTTCGAGTTAGGTCAAAGAAAATCTTAGGTTTGGTTATACATAGATTGGAAGAGTTGGACTTATCCGAAGGTATTGAAGTAGATTTTGACCGTTTATTGTTCAATATGGTGAAAGATTCAGGTTCATCAGGTGCCTATTATTCTCCAAGACCATTGATTAAGGCGATGATCAGTGTTTTAAACCCTAAACCACTAGCTACTGTTTACGATCCTGCTATGGGAACTGGTGGGGTTTTTGTTGAGGCAAAAAAACACGCGAAGGATAAGAGCTGCTTTAATGGTTTAAGTTTTATTGGTAATGATCTAAGTCCATTCGCGCATTTGATAGGGGCGTTGAACTTACTTCTAAACGATATCGATATTGGTGGCGTATCGATATCTGACTCATTGTTAGATAGAGATTGTCAGCAATACGATTTTGTCATATCGGGAGTGCCGTTCGGAAAAGTTAACGAGTTAACTAAGTATGAATATTACTATCACGGTTATAGTGGCAGTCTTGAAGCGATGTTTCTTAAGCATACGATGGATAAGTTGGCAAAAGGGGGACGGGCTGCAATAGTTATTCCAGATGGCATTTTATTCGGCAATGCATCACATCTAGATGAACTAAAGCGACAGTTGCTAACGCAATTTAATCTACATACGGTTCTAAGCCTTCCCAAAGGTACGTTAGCGCCATACTCTGGAGTTAAAGTTAGTGTTTTGTTTTTTGATAATACCGTGTCAGAAAAAGACATATGGTTTTATGAGTTAAGAACGGACAAACCTTTGAGTAAGGTAAACTCAATTACTGACTCTGATTTTGAGGACTTTACGTCATTGTACGAACGTAGAGAAGTTAGTGAGCATTCTTGTTTAATAAGTAAGGAGTCTTTACTACAAGATAAGACACTTAACCTTTCATTTTCTTTACCTAAGAAAGAAGCTGGCTTTAAGTTCGACAAACAGAAAATGATCGCTTCATTGAAAAGAGAACAGTTAGCCTTGATGACATCAATCGAAAATCACTTCGATCATATGTCTCGAAATCTCGAGTTTAAGTATATATATCAGATTAAGTTAAAAGATATTTGTAAACTCAGAAGTGGAAAGAATCTCAATAAAGATGACGTCGAAAACAAGGGATCATTTCCTGTGTATGGAGGAAATGGGATAATAGGATATTACCTAGACCCCAACAGACCTGGAAATTCAATCGTAATTGGAAAGGTAGGAGCATACTGCGGAAACATACACTTTTCATCTAAACCTTATTGGTTAACTAGTAATGCGATAAGCTTAGAACTATTGGATACGACTAGGGTATATTTGCCTTACTTAGCTCATGTTTTAAAAAGCCTAGACTTGAACAATTTGGCAACAGGGACTGCACAGAAGTTTATTTCTATCAATAAGTTATATGAAGTTGAAGTTTTTTTACCTAGTCTCGAAAAACAAAGGGAATTGAGTGACTGGTTTACTTCTATTGAAGAAAGTAAGAGTAAGATACAAAGCCTGTTAGCCGATTTTAGCCAAAACATTGGAACCATCTCAACGGAGTCAATTAATGAAAAGGCTCTTAAAGAATAGAATTTTTTGGTTATCTATATGGCACGTAGCTGCTTAGTTCCTGTCACAGATAGGCTGCCTTTGGCGGCCTCTTCTATATGCCCACTCCACCAGCACATCATTGGCTTTCTGCGCTCAAGGTAGTCAGTACGGTTGTATGCACTGCGGACCTGATTATCGTCAACGTGGGCCAACGCTGCTTCTACCAAATCGGGATCAAAGCCTTGCTCGTTGAGTGTGGTACTCGCTAGAGAGCGCAAGCCGTGACTAACCAGCCTTCCAGCAAAACCCATACGTTTGAGTGCCATGTTTGCCGTTTGGCTGTTGCAGGGCTTTTTCGGGTCTCTATCCGACGGAAAAACAAAATCGCGATGGCCACTTATCGGTTTCATTACTTCCAATAGCGCCAGCATCTGCTCAGTGAGCGGTATGCGGTGCTCTCTTCTTTTTTTCATTCTTTCAGCTGGAATGGTCCAAACTTTCTCATCCCAATTAATTTCATTCCAACGTGCACCGGATGCTTCCGCAGGGCGCGTCATGCTATGCAATTGCCATTCAAGTAAACAACGCGTAGTGCGTTTGATACTGGCATTAGCAATCGCGCTCATGAGTTCGGGCAGCTCTGCCGGTGTCAGTGCCGCCATATTTTCTTTTTTTGGCTTCTTAAATGCGGCTTTGATGCCAGTTAATGGATTGGCCTGGATAAGACCGCAGTTAGTGGCGAAGTTCATCACTTCATTGAGTCGCTGTGTTAAGCGTTTGACGGTTTCTAGGCTACCTTTGGCTTCAATCGGTTTGAGTAGTTCTATGATCTCTGGTGCGGTGATCGCTTTTATCGGTTTGTTGGCAATGTGCGGAAAGATATGAAGTTCCAATGAGCGCCAGATATCGAGGGCGTAATCCGGTGTCACATCATGCTGTTTGATGGCAAACCAATCTTTCGTGACGTTCTCAAAGGTGTGCTCATGGATCTCTTTATGAACTTGTTGTTGGCGTTTTCGATCGTCTTGTGGATCGATACCTTGTGCGATTAGCTCTTTGGCAGAAAGTAAGCTTTTTCTTGCTTGTAAAAGGGAGATGTCTGGGTACATTCCAAAGCTTAAGTTAGCTCGTTTACCGTTTGTGGGGCGATAGTAGTTGAAGATCCACTGCTTTGAACCGTTAGGTTTGATTCTAAGTCGCAAGCCATCACCATCGAAAAGATTATATTCTTTCTCTCTAGGTTTGGAGGCTTTGATCTCTTTATCTGTCAGCTTTACTGTGTTTTTTGCCATGATGGGTACACCAGATTAACACGATAAAATCAGTGTACCTTGTAGTGTACCTAAAAATCAAAGCTGCTATGAAATCGCATTGGACGTTGTTGGATGCTAAGTTGTTGATTTTACGTTATTGCGAGCAAGAAAAAAGACGCCCTAGGACGTCTTTAAACTATGATTTGGTGGAGCTGGCGGGATTTGAACCCGCGTCCGAAAATCATTCATCATTGGTACTACATGCTTATTCGATCTTTAATTTCACCATCAAACTGCGAACCGACACGCTATCTAATGGCTATCCTGAATTAGTTTTAATGCTTTGTCTCTCAGGCGGGAGACGCGGCACGAGCTTGTTTGGTTTTGACTCTCTGTTGTTCCCCGTCTTACGAGCGGAAGCTAGGGCAGAAAGGCTCTTGGCAGGTTATTAAGCTGCTAGTGCGTAGTTTTCGTCGTTTGCGACTATTTTTTTGCGGCTTTTAACGTGGCAAACCGCCCCACGGCATGCACCTCAGACTGCAAAATTCCCGTCGAATCCAGAATCAGCCCCAAGTGTGTTGACGCATACTACCAGAAAACCTTTGTCTGTCTAGCTTTCTGCGTCTAAGTGGTCAAGATTAACGCAATGAGCTCTTCATTACGCGTGCTTTCTCTCTTGCCCAATCTTTTTCTTTTAAATCATCACGTTTGTCATGCAGTTTTTTACCTTTCGCTACACCAATTTTGATTTTCACCCAAGAGCGAGACCAATACAGTGATAGTGCGATAAGTGTCATGCCTTCACGGTTGATGCGTCCATAAAGGTTGTCCAGTTCACGGCGGCTGATTAACAGCTTGCGCACGCGAGTTGGGTTGGCAACCACGTGAGTGGATGCTTGCTGCAGTGGCGTTATTGTCATTCCGGAAACAAAGGCTTCTCCGTCTCGCATGAAAACGTAGCTTTCTGCGATATTAGCTTTGCCTTGACGAAGAGATTTGACTTCCCAGCCTTGGAGCTCCATGCCAGCTTCTACTTCATCTTCGATAAAGTATTCGTGGCGAGCTTTTTTATTTACAGCAATGGTATTGCTACCTGCTTTTGAGTTTGATTTTTTCTTTACCATAGTGGCGGCATTATACGGTTTGGTTTGAGCTTAGGAAATCCTTTTATTTGCGTAGGATAAGAATAAAAGTAAAATTGTTACACACCAGACTCTTTCGGTGGTGATGAGGAGAGAATATGAAGCAAGTCAGTCGTTCTGCTTTAGTGTCTTTTAGTGCAGAACAAATGTTTAATCTCGTGAATGACGTTGCTCGTTATCCTGAATTTTTGCCAGGTTGTTCTGGTTCTCGCGTTATTGAATCTTCCGATTTGTCGATGGTGGCTTCGGTGGATGTTTCAAAGGCAGGGATAAGTAAGACGTTCACAACGTCGAATGTGTTGGTGGCCAGTGAAGCTATTTTGATGAATTTGGTCGATGGTCCTTTTAAGGCTTTAAAAGGCGGTTGGTATTTTACTGCACTTGATGAACAGGCCTGCAAGGTTGAACTTAAACTGGAGTTTGAATTTTCGAGCAAAATGGTGGAATTGGCTTTTGGCAAGATATTCAATGAATTGACTAGTAATATGGTTAACGCATTTACCAAACGAGCGAAACAGGTGTATCAGTAATGAGTATTGAATCTGAGATGATCCATGTTGAGGTAGTCTATGCATTGCCTCATGAGCAAAGAGTACTGAATTTGGTGGTAGACAAAAACTCAACCGTCGAAACGATAATTCAACAGTCCGGTGTGCTTGAGCTCTACCCAGAGATTGATTTATCAAAAAATAAGGTCGGGATTTTTAGTCGTAACGTTAAGCTAGATTCGACGGTCAGAGACCGTGATCGCATCGAAATTTATCGTCCGTTATTGGCCGATCCTAAAGAGATCCGTCGCAAGAGAGCCGAGCAGGCAAAAGCGCAACAGTAAACGTTGCTGCGGTATTGGGTGCAAGATAAAGGGCTCGTTATGAGCCCTGTCCGTTAGTGTCACTCATTGTGAGGTGCACTTTGGGTATCATTTGTTTGAACGTGTTTTCGTTCAGTTTACGCCTTCAAAAAACCGTTCGCTAGGAGGGTAGTCGCCACTGATTTCCATCAAAGCACCTGCGGTATTAAATGTCGCAATCAGGTTTTTCTGTATCGATTCTTTGTGGCCTTCCGTGTGGTGATAAATGTAATACCAAGTATCGGGATAACCGTTTTCAATAAGCATCGGCGACCCCATGACAAACCTAACCTGTTCTTTGCTCATACCGAACTTGAGTTGATCGACGGCTTGCTGTTCAACGTAGTTGCCTTGGTTAATATCAATACGATAAACGAGTTTTTCTAATAAAGAGCATCCAGTCAGCATTGTCATTGCTAAAGGGACTGCGATTAACCACTTTTTTAACTGCATATTCAAAATTCTTTGCCAATAGGTCGTAAAACTGGACTGATAATAAACAAGCTCGCAGCAGAAGTAAAAAATAGACTGAGCTACGAGCTAGTTGAGACTGCAAATTTTGAGTTTGGTTGCAAACCTAAAAAGAAAAATGTCAGCTTAGGCGGCGATCAGCAGTTCTTTCGCATTAGCAAGGGTAGATTCGGTGATTTGGCTACCCCCTAAAAGGCGAGCAAGTTCAGCGACGCGTTGTTCATTGTCTAACCGTTTCATTTGTGTTTCTGTCTTTCCAGCTTTGGCTTGCTTGCTGACAAACAGTTGTTGGTGCCCGCAGCCTGCCACTTGTGGTAAGTGAGTCACACACAGTACTTGAGTTGATTCACCTAATGTTCTTAACATTTTTCCGACTACCGCAGCAGTTGGCCCACTGATACCGACATCGACCTCATCAAAAATAAGGCTAGGAGTGTCTACTTTTTGAGCGGTGATCACTTGGATTGCTAGAGATATCCGTGACAGCTCTCCGCCTGACGCGACTTTAGCGATAGGCTGCAGTGGTTGACCTGGGTTGGTTGAGACTAAGAAAGTTACGGTGTCAAAACCCAGTGGTGATGGATGCGTTGTTTCATGATTAACTTCGATGCAGAACTTGGCTTTTTCCATGCTCAGTTCGTGCATGCTATTGGTGATTAATTTATCTAGCTCTTTCGCGTAACGGCTACGAGACTTATGCAGTTTGTCGGCACAGGTTGCAAACTGCTGATACTGTTTGGCAACGTTACTTTCCAGTTCTTGTAATTTATCTTCAGAGCAGTCAAGTTGCGCTATTTGTTTGAGCAGATCTTGGTGGTGGTGGTAAAGCGTTTCAGGAGCGATGTAGTGCTTGCGCGATATGGACATCACTTTAGAGTAACGTTCTTCTACATAAGCCATACGTTCAGGATCGACATCGATACTGTCCAGATAGTTTCGCAATTCACTGTTGGCTTCTTCGAGTTGGATGATGGCTTCAGCCACCATGTTGGGTAAGGTGGCAAGTTTTTCATCTAACTCGGCCAGTTCAAGCAAGGCGTGGTTGGCTGACTGCAGCAAACTTAGCGCATTGACTTCTTGCCCCTCATAAATAAGTTCAATGGCTTGCTGGCAAGTGGTAGCAAGCTCGCCACTGTTGGCTAAACGTCTGTGCTCTTGTTCGAGTTCGGTGAACTCTTCTTCACCAATCGCCAATTCATTGAGCTCTTTGATTTGATATTCCAGCAGTTGAACTTGAGCTTGGTTTTGTTGACTATTTTCTTTGAGTTGATTGAGCTGGTTATCTGCTTGACGCCACATTTGGTAGGCTAAGCGTGTCTCTTTGACAAGATTCACGTGACCTGCGTATTGGTCCAGCATGCTCATTTGATACTCACTTTTCATCAGTTGATGATGGGCGTGTTGACCGTGGATGTTGATCAGTAATTGACCTAGAGCTTTGAGTTGTGAAAGAGGCACAGGGCTGCCATTGATGAAGGCACGAGAGCGGCCATCTTTGGTGATGATTCGGCGTAAAATACACTCTTTTTGGTCGAGCAAGTCATTGTCTTCCAACCAGCGCGTGGCGTTGAGGTTATTGTCCAAAATAAAGGCGGCGCTGACTTCGGTTTTTTCTTCACCCTGCCTGACCATTCCTGCTTCCGCACGGCCACCAAGGCATAAACTGAGCGCGTCAATTGCAATGGATTTACCCGCACCGGTTTCGCCAGTAATGGTAGTCATTCCTTTGGAAAGCTCTAACTGCAATGATTTAACAATAGCAAAATTATTCACACTTAAATGAGCCAGCATTTCTGTACCTATATAATCAAATAACACTGTATAAGTGAACAGTATAAACTGTTTTTTTATACAGTAAAGATGCCTGTCAGAAAACTATGAGTATTGTAAACTGCGCTGAGTTTAGTGCATGCGACAGGAAGTGATTTATGTTGCTTGATAGCTCTGGCTTTCTAGTGAATTTTACTTCATTCGATGGGGTTAATTAGTTTTGAATTGATTATTAAATGTTCATTAAATAGTTTGACGAGGTTCACAAAAAAGATAGAATACGCAACCTGTATACAATGTAACAAGGTGTAGTAAATCATGAACTCAGCACTTCTTTCGCTATTAGAAAAGAAAAGCACCTCTGAAAAAGGTAAATCCCAATCGACATTGGCTGACAAACTATCGAGTGTCATGGTGTTTGGCGCGACAATCGCCGTAGTTGGTTTGCTAGGGTTAATCTACATTGCATAAATTCACATAAAAAAGACGCTTGATGCGTCTTTTTTATCATCTAGAGAATAGCGCTTACTTGGTCGCTATCACTTCAATTTCCACTTTCGCATCCATAGGCAGGCGAGCAACTTCAACGCATGAGCGCGCTGGAAAAGAGGCTTGGTGGCTTTCAAAGACCATCGTAATTCTCGTCATTAGTGGGTTGCCATTGGTGTAGTGAAACTGACTTAACCGCTGAATGTCGGTAATAGGTTCATCATTGACATAAAGTGGAATACTGCGGTTGCGATACCAAATAAGATCAGCATGCCGATCATTGCGTTGCCACCCGGTGCCATAAATCCTTCTTGACCACCTTCTAAAGTGCGTGATTTACGAGCCAATAACGCTGGAATTAAGCAAGCCCAGATTGTTGCAGCAGCACCCGCATAGCCAATCGCCAGAATAAAGCCGAAAGGGAACAATAAAGAAAGGGTGAGTGGTGGAATAAATGTCACTAGCCACGTTTTAGTGCGACCTTGTTTGTTGTCTTCAAATTTAAACAGGTCTGCCAGAAAATCAAAAACACCTAAGCCTACACCGATGAACGAAGAAAGAATGGCTGCCATTGAGAAGGTATTGATTGCGTGCGATACCTTGTCTGAATCAATCACAGAGCCTAACGCTGCTAACAGAACTTCAACGTTACCACCTTGGGCAATCACTGGGCCGAAATTGCTACGTGGTAGGTTACCGTAAATACTGGCCATCCACAGGAAGTACAGACATAGCGCGATAACGGTACCGCCCAAAATGGCGTATTTTGCGCGATGCTCACACCCATAGTAAGAACGCATACTGGCCACTGAGTGATGATAACCAAATGAGGTTAAGGCCACAGGTAACATTGCCATAGCGTATGGGGCATAATTGGATTCTTCGTTAATGCGGTCGAAAAGTACGCTAGTATCTATGTTAACGGCTAAACCAGAAACACCAAATACGAAGCTCAGTACCATAAAGGCAATAAGAACAATAGAGATCCTGTCGACTGCTCGAGTAGAGTGCCAAACGAAAAGAGAGAAAACAGCAACAAACAGGACTGATGTGATTTTGTTATTGATGCCTAAAACACCTTCTAGAATTAAACCTGAAGATGTGATGTAAGCATAAAGTAAGATACCGCCGACAAAATAAACTGCTAAATTATTAATTCGGTTGACGTTATCGCCAAGGATGTCTTTGGTCACAGTGTTGAAAGACACTTTAAGATCGTAACGCTTGAATGCTTCCAATAGCATCCAACCCGAGAGTGTCATCATGATCATAGTGAAGGTAATTGTGATAAGAGACCAAGTCGTCCAAGCGCCTGCTCCCGCACTCGGTAACCCTAACATTCCGGCTCCGACACAGACGCTTGCTATGATACAAGCTCCGCCTACTAAAGATGGATTATTGTTCATAATCGTTACTCTTGTTTAAGTTTCATGTTGAGGAAAAAGCCCGCTAAATTTATAGATTTTGTTTTGCTCAATTTAGAAGGAAATAGCGCGCCAATTAGGCGCGCTTTAGTTAGTGATTATTCAACTTCCTTTAGACGGGCTGTGAAGTGGCGTAGCACTTGTGGCTCGTAGGTGAAATCGAGTCCCTTTACGTTGTGGGCATTCTCTTTTACTTTCCCAAATGCTTCGATAACAAAGTCCATGTGCGTTTGGGTGTAAGTAGCACGAGGAATGGTTAGGCGTAACAACTCAGCAGGACAAGGGTGTTGTTTACCCGTTGCAGGATCACGGCCTAATAGTAACGAACCGATTTCCACCGCGCGAATACCTGCTACTTTGTAGAGTTCACAGGCCAAAGCATGGGCTGGGAATTGATGCGAAGGGATATGAGGTAATAGTTTGCCTGCATCAACGAATGCTGCGTGGCCGCCAGCCTGCTGACACACAACCCCAATGGCTTCTAGGCCATCAACAAGGTACTGAACCTGACCGATACGGTACTCTAGCCAGTCTTGACGCATGCCATCGTATAGACCGACAGCAAGACGCTCCATTGCACCACCTTCAAGACCACCATAAGTAGGGAAACCTTCTTGAATCACACAAAGCGTGCGGCACTCTGTGTAAGTGTCCATCATCGATTCATCTTTGAAACACAACAGACCGCCCATTTGAACCATTGCATCTTTCTTCGCTGACATGGCTAAACCATCTGCGTATTTATAGGTTTCACGAGTGATTTCTTCGATAGTCCAATTTTGATAACCCGGTTCGCGTTGCTGAATAAAGTAAGCATTCTCAGCAAAACGCGCAGAGTCCATGATGACAGGAATATCGTAGCGTTGAGCAATCTCGTATACCGCTTTTAAGTTAGCGATAGAGACAGGCTGACCACCGGCAGAGTTACAAGTAATCGTGCTGACAATGTAAGGCACGTTCGCAGGCCCTGCTTCTTCAATCGCCATTTCCAGTTTCGCGATATCAAAGTTACCTTTGAAATCTGCATTGACAGATGTATCGAACGCATCTTCGGTATAGACGTTTTTCGCCACGCAGCAGTTAACCTGAGTGTGACCTTGAGTGGTGTCGAAGAAGTAGTTAGACAGCGCCACCATTTTTGAGCGGTCTAGGCCTTTTTCTTGCTCACGCTTTTTAATTAGAACAGGAATATAGATTTGCTCTGCACCACGGCCTTGGTGAGTTGGGATAGTTAACTCATAACCGAAGATATCTTTCACCGCATTCGCCAGCGCATAGTAGCTGCGGCTGCCACTGTAAGCTTCGTCACCCATTAGCATTGCTGCTTGCATTCTTTGAGTAATAGAGCCTGTGCCGCTGTCAGTGAGAAGGTCAATAAATACATCGTCACTATCGATAAGGAATGGGTTCATACCCGCTTTAAGGATGGCCTCTTCGCGATATTCACGTGTTGTACGTTTTACTGGTTCAACAACACGAATGCGGAAGGGTTCTGGTAAGTGTTTAAAGTTTTCCATGATAATACCTTTGAATAATTTAAATTTCGTCAGGCGATATTAGTCAGCACTCTTTATATATTTAGAGTGCAAAATATCGCGCCAAATAATTAGCGATAAAATTCGAGTGAAATAAATCTATTTGAGAATAACCAAGCAACAACTTTAAATTAATAAAGATGAATGCAAGCATCGAAAAACGATATAAATAGATTTAGTGTTGATGTTGATTGTTTAATGGATTCGAAAGAATGCAGAAACAACCAAGCAGGCTAGGCGTGTGCAAAAGATGGTAAAATTGAGATTTGATAGTCGTGCGTGTACCAAGCTAGGGAGCTTGACCATAACTTATCTTGAATTTTTAGATTTTTACTCATATCTAAATCCGTGGTGAGTTATAGCTGGTTGACTGATGGAACGATTCTTAACCAAGTTGATCAGTAAGTAAATTGATAGAAATAATAATTGTGATCGAAGTCCTTAACTTGAATATGGAATAAATCATGGCTCACAAATAATCAGCTATAGGATAAGTAAATTTATGATGGAAAATAAATAGAAATTTTAAAACCCATTAAATATTAATGATTCCCTGTAAAAAAGACCTCGATATTATTAATCGAGGTCGACAGTCAATAGAAGGTGAAGAGGTTGGTTTAAAACAATTTACTCGACCAACCCAGTTTCTTTCTTAGCACGTGATAGTAGCTGTAATCTTTAGGATGAATGAGCTTTAGAATATTTGGGCTTTGGTAAATATGCACTTCATCACCGGGGGAAACCGGTAGGGATACTTGTCCATCGCAGCTAACTTCCTGTGTTCCGCGATTATCAGGCGAAACCAGCAGTTTTATCTGGCGGTTGCCATCCACAACTAAGGGGCGGCTTGAAAGGGTATGCGGGAACATGGGGACCAGTGTAATGGCGTTTAAACTGGGAGATAAAATCGGCCCGCCGCCAGAAAGTGAATAAGCGGTAGAGCCCGTTGGGGTAGAAACGATAAGGCCATCAGAGCGTTGAGAAAAAGCGAAGCTATTATCTATATAGACTTCAAATTCAATCATATGTGCAATTTTGCCGGGGTGTAATACGGCTTCATTAAGCGCTGCATTATGGCTTTTGACTTGCCCGTGGCGATGAATTTCTGTTTCCAGTAAGAAGCGTTGTTCTTCTAAATATTCGCCATTGAGTACTGCAAGTAGCCTTGGTTGAAAATCTTCTGGGTTGAGATCGGTCAAAAATCCTAAATTGCCACGATTCACCCCAATCACGGAAATGTCGAAGCGTGATAATACGCGTGCGGCACCGAGCATATTGCCATCGCCCCCAACCACAACCGCAAGGTCTGCTTTTTTGCCGATTTCAAGCAGGCTAGCGAAATGTTCCGCAGGTACACCTTCCAATATTTCACTGAGACGATCATCAATAAAGACCGGATATCCCATTGAAGTTAGCCATTGGTAAAGCTCTTTATGTGTTTGAATGGCTTGTTGATCTCTTGGTTTTCCAATGATAGCGATCACTTCAAATGGTTTTTTCATAAATTTTCCAAACTAATTAGGCTTGAATCAGGATTGTTCATCCCCATAATAAGGGCAAGTTATGCCTTTGTGCGAATTTTTGTGTGCTTAACTTTTTGAACTGTGGAGGTTAAGCGCAAAATAGTTGGATTCTGGAGATATCATGAACAACGAAGAAAACAAAATCAAAGAAGAAGAACTACAGCAAGAAGTAGTGGGTCAAGAAGCTGAAGTCGTTGGTACTGACGCGGATATCGATTGGAACGAACAAGTTGAAGTCGATGAGAAAGAGTCCCAAATTGCGCAATTAGAAGCGGCGCTACTGTCGAGCGAAGCAAAAATTCAAGAGCAAAAAGACTCGGTGCTAAGAGCGAAAGCGGAAGTTGAAAATATGCGCCGCCGTTCAGAGCAAGAGATCGATAAAGCGCGTAAATATGCGTTGAGCCGTTTTGCTGAAGAGTTGTTGCCAGTGTTAGACAACCTAGAGCGCACGATTCAAGCTGCTGACGCTGAGAACGAAGTAGTGAAACCGCTGGTGGAAGGTGTGGAACTGACGCACAAAACTTTCATTGGCGTAGTTGAAAAGTTTGGCCTGAAAGAGATTAATCCTGAAGGCGAAACATTCAACCCAGAACTGCACCAAGCAATGTCAATTCAAGAGAGCCCAGATCATGAACCTAACACTGTGATGTTTGTGATGCAAAAGGGCTATGAGTTGAATGGCCGAGTGATTCGCCCTGCGATGGTCATGGTATCAAAGTAAAGAGTTGCGAAATAAGCCAAATGCTTTATTGGCGTTAATTTATTCAGTGCCAAAGAGAGGTGTACGTCGCCTCTCTTTTTTATGTCGAAATCGATTAATGTCGAGATAGAAACCTTCATTAAGTGATTTCGGGATTGAAAAAGTCGTTATTTACGCTGTTTAGTCGAAATATCATAACTTTTTTCAATTTTGCCCTTGAAAAGGTGCTGAGTGACCTTATTTATTGGGCATACGAGAAACGAACATCCTTGTTTAGTTTGTGAGTAAGGGTTGAAACCCTGTTCTCCCTCCCCCACATAGGGGGTAGCATAAAACAAAAATAGAATTTATTTGGAGATAGCCTGATGGGTAAAATCATTGGTATTGACTTAGGTACTACTAACTCTTGTGTTGCTGTTTTAGATGGCGACAAACCTCGCGTTATTGAAAACGCTGAAGGTGAACGTACAACTGCATCGGTAATTGCATATACAGATGGTGAGACGCTAGTAGGTCAGCCTGCAAAACGTCAAGCGGTAACAAACCCAACCAATACGCTATTTGCAATTAAGCGTTTGATCGGTCGTCGTTTTGAAGACGAAGAAGTTCAACGTGATATTGAAATCATGCCTTACAAAATCGTGAAGGCTGATAATGGCGATGCTTGGGTTGAAGCAAGAGGCCAAAAAATGGCCGCTCCTCAAGTTTCAGCTGAAGTTCTGAAGAAAATGAAGAAAACAGCTGAAGATTTTCTTGGTGAGCCAGTTACTGGTGCCGTTATTACGGTTCCTGCATACTTTAACGATGCACAACGTCAAGCAACGAAAGATGCAGGTCGTATTGCAGGCCTTGAAGTAAAACGTATTATCAACGAACCAACAGCGGCTGCACTTGCTTATGGTTTGGACAAACAAGGTGGCGATCGCGTTATCGCGGTATACGACCTTGGTGGTGGTACATTTGATATTTCAATCATCGAGATCGATGAAGTTGAAGGCGAGAAAACATTCGAAGTTCTAGCAACTAACGGTGACACACACCTTGGTGGTGAAGACTTTGATAACCGCATGATCAACTATCTCGTTGATGAGTTCAAAAAAGAGCAAGGCATCAACCTAAAAACTGATCCACTTGCGATGCAGCGTCTGAAAGAAGCCGCAGAAAAAGCGAAGATTGAGTTGTCATCAGCGCAACAAACAGATGTGAACTTGCCTTACATCACCGCTGATGCTGCTGGTCCTAAGCACATGAACGTGAAAGTGACACGTGCGAAACTAGAATCTCTAGTGGAGGACCTTGTTCAGCGTTCGCTTGAGCCACTAAAAGTGGCGTTGGCTGATGCAGACTTGTCTGTCGGCGACATCACTGACGTTATCCTAGTGGGTGGTCAGACTCGTATGCCTATGGTTCAGAAGAAAGTGGCTGAATTCTTTGGCAAAGAAGCGCGTAAAGATGTTAACCCAGATGAAGCGGTTGCTGTTGGTGCGGCCATTCAAGGTGGTGTGCTTGCGGGTGAAGTAAAAGACGTACTGCTACTTGACGTAACGCCTCTGTCTCTCGGTATCGAGACAATGGGTGGCGTGATGACTAAGTTGGTTGAGAAAAACACAACGATTCCAACTAAAGCGAATCAAGTATTCTCTACCGCTGAAGACAACCAAAATGCAGTAACGATCCATGTTCTACAAGGTGAGCGTAAGCAAGCCATGTACAACAAATCGCTAGGTCAATTTAACCTAGAAGGTATTCAAGCTGCACCACGTGGCATGCCACAAATTGAAGTTGTGTTTGACTTGGATGCGGATGGTATCTTGCACGTGTCTGCGAAAGATAAACAAACAGGCAAAGAACAGAAGATCACTATCCAAGCGTCTGGCGGTTTGAGCGATGCTGAAATCGAGAAAATGGTCCAAGAAGCTGAAGCAAACAAAGAAGCGGACAAAAAGTTCGAAGAGTTAGCGACAGCACGTAACCAAGCGGACCAAATGATTCACGGTACTCGTAAGCAAATTGAAGAAGCGGGTGATGCTCTTCCTGCTGACGATAAAGTGAAGATTGAAGCGGCCATTACTGAGCTTGAAGAAGCGAAGAAAGGTGAAGACAAAGAAGCGATCGACGCTAAAGTTCAAGCGCTTATGGCTGCTGCTCAAAAACTGATGGAGATCGCTCAGCAAAAAGCTCAAGCACAACAAGCGGGTGAAGGCCAACAACAGTCTGCAGAAGACGATGTTGTTGACGCTGAGTTTGAAGAAGTCAAAGAAGACAAAAAGTAATTGATTGAGTTCCCTCCTTTTAAGCGGGGAGGGCTAGGGTTGGGTGGCTCGCGAGTTTAACCCACCCTAACTTCTCTAAGAGAAGAATGAAATCAACGGTATGATGCGGGCGTTTGGGGTAACTCTTACGCCCGTATGTCTGTAATTAATGAAAACTCATTGGTGTCCATCTAACTAACAGTGTCTTTTTAGTTTGAATTCACTAGAATCTAGAGCCATTAGTTAGGTCGATATAAACACCAAGCGGCAGCGTGTCGTTTGCGGTAACAAATTGGTGACGAAGAAGATGTCAAAACGTGATTTTTACGAAGTATTAGGCGTAGGCCGAGATGCCTCTGAGCGCGATATTAAAAAGGCGTACAAGCGCCTAGCAATGAAGTTTCACCCTGATAGAAACCAAGGGGATGACAGCGCTTCGGACAAGTTTAAAGAAGTAAAAGAAGCGTATGAAATTTTAACCGATTCGCAAAAGAAAGCGGCTTATGATCAGTACGGTCATGCTGCTTTTGAACAAGGCGGAATGGGCGGTGGCGGCTTTGGTGGCGGCAGTGCTGATTTTGGCGATATCTTCGGTGATGTCTTTGGTGACATTTTCGGTGGTGGTCGTCGGGGCGGTGGTCAAGCGCGTGCACAACGTGGTGCTGACTTGCGTTACAACATGGAACTGTCTTTAGAAGAGGCCGTTCGTGGTTGTTCGAAAGAGATTGAAGTGCCAACACTGGTCCATTGTGATTCTTGTGAAGGTACTGGCGCGAAGAAAGGCTCGTCTGCGCAAACGTGTGGAACCTGTCATGGTCACGGTCAAGTACAGATGCGCCAAGGATTTTTTGCTGTACAGCAAACCTGTCCGACTTGCCATGGTAAAGGTAAGATCATTAAAGACCCATGTAACGTGTGTCATGGACAGGGGCGTAAGCAAAAAACCAAAACGCTTAATGTTAAAATTCCAGCCGGTGTGGATACGGGCGATCGCATTCGTTTATCTGGCGAAGGTGAAGCGGGAGAAATGGGCGCTCCAGCGGGGGATTTGTACGTACAAGTTCACGTCAAAGAGCACCACATTTTTGAACGTGATGGCAACAACTTATACTGTGAAGTCCCTGTAAGTTTTGCTATGGCGGCACTTGGCGGTGAAGTTGAAGTTCCAACACTCGATGGTCGTGTAAACTTGAAAGTGCCAGAAGAGACGCAAACAGGGCGCATGTTCCGTATGCGTGGTAAAGGTGTGAAAGGCGTACGCGGTGGGGCGATCGGTGATTTGGTTGTCAAACTCGTGGTTGAAACACCAGTGAAACTGAGCACGCGTCAAAAAGAACTATTACGTGAATTTGAAGAAACTTGCGGTGGTGAAGCGGCAAATAAGCATAAGCCTAAATCGGAAGGTTTCTTTAATGGCGTGAAAAAGTTCTTCGATGATTTAACCAGCTAATTCACTGTTGAATTATTATCTATCCAATAAGGCCTGCAATGCAGGCCTTATTCGTTCCAGATACAGGATGACTTTGTCCTCCCCTCACAAACTGAACCTTTGTGGTGTTCTATTTCCAGCATGCGCTTGGTGCGGATTCGTTGGTTGATTTCAATGTCATGACCTTATCGCTGGTAAGGCACTCATCCTTGTCTTGGCCTCTGGTGCTCTGCGCCGTCGCGGTGATGGTGTAGCTACTGGTTGCGGAGCTGGCGACTGAAAACTGATAGCGTTCAGCATCGCTTTCACAGATGACGCAATTTCCCCCTGAAATGATCCCGCTCCAGTCATAACCCTTATCGTAGTGATGCTCCAGTTCCAGTTGAATTCTCCCCATATCGGCGAGAGCGGTGGTTCGGTGTCCTTTTAAAACGTGCTTGGTATAACTTGGATAAGCGATTGCAGACAGTACGCCAATAATCACAACCACAATCAATAATTCGATCAATGTCATCCCGAACGACTGCCGGTTGTGGTTGTTGCATTTAGAATTTCGAATCATCACGTGGAGTTCCTTGTTGATTTACCCGCTATTTTTATTAGGTGATAGCATTCGCGCAAGGTGAATTTTGTTTCATATTTTAATTACATAGGAATTTGGGAAATGGCTCGCGGGTTTACTTTACTTGAGCTGCTTATCACGGTTTCCGTTTTGTCTATTTTACTCACGATAGCGGCTCCCAATTTCAAACAAGTCAGTGATACGCAAAAGATGCAACGTTTAGCGGGTGAGATTAATGGCTTGATGATGAGCGCCCGTTCGGAAGCAGTAATGAGAAAGCAGCCGCTATGGGTGCATATTGTCATGTCGGGTTCGGTTAATAGCCAAGGTGAATGGCAAATCGTGCTGACTAATTCAGGAACCTATCCCGGGGGGCAAGTGATTTCATCGCTATCGGGGCAACCTTATCGAAATATTGAATTGGGGGTGAATTACCCGTCAAATCAGATCCATTTTGAAGCCATTAATGGCCGAGCTGTAAATGGGAGCCTTGATTTTTCAACACACCAAGGTGCACTCAAATTCACGACCTATAGACCTTCAGGACGAATGCGCCTATGTGGTAATGGAGGAGACTATTTTGGTTTTAAGCAGTGCAGCTAACATACCGAGAGCAAAAAAGCATACCTATAAAGCTCATATCGCTGAAACCAAGCAGATGGGGGCAACGTTAATTGAGTTCATGGTGGCATCCATGCTTGGCTTGATTGCGATAGCCATTATCGGCTCCGTATTCATTACTGGACAGAAGGTAGCGACCGAAAGAGGCAAGGAGCTACTGCTACTGCAACAAGTGACGGGCGCGCTGCAATACCTCAAACAAGATATTCAACGTGCAGGTTATGATGGCGGTCATGGTAACTCACTCACGTTATTGGATAGCGATGATATCGTTTTTGTTTCGGCCGACCAATCAACGCTCGCGTATGCATACCTTGATGATACGGGGGCAACGAAACAGATCAGAAATGTTGGGTTTGTCATGACTTCTGGCGCGTTGGGTGTCTGTGACAGGCCGACGTCTGTGATTTCTGGGGCCAAAACCGTTTCCCAAGCGACGGCTGGTTGCTCTGCTATTTTTGATACTAACCAGATTAATGTGACTCATTTTCAAGTCCAGCGAGCATCATTAGCGGCGAATGGTGTGAGCTCAGCCTACATGACGATCTCTATGGCAGCAGAGTTGGTGGGGGATAGCCGTGTATCAACATCATTTGGAGTGGCAATAAAACAAAGGAATTGGCAGTAATGAAGCAAGCTCAGCAAGGCGCTGTAACGTTATTGATCACCACGCTTTTGTTGGTGCTCGCTTTAGTGGTGGCATTAGGCTCCTACCGTTCGCTCTTTTTTCAGATCAAACGAGCACAAAATGAGGTGCAAGCGAGGCAACAGCATTGGCGAGCAGAAGGGGGGCTTGAGTGTGGTTATAGCCATATTATGAACAATAAAAATAGTTCAATTCCCAACAACCTCAATACCTTGTGTGTCGATTTAGAGTTAACGTACCTCTCTGCAGACCCTACTAACGCCAGTACACTTATGTCCCAGTATCAAATGACGACGTTGAAAAAGAACATTCTGTTTCAACGTGGGAGAAGTCCAGGAGCCATTCGTTCTACTTCAGACTTAATAGTGTTTGGCTCTACACTTATTTCTCCACCAGATCCCGGGCCCAAAAATAGTGATGGGAAATATGAATGCGCGGCTATCGCCGTTGCTAAATATGTTATTGCTACGGCGGGAGTGACAAATAATGGTGTTGGGAGTGCTATTCAAAAACCAAGCGCTGTTTTTGACAATAGTGCCGATTGCGCGCCGACGCATAAAACGAACAGTAGTTCACAAAGCGGTATTTGGAAAAATAGTCGCGGTCTTTATGAAGCAGTCGATGTCAAAAATGATATTTACCGAGATGAAACGCTAAACCCATTTAAAGATCTCTTTGGTTACGAACGGGGAGAATGGGAAAAAGCACGCGACGATACTGAATTTAAGTTCTTGAGTTACACAATGACCAGTGGTGATGTTGATTGTGTTTCGAAATTTAAAGGTGCTTTGGTTCTTGGTCAGCCGAATCAAGTATGGATTGATGGCAGTTGTCAACTTAACCAAGCATCGATTGATACAATGTCAACCATACAAAATGCTCATCCTGGAACTTACCTTTTTTTGCTGGTGCATAATGGTGTATTAGGGATTCGAGGGAGTGGCAGCATTCAAGGGGTGCTCTTTCACTTTAACAGTGGATTTGCCGCTGATACGGCAAATTGGAATGGATTTGATACTGAACTCATCGCGGATCTCAATGCTAATTTTGATGCACCGATAAAAACATTGTACGGCAGCGCTACCACCTTGACGCCAAAGCACGCTACCTACTTACAGTCGGGATCTTTTCAATTTACCGGAGGAATGGCCTTTGATACCCAAGGTCAGATAGCACTATTTTATAACTCGCTACGTTTGCAATATAACAGTGATATTGAAAACAGCTTTTCCTTTTCGGTTCCACCTAGATGGCAAAAAGGTTCATGGAATGATCTCTAAGCAGCAAGGATTTAGCCTAATAGAAGTGATGATATCGTTTGTTCTAATTGGTGTTGGGGCACTGGGTTTGGTCAAATTGCAAGTGTTGGTTGAGCAAAAGGCGGATTTTGCCGTTCATAGTATCGAAGCACTACATTTGGCCGAACAAAAGTTGGAATGGTTTCGTAGCCGTGGCGCTTCTGCCGCGATTTCTACTCTCACGCCAGCGAATTTTGATAGTGATATTGTCAACGGACAAGATCACTCACATCCCTTTTATACACTCAGTTGGTCAGTACCAACGGTCTCTTTATCGGGCTCACTGAAAACCATTTATATTGAGTCCTATTGGCATGATCGTCAGGGAAATAAGCAGTCGGTTGAGCTGAAAACCATGATTTCGCAGTTCAGTGAGTTTGATTAGCGTCTCGATGCTTATACAAAAATGAAATATTTGATTTTGCAAATTGGTTACTGATTTGTAGGAAAAAAGAGCATAAGAATGTGTTTGGATTGTTGTGGTGGAATGCTATTTTTGCAAAATATGTCCCCGTTTTTGTAAAAAACTGTAGAAGCTTGTGCTTTGGTTGAGGCTTTTTTATAGAATAACCGACGATTAATAGGTCGGCTAAATAAATTGATATAGGCCTACAGCAGCAACATCACATATGGAGTTACGAATGAGTAACCAAGTCGTAAAACAAGCACCATTTCCGAAGCCGAGCGGTATGGATCGCTTTTTAAATTTTATTGAACGTGCAGGAAATAAAATTCCTGACCCTGCGATTTTGTTCTTCTGGGCATTGATTATTGTTTGGGTTTCATCGGCACTGTTATCGAATGTGACATTTGATTTGACCAACCCTCGAACGGGTGAAGCATTGCAGGTGAATAACCTACTGACAGGTAAAGCGCTCGCGAGTTTTCTAGCCAATATGGTGACCACATTCACCAGTTTTGCGCCGCTAGGTATCGTGCTGGTTGCCATGCTCGGTGTGGGAGTGGCTGATTCTTCAGGGTTTATCACTACAGGCCTTAAGAAAATGCTAAATTTCACGCCAGCGAAACTACTAACACCGATGCTGATTTTGGTGGCGATAGTGTCGCATACGGCTGCTGATGCTGGTTATGTATTGGTTATTCCTCTGGGTGGGATTATTTTCCATGCGGCAGGGCGTCATCCACTGGCCGGTATTGCAGCCGCATTTGCTGGTGTTTCTGGTGGCTTTTCAGCGAACTTTATTCCTTCTGGTATTGATCCTTTGCTCGCTGGTTTTACACAAACCGCCGCACAAATTTTGGATCCTCAATACATAGTGAATCCGCTGGCGAACATTTTCTTCACGGGTTTATCTTCGGTGATCATCGTCGCGATTGGTTGGTATGTGACTGAGAAAATTATTGAACCTCGTCTAGCGAATATGCCTGTCGATGAAGATGCGGAAATAGCGCCAGATCTAGGAACATTCAGCGCAACGGAATCGAGAGCATTTCGTTTTGCTGGCTGGGCAATGGTGGTAGGTATTGCATTACTCGTAGCGGCTTTGATCCCAGAAAACTCAGCACTGCGTTCGCCTGATGGTGAGCTAACGGCCTTTTCTGCGCCAGTGATGAAGTCGATCGTTCCTTTGATTTTTATCTTGTTTATTATTCCGGGAATTGTGTATGGCCGAGTGGCTGGCACCTTTAAAAACAGTAATGACGTGATAAAAGCGATGTCTGGCACCATGGCTACGATGGGCGCATACATAGTTATGTCGTTCTTCTGTGCTCAGTTCTTATCAGCGTTTGGTCAGTCTAATATTGGTACTATGTTGGCATTGTATGGCGCCGAAGGCCTAAAAGCGATGGACTTACCCGGCCAAGCAACGATTGTGGGGATGATTTTACTCACGGCTAGCGTTAATTTGCTGGTGGGTTCGGCCTCGGCAAAATGGGCATTGATTGGTCCAATTCTGGTACCTATGCTGATGGCGGTAGGGATTTCTCCCGAGCTATCGCAAGCGGCTTACCGCGTGGGCGATTCGGTTTCTAACATTATCTCTCCACTGATGGTCTTCTTCCCATTAGTCGTGGTGTATTGCCAACGTTATGTAAAATCGACGGGCATTGGCACCTTGGCTTCAATGATGATGCCTTTCTCCATTGCGATGCTGATTGGTTGGACGCTGTTCCTGCTCGCTTACTGGGCTTTTGGTATTCCGCTAGGGGTGCAAGCGCCTTACACATACAGCTTGTAGCGTTAACGTTATTTATCGAGTCTGAATTAAAAGCCCGCGAGTGTATCGCGGGCTTTTTCAATCTCATTTGTGCAGATGTTGCGCGTGAAATGCTAAGTGATCATCAATGAAACTTTGAATGAAAAAATAACTGTGATCGTAACCTTTATGCATTCTTAACGAGAGTGGGCTATTGCTCGCTTGTGCAGCGGCGAGTAAGCGTTCAGGTTTAAGCTGTTCGTGTAAAAACGGGTCTTCCTCTCCTTGGTCAACCAAAATGGGTAAGGATGATGAGTGAGTAGTGAGCAATTCAACCGCATCGTATTGTTTCCAATCTTGCTGGTTATTACCAAGGTAGTGGCGAAATGCTTTTTGCCCCCAAGGGCAGTGTATTGGGTTGCTTATCGGGCTAAAGGCTGAAATCGAGCGATAGCGTTGAGGGTTTTTCAATCCGATGGTTAACGCACCATGGCCACCCATACTGTGTCCTGCAATCGCTCGCTGTTGGTTTACGGGAAAATGTTGCTCTATTAAGGCTGGAAGTTCTTGCACAATGTAGCTGTACATTTGGTAGTGCTTATCCCAAGGCGCTTGAGTTGCGTTGAGGTAAAATCCTGCGCCAAGGCCAAAATCATACGCTCCTTGCGGGTCGTCAGGAACACCTTCACCTCTTGGGCTGGTATCGGCGGCAACAATCGCGATACCGAGCTTAGCCGCGCTTTGAAATGCGCCAGCTTTTTGCATGAAGTTTTCATCGCTGCATGTTAAGCCGGATAACCAATACAACACCGGAACCGATTGATAGGCCGCTTGAGGTGGAAGATAAATAGCAAAACGCATACTGCACCCTAGTACTTGTGATGAGTGCGTGTACTGTTTATGCCAGCCTTCAAATACTTTGGCTTGGCTAATGTTTTCAATGTGCATAGCAAGTTTCCCCCACCCAGCCCTTTAAGAAAAAAGGGCTGGCTATTAAGGCTTATTGGTCAAAATGAATCACAGAACGAATACTTTCGCCTTTATGCATTAAATCAAAGGCTTGGTTTATATCCTCTAAACCCATGGTATGGGTAATAAACTCTTGCAAACCAAATTCGCCAGCCAGATAGCGCTCGACAATGTGTGGCAGTTCTGAGCGGCCTTTTACGCCGCCAAATGCACTACCACGCCATACTCGGCCCGTCACTAATTGGAAAGGGCGAGTTGATATTTCTTGGCCCGCGCCAGCCACACCAATAATGACCGATTCTCCCCAGCCTTTATGGCAGCATTCCAACGCTTGGCGCATTACATTGACGTTACCGATGCACTCAAAAGAAAAATCAACACCGCCATCAGTCATCTCAATAATCACTTCTTGGATTGGCTTAGTCAGAGTTTTCGGGTTCAGGCAGTCCGTTGCACCAAGCTGAGTAGCAAGCTCAAACTTACTCTCATTGATATCAATGCCAATAATACGGCTGGCACCGGCCATTTTTGCGCCAATAATGGCGGAAAGCCCGATGCCGCCTAGGCCAAAGATGGCCACAGTATCACCTTGTTTAACTTTGGCCGTATTGAGCACCGCGCCCATGCCCGTTGTGACACCACAACCGAGCAAGCAGACCTCTTCTAATGGAGCCGCTTTATTGACCTTAGCCAAGGAAATTTCTGGCAATACGGTATACTCAGAAAAGGTGGAGCAACCCATATAATGGAAAATGGGTTGGCCGTCTTTATAGAAACGTGTAGTGCCATCAGGCATTAATCCTTTTCCTTGCGTTTCACGTACTGCTTGGCACAGGTTGGTTTTACCTGATTTACAGAATTTGCATTCACCACACTCTGCGGTGTACAAGGGAATGACATGATCTCCTACCTCGACGCTGGTTACCCCTTCACCAATCCGCTCAACGATACCGCCGCCTTCGTGGCCGAGGATAACCGGAAAAATCCCTTCAGGGTCCTCACCAGATAGCGTAAAGGCATCGGTATGACAAACGCCGCTCGCAATAATACGCACCAACACTTCGCCTTTTTGGGGCAACATAACGTCAACCTCCTCGACTTTTAGTGGTTGATTTGGCCCCCACGCAATCGCCGCGCGAGATTTAATGAATTGATGTGATGACATAAGATTTTCCTTTGCACATTACTTGAAGTTTCAAGTGAGTTGGGGAGAGTGACAGTATATTCCCTTCTTGAAATTTGATAATCGGTCTAAAATAAGAATCACTTTTACTTATCAGTAATAATTAAGATGGCGAGTTGGGAAGGCATTCATGAATTTGTTGCGGTGGCTGAAACTGGAAGTTTTACCGCAGCAGCACATAAACTATCGACATCAGTAGCGAATGTCAGCCGGCGTATTGCGCTATTAGAAGAGCGCTTGGCGGTAAAGTTGTTGCAACGTACCACGCGGCGAGTCTCCCTGACCGAAGCGGGTCAACTCTATTATCATCAGTGTCGGCAATTGGTTGAAGGCTTAGCGCAGGCTGATCTTGCTGTCACGCAGATGCAGCAAACGCCGTCAGGTTTACTGAAAGTGACCGCTCCGGTGACTTATGGTGAGCAGAAAGTCGCGCCTTTGCTGCATGAGTTTTTACAGTTACATCCTCAATTGGAGTTGGAACTGATACTCACTAACCAAAAATTGGATCTGATTGCGGAAGGAATTGATGTCGCCGTACGATTAGGGCAGTTAGATGATTCGAGTTTTATTGGCAAAAAGTTATCCAACCGACAACTGTTTGTCTGCGCTAGCCCTGACTATTTGGTGAAATATGGCACTCCCTATTCATTGTCAGAGTTGGTTCATCACCAATGTTTACAAGGCACTATGAACTATTGGCGATTTAAGGATCAGCAACGCTCTCGCGAAATCGGTGTTAAAGGAAAAATTAAATGCAACAGCGGTGTGGCGTTATTGAATGCCGCGTTGCAAGGGATTGGAATCGCACAATTGCCCGACTATTATGTAGAGCCGTATTTGCTCTCGGGTGAGTTGCAAGAAGTGCTACATCAGTACCGAGATGATCGTGAAGGTGTATGGGCCTTATACCCACAAAATCGCCATTTGTCCTCAAAAGTTAGGCTGCTGGTGGATTTTCTGGCAGAACGGCTATCGTCCGCTAACGGCAAAGGCTAGTGAAAGAGAAAATAGGATATATGAATACACAGTTTACCGTTCAAGATCAAAAGTTTATGCGCCGAGCCATCGCGCTTGCCAATCTTGCAGAACAAGCAGGTGAAGTGCCTGTGGGCGCTGTGCTTGTTAAAGATGGCGAAATCATTGCTGAAGGTTGGAATGCCTCTATTGGTCAACATGATGCGACAGCGCACGCTGAAATTCAGGCTTTGCGTCAAGCAGGTCAACGGTTACAAAATTATCGTTTGCTTGATACTACCTTATACGTCACTTTAGAGCCCTGTCCAATGTGCGCAGGCGCACTGCTGCATAGCCGAGTCAAAAGGATTGTCTTTGGCGCTCCAGATCTCAAAGCTGGGGCGGCCGGTACGGTGCTGAATTTATTTGAAAGCCAAGCCTCCTATCATTACGCGACGGTCGATAAAGGATTGTTAGAAGAGGAGTGTCGGGAGCAACTGCAATCTTTTTTTAGACGAAGACGCGCAGAGATACAGGCGGAAAAACAGCGGAATAAACAACAGAGTGATGGGCTTTAGCAAACATCCACTTTGAGTAGATGTTTGCCGCTGAAGGTTAAGCAGAGATTAATTGCATAAATGCACGGTTACGCCAGATAATTTTCTTTTTATTATTGGATAACATACGCTTACGACGGTTCGCTGCCACCGTTTTATTAAGGTGTTTTGATAGCTTTTTACGTTTAAGCATAAACAACCTCCTACTGCTGAGTTTTGACAATGATCCCTAATGGTTTAGGGTGCCTTATGACAATCTTAATCTGCCTTTATAGTGCAGGATTGTTACCATAATATGAAACTTAGGAAACGATCTTTTTCACGTTTTGATGTATGGGCTGCACACTTGGAAATCAAGTGTGCAATTTTTGTTCAACGTGGAAGATTTAGCTATTGTTATGCTTATTGAGCTACGGGGTCGAGATACTGATTATCCTGCGCCTCATCGGCCGATTCCATCGCTTCTAACGCGGCCTCCTCCTCCTCAATACTGATCACAACCAAATCATCAGTACCTGAACTATTGTCTATCTGCTTTTGTTGATCAACATGGCCAATAATACTTTGATAATAGCGACGAATATTTTCAACGTAGGCCTTGGCTTCGTCACCTCGCGCGTAGCCATATCGAGTCTGGCTGAAGTATTTCTTTTGTCTCAGTTGAGGGAGGCGTTCTTTGACTTCAGTCCATGAATCAGGGTTCGCACCTTGTTGCTTGGTTAAGCGTCTTGCATCCATCATATGCCCATAGCCGACGTTATAGGAAGCGAGAGCAAACCAAATTTTCTCATGTTCTGGGATGGAGTCTGGTATACGCTGTACCATCCGACGCAGGTATTCGACACCACCACGAATCGATTGTTCCGGATCGAGTCGATTGGCGACACCAACACTTCTTGCCGTAGGGAGAGTCAACATCATCATACCGCGGACCCCGGTGGGGGATTTAGCTAATGGATTCCAGTGAGACTCTTGATAAGCTAAGGCGGCAATCAATCGCCAATCAAACTCGTCAGAATATTGTTGGAAAAGAGGGGCCCATTTTGGTAAGCGGACATCGAGTGCTCTAATAAAGGCGCGCGTATCGACATAATCAAACGTGCCCACGTGACCAATATATTTCTCTTCCAAGGCCGCTAATTGACCAGATTGTTTAAGGTTGCCAAAAAACTCAATCATCAAGGCGTATAAACTTTCATCTTCAGAGCGACGCATATACCAAGCGATAGGCTGATCTTCAGTTAATTCAAAGGCGACGGCTAAGTCAGGGTATATTCGCTGCGACAGCGAGACTTCGACCGAATCAGCCATGGTAAATAGCAGTTCGCCATTCGAAACCTGTTTTAAAAGGTCGTTAACGTCGGCGTTATTATTCACATTGTACTGAAACTCTGGGTAGATCTGTTTAATGTCGCTGAGTGTATTCTCAAAGTGGGATTCATTCACGATAGAAAAAACGCTGTCACCTTCATGACCAGCAATCAGTTCCGGTTGTTTTTCCAGTAATTGTTTTAAATTTCTTGGACGCCAGTTGCCTTTCTTATAGACGACTTGTTGGCTGACATAGTAATAAGCGGGCCCTGTTCTGTACTCATTCAAGCGTTGATTCGATTGACTTAACCCCGCTGCAACAACGTCGATTTCCCCATTTTTCAGTGCAGGAAAGAGACTAGACAACCGATAAGCGGGTTTCATCTCTAGTTTAACCCCAAGCTGATTGGCAAATTCGCGTGCTAGTTCGTAGTCCAGCCCTGCAGGGCCATCTGGGCCAATGTAGTAGGAGAGTTGATTGTTCAACGTACCCACTCGCAATACGCCACGTTCACGAATATGGTCAAGCTCGCTTTTAGGATCTGAATCGATTTGGCAACCGACGACAAAAAGAGTGAGTAGGAAAATGGACAATGAGCGATGAAGCTGAATCAGATAATACTTTGGCATTTATGAGCGATCTCTTACATCAATTACTGCCTTTATATCAAAGGCGGCCATATTGGCAAAGTTTCAGATCAAAAACGGATGAAAAAGTGTCGGTGACCACGCTAATGTGGCTGTATTTCAAATTTGACAAAAAAAATGACGCAAACGGTTGCTTTTGGTGTTACGTCACAAAAAGAATTCCTTTATAATGCGTTCGAAATCACGAGGTGAAATTGGTATGTATTCAGTTTTCTTTTATTAACTTATTGTATTTTAATGATTTTGAATTCATTCCAATTACACCTCAACCCACTGTATAAGAGACCTAAGCACATGAGAATTTTGCGTGGCTCCCCAGCGCTTTCTGAGTTTCGTGTTAACAAACTCGTTGAACTTTGTCGTGAACAGCAACTGCCTGTATCGGGTATTTACGCGGAGTTCATGCATTTTGCTGATCTCTCTGCGGATTTAGACGCTCAATCCCTTGAAAAATTAGAGAAACTACTCACTTATGGCCCAACGATTCAAGAACATGAGCCACAAGGTCTTCTTTTACTGGTCACTCCTCGCCCTGGAACCATCTCGCCTTGGTCTTCCAAAGCGACGGATATTGCGCATAACTGTGGTTTGAATGAGGTGAAGCGCTTAGAGCGAGGCACGGCTTACTACATCGAATTAGATCGCGAACTTTCTCAACCGCAACTTGTTACGCTTTATTCCCTGCTGTACGACCGAATGATGGAAGTCGTGTTTACCGATTTCGAATCAGCAACCTCACTGTTTAAAGTCGCTGAACCTGCTCCCGTAGCGTACGTCGACTTGCTGAATGGCGGCCGCTCAGCGCTTGAAAAAGCAAACGTTACCCTTGGGCTTGCATTGGCTGACGATGAAATTGATTATTTGTTCGAAAGCTTCGTCACTAAGCTTGAGCGTAATCCAACCGATATCGAATTAATGATGTTTGCTCAAGCAAACTCTGAGCATTGTCGCCATAAAATCTTCAATGCCGATTGGACTATTGATGGCGTTAAGCAAGATAAATCGCTGTTTAAGATGATCAAAAACACTTATGAAGTGACTCCTGATCACGTGCTGTCTGCCTATAAAGATAATGCCGCCGTCATGGTGGGTTCAGAAGTTGGGCGTTTTTTCCCTGATCCAGAGACACGCCAATATGGTTATCACCATGAAAAAGCGCATATTTTAATGAAGGTGGAAACACACAACCACCCGACGGCGATTGCTCCTTGGCCGGGCGCATCAACGGGTTCCGGTGGTGAAATTCGTGACGAAGGTGCAACGGGGATTGGTGGAAAACCTAAAGCCGGGTTAGTCGGTTTTACTACTTCAAACTTGCGTATTCCTAATTTTGTGCAGCCTTGGGAAACGGATTTTGGTAAACCGGGGCGCATTGTCACGGCACTTGATATTATGCTGGAAGGCCCGCTCGGTGGCGCGGCTTTTAACAACGAATTTGGTCGTCCAAACTTGTTAGGTTACTTCCGTACTTACGAAGAGAAAGTTAACTCTCATGCTGGTGAAGAAGTGCGTGGTTATCACAAACCAATCATGATTGCTGGTGGGATGGGGAATATCCGCGACGAGCATGTGCAGAAAAAAGAGATCCCTGTTGGCGCGAGCTTAATTGTGCTTGGTGGTCCGGCAATGAACATTGGCCTTGGTGGGGGTGCCGCTTCTTCTATGGCATCTGGTCAATCTGCGGAAGATCTTGATTTTGCGTCGGTACAGCGTGAAAACCCAGAGATGGAACGCCGCTGCCAAGAGGTGATTGATCGCTGCTGGCAACTCGGTGAGGCGAATCCGATCGCCTTTATCCATGATGTGGGCGCTGGTGGTATCTCAAACGCATTGCCTGAGCTTGTTGATGATGGTGAACGTGGCGGTATTTTCCAACTGCGTGATGTACCTAACGATGAGCCGGGAATGAGCCCGCTTGAAATTTGGTGTAATGAATCACAAGAGCGTTACGTGCTGGCTGTAGCGCCAGAAAACATGGCGCGCTTTGACGCCATTTGCCAACGTGAGCGCGCGCCTTATGCTGTTGTGGGCATTGCCACTGAAGAGCGTGAACTGAAATTGGAAGATTCACATTTCGACAATACGCCAATTGATATGCCGATGGACGTATTGCTTGGCAAAACACCTAAAATGTATCGTGATGTGAAGACGCTGAAAGTTAATAATCCAGCACTTGATCGCCGTGATATCGAATTGAACGAAGCGATTGATCGTATACTGCGTCTCCCTGCGGTTGCAGAAAAAACCTTCCTCATCACCATTGGTGACAGAACCGTCACTGGTTTGGTCGCTCGTGACCAAATGGTTGGTCCGTGGCAAGTGCCAGTAGCAAACTGCGCGGTCACTGCGGCAAGTTATGATACTTACCATGGCGAAGCGATGTCGATGGGTGAGCGCACGCCAGTTGCCTTGCTGGATTTTGGGGCATCGGCACGTTTAGCCGTGGGCGAAGCGATCACCAATATTGCCGCTACCCATATCGGTGATATCAAACACATTAAGTTGTCGGCGAACTGGATGTCACCAGCGGGTCACCCAGGTGAAGATGCTGGTTTGTATGAGGCAGTAAAAGCGGTCGGTGAAGAGCTTTGTCCTTCGCTCGGCCTGACTATCCCTGTGGGTAAAGATTCGATGTCGATGAAGACCAAATGGGATGAGAATGGCGAACAAAAAGAAGTGACCTCTCCGCTATCATTGGTGATCACGGCATTTGCTCGTGTTGAAGATGTACGTAACACCATCACCCCTCAGTTAAGAACCGATAAGGGCGAAACCTCACTGGTTTTGATTGATTTAGGTAATGGTAAGAATCGCTTGGGCGCAACGGCGTTAGCACAAGTCTACAAACAGTTGGGTGATAAACCCGCAGACGTAGATAATGCGGCGCAGCTTAAAGCCTTCTATGAAGCGATCCAAACTTTGGTCGCGAATCAGCAGATTATTGCCTATCACGATAAAGGTGACGGTGGTTTATTCGTTACTCTAGCTGAAATGGCCTTTGCTGGTCATTGTGGCGTGAAAGCCGATATCGCTGCGCTAGGTGATGATGCATTGGCCGCGTTATTTAATGAAGAGCTGGGCGCAGTCATTCAAGTTCGTCACCACGATTTAGATACGGTGATCTCGACGCTAACGGCGCATGGTTTACAAGCGTGTTCACACGTTATCGGTCGTGTTGACGCTTCTGATGAGCTAGCCATTACCGCTGGTGAACAACCTATTGTTGTGCGTAACCGCACCGAACTTCGCACCATTTGGGCTGAAACCACGCATAAGATGCAAGCGCTGCGCGATAACCCGCAGTGCGCGGACCAAGAGTTTGCAGCAAAACAAGATAACAGTGATAAAGGCCTTAACGTCAGTTTGAGCTTTGACGTGCAACAAGATGTTGCAGCACCGTATATTGCTAAAGGCGTGAAGCCAAAAATGGCTATTTTGCGCGAGCAAGGGGTTAACTCACACGTTGAAATGGCGGCAGCGTTTGATCGCGCAGGCTTTGAAACAACCGATATACACATGAGCGACATCTTAACGGGTCAAGCGGTGCTTGAAGAGTACCAAGGCCTCGTCGCATGTGGTGGGTTCTCTTATGGTGACGTATTGGGCGCGGGCGAAGGCTGGGCGAAATCAGTGCTGTTTAATGTACAAGCTCGTGAACAGTTCCAAAGTTTCTTCCAACGTGAAGATACTTTCTCGCTAGGAGTGTGTAACGGCTGTCAAATGCTGTCGAATTTGAAAGAGTTAATCCCTGGTGCGGATTTATGGCCGCGTTTTGTGCGCAATGAATCAGAGCGTTTTGAAGCGCGCTTTAGCTTAGTGGAAGTGCAGCAATCTGATTCACTGTTTTTTAATGAGATGGCTGGCTCGCGCATGCCGATTGCGGTTTCGCATGGCGAAGGGCGCGTTGAAGTTCGTGATACGGCACATTTAACGGCGATTGAACAATCAGGCACCGTTGCGCTGCGTTTTGTGGATAACAACGGCCATGCCACGCAGCAATATCCGAACAACCCAAATGGTTCACCAAATGCCATTACAGGCTTAACGACTCAAGATGGCCGTGTGACGATCATGATGCCGCACCCAGAGCGCGTGTTCCGCACGGTAGCGAACTCTTGGCATCCTGATTCTTGGGGTGAAAACAGCCCATGGATGCGTATGTTCCAAAATGCACGTAAGAACTTAGGGTAACTCACCTTGTCGCCAGTGAGATAAACGACTTAGTCTTGTTATTCCAGCCGCTGCAACTCAGCGGCTTTTTTGTTTACTTTGAGGATGAATTTTTTGTAAAAAATGCAGAAAAAAATTGTGATTTGTGCTCTAATGCCGCGCTTACCAAGGGATGGTGTTCAACATCCGCCGCCATATAATATAATGGCGCGCGACAAACGTTGATGAGTAATCCCTTATTATTCCCTTAGGAAAACGAAAATGTCAGAAAGTAAAAAATTTACCATCAAAGTGACTGAAAAGCGCAATGGTTGGGCGGCGGAAATCGTACGTCAAGTGACCTCTCGCAGAAGTGTTGTTTCAAAGCGCGAAATGGGTTTTGAAAGCGAAGCACAAGCACAAGCTTGGGCGGAAAAAGAGCTCAGTGGCTTTATTGAGAACCAAGCGAAACGCAATGAGCGTAAGGCTCTGGCAAGAAAAGAGAAAAAAGCTTAGTACAAAAACCCGCTTTAAATTAGCGGGTTTTTTATGCCTTAACGAAATTGACCGATTTGCGGTAAAAACTCAAAACCTGCACTGGCTAAGCGAGCCTCTAATGCCGCACGATCGATATCAAAGTCATCCGCCAGCTTATCAAGATCGCCATTAAAATCATCACGTAGCTTCATATTGATGATGCTCATCAGCATGATTGGATCCATCGAGGCAAAATTGGCTAAATTCATCACTTATCCTCGAAATCAGAAATCAGCAAGTTAGCTGCCGCAAAGGCTGCTTGCTCTCGAACCGCTTTTGGCAGCGATTCGTCTGCTGCGACATCATTCAAGGTTTTGATGGCGCAGGAGATTGCTTGAGGAATATAAGCTTGATCACCACTGCCTATCTGCGCATAAAGCTCGCGCACTAATTCACAACAACCGTAAACTTGCATAGATTAAATCCTAACTAATGATAATGGCTCTCAATATACACATTACGTTTGGCAAAGACAAAATCAGAACTTGCGTTTGCGCAAGCTCTGATTGCATGTGATGAAACTTTAAGCGTTCACTTGCTGCTCTAGCGCCATAACCAGATCGTCGGCTAGCTGTAGTTGCTTAGCGAGCTCGTTCAGATACGCTTTTTCCATGAAATTTTGTTCATCGGCGATAAGTAAAGAGGCCAGATAAAGCTCACTCGCTTGTGCGGGCGTTGTGGCTAACTGTGCAATAGCCGTGGGATCGAGCGGTTTATGCAGCTCATTTTTTACCAGCTGCTGCAATTGGTTATCTGCGCCCATTTCAGAGATGGCTTGCTCAATTTTCGCCATTTCTTGTTCATCCACATGACCATCAGCTTTTGCGGCGGCAATCATCGCTTTTAGGATCAGCGTGCTGTGGCTAGCATCATTAGGGTCAAAGCTAGACTGCGGTTGAGTGGTCGTTTGTTTTGCTTGCCAGTCATTATACGCTTTATAGGCTAGTGCGCCGAGCGCCGCTGCTCCACCAATCCCTATCACTTTAGTGCCTATTTTTTTTGCTTTCTTCGAGCCCATCAATAAACCGATTAGGCCACCACCGAGTGCACCTGCTCCTAAGGTTTTGAGTTTACTTGAATCTTGTGTGATAGCGCCGAGTTGGCTTGAACCTTGTTTTACGATGTCTGAATTCAATGCTTGGTTAAGTAAACTTTTTAGATCCATAGGTCACCTCCATTAATAATGGATTAAAGAATAGATCACCGTAGATGAATCGAAGATTAATATGCTTGAAAAAGCTTTTGTGGCTGGTGACAAAATAAAAAAGGTTGCCATTTAGGCAACCTTTTCAAGAGCATACTTTATTAGGCGATTTGAGCATTAATAAAGGAGACTATTTCATTCATAGCGACGGCCGACTTCTCACCACTGCGGCGATGTTTATATTCGAAGTTGCCCTCATCCATACTGCGATCGCCAATAATGATGGTATGTGGCACACCGATCAGTTCCATATCTGAGAACATTACGCCCGGGCGCTCTTTACGATCATCAAATAGCACTTCAATACCAGCTGCGGTCAGTTCCGCATACAGCTTTTCAGCAGCTTGTTGGACGCGCTCTGATTTGTGCATGTTCATGGGGACAATCGCCACTTGGAAAGGCGCGATCGCGTCAGGCCAGATGATGCCGTATTTATCGTTGTTTTGCTCAATGGCTGATGCCACAACGCGTGATACACCAATGCCGTAACAACCCATCTCTAAAATGGTGTTTTTACCATTAGAATCAAGAACGCCACAGTTCATTTTCTCAGAGTAGTTGGTACCCAATTGGAAAATATGACCCACTTCGATACCGCGTTTGAGCATTAGTGTCCCTTTGCCACATGGGCTTGGGTCGCCTTCAACGACGTTACGGAGGTCTTCCACTTTCGCTAGCTCAACGTCACGGCCCCAGTTGATGCCAAAGTAGTGTTTGCCATCGATGTTGGCTCCTGCGCCAAAATCGCTCATGACGGCTACGCTGTGATCAACGATAAATGGCAATTCAAGACCAACAGGGCCAAGAGAGCCTGGGCCTGCACCAATCAGCGCGCGAATCTCTTCTTCGCTAGCCATTTCTAGCGGAGCGGCAACTTCAGCGAGTTTCTCGGCTTTGATTTCATTGAGTTCATGATCACCACGGATGATCAGTGCCACGATAGAGGCATCGATCTCATCAGATGCTTTTACAAACAGTGTTTTAACTGTTTTTTCAATCGGTAGGCCATGCTGCTCAACCAATTCAGCGATGGTTTTGGCGTTTGGCGTATCAACCTGCGTCATCTCTTGAGTTGGCGCGGCGCGCTCAACGGCTGGCGCAATGGCTTCCGCTTTTTCGATGTTGGCGGCGTAATCCGATTCAGTTGAGAAGGCGATGATGTCTTCACCACTTTCAGCCAATACATGGAACTCATGCGAGCCGTTACCACCGATAGCGCCGGTGTCGGCTAATACTGGGCGGTAATCAAGCCCCATGCGATCGAAGGCTTTACAGTAAGCTTCGTGCATCGCTTGGTAAGATTTCTCTAAGCCTGCTTTATCAATATCAAAGCTATAGGCATCCATCATGCAGAATTCACGAGCACGCATCACACCAAAACGAGGACGTCTCTCATCACGGAATTTGGTTTGAATCTGGTACAGGTTCAGCGGCAATTGCTTGTAAGAGCTGACTTCGTTGCGTACCAAGCTGGTGATCACTTCTTCTGCTGTTGGACTAAGCACAAACGGACGAGTATGGCGGTCAGTAAAGCGAAGTAGCTCAGGGCCCATTTTCTCAGAGCGGCCTGTCTCTTCCCACAGTTCAAACGGTTGCACAACGGGCATCAAGGTTTCGATTGCACCGGCATTGTCGATCTCTTGACGAACGATGTTTTCGACTTTACGCAGCACACGTAGACCAGTAGGCAGCCAGGTATAAAGACCTGAAGCCAGCTTACGGATCATACCTGCACGTAACATGAGCTGATGGCTCACGACTTCTGCGTCGTTTGGAGTCTCCTTCAAAGTAGAAAGAAGATATTTACTGGTACGCATTCTATGGTATCCGTTTCATGATAGTTAAAAGCGCTCTCCAATGAGAGGCTAGAATTAAGCCGCTAATAATATCAGCCAATCGGCTTTGTCAAAAGCGTTCTATTGCGGTTACTGAGACTAAGTTGTTTGCGATAGTGAATTTTACGTTCAGATCGAACAGATTTACCGCATATTCTTTATGATCGATTTTGTGTTTCTTATAGGCTGGGCGAGGGTCTTGAGCCAGCACTTGCTCAATGACGGCTTTAACCATGTCGTGATCTGCACGCGCATTCAGTGCTGTTAACGCCGCTTGGCTAAAGGTCACTGCGATCTTGTCGGGCTCGCTCTCGGCATAGCCACCGCTGGCTGTGGCTATCGAATCGGAATAGGGAATATAGGGTTTGATGTCAATGATCGGTGTGTTATCGACTAAATCTACGCTGCCTAGTTCCAAATAAACCTGATCACCTTGCTGAGTGACGCCTTTCAATTCAACGGCAGACATACCGATGCCGTTAGGTCGAAACGTGGCCCGTGAAGCAAATACGCCGATCCGCTCATTTCCGCCTAAGCGCGGTGGGCGCACCGTCGGTTTCCAACCGGCATCGAGGTTTTGGTCAAACAGAAAAAGTAACCAGACATGGCTAAATTGTTCGATACCTCGCACCGACTCTAAGCAATTAGCGTGACCGATGAGCTTGACTCTCGCGCTTGCGCTCGCCACTAAGCGAGGTTGGCGAGGAACGGCAAATTTTTCTTTATAAGGCGTTTCAATAGTGCCAATCGGAGCAATGGTGTGCATATCCGTATCCGTCTTTTTTCACGTTGGTTGAGAAAAATATCACATTTAAGCTTGCTTTTCTTCTTGGTAATGATTATTAATTGGCATGTTATAACATAACAATTTAAGTGAGGGAAAATTGATGAAAGACGGAATTCATCCGCCATACCAAAAAGTGGTTTTCCACGACACCAGTGTGGATAAGTATTTTATTGTGGGTTCAACGCTAAAAACTGATCGGACGATCGAGTGGGAAGATGGCAACACCTATCCTTATTTCACCTTAGATGTGTCGTCTGAATCGCATCCGTATTACACCGGTAAGCAGCGAGTTGTTCAAAAAGAAGGACGAGTGGCGAATTTCAATCGTCGCTTTGCTCAGTTTGGTAAGGAGTAAACTATGAAAGTATTAAGTTCATTAAAAAGCGCAAAATCACGTCATCCAGATTGTCAAATCGTCAAAAGACGCGGTCGTTTATATGTAATTTGTAAAACCAATCCAAGATTTAAGGCGGTTCAGCGCTAATGAAGAGAAACGGTTGGACAGGCCAGTGATTGTCCAACCGTCAAAACGTGGTTATTTGTTCGCTTTAGCCAAAATGCGATCCAAATGGTTGGCAAATTCGCGCCGTTCTGTTTGAGAAAGCGCACTTGGTCCGCCAGTTTGGATACCGCTTGAGCGCATTGTGTCCATAAAATCTCGAATATTGAGGCGAGCCTTGATGGTCTCTTTGGTATACAGCTCACCACGAGAATTGAGTGCCAAGCCACCTTTGGTTATCACTTCATCGGCCAGCGGAATATCGGAAGTAATTACCAAATCGCCCACTTCTACCCGTTTGACGATTTCGTTATCGGCAACATCAAAACCACTGGGGACTTGCAGTGAACGAATGTTGGATCGTTGCGGAATCGGAACGACATGATTGGCCACAAAAGTACATTCAACGCCCGTCCTTTCGGCTGCGCGGACAATGGTTTCACGAATTACTTTCGGACATGCATCGGCGTCCACCCAAATTTTCATCATTCAATTACTTCTCGGTTAGTTGTGCCTCTAGGGCTGCTACTCGGGCTGACAAAGCGGCTAGTTGCGTTTCAAGTTCGGCTACCTTGCTCGCGCTATTTTCCGTACTAACGCTCACTTCTACTTTGGGAACTCGGTGTGCATTTTTCCAACTTTTGATGGTTGCAATCAAGGCTGGCATTGGCACTGAGGTGCTAAGACGTGACTTTACTAAGGCCACACTCGGTTCCTTTCCCTGTTGTTGTAAGAGAGTCAAGATGTTTTCTAGTTCTTGAGTGACATCTTTTGTGAGCATAGGTTGTCCTTTTTGTGAGTTGCTGTGATCTTACCTTTTATTTACCAAGAGCAAAAGTGGCGAAGTGTTGTAAGAGATCTCGCACATTGTTTGTAAGAAATCACAGTGTTTAGCGCAGTGTTTGGTGGTGATTTTTTTATAACTATTTGTTTTTAATTAATATATCTATTTCTTTAGGTTGTTTTTTTTAAAATGATATTTTTAGGTGATTGTTTCTTAAAGCCAAACGAGTAAATTGAACCCTGTCGGAAGGATTCTGACAAGGAATTACAAAGCACCAGGGTTTGGTCTCTTCAGGAAGAAGACAAGGTTGTTCACGAAGAATAACCACGCAGGATGCTAGGACAGCGTAAGGATACAACAGTTGGCAGGATGCGAGCTGCATGGATTGGCGATGGACACCTTGTGGATAAGGCAGGACAACATCAGGATGATGTTATGGACACCGCTCAAGGAACAAGTGATGAGTATTGACCGGAGTGTTAGTACCATGGAAAGTTTGGACACCGCTAGGATGGCGATGCAGGATGAGCCGAAGAATTGGCCACTATTATGGATGATGCATGGAGCACACAATTTAGTAGCTGGACTGCTGCGAGTAAGACTTTAAGCCTCGACACATGCGTGTTGAGGCTTTTCTTATTACTTGCATTCTGGCTTTAGCGTGTTGTTGCTTCAAAAAAAGTTCATATGATAAGTGCAGCAAAATAATAACAACAAAAAAACAATCTAGATCAATTACCTCATCGTTCGGTTGGTTTAATTTTCGGCTTCTTTGCAAAAATAGAGTACCAGATTTTATCTGGGCTAAGGCGTATTGCCCTGAGCCTAGTTGAGTCTTTCGGTATTATTTTGCGGCTAACAAGGATTGTACGTGACAACCGTAACAAGAAGAACGCTTCTTCTCCCTTACACCGATTCGTTAGAGTCTGATTTTTTGATGCTCAATTGTTGCGCCAAAAATCGGGCACAGATGAATGGCCCTAAAACGGTCGCTTCAGCAAAACAGCTTTTTCAACGAGTGCTTCATGATCCTCATTTGTACGCAATGGCGGTGTTAGATAATTATAACCGCGAATACATGGGGCATTTGTTCATTGAACTTGACGAAGAGCGAGCAGAACTCGGTTTTCTTTTTGATAAATTGTATTGGGGCAAAGGCATTGCAACTGAGGCATTGAAGGCTTTTTTACCTAAAGCAGCCTACCAATTGCAACGACAAAAAATTACAGCCACTGCTAATATTGGCCACCATGCCTCTATTGCGGTACTCAAAAAACTCGGCTTTGAGCTGTTGGGTGAGAAAGAAGATGTTTTTGGCCCTTATTGGGAATTTGAGTTTACATACGATGAGGCGGCAAATGAAAAGCAGATGGCCTAAAGCCTATCATTTGTAATTCACCTTGGTAGCAGTCGTCACCTAGTGCAGAAAACTCAAACCAATAAACGGTATGCCAACGCCAGAGTCCTTCTGGCGTTTTGAATTTGTGGTGTCCAAAAGCAACGCTGATCAGCTGTAAGTCGAGTTGTTCGCATTTTCGACTGATCGCCGCTTTTGCTAATTCGGCTTGGCGACGCTGTTGCCAGAAAAGAAAGCAGCCCAAGCTGAGTAATAAAATAGCCAATAGATCGCCTAGCATAAACATTCCAGTTATTGAGCTTTAGTTGTTTGTTGTAAGCGAATTAAGGCATCGGCTAATTCGATCGAAGGGCTAGAATGCAGCAGTGGCAGCAGTACCATTCGCAGTTCTGGCAGCATCACTAAATCAGCAAAGAGCTGGTTAAAGAGGGCTTGATTGCCTGTTTGCGCCAAGCGTAATAAAAACGTTTCGGCAAGTGATGGGTTAGACAATACATGCCACGAGCGCCCTGCAATGGCAATTAATATCTCTTGATGGCTCAAGCGTGGGCTTTGCAGAATACGTTCAACCAAGGTCGCGGTGAGTGCATTATTCGCACCTGATAAGGCTCGTATTAAAGCAGAGAGTAAGAACAGATCAGGTTCGTGGCTTTCGATGTGCAGCATTGCCATCTCTTGCAAACGCAGCGCCAACTTATCATTCAACGGTGCACTATGTTCGAGTGCCCCAAGCAGGGCATACAAAGGCTGAGCGGAGAGGTGGTTTAATGCTTTCCTTAGTAACACGCTATTTTGTTCTTTGTTTAAACGAGCACAAATATCAGTAATGCCTTGTAAGCCGACCGTCTGCCAGTTTTCCCAGCCTAAATCCCCACTAAAATAGTGTTGCGCATGCTCATAATATTGGCTTGATGGTAGGTTCAACTGGGCGCGTATTTGGCTGTGGAATACTGCCATTTTGTCGTCGCTCGGTTTAAAGGTATAAGGGTTATTGGCAAGCTTTTGCTGCTGCTCATCGCTGAGGTCTTGATGCAAACGTGACCCCATCGCTTCAAGTACAAACTTGATGAAGTTACCTATCTCAGCTTGTTTGAGTAGGCCGCGTTCATCCAAAGAGAATTTAAGAAACCAGATCCAAGGTTGTTGGGCTTGGTTCCAATACGCGATGGCAAGATGAGCATGACGCTGCAATGGATAGGGATACGGTTGTTGACCTTTTTCTACTTGAGAAAAGTGTGTATTTTCAATCGGGCAGATGCGTCTTCCTAAATCAAAGATCCGATATTGGCTACCACTATTGGTGAGCAATTGGCTAAGCGTATGAATGGTATCCATGGATAAAGTGGCCTTAACTTGTGTTCTTGAATAACTATTTTTGATCAATAACTCTCTTTGAACAATAAATGGTACTCTATAGCCCATTTTCAAGGTCACTTAGCAAATTAACTTGGTGAATAATGACAGTAAGCACAAAACTGACCCACCTGTTGAAGCAACTAGAAACTCAGTTACGCAATTCTCAGTACTGGCAATCTCAGCCGCCAAGCGAAAGCGCATTGATGAGCACAGAGCCTTTCTCCATCGATACCCTCACTCCGGAGCAGTGGCTGCAGTGGATTTTCATCCCCAAAATGTTATTGGCAATTGAGCAGCAAACAGAGCTTCCTCAAGGGTTTTCGCTCACTCCCTATTTTGAAGAGGCATGGCAACATCAAGCGGAATTGGCTGAGGTGATTGCGTTGCTACGTTTGATTGATGAGGTAAGCCAACCATGTTAGAGATTCTGTATCAGGACGATGATTTGGTCGCCGTGAATAAACCCGCAGGAATGCTGGTGCATCGCTCATGGCTAGATAAACACGAAACGCAATTTGTGATGCAAACGCTGCGCGACCAAATTGGCCAGCATGTGTTTCCCCTACATCGATTAGATAGGCCAACTTCTGGCGTGCTCGTGTTTGCGCTCTCCAGTGAAGTGGCGGCACAAATGATGCCGATGTTTGCCAACCATCAAATGGAAAAAACGTACCATGCGATTGTGCGTGGTTGGATTGAACAAGGGGATGTGCTTGATTACCCACTCAAAATCGAGCTAGATAAAATTGCCGATAAGTTTGCCAAACAAGATAAAGAAGCCCAAGAAGCGATCACCGCTTATCAACCATTAGCGACAGTAGAAGTGCCGTATTCAACCGGGCGTTTCCCAACCAGCCGCTACTGTTTGGTGGAAATGAAGCCGCAAACGGGCCGTAAACATCAGTTGCGTCGTCATATGCACCATTTGAGTCATCCGATTATTGGTGATACCACTCATGGTGATGGCAAGCACAACCGCCTATTTCGCGATCATTATGACGCGCAGCGTCTGATGCTCCATGCCTCTGAATTACGTTTTACTCATCCGTTTACAGGCCAAGCATTAGTGCTTAAAGCTGGTTTTGATGAGGTATGGCAAAGGCTGTTTACTCAGTTTGAGTGGAGCCAGCCGATATAAAAACAAAACCCTCGCGATGCGAGGGTTTTGAGTATTGGGATGTAACTGAAAGTGGTGTAGCTTATCGAGCTATTCGGTTCATAAAAACCTTCAGTTCATAAAACCGACAGCTTATAAAACGCTCGCTACTTTGCTAAATATTCTTGAATGGAACGCTCGATTCCTTTGGCATCTAAACCTAATTCTGCATGCAGCTCTTCTTGTGTGCCTTGAGCGATGAATTGATCAGGCAAACCTAGATTGAGTACCGGTTTTAGGATTTTCTCTTTCATCATCAGTTCAATGACGCCGGCACCTGCACCACCTGCAATCGCATTCTCTTCCAAGGTCACTAGCACATCATGTTGCGCAGCCAGTTGGCGAATGAGTGTTTCATCAAGGGGCTTAACAAATCGCATGTCAGCCACTGTTGCATTTAGCTTATCGGCTGCTTCAAGCGCATTTGGTAGGAAAGTGCCAAAGTTGAGGATCGCGATTTTTTCATTCGCGATAGCCGTGTCACATTGGCGCATAATGCGTCCTTTGCCAATCTCTAACGCACTAAATTGGGTTTGGATTTCGACTCCCATGCCATTGCCACGAGGATAACGCACTGCGCTTGGCCCTGTGTGTTTATGGCCGGTATAGAGCATTTGTCGGCACTCATTTTCATCGGCGGGTGCCATGATCACCATGTTGGGAATGCAGCGCATGAAGCTTAAATCAAACGCACCTTGGTGAGTTTGGCCATCAGCTCCGACTAACCCTGCGCGGTCAATGGCAAACATAACCGGTAAATTCATGATGGCAACATCGTGGATCAGTTGATCATAACCCCGTTGTAAAAAGGTTGAGTAGATCGCCACTATCGGATGATCTCCCGCAATCGCCATACCTGTCGCAAGGGTGACGGCATGTTGCTCAGCAATCGCCACATCAAAATATTGTTGTGGGAACTCTTTTGAAAAGCGAACCATGCCAGAGCCTTCGCGCATCGCGGGTGTAATCGCCATTAATTTTGGATCTTGCGCGGCCATGTCGCATAAAAAATCGCCAAAGATTTTAGAAAAAGTAGGTTTAGCATTGCTGCTTTTTGGTAGGCTAGTGTGGCTCGGGTCAAATTTAGGAACGCCATGGTAACCAATCGGATCTTTTTCTGCGGGCTCATAGCCTTTGCCTTTTTTGGTCATGATGTGCAAAAACTGCGGGCCTTTGAGCTCGCGCATGTTGCGTAATGTCTTGATAAGTTCAATCACATCATGGCCATCGACTGGGCCGATATAGTTAAATCCAAGCTCTTCAAACAAGGTGCCGGGTACGACCATGCCTTTCAAGTGCTCTTCTGTGCGGCGTACCAGCTCTTTGATAGGCGGTATGCCAGAGAGCACTTTTTTGCCCCCTTCACGGATTGAGGTATAAAGGCTACCGGAAAGCAGTTGCGCTAAATGGTTATTCAGTGCGCCGACGTTTTCAGAGATCGACATTTCGTTGTCGTTGAGCACGACTAACATATCCGGATGAACGTCGCCAGCATGGTTCATTGCTTCAAAGGCCATGCCTGCGGTGATAGCACCATCACCAATCACGCCCACCACTTTGCGATTTTTCCCTTCTTTACCTGCACTGATCGCCATCCCTAAGGCGGCACTGATTGAGGTGGACGAGTGGCCGACAGAGAGCGTGTCATATTCACTTTCTTCACGCCAAGGAAAAGGATGAAGACCGTCTTTTTGACGAATGGTCGACATTTGCTCGCGGCGACCAGTTAATATTTTGTGCGGATAAGCTTGGTGGCCTACATCCCAAATCAGCTGATCGAAAGGGGTGTTATAGACGTAGTGTAGGGCAACCGTTAATTCAACCGTGCCTAAGCCTGACGCAAGGTGGCCACTCGACTGACTGACGGAATTAAGAAGGTAGTTTCTTAATTCATCACACAACGTTGGCAGAACCTCTTTCGGCAGACTGCGCAGTTCATCGGGTGTATTTGCTAAAGCCAGTGTTGGGTATTTTGAAATATCAAGAGTCATAATTTTGCGCGCTTATAGTTTAGTTCTTGCGCTCGACGACGTATCGGGCGAACTCTTCGAGTGATTCTGTATTGTAGGGTATTGCTTCCAAGGCTTGAAGAGCTTCCTGTAACAGACTTTGTGCTTTATCAATAGCACCTTGTAACCCTAGCAGCGCTGGGTAGGTACTTTTATTGAGTTGTTGATCCGAGCCTTGAGGTTTACCTAGTGTCTCTGTATCGCTAACGATATCCAAAATATCATCTTGAACTTGGAATGCGAGACCAACGGCATCGGCATAGCGATCCAATTGTGGTAGTACCGCAAGCCCTTTTTCACCAGCCGCAAGCGCACCTAAACGGATTGCACAACGCATCAAGGCTCCCGTTTTATTGCGATGGATCTCTTCTAATTCCTGCACTGAAACCAGACGATTTTCCGCTTGCAGATCCAACGCTTGCCCTATACACATACCTTGAGCACCGGAAGCTTGAGCCAACATTTGGACCATCTTAATGCGGTTGACTTGCGCATGTTCGGCGAGTTGACCTTCTGCCAAAATAGTAAAGGCCAGTGTTTGCAGGGCATCGCCCGCTAAAATCGCGATGGCTTCGTCAAATTCGATGTGACAAGTGGCTTTACCGCGACGCAATTCATCGTCGTCCATCGCGGGAAGGTCATCGTGGATCAACGAATAAGCATGAATACATTCTATTGCGCAGGCTGGGGTATCGAGTTCATCTGGCGTACAACCAAGCATTTGCCCTGTGATATACACCAAATAAGGTCGAGCTCTTTTGCCGCCAAGTAACAAACCGTAGCGCATCGCGTCAATCAACGGTTGTTTTTGGTGCGGTAAACGGCCTAACCAAAGGTTTAATTGGTCAATATTTCTTTGCTGATAGGAGCTCAGAGCCTCAATCATAGGGCACTCTTTCTACTAAGTTGTGGTATCTACTAGGTTACGATCGACCGTTTCCCTGTGACTTAATTGACAGGTTCATGTCACATAGCGAGCGATGAGATCGATAAATATGAGTCAGTAATAAGTATGTATCAGTAATACGTGCCTATTACTCAGGTAGTTCAGTAAAGTCAGAGAGTGGCGCGTCATCGCTCGCACTGAGCAAAATACTGACTCGCTGCTCCGCTTCACTTAACTTACTTTGTCCAGCACGAGCAAGGGATATTCCGCGCTCGAATTTTTTTAGCGCATCATCTAAGGCTAAATCGCCATTTTCTAGCTGTTCCACTAAGCTATCAAGTTCTTCGATTGTCGCTTCGAAGGACATATTTTCAGGTTTCTTGCTCGCCATAATCTTTTTATCTTGGTAAATATGCACGAAAGTTACCTTAGGGCGTAGTGATGGTCAAATTTAACCAACGATTTTTGTCTGAAAAGTCCCTCTTTTGGAACTGTCACTATCACAAATAATAAAAATAATAATACGATACTTAGCAACCAGACCGATATTTACTGAAATAGTGACGGTGACTCAGAATCTTGGCCATATCAGTGTGCTGGCAACAGTGCATCTTTGCTCAGTTTAGGTATAAACTGAATAGAGAGAATTTCGGTATGATCCAATAATTTACTTAAAGATTTGAATCTATTGCCGATAACGAGTTTAAACTCATTATCGCGGGTAAGCAGCATGAGGAGTGCTTTGTGGATTTAGCAACGCTGATAGGCCTGATCGGAGGCCTCGCTTTCGTTATCATGGCGATGATTTTAGGCGGAAGCCTAATGATGTTCTTCGACGTCACATCTATCTTGATCGTAGTGGGTGGGTCAATGTTTGTTGTATTGATGAAGTTCACGATGGGACAATTCTTCGGTGCAGCCAAGGTGGCAGGTAAGGCATTTATGTTCAAATCCGATGAACCTGAAGATTTGATCGCGAAAATTGTAGAAATGGCTGATGCGGCGCGGAAAGGTGGTTTTCTTGCATTAGAAGAGATGGAAATTACCAATAGCTTCATGCAAAAGGGAATCGATTTGCTGGTGGATGGCCATGATGCTGACGTGGTGCGCTCTGCTTTGCAAAAAGACATTGTATTGACTGATGAGCGTCATTCACAGGGAACTGGCGTATTTCGTGCCTTTGGTGACGTAGCGCCAGCGATGGGCATGATCGGTACTTTGGTGGGCTTGGTTGCCATGCTGTCTAACATGGATGACCCCAAATCAATTGGTCCTGCCATGGCCGTTGCCTTATTAACTACCTTGTACGGCGCTGTTCTCTCGAACATGATTTTTTTCCCGATTGCAGATAAACTCGCTTTGCGCCGAGATCAAGAAAAGCTTAACCGCCGTTTAATCATGGATGGCGTTCTGGCTATTCAGGATGGACAAAACCCACGGGTCATTGATAGTTATCTGAAAAACTACCTCAATGAAGGCAAGCGTGTTTTAGATGTTGATAGCGAATAACGGAGCCTGTAATGGATGATGAAGAAGGCTGTAAATGCCCACCTCCCGGCTTGCCGTTGTGGATGGGAACCTTTGCCGATTTAATGTCGCTGTTGATGTGTTTCTTCGTACTGCTGCTCTCTTTTTCCGAGATGGACGTTCTGAAGTTTAAACAGATAGCAGGCTCGATGAAGTTTGCTTTTGGTGTGCAAAATCGTTTGGAAGTGAAAGACATTCCTAAAGGGACAAGCATCATTGCACAAGAGTTTCGCCCAGGCCGCCCCGAACCGACACCGATTGATGTCATCATGCAACAAACCATTGATATCACGCAGCAGACACTTGAGTTTCAAGAAGGGGATTCAGATCGAGCGGGTGGTGTTCAGCGTGAAGAAGGTCAATTGACGGGGGGGCAATCCCCTGAAACTTCAACGCAGAATAATCAAAATACTCAATCGGAAATGCAACAACAGCAAGCAGAATCTATGTCGCAAGAGATGGAAATTGTTGAACAGGACATCAAAAAAGCGTTAGCAAGAGAAATCGAACAAGGCGCTATTGAAGTTGAAAACTTAGGTCAGCAATTGGTGATCCGTATTCGTGAAAAAGGTGCGTTTCCCGAAGGCTCTGCATTTCTACAACCTAAGTTTCGTCCATTGGTTCGTCAAATTGCCGATCTGGTTAAAGATGTGCCGGGCATTGTGCGTATTTCTGGCCATACCGACAATCAAAGTGTCGATTCTGAATTGTATCGCTCAAACTGGGATCTTTCGGCTCAACGAGCGGTTTCTGTGGCGCAAGAGATGGAAAAGGTTCGTGGGTTTTCTCATCAACGACTCAGGGTGCGTGGTATGGCCGATACCGACCCAGTCGGCTCTAACGATACGGAAAGTGAACGTTCACGCAACCGCCGAGTAGAAATCAGTATCATGCAAGGTGAACCGCTGTACAGTGATGAAGTTCCATCCGTTCAGTAAGTTACGTTGGATTATGTAAAAACACATAGACGAGCGCTAAGGCTCGTCTTTTTTATGGTTATCACCTCGTGTATAATCCTGCGCCCTTAGCGGTGTATCAGTAGCAAGCAGAATGCGACCCATTGATTCACCACGTTGCCCAATCAGATTGCGAATAGAACTATGAAATTTATTGTTAAGCCCCATCCGGAAATTTTTGTTAAAAGTGACTCAGTACGCAAGCGCTTCACAAAAATTTTAGAGTCCAATATTCGTAATATCATCAAACGAAGAACAGAGTCAGTCGCGGTATTTAACCGTCGCGATCACATTGAAGTGGCTGCGCAAAGTGACCAATACTATCAAGAAGTCCTTGAAATTCTGACTCACACTCCTGGCATCCAGCAAGTGCTCGAAGTGCAGCAATCTGAGTTTAAGGATATGCATGACATTTACGAGCAAGTGTTAGCACTCAGCCGTAATAACATCGAAGGAAAAACTTTTGTCGTGCGTGCTAAGCGTCGAGGAAAGCATGATTTTACCTCAATCGATGTTGAGCGTTATGTTGGTGGTGGTTTAAACCAAGCAGTTGAGAGTGCAAAAGTTCAACTAAAAAACCCGGACGTTACCATCAATATTGAAATAGCCGATGAATTGCTCAATCAAGTGATTGCCCGCTATAAAGGTTTAGGTGGTTTCCCTCTTGGCACTCAAGAAGATTTATTGAGTTTGATTTCTGGTGGTTTTGACTCGGGTGTATCAAGCTATTTACACATCAAACGTGGCTCAAAAGTGCATTATTGCTTCTTCAATTTAGGCGGTCCAGCGCATGAAATTGGTGTAAAGCAAGTGGCCCATTATTTGTGGAATAAATACGGTTCTTCAGCCAAAGTGCGTTTTATCTCGGTCGATTTCGAACCTGTGGTGGCTGAAATCTTAGAAAAAGTAGACGATGGTCAAATGGGTGTGGTGCTAAAACGTATGTTTATGCGCGCCGCAGGCATGATAGCTCATAAGTTAAATATTGAAGCTTTAGTGACCGGAGAAGCGTTGGGTCAAGTTTCGAGCCAAACTCTAACTAATCTTCGTCATATTGATGGTGTGACAGATACTTTAATTTTACGTCCTCTCATCAACTGGGACAAAGAAGAGATTATTAAAGTGGCGCGCGAGATTGGAACAGAAGATTTCGCCAAAACGATGCCAGAATACTGTGGGGTTATTTCAAAAAGCCCAACAGTTAAAGCGGTGAAAGCGAAATTAGAAGCCGAAGAAGCGAAGTTTGATTTCTCAATCCTAGAGCACGTAGTTTACAACGCTCGTCAAATGGATATTCGTGATATTGAGAAAGAGAGCCAAGAGCAAGCACCTGAAGTTGAACAAGTGACCGCTATCGAAAAAGATGCGGTGGTACTTGATATTCGTAGCCCAGATGAAGAAGATGACAAGCCACTGCTGATTGAAGGTGTGGAAGTAAAACATTTGCCTTTCTACAAGTTATCGACTCAGTTTGGTGATTTGGATCAATCGAAAACATATCTCTTATATTGTGCGCGCGGTGTGATGAGCCGGCTTCAAGCTCTGTATTTGAAAGAGCAAGGCTTTAACAACATCAAGGTATATCGACCTTAATCGTTATCTCGATACAGAATCGACCGCTCACGTTTTCGTGAGCGGTTTTTTTATGGCTCCGACTTAATCACAGACATAAAAAAACACCGCCCAAGGGCGGTGCTAAAGAATTTGACAGACAGGTCAAACAATAAATACAGGAAGTATATGTTTTGGTGCAGGGGATAACTGCACAAAACAGGATGGTAGAATTCTACCTCACTCGAAATACGAGTTTGCAAACACAACATCGCAACAAAAGCCAATTGATTCATAACTGAATCAAGCCGTTCAGGCCTTGTTGCGGGGTGAAATATAGAATTTCTCTAGCCGCTCGGCAATGGACAATTTATAATGTTTCAGATTAAAAAAACTAATCTAATTTTTGAGTGTACCTATGTCCAGAAGATTGCCACCATTGAACTCGCTGAAAGTGTTTGAAGCGGCAGCTCGCCAGCTGAGTTTTACTCGCGCTGCGGAAGAGCTATTTGTGACACAAGCCGCAGTCAGTCATCAAATCAAAGCGTTAGAGGAATTTTTAGGGTTAAAGCTATTTCGCCGTCGTAATCGTTCTCTGCTATTGACAGAAGAAGGGCAAAGTTACTTTCTCGACATTAAAGATATCTTCACCGCACTCTCTGAAGCCACCGATAAGGTACTAGAGCGCAGTGAGAAAGGGGCATTAACCATTAGTTTACCGCCGAGTTTTGCGATTCAGTGGCTCGTGCCGCGTCTGGCCGATTTTAACCAGCAAGAGCCGGATATTGATGTGCGTATCAAAGCGGTTGATATGGATGAAGGTTCGTTAACCGATGATGTGGATGTGGCGATTTATTATGGGCGAGGTAACTGGCCTGGTTTACGCGCGGATAAGTTGTATCAAGAGTTTTTGATCCCGCTTTGCTCTCCTTCACTGCTGTTAGGCCCTAAGCCTTTAGAAACACTGGACGATCTAACACGCCATACTCTGCTACACGATACTTCACGTAAAGATTGGAAACAGTTTGCCAAAGAGAACGATCTTGAAGGGGTGAATGTCAACCACGGCCCCATCTTTAGCCATTCGACCATGGTGCTGCAAGCGGCGGCGCATGGGCAAGGTATCGCACTGGGGAATAACGTGTTAGCTCAGCCAGAGCTGGAAGCGGGTCGCTTGATTGCGCCTTTTGACGAAGTGTTGATGACTAAAAATGCTTTCTATGTGGTCTGTCACGAGAAGCAGGCCGATATGGGGCGCATCGCCACTTTCCGTGATTGGATGCTCAAAAAAGCCAGAAGGGAACAAGAGGTATTGTTAGATGAAGAGTAAGTTATTGCTCACTATCGCGGCTTTTATGGCGGGCGTTGGTGTCGCTCTAGGAGCTTTTGCGGCGCACGGCCTAAAAGCGTATTTAACCCCTTACTTGCTTTCGGTGTTTGAAACGGGAGTGCAGTACCAATCGATTCACGCTTTAGCCATATTAGCGTGTGGTATTTTGCTGCGTTGTCGTTTGGGATCGAAAGCACAAAAATATTTTTTCATTGCGGCAATTTGCTTTATCATCGGCGTCCTTTGTTTTAGCGGCAGTCTTTACGCTTTAGCACTCACGGGCATCAAGTGGTTTGGCCCGATCACGCCATTTGGTGGCGTGTTCTTTATGCTAGGGTGGGGAGTGTTTGGCTATGCAGCACTTAATATTCAAGAGGTGGACCAGTGAAACACGTAATGCTCTATTGTCGTGCAGGCTTTGAAAAAGAGTGTGCCGGAGAGATCCAAGATAAAGCGACTAAGCTAGAGGTTTTTGGTTTTCCTCGTTTGAAAAACAATACGGGTTACGTTTTGTTTGAGTGCTATCAGGCCGGTGATGCTGATAAGTTGGTTAAAGAGATCGATTTCCAATCGCTTATTTTTGCTCGTCAGATGTTTGCGGTAGCGGCGGAATTTAGCGATTTACCTAAAGATGATCGTATTTCGCCTATCTTATCTGAACTCGCCGAACTTGAGGATTTTCCGTGTTGTGGTGACATTCGCATTGAAACGCCAGATACCAATGAAGCGAAAGAGTTGCTCAAATTTTGTCGTAAGTTTACCGTGCCATTGCGTCAAGCGTTACGTGGCAAGGGGATTCTGTCTAACAAAGAGTCGGCGAAGAGACCTGTGCTACATGTCTGCTTTATTCAACCCGGACACTGCTTCGTTGGGTATTCGTACACCAACAATAACTCGCCTTTTTTCATGGGTATTCCTCGTTTGAAATTCCCAGCCGATGCGCCAAGTCGTTCCACTCTGAAGTTGGAAGAGGCTTTCCATGTGTTTATTCCTCGTGAAGAGTGGGACGAACGTTTGGCTCCGGGAATGTGGGCGGTAGACTTGGGTGCATGCCCGGGGGGCTGGACTTACCAACTGGTGAAGCGTTCGATGTTTGTTCATGCTATCGACAACGGTCTAATGGCTGAAAGTTTGATGGACACAGGACAAGTGAAACACCATGCCGAGGATGGTTTTAAATTTGAGCCGCCACGCAAGAACGTGACTTGGATTGTGTGTGACATGATTGAAAAGCCAGCTCGTGTTGCGCATTTAATGGGGCAGTGGATCCTCAAGGGTTGGGCGAAAGAAGCCATCTTCAACTTAAAGCTGCCAATGAAAGGGCGCTATGATGAAGTTTTACAAGATATTGAAAACCTAAAAGTTTTTCTGATTAAAAATGATGTAAAGTTCCGCATGCAGGCAAAGCATTTGTATCATGATCGTGAAGAGATCACAGTGCATGTCCAATGCTTGTCGAACATCTCTCCGCACTAATGCTCCAATAGGTTAATTTAACGCTCCTTTCTAGGAGCGTTTTGCTATTCTGGATGGGATACTTGCGCTGAAAAGCGAATGTCTTGCAAGTTAAAACCGAGCTCTATATCGGTCTTTAGTGTGGCAATGTGTTTGCAGACTCGCGCCATATCGATCTGCTCATCAAATTTTTTACGGTATTTCTTGGCCAAATCAGCACTGGCGTAGGCCGCTTCTATGTCGGGAAATTGTGTTAATATCTCTTTTGCTGCTTTTGGACCAATGCCGGCAATGCCGGGAACTTGGCTTGAACTGATGCCCGTTAATCCCCAAAAATCGGTTAATTGGCTCGGCTTTACGCCAAATTCCTGTTCAATAAAGGGTTGATCTAACCAACGATGTTGAAAGTAGTCACGAATTTGTAAAGTGGGAGAGAGCAGTTGGCAGTAGCCTTTATCGGTTGAAATGATCGTTACTTTTTCACCGTGGCTTGCCACTTTCGTGGCTAAGGTGGCCACCAAATCATCGGCTTCATCACCTTCCGAGAGCAGTGAATCAATCCCTAATTCCCACCATGCTTGCTGAATGGCGTCTAAGCCAAGTTGCAGTGCTTCTGGCATCGGCTTCCGGTTCTGCTTATAAGTCGGTAGAAGTTGTGCTCTCCAGCCCCGGTCTTGTAAGTGATGATCAAACACGGCGATGATGTGGGTCGGTTGAGCTTCATTGATGATACGGTGCAAGGTGCGCGAGGTTGTCTCTATGGTTCTTGCCATATCGTTAGGATCGGGTTGTGCGGAGTGCACCCGACGGATCAAATTCAAAGCATCAATGATGACAAGGTGTAAAGACATAACGACCAAAAAATAAGGGCTTAATAAGCCCTTATTGTAATGATCTCACTTAATATTGCCACTCATCCCCGGCATAAGTTATTTTTGCCTTTAATGGTTATTGGTTGCAATTTTATAGCAAGGTTCATAAGCACTGCCACCGGGCAGCTTCATTCGGTGTTGTGCAACGAAGTCTTTTAGCAATAGATCCATTTTTTTCATCAATTGGGCATCGCCATCAATGATGAATGGGCCGTGACGTTCAATTTCTCGAATGCCTTCCGCTTTCACATTACCAGCGACAATGCCAGAGAAGGCGCGACGCAAGTTAGCAGCGAGTACTTCTGGTTTTTGGTTTAGGTGTAAATCCAAGTTGGCCATACTGTCGTGAGTCGGTTCAAAAGGCAGTTGGAACTCAGGCTCGATTTTGAGGGACCAGTTGAAACTATAAGCATCACCACTATCTTTACGATGCTGACGAACCAGCGGCATCGCTTGGCTCATGATACGCGCCGCTTTTTCTGGATCATCAATGACGATTTGATAATGTTGGCGTGCTTTTTCACCTAATGTTTCGGCAATGAATGTGTCGATTGAACGGAAGTAGGCTTCGCTCTCTTTTGGACCAGTCAGTACAATTGGCATTGGTTGGCTTGCGTTATCTGGGTGCATCATGATACCCAAAATGTACAGCAGTTCTTCCGCTGTTCCTGCTCCACCGGGGAAAATAATGATGCCGTGCGCCATTCGCACAAAAGCTTCTAGGCGTTTTTCAATATCCGGCATAATCACCAATTCGTTCACAATCGGATTCGGTGGCTCGGCGGCAATGATCGATGGTTCGGTTAAGCCAAGATAGCGTTGTGCGGTATAGCGCTGTTTAGCGTGTCCAATGGCGGCCCCTTTCATTGGCCCTTCCATAGCGCCTGGTCCGCAGCCTGTACAAATGTTCAGTTCACGTAAGCCCAGCTCATGGCCCACTTCCCGCGTATATTGGTACTCAGTAGGGTTGATAGAGTGTCCACCCCAACAAACCACTAAGTTAGGTTCAAGACCGGGAACCAAGGCACTGGCATTACGCAAAATACCAAACACTAAGTTGGTGATGTGAATGGCATTGGTAAGATTTAGGCGCTGATTATCCGCCAGATGCATGTTGACATAAACGATATCGCGTAGGACCGAAAACAGATGTTCTTGAATTCCTTTAATGATCTGCCCATCAACAAAGGCATGTTCTGGTGGATTCGTCAGCTCTAGCTTGATACCGCGTTCACGGCGCATGACAGTGACATCAAAAGATTTATATTTTTCAAGAAGTTCTTTTGAGTTATCTGTATGGCTACCAGAGTTAAGTACCGCCAAAGTGCAGTTGCGATACAGTTGATATAGATCGCTCGACGCGGTCTTTTTTAGACGCTCAACTTCAAGTTGAGAAAGCAGATCCATGCTGCCTGTAGGGCTGATATGAGTAATCATACTGGCCTCCTTAGTTGAGAAGTAAGGAAAATGTCCACGCTACGACTAAAGTTGGTTTTTATATATACCCGCTTAGTATGGAGTATAGGTCATGGTTCGTTTAGTGACGGATGTGCGATAGGACGATATAACTGATTGAAATTACAGTATCAATCTAGTTCTTTTCTCGATTGTTAGGAAATGTTTATGCAAGCAGAGTGTGATGTTCAGCACGCTTTAGTTTGGTTTTGTTCAAATAGCGACCAGTTAAGGCCGCGATTTGAATGGATTTCTTTTGTCTACATCCGATCTGGACTTGTGTTTATTTCCAAACTACTTGGTTAGGACCGAAACTCTTGGCTTCTAGTAACGAGCGGCGTAAACGTTCAAGTACTTCCTCTGGCGTATCGGAGTCTTTAAAACAGGTACTCGCGGCTGAAAGTGTAATCGTAATACTCTTGTCTCTGAACTTGAAAGGGAGCCTCGATACATGACGTTGAATGTTTTTTACCACCTTGAAACAGTGATTATCTTCTTGATCGGGAAGTAAAATAATAAATTCTTCACCAGAGAAACGTGCCACGGTATCCGTATCAGATGCTTCTTTGGATATGGTGCGGGCAATAATTTTAAGGGCTTTATCACCTGCCGTATAGCCAAAGCTATCGTTGATAGTTTTGAACTTATCAATATCAAAGATTACGATTCGGAAAGTGTGTTGAGCTCTTATCCAGCGCCGATATTCCAGCTCAAGGTGGTCATTAAAGGCCGTGCGATTATAGACTTTTGTCAGTGGATCAAGCAGCAAGCGCTGAGACTGATCTTCCAATCGACGGCGATAATCTTGGGTGAGCTCAAACAGAGCTTCCATTTGATTTTTGCCATAATTTAAGCGTTCAATCAGTGCCTGCTCGCGTTGCTCTGCATGACTTAAGCGTTCAGAAAGTGACGCCATTTCGCATAATATAGGTGAAACGGAGAGCTTAAGATCGTCAATCGCCACAGAATCTTTGATTAGGGTTTGGCTTTGGGTAATCAAAGCGGCGAGTTCAGCATTCATCTCTTGGCGATGTTCAAAGTAACTCTGGCTTTGGTCTGCGTTGTGAGTGCTACTTTTAATGTGTTTTGTGAGTGATGAGTTGACCTGTTCTAAAAACTTCTCAGATGTTTTTCGCTCACTGTTGGTGCCATCAATCACCAGTTTTAGAACCTCTAACGTCAACTCTAAGAGCGTTGATGTCGATACGCCAATCAACAGCTTGGCACGAATATCTACCAGTAGTTCCCCTGATTCACCTTCAAAATCCAATTCAGTGATCAGGTGTTGCAGTTCATCGGATAGCTTGGTCAATAGCTCTCTATCCGCGACATGCAGCTCGCTGATGGCCGTATTCGGGTTCGCTGTTATTATTTTGATTGCACGTTCATAAATCCCAAGCAGTTGAATCGCTTGTTCGGCTTTAGGCTGAGCTTCTGAAAAACTGAGCAGATCACGCAAATCACGCTTAAGTTTGGCGGGTAGGCCAGCAACGCGAAGTAATGTTTCCCCACAATGTTTGATTTGAGAGTCCAAATGAGAGTTTTCTTTTTCCATAACCAAAGTTTGTTGCTTCAACATGCGCTCCAATACGGCTAAGCGAGGTATGAGCGTGCTTACATCTTTTTGTTGCTCTAGAGCTTCACGAAGATCCGATAAATTAATATTTAGCTGATGATCATTACCCTGACACGCCAAGCTTAGTGATGCGACGATCCGTTTTAGGACAGTATGTTCTCGTTTAAATTTGAACGAAGTGTCCCTGTGTGTCAAACGAACCTGTTCCAACTGAGTTTTCAGCTGCTGTAACTGTGTTTGAATATCCTGTTCGAGAGCGCCCATGTACAACTAAACTAAACTGCGAGGATCGTTAGGATCCTATTAATTGATTTATCGATAATAACAAATTAATTGCCCACGTCACTGCTTTAACACATTGAATGCCGAGTAATTACCCATCTTTTAGGAGTTTTTTGATGCTCTCCTCATTCTTATAAGAAGAATGCACTTTTATCAACCCTTGATTGATGGCGTGCTTGCATGATTTGCGAATATTGTTGGAGGCAAAACTAGCGGCTGGAGCGTTATCAATCGCTTTTAAGTAGACCCAATGGCTTGCTTCTTCTCTCATACTTAGCTCACGAGCCGTGTTGGTTGCCATCAGCAGAATATCGAGCAGCTCTTTATCATTAATCGCCATATAAGCTCTTGGCAAAAATGGGTAGTCGGCGATGCCCATCCGTATTGTACGGTTTAAGCGACGTTCAGGTTGAAATTCATCTATCCATTGCTGAATTTGATCGAATGCGATTTCAGGCGGTGTATTGCGATCGGCATTCGGTTCGATATAGAGCAGATTGGAATCTGAAAAGTGATAAATTCGATTCGGTTCTTTGATTTTCGATTTTAAAAACTGACCAAATTGATGCTCCAATTCTAAGCCAGCTGAATAGCCATGTTCTAAGTACATGTTGCGCAGAAAGGGAATATCAATCATCACAAAGCGGAGGCGATCACTCAGTGGCTCGTGGATGAGTTCACCAATATACCACGGCTCAAAATGACGGCTGCTTTTTTGCATCGCTGAAGGAAGTTTAGCATTGAGCATGCGCAGGTTACGCAAGCGAGAGCGAGAATGGGTAAAGAGCGTGCTGTTGAGTTCATCGATTTCTTCATTTTGCAACTGGATAAGGTAGCCTCTACGCAGTAGCAGTAAAAATAAAATGATGGAGATGATAAACAGAATAAAGGCGATCTTTTTGAACTTATTATACTCTTCTTGAGTTTTGAGCAGCGCTTTTTCTTGCCCGACTAGATGTAAGGTTTGTTCTACAAACTCTTTTTGTTGACGAAAAGCATCTTCACTGATCTGATTGAGTTTTTCTTGGCGTATTTGCGATAGTGCATTGCTGCGTTTTATGTTCTCTAAGGCCTGTGCGTACTGACCGTTTTGCTCATAACCCAAGGCCAGTAACCGATAGGCATGCTCTTCAATCTCTTCATCTTGCATCGTTTTAGCAACGCTTAAGGCGTGTTGAGCGTTGCTGATGACCACATCGGCTTGTTTTTGGTGAAAGGCCAATCCTGAATGCAGTAAGTAAGCCTGTGCCTTTAAACGAGGATAATCTTTCAGCTCAAGCAAGTCTTCAGCGCGAGTGAGATATTGGTCAGTTAATGGGTAGTTATAGAGATTAAGATAGGTCGCCGCCAAACTAATACGCACTTCAATGACTTTTTCCAGATCATTGCGGCTCGTTTCGTGATCGATCACGTTGAAGTAGTGAACGAGCGCTAGATTGTATTTACCTTGCTGGTAATAGACATCGCCCATACGTTGCAATACATCAGCCAAGGCTGGCGACTTGTTATAGCCGTCATAAAAATCGGCGGCTTGAGACAAATGCTCTAAAGCCTTATCGAGCACTTTTCTTTCAAAAAAAAGCTGAGCCAGTAAGGTATTGGTTTTAGCGAGTAGGGCGCTTGAGTTGTTTTCAATCGCGCCCCAATAGGCAACTAGCAACTCAGATAAAGCACGATTGTAAAAGCCATGAGTGAGAAAATGTTGACCAATAACAATCTGATATTCAATCACGGTTTTCGGTGAGGAGATCGAATCAATGTAAGGCTTTAGGTCAGCAAAAAGCTTATTGGCCAGTTCGATATCATTGGCTTTTGAGGCAATTTCTGCTTTGAGCAGGGTAATTTTATAATCGAGACCTTTTGCCACTTGATCCGCATTTTTGATGGCATCATATTGAATGCTGATCGCGCGTAGCGCCTGCCGAGCGGCGCTTGCATCATTATTATTGAGCCAAATTAGACGAGTTTTGAGTATTTGTACATCCGTGGCTAAATAAGGCAATTGATAGTGTTGCGTGAGCTCTTCAGCAAGTTTTAACGCGGCCAGTGCGGCATCCATATTGTGCAACTGGAACTCTGCTTTGGCTAAAATCTTTAACGCATCAACGCTGCTGCCCGGTGTTCGAATCCGACTGTCGCTTTCATCGCGCGCCATCACTGATGATGATTTTTCTGATTTTTCGGCCAACTTGCGCTGAGTCAGATACTCAGTGGCTAGGGTTTTGGCTTGATTCGGTGAGATATCAATCAACCCATTGGCTTCATTTAACATTGGCGACGAGTAGATAGTGGCTTGTGAAGCCAATGAAAACAGAGCCAGAGTTAAACTGAGCAAAAGTGTCCAGCGCACGTTGATCATCCTAATGCTAATCCTTATTGACGGGCCATACGTTGGTTATGTGTTGGCCGTTCTTGTTCGGTTGAGCGAAATGGGTTGATATCCAAACCGCCGCGGCGAGTGTATCGAGCGTATACCGTTAACTGTGTCGGTTGGCAGTATTGCATAATGTCGGTGAAGATGCGCTCTACACACTGTTCGTGGAACTCATTATGTTCACGAAATGAGACGAGATAACGTAACAGTGCTTCTCGATCAATTTGTTGACCTTGATAATGAATTTCGACGCTGCCCCAGTCGGGTTGATTGGTGATTAAACAGTTCGATTTCAGTAAATGGCTGTGCAGTGTTTCATTGACTTGCTCACCACGCGCGGCACTTTTCAGTAAGCTGGCATCAAATAGGTAACTTTCAATCTCAATATCTTGTCCATCAATGCATTCACCCTGCATAGTCACAATTGCTTGGCCAGTGTAATCGGTCACCGGGTTGAGAGTGACACTGACTGGCGCGCCGGCACAGGCCGATAAATCGTTGGTTAAGCGCTGCGTTACTTCATCCCAACTGGCTATTTTGCTTTGGTTATAGCTATTCAGGTAGAGCTTAAAGGATTTAGATTCAATCAAACTAGCACTTGTCGCAGGGATAGAAACCTCGCCAATTGCCACTTGTGGTAACCCTTTTTCATTGAGCCAAGAGAGCTCGTACAAAGTCCAAATGTCACAGCCTTTAAACGGTAAGCTATCCCCCAAATTCAGATCATCACGGTTTAAGCTACGAGGGACAGGTTGCAGTAAGCTTGGATCGTATTGTTTGGCGTAGTCGGTTTTTTTGCCAAGGGTTAACCCTGCCAGCGCTTTGGCATCGGAATATTTGCTCATACTTTCACGTCAATTCGATTAGAATAAGCAGAATTTTACGCAATCCTAGGGTTGCTGTCATCACACAAGGCAGCGACTCATCAATTTTGGAGCACTTCATGGCACAAACTGCCGAGCAAGCCTTACTTTCATTTACTCAACGTTATCTTGACGCTTACCAAACAAAGCATGGCGAGTCTCCTCGTAATGATGAGTTGGCTGAGTTAGATTCCCCTTGCGCAGTGATGAACGACCAAGACAGTGTGCTGTGGAAGCCCATCGTCAGATCGGTTGCAGCTGATTTTTCTAACGTAGAAGCAGCGATTGAATTGACTCTACATTCTGATATTAAAGCCTTTTATGGCGTACAGTTTTGTGCGGACATGCCCGCTAAATGGCAAGGCAACGAGCTCGCTCTATTGCAAGTGTGGAGTGAGGATGATTTTGTTCGTTTGCAGGAAAATATCCTCGGTCATTTGGTGACTCAGCGCCGACTAAAACTCAAACCAACCGTATTTATTGGTGCAACCGATGCGGAGATGGATGTAATTTCGATCTGTAACCTTTCTGGCCATGTGTTATTAGAACGTTTAGGTACCGATAAACGCGACGTGCTGGCCGAAAGTGTGGCCGAGTTTTTCGCTAATTTAGAACCTGTGGTGTAACGATGTACGTGGTTGAATTGCAGTTTGAGTGTTTTGATAACACGACTATCTCGGCGGTAGACAAAGCGATTAATGGCCTAATGGATGCTTTACGCTATAACGGTCAAGTGCTTGGGCGTGAATTCCCCATCGTGATGGGAGAGGGCGAGTTCTTTGTGCGGGTGGTTTGCCCAGAGCAAGAAAGCTTACACCCTAAGTATCATTCTGATTTTGTTAGGATGTGCCTGAATCGCTTGACGGAGGCTAGTTTGCTGGCTCCGAAAGCCCGTTTGTTGGGGCGCGATCTTAATTCCGAGCAAGCCGCTGATGATGTTTTGCCTAGCTGGCAGATACTTTACACCACTTATGTACACACTTGTTCTCCGCTGCGCAGTGGTGACACATTGCTGCCGATCCCTTTATATCGTAATTCTGCGACCTTAAATGGCGATCATAAAGCGGTGATCAAATGGCAAACGGAGTGGCAGGCGTGTGATGAACTTCAGATGGCGGGTGGTTGCCGAGCAGAACACGCTGCACTGCACGAGATTTGCGATGTGGACAGTGTGCTGTTTATTAGAGGATGGGATTTACGAGGACGAATTGAGTTTTTGACCCACGTCCCTACTTATTACTATCAGTATCGAGTTGGCGGCCAGAGCCTAGCGGACGAACAAGCCAGAAAATGCCCGAAATGTGGGGGAGAGTGGCTACTCAATGAACCGCTGCACGACATTTTCCATTTTAAGTGCGACCCGTGCCGTATTGTGTCCAATATGTCTTGGGATCATATTAAGTAAGCAGGTGCGTGTTGTTGATACGAAAAAGCCGATACATCGCGTATCGGCTTTTCTGTTTTTATAGGCTTTTTTGCACAGGTAATAGGTTTATTAATTACCAGCCTTTTACTGCACCACCGTCAAAAATTTTCGAAGCGGCTTGGTACACTTCTTCTGTTTGGTAGGCTTTAACAAAGTTAGTCACGTTTTCAGCATTCAGATTTTCTGCACGAGAAACAATGATATTGACATAAGGTGACTCTTTATCTTCAACGAACACACCATCTTTTTCAGGCGTTAGATTGATTGAGCTGGCGTAGGTCGTGTTGATGATCGAGAGCGTAACGTCGTCAAGTGAACGAGGCAGTTGCGCGGCATCTAACTCAACAATAGTGATGTTTTTTGGGTTGGCGACCACATCACGTACCGTTGCCAGTAGGCCTGCTCCGTCACGTAGAGTAATAAGGCCTTGCTGTTCTAGCAGCAGTAAAGAGCGGCCAAGGTTGGTTGGATCGTTAGGTACCGCAATACGAGAGCCATCTTGAATCTCATCAACCGATTTCACTTGTTTTGAATAGCCAGCAATCGGGTAAACAAAGGTGTTACCTGCAATCGCTAATTTGTAACCGCGGTCAGCGATCTGTTGATCAAGGTATGGCTTGTGTTGGAATGCATTGATATCAATCGAACCATCATCCAGTGCCGCATTAGGGGTAACATAGTCGGTAAATGTTACGAGTTCTACATCTAGGTTGTATTTTTCTTTTGCAATTTTTGCTGCAACTTCAGCAACTTGTGCTTCAGCACCGGCAATGACACCCACTTTGATTTTATTGTTGTCGACCGCTTTTTCACCACAGCCTGCCAGCACGAGTGCTGAAGCGCTAACGGCGAGGGTAAGTAGAGCTTTAAGGCTAAATTTCATGATTAACTCCTTGTTATAAAACGAATCTGTGTTTTAACTTTATTGTGATTTAACGGTGGTCGACACGGCGGACAAACTTATCGCCAATCGATTGAATAATTTGTACTAAGACAATCAACATCGCCACGGTGACCGTCATGATGCCTAAGTCGTAGCGATGAAAGCCGTAACGAATAGCGACATCGCCCAAGCCACCGCCGCCAACGGTTCCGGCCATGGCAGAGTAACTTACTAGAGTGACCATAGTGATGGTGACTGAGTTGACAATCGTTGGTAGCGCTTCAGGAAGCAACACTTTACGAATAATTTGGATCGGCGTAGCCCCCATTGACTGCGCAGCTTCGACCAAACCAGTGGGCACTTCCAGCAATGCACTTTCAATTAAACGAGCGACAAATGGAATTGCGCCAATCGTCAGCGGAACAATAGCCGCAGTGGTACCAATAAACGTACCGACAAGCAGTTTTGTCACCGGAATAATGGCCACCATAAGCACCAAAAATGGCACAGAGCGACCAATGTTGACGATGGCACCAAGAATGCGGTTCAGCTGAGTGTTTTCGAGAAGGCCGCCTTTTTTGGTGGTATGTAAAATAACCCCCAGTGGAATACCAACCACGAAACCGACGATGCCCGCGACAGCGACCATGTAGAGTGTTTGCCAGGTTGCCATCAGTAGAAGATCGCCATTCAGGTTTAACCAAGCGGTGATGGTGTTAAAGGACATAACCAAGTACCTCTACTTTTACGTTGTTTTCGCGAAGAAATTCAAGAGCGGCCGTATCGTCCGACTCATTACCAAACAGTTCAGCGACCATCATGCCGAATTTAACGCCACCAGCGTAATCAAGGTCAGAACTTAATATACTGACATCAATATTAAATTTACGGGCAATTTGTGTCATCAAGGGAGCATCAACCGTTGCGCCTGTAAACTCTAATCGCACCAGCGGGTAGCTACCTTTTACGCGAGTGGCTTGCAGGCGAGCTTGGTAATCTTCCGGAATTGATAAATCGAGCGTTGAGCGAATAAATTGATGAGCCAAGGCGGTTTTAGGGTGAGCAAAAATCTCGCCAACTGTGCCTTTTTCAACCAGTTCACCGTCGCCAATAATCGCCACTTCGTGGCAAATACTTTTTACCACATCCATTTCGTGAGTAATTAGCAAAATGGTGATATTGAGTGTGCGGTTGATCTCTTTCAATAGCTCTAAAATTGATTGAGTCGTCGCAGGATCAAGCGCACTGGTGGCTTCGTCACACAGCAATACTTTGGGATCAGAGGCGAGTGCTCGCGCTATTGCAACACGTTGCTTTTGACCACCACTCAGATTTGCAGGATAAGTTTCGCGCTTATCCGTCAGGCCGACCAGTTGCAACAGCTCTGACACTTTCTTTTCAATGCTATTTTTTTCGACACCAGCCAGCTCAAGTGGCAGAGCAACGTTGTCAAATACCGTACGTGATGAAAGCAAATTGAAGTGTTGAAAGATCATGCCAATGTTGCGACGAGCTTGACTGAGTTCTGATTTGCTCAGTTGAGTTAAATCAACGCCATCAACCACAACCGAACCTGTTGTTGGAGCTTCTAGCATGTTGACACAGCGAATCAGTGTACTTTTCCCTGCACCTGACGAGCCAATTACACCAAAAATAGTGCCTTGCTTAATGTGAAGATTAATCTCTTTCAAAGCATGAATTTCCTTATTGCCTTGATAGAAAACTTTATTTACTTGATTAATTTGAATCATCGGAAAACCTGTGCAGGGATAACAGAATAAAATGTTGAACTCTCTCTCACTTGTTGGACGATGCTATGGCTTAACTTGATTTAAGTCAATAGATATTTTTACGTCTAGACGTCTAAACGCTTTGGTGAATTAGGTAGTGATGAAAAAAATAAAGCGTGTAATAATCATCATATCTGGCGTGATATGAGAGAGTTATTTTGGCTAAACCTGCAGTGTTTTTAGATCGCGATGGCGTGATCAACGTTGATCATGGCTATGTTCATGATGAACATGATTTTGAGTTTATTGATGGTGTATTTGAAGCCACTAAGAAGTTTCAAGACATGGGGTATTTGCTGGTTTTGGTGACCAACCAATCAGGTATCGCTCGTGGGAAATTTAGTGAAGAGCGCTTTTTATCTTTAACGCAATGGATGGACTGGAATTTTGCCGATCACGGTGTCGAGTTTGATGGTATTTATTACTGCCCGCACCATGCAGAGCACGGTGAAGGTAAGTATAAAGAAGAGTGTGATTGCCGCAAACCCAAGCCTGGTATGTTTATCTCCGCACGGGACTTTCTTGATATCGATATGGAAAAATCCGTGATGATAGGCGATAAAGCTGAAGATATGATGGCTGCACAAGCCGCAGGTGTTGGTACTCGTGTGTTAGTGCGTACGGGTAAGCCAGTTACTGAGCAGGGTGAATTACTCGCCACCGTGGTACTTGATAGTATTCGCGATGTCCCTGCTTTTCTTGCACCGTAAAAATTCCCCCCTTTGTGGAAGGCAATATGAATAAATCATTTATTTTTGTTGGATTCAGTGTTGGTTTTTTAGCAGCATGCTCACCACATTACGCGAACGATTCGCGCGTTGAAAGTGAGAACCTGTTCCAGCATTATCAATGCCGTTCTGGTGAGCATTTTGATGTTGCGTATATTGAGCAACAGTCAGCCGTTCTCCGTATTGCCGATCGCGAATATACATTAATACAAATTCCAGCCGCCTCTGGCGCAAAGTATGTGATCGACGATAGCGAGCAAACTCAGCCTCAAACCGTGCTTTTACATACGAAAGGCGATGAGGCTTTGCTCGAAGTGGGATCAACGACTTATCAAGGCTGTACCACTCAATAATTCATTTAAGATAAGCGCATGCTATCTTCCATTTTTATTTACGCTATAGGTTCGCATGAGCAGAAAACTGACTATCTTGGATATTGCAAAACTGTCTGGTGTTGGTAAATCGACGGTTTCTCGTGTATTGACGAACGACCCAAAAGTGAAGCCTGAAACACGAGCAAAAGTGGAACGCGTTATCCAAGATTCTGGGTATGTGCCACTGAAATCGGCTCAGTTAATGCGTGGTGGCAGTGAGAAAGTGATTGGCGTGATTATCTCACGCCTTGAGTCACCGTCTGAAAACCGCGCTGTGGGGCGAATGCTACAGGTGTTGTATCAAAATGGGTACGATGTGGTGATTATGGAAAGCCAGTTTGATCGCACTAAAACGAACGAGCACCTTGAGGTTTTACATAAGCGTAATGTGGATGGTGTAATTGTATTTGGTTTTACCGATCTCGATATCACACAACTCAACCTATGGGCATCGCGAGCGGTTGTGATTGCGATGGATGCCGATAAAGTCTCATCGATTAACTATGACAATTATGGTGTTATTCAAGGCGCGCTTGCTCATTTGACTTCGAAAAATCGAGTTCATATTTCCTACATTGGGGTCGATCCTAGCGATAAAACGACAGGTAAATTACGTTTAGATTCGTACTTAGATTGGTGCAAACAAAGTGGATGCACTCCCAATTATCGCACTGGACGTTTGCATCATGAAAGTGCCTACCAACTGGTTGATGAAGTGCTGAATGATCAGACTCAAGCTATCGTGTGCGCCAGTGACACTCTGGCACTTGGCGTGATTAAACGTCTCCAAGAATTGGGCCGAGATGATATCGCCGTCACTGGTGTGGGTGGTAATGAACTGCTCTCTTTTCTTTTCCCTAATATTTACAGTATTGATCCTGGCTATGCTCAAGCGGGAGAAAAAGCAGCTAATTTATTGATTTTACAGCTTAATAATGAAATGAACCCTGCACACATCACTCAACAACCGCTAACAAGCTAACTCCTTATTTCTTAAAGTGAATTACAATTAGTCTGTGATCTTATTCAATTAATGGGATTGTTCCCATTTTTACCTTTTATTATTTATGTCAATATTGCACTTGTAGGTGGGAATGTTCCCATTAAAAAGAAAAACAGACAGTATTCCAATATAGGGTGGGCAAAAGTATGGCCAAGATAGCGAAGCAAGACGTGATACGTCTTATCGAGCTGGTAGGTGGTAAAGAGAACATCGCCAGTGTGAGTCACTGTTTGACTCGTTTACGCTTTGTTTTAAATGATACCGACAAGGCGGATAAAAAAGGACTAGAACAGCTGAGCATGGTTAAAGGGTGTTTTACCAATGCTGGGCAGTTTCAAGTTGTGATTGGTACTGAGGTGGACGAAGTTTACGCCATCTTAATCGGGCTTTCAGGCAAAGAAGCCGTTTCTAAAGATGAAGCGAAGAAAGCCGCTCGCCAAAACATGAACTTTTTAGAACGTGGCATTTCGCATCTTGCGGAAATCTTTGTTCCTTTGCTGCCAGCGATCATCACCGGCGGTTTAATCCTCGGTTTTCGTAATGTCATTGGCGACATTCGTATGTTCGATGGCAAAACCTTGGTTGAAATTAGCCAATTTTGGGCCACGGTTCATTCTTTCTTATGGTTAATTGGCGAGGCTATTTTCTTCTTCCTACCGGTTGGTGTTTGTTGGTCAACGGTGAAAAAGTTGGGTGGAACACCGATACTGGGGATTACTTTGGGTGTGACTCTGGTTTCGCCTCAATTAATGAATGCTTATCTGATCGGTAAGCAGATGCCCGAAGTGTGGGATTTTGGCTTGTTTGTGATAGAGAAAGTCGGCTATCAAGCTCAGGTGATTCCTGCGATGTTGGCGGGTGTTGCTCTGGCGTTTATTGAGACAAACTTAAAGCGCATCATCCCTTCTTATCTTTACCTCGTTGTTGTGCCGTTTATCTCTATCATATTGTCCGTTATTTTGGCCCACGCTTTAATTGGTCCATTTGGTCGCGTATTGGGCGATGGCGTCGCATTTGCGGCTAAAGCTGCAATGACTGGCGATTTTGCGGTTATCGGTTCAATGGTGTTCGGTTTCTTGTATGCGCCACTGGTCATTACCGGGATTCACCACACCACTAACGCGGTGGATCTGCAATTGATGCAAGAAATGGGTGGTACGCCAATTTGGCCACTGATTGCACTGTCAAATATTGCTCAAGCGTCTGCGGTCGTCGGTATCATCTTTATCAGTAAAAAACACGGTGAGCGAGACATCTCTGTTCCTGCGGCTATTTCGGCTTATTTGGGTGTGACAGAGCCAGCGATGTATGGTGTCAACTTAAAGTACAAGTTCCCAATGCTAAGCGCCATGATTGGTAGTGCTATTGCAGCCGCAATTTGTGGTAGTGCAGGGGTGATGGCGAATGGCATCGGTGTGGGTGGTTTACCAGGTATTCTTTCGATTCAACCACAATACTGGGGTATTTACGGCATCGCGATGCTGGTGGCGATGGCCGTCCCAATTCTGCTTACTCTGTTTTTATACAAACGAGCTCAAGCTAAAGGCGAGCTAGAGCCAGCAAGTGCATAACCTTTCATTCGAGTGGTGAGTTTTCACCACTCATTTTCATTTTGGTAAGTGAGTTGTCAATATGGTTATAACCAAGAGTGATAGTCAGTGGTGGAAAACTGCGACCATCTATCAGATTTATCCCAAAAGTTTTTGTGATAGCGGCAATAAAGGAACGGGAGATATCAAAGGGATCATCTCTAAACTGGATTACTTGCACCGCTTGGGAATTGATGCCATTTGGCTGACACCCATTTATTCATCTCCGATGGTTGATAACGGTTATGACATTTCGGATTATTACAGTGTCAATCCTCAATTCGGTAGCATGCAAGATTTTGATGAACTGCTGACTCAAGCTCATCAAAGAGGTATCCGTATTATTATGGATATTGTGGTTAACCACACCTCAACCGAGCACGCTTGGTTTCAGTCGGCGTTGGGTGATAAATCAAGCCCGTATCGTGACTATTATATTTGGCAAGACCCGATTAATGGTCAGGCTCCAAATAATTGGCAGTCAAAGTTTGGTGGTAGTGCATGGGCGTTAGATGACGTAACAGGGCAATATTATCTGCACCTATTTGCCAAAGAGCAGGCGGATCTAAATTGGGAAAATCCTCAAGTTCGTGAGGAAGTGAAGCAAGTGATTCGTTTTTGGGCCGAAAAAGGGGTGGATGGTTTTCGTCTCGATGTGATCAATTTAATCTCAAAAGCGCAGGATTTCAGTGATGATCACCAAGGTGATGGACGCCGTTTTTATACCGATGGCCCGCGCGTGCATGAATTTTTACAAGAGATCAGCCAAGCGGTTTTTCAACAATACGGCAGCGTCACTGTGGGGGAAATGTCCTCAACAACGCTTGAACATTGCCAACAATATTCACGCTTGGACGGCAAAGAGCTGTCGATGGTGTTTAACTTCCACCATTTAAAAGTGGATTATCCGAATGGTGATAAATGGACGAAAGCGCCATTTGATTTCTTGCAATTGAAGCAGATTTTCAACCATTGGCAAACGGGTTTAAATGGTAAAGGGTGGGGAGCACTTTTTTGGTGTAACCATGATCAACCTCGTATCGTGAGCCGTTTAGGGGATGATCAACGTTATCGCGTTGAGTCGGCAAAAATGTTGGCCGCATCGATTCATATGATGCAAGGCACGCCTTATGTTTATCAAGGTGAAGAAATTGGCATGACCAATCCCGGCTACACCGCTATTGAACAGTACCGAGATGTGGAAAGTACTAACATTTACGACATCATGGTGAACCAGCAAGGGGTAAGTCATGAAGCGATGATGGCCATTCTTGCACAAAAATCCCGTGACAATTCTCGCACGCCAATGCAATGGAATGCAGAGCGCTTTGCTGGTTTTAGCCAAGGTCAGCCTTGGCTAGACATTGCAGAAAACTATCAAGAATTGAATGCGCAACGGGCGTTAGCTGATGAGCAATCGGTGTTCTATTTCTACCAAGAGTTGATAGCGCTGCGCAAAAAAATCGGTGTAATTACCGATGGTGATTACACCGATTTACTCCCCGATCATAAAGAGATTTTTGCCTACCAGCGACGCAACGCGAAACAGGTGCTGATCTGTATCAATAACTATTATGGCGTTGACACCGAATGCGTGCTGCCAAAAGAGTTACCGATTGAGAAAGCAAAATACCTGTTAGGCAACTATACAGATATAAAACCACTCAAAGTTTTGGAGCATCAAGTGCTTCGTCCGTATGAAACACGCGTAATTTTGTTCGATTTAGTATCCTGATTGAGTCCTACCCCTATAGATTCAGTCATTTTTCAGCCCCGAATTTTCGGGGCTTTTTTATCGACTCTGTTTATGAGTCACGGCTCAATGGTACTTTCTTCGTACTCTTATTGATTCAACGCGGTAGGTTCGGCTGTTGATGGTTTGTTTAATGTTTTAACAACACCACAACTTTGTTGCTTGGTCACAATTAGTCACACAAAGATGAAACACAATCCGCTATAGTTTGCGTTCTTAGCAAGCGGATGTGAAACACAATGAACAGTACTCTCTCCCCCTCTTATCGAGTGGTTCTCGTTGAAGACGATTTAGAACTCTCGGAACTGATCAAAGACTTTCTCAACCACTATGAGTTTTGTGTCTCAACGGTTGCGGATGGGATTCAAGCCGTTGATCGGATTTTGGATGAGCAACCTGATTTAGTCATTCTGGATATTATGCTACCAGGGCAAAGTGGTATGGATGTCTGCCGCGCTGTCCGAGATCAATACCACGGTATGATCTTAATGCAAACGGCGTTGGACGATGATATTGATCAGGTGATGGGGTTGGAACTGGGTGCCGATGACTATGTTGTTAAGCAGGTTAAGCCCCGTTTGCTACTGTCACGTATTCGAGCTTTACTTCGGAGGCAAGCAAGAGGAAGTCAAAGTGACAAATACGAATTGTGCATAGGTAACTTGTGGATGAATTTACAGCATCGAGCGGTATTACTTGAGCAGCAGCCCATAAAACTCACGACCAGCGAGTTTGAGCTTTTGTATCTACTCGCCCAACATGTCGGCACCATTGTCACGAGAGATGATATCGCTCAGCATGTGCGTGGTTTTGAATATGATGGTTTAGATCGCTCAATTGATCGTCGTATATCACGCTTGCGGCGTGCGCTCGGAGATGATCCTAATGAACCTAAGTTGATAAAAACGGTTCGAGGTAAAGGATATCAGCTCTGCGCTGTATCGGAAGGGAAGTGGTCATGATTCGATCTTTTTGGGTACTCTGGGTAGCTGTGTTTCTGCCGATCTTATTACTCAGTATTCCCACGCAATTTAATCCGATCCCATATCTTAGCCGCAGTATCTCTGAAGAATTTTATAAGCCTGTCTATCAGAGTAACTTTACGTTTCTATCTGAAAAATTACGTCAAGCGCCTCAAGCTGAGTGGACAACGATTATTGACGGCTATGCTAAGCATTTCAGTTACCCACTTCGATTAGAGGCATTAGACAGTTACCACGTCTCCCCAGAAGTTTATCAAGCGTTGCAAAAAGGCGAGATCATTTTTCAAGATGGTGATCCTATGGCACTTTTGCAAAGAGTGTTGAACAGTGACAAAGTGCTCTATTTCGCGATCAATGAACCGAGAGAACTCGCAGCGCTTAACCAGTCCAGAGGTACATTATACCTCGCGGTAGAAGATCTCCGTAGCCAACCTCGTACTCAATGGCAAACCAGTATTGCTGAGCAAAATAGCCGAATACCTTTAGAGTTGAGTCTATTGCAAGAGCAAGATTTGTCACCTATCGAGCGAAGTAAATTGTTGGCTGATGAAGAGCAGATGACCAGTTATATCAATCAACAAGGCAGCATGATCTTATTGGCTGCGGTGGATGAGAATACGTGGTTACGCGTCGAGGACAATATTTCCTACCAAACCCAATTAAAGCTCACTACGGCTATCGGCGGTTTCTTTTTTTTAGCCATTTCTGTGGCCTTAGTTATGTGGATTTATCCTTTATGGCGAGATCTGAAACGTCTGGTAAAAACGGCGAATGAATTTGGCCAAGGAGTATTATCTCGTAGAGCGACGACATCTCGGCTGTCCGTGGTCTCACAGCTCAGTCATTCTTTTAATAACATGGCGAATAACATCGAAAAGCTGATTGCCAGCCAAAGAACCTTAACCAACGCCGTGGCGCATGATTTACGAACACCGCTCTACCGTTTACGCTTTGCATTTGAAATGCTTGAGGATGAAGACATTGCCTTAAGCCAGAAAGAAAAATACCGCCAAGTGATTCACTCTAGTATTGAAGATCTCGATCATTTGATTAACCAGACACTTGTTTTGTCGCGCTATAACCGCATCACGGATATTCGCCATTTTTCTTATTGCCACTTTGCCGACAATTTGGTTGCAGAAGCGGAGCATTTCCAGCTTGAAAACCCGCAACTCACATTGCGTGTCAGCGTGTTGGATTCGTTGCGACAGCAAACGATATTTGTCGATAATCGAGCTTTATTGCGGGCCGTTAAAAACTTGCTGAGTAATGCCGCGCGATTTGCGCAGCAAGAGATCCATCTCTCGTTGAACGAATCTGATGGGCAACTTTTTTTGGTGGTCGAAGACGATGGCCCCGGTATTGCGCCAGATGATATTGAACGTATTTTTGAGCCCTTTACTCAAGTGAATAATCAAGAGCGTAATAGTGAAAAAGGTCATGGTCTTGGGCTGGCGATTGTTAAACAGATCACTCGTTGGCATCAAGGCAAGGTTAGAGTAAAAGTAAATGGTTCAGCATTAGGGGGCGCATGTTTTGAACTGCAATGGCCGAAACAGATTTCTTTACCTAATGTGACCAAACTGGATACAAATGGTCAATAAACTGCTGACGATTTATTTGTATTGAGAATGCTACCTTGAATGGGTCGGTGAATCAGACCGCTCACAAGGAGTAAGTATGAATACCAAATTATTAGCGCTGTTTTTAAGCGGCGTATTTTTCTCATCTACCAGTGCCACTAAACCGATGGAATGGATCTCAGCCTTCAGCGATGGGGTCCGCTTAAATGACCAGCTCAGCCAAACCAATACGCAATCGAATGTGATGATGGATTACGCGCAACAAGATGCTGCATTGTATTTGGACGGTAGTGAAGTCGCCTTTCTTTCCATCAGTACCAGTTACCTCTTCTAATGCTTAACCACAGGAAAATATTATGTTTAAGTTAAACCAGTTGTTCGTGATCCTGAGTGTGCTCGCACTTATTGTGGGATGTAAAGCCGATGATTTGAAAGATGCGGATAAGCTGACTAAGCCTACGGTTAATGCTGGTGCTGATCAGATGTTAATACTGCCAGTAAATAGTATTACGTTGAGCGGAACGGCGAAATCTGAGTTATCAATATATGAAATTAAAACGAAGTCTTGGCGTCAAGTTTCTGGGCCTCAATCGCTTACCTTAATCAATGCAGATTCTCTGAAAGCAACGGCGTTTTATCCTACGATTGCTGGCACGTATATTTTTGAATTATCAGTCAAAGACAGTGGTGGAAGAAGCAACAGTGACCAAATGCAGGTGATCATTCAGGCGGCCGCGCAAAGCATGCAGCGAGCCTATATGCAGCAGGTTGATGTCGTTGCTTGGCAGTATGCTGATAGGAACCAAGGCATGCTGAGCTTTAGTGATTTAGATTCGGTTTCTTTAACCGAAGTGGGCGCTCAATTAGAGCATGCGCTGGCCTCACTCAATAGCGCTGCTGAGTTTGAGCTGAATTTTGCCGCCAATGCTGGGGGAAATATACAAACGGCTCTGTTGTTATTAAATGCCCTTTCTGCTCAAGGAATTCCGATTTGTTTAAGTGAAAGTTCATCTTCCCACTCTTTGGAACAAGGGTTTTTATTGCAGACTGAACTGCCAGAGAGTATCAATTGCAGTGATGCACAAAGCTGTGTTACCGCTCTACTTCAGTATATTGAGGGTTAACTAGACTACTTAGTGACGTCAGTTTATAGAGCTATGATGTAAAGAAACGAAAAAGCCAGCTCGAAAGCTGGCTTCTTATCGTTCTCAATCGAGAAAATATGGTGGAGGGGGACGGATTCGAACCATCGAAGGCGGAGCCGGCAGATTTACAGTCTGCTCCCTTTGGCCACTCGGGAACCCCTCCGGGTGTTTTCCTATTCTAAAAATAGGCTTGAATGATGTTTTCCCAACGTATCAATCAAGGTTTCTCTTACGAGAGAATATGGTGGAGGGGGACGGATTCGAACCATCGAAGGCGGAGCCGGCAGATTTACAGTCTGCTCCCTTTGGCCACTCGGGAACCCCTCCAGAGGGTTTTCATACAATGTGATTTATAGTGCTTCTAAGGACACTATTGGCTCACAGTATGCTTAAACAACGTTTTCCCAACGCATTGCTCAAGTGCGGAGCGCATGATAGCAAACTCGCTCTCTCTGTAAAGCCTTTTTCTTATGATTTTGAATTGAATGCTGCCTTTTTGGGCAAAGGGGGGAGGAATGGATAGTTTTGCTCTATTTATACCCTTCCCACTTGAAGCTGCAGCGGTGTTGGCTACGTTCGCTCACCCCAATCACATAGTTTATCTATGCTCATGGGGATGAACTTACTTGCCGCCTACCTGTAACTTCAGGTTGTTTGGGTATAGCCTGTGTGTGACGCCTAAAAAGCTGCCGGAGGAGGCTAAGTTATGACGCACGTTACAGATATTTAATAAGATTTACACTCCTTGACGTTCGAGCGTCGTATAAGCAGTTACAATTCAATCAGTCTATTTATTGTTGAATAAAAACTATGAAAAACACGTCTATTCTTTCGTTAATGATGGTTACCTTGCTTACCACACCGTTAAGTGCGTTCGCTGCGCAAGCACCACAAGCCGTTGCGGTGGTCGCAGAGCGTGTGGCAACTCATCAAGTGTCTCAGTCTCTTTCACTGATTGGTAAATTAGAAGCTGAACGAGCAGTGGAGATCTCATCTGAAGTTTCGGGAAAGGTCAGCCATATTGCGATTAAAGCCAATCAAGAGGTCAAGAAAGGTCAGCTCTTAATTCAGCTTAATGATGATAAAGCCAAAGCCGCACTTTCAGAGGCTCAAGCCTATTTGAACGATGAACAGCGTAAGTTGAAAGAGTTTGAACGTTTGGTCAAACGGAATGCCATTACCCAAACGGAAATCGATGCGCAAAAAGCGAGTGTTGATATTGCTCAAGCACGTTTAGATGCAGCAAACGCAAATTTAAACGATCTGCGCATTAGCGCGCCATTTAATGGCACCGTTGGTTTTATTGATTTTAGTTTGGGCAAAATGGTCAGTGCAGGGACGGAATTGCTGACTTTAGATGACCTATCGGTGATGCAACTCGATATCCAAGTGCCAGAGCGTTACCTTTCGTTAATCAGTAAAGGTATGACGGTGACGGCGAAGAGTAATGCTTGGGCAAAAAACGAGTTTACCGGCAAAGTTGTGGGTATTGATTCACGCATTAACCGTGAAACCTTGAATTTGCGTGTCCGTATTCATTTCGATAACCAAGATGGCAAGCTAAAACCCGGAATGTTGCTTTCTACTAAGTTGAATTTCCCAGCGATTGAAGCGCCCATTATCCCTGTTCAAGCACTCGAATATTCAGGCACTAAACGCTATGTCTATGTGATTGATAGCAATAATAAAGTAATACGCACGGAAGTTTGGCTTGGCGCGCGGATCGACAATCAAGTGGTGATTGATAAAGGTTTAGCCATTGGCGATAAGATTGTGGTGCAAGGTATCGTGAATATGAGAAACGGCATTGTCGTTACTGAAGTCAATGTGGATGGCTCACCGATACAAAAGGATGACAAATAATGTGGTTATCCGATGTTTCAGTGAAGCGCCCTGTGGCGGCGGTGGTATTAAGCTTACTGTTGTGCGTTTTTGGTCTAGTGTCATTTTCTAAGCTTTCGGTCCGGGAAATGCCCGATATTGAAAGCCCGGTGGTTTCAATCAGTACTCGCTATGCAGGGGCTTCAGCTACCATCATTGAAAGCCAAATCACTTCTGTATTGGAAGATCAACTGGCAGGCATTAGCGGGATTGATGAAATTGAATCCACCACGCGTAATGGCATGTCACGGATTACCGTTACATTTGAACTGGGTTACGATCTCAATACTGGTGTGAGCGATATCCGCGACGCCGTTGCGAGAGCGCAGCGCTCATTACCGGATGAAGCAGATGATCCAACCGTATTCAAAAATAATGGCTCTGGTGAAGCTTCTTTGTACATTAATCTCAGTTCTTCAGAGATGGATCGAACCCAACTGACCGATTATATCGAACGAGCTTTGATTGACCGCTTTAGTTTAATCTCTGGCGTCAGTTCTGTGGATGTGTCTGGTGGTCTTTATAAGGTGATGTATGTCAAGCTCAAGCCGAATCTGATGGCTGGGCGTGGTGTCACGACTTCTGATATATCAAGTGCATTGCGCAGTGAAAATATTGAAAGCCCGGGCGGGGAAGTGCGTAACGATTCGACAGTAATGTCGGTGCGTACCGACCGAGCGTACAAAACGGCTCAAGATTTTGACTATTTGGTGGTTAAGCGCGCAAGTGACAATTCGCCGATTTACTTAAAAGATGTCGCGGATGTCTTCATCGGCGCTGAGAACGAAAACTCAACCTTCAAAAGCGACGGTGTGGTTAATGTGAGCATGGGCATTGTGCCACAGTCAGATGCTAACCCCTTGGATGTGGCGCAGCGTGTCCATCAAGAAGTCGATAATATTCAGCAGTTTCTACCCAAAGGAACGCGCTTGGCCATTGACTACGACTCGACCGTTTTTATTGATCGCTCAATTTCGGAAGTGTATAGCACACTGTTTATCACGGGTGGTTTAGTGATTTTGGTACTGTACATTTTTATCGGCCAAGTTCGGGCAACGCTAATCCCAGCCGTTACTGTGCCAGTATCATTGATCTCTTCTTTTATTGCCGCTTACTATTTCGGATTCTCCATTAACCTTATCACCTTGATGGCGCTGATTCTTTCCATCGGTTTGGTTGTTGATGACGCGATTGTGGTGGTGGAAAATATATTTCATCACATAGAACAGGGAGAGAAGCCACTGCTGGCGGCTTATAAAGGGACGCGCGAAGTCGGCTTTGCCGTGATTGCCACCACATTGGTATTAGTGATGGTCTTTTTACCGATCTCTTTTATGGACGGTATGGTCGGCCTGTTGTTCACCGAGTTCTCTGTACTTTTGGCCATGTCGGTTCTCTTTTCATCGCTAATAGCGTTAACTTTAACGCCCGTTCTCGGTAGCAAGATTTTAAAGGTCAATGTCAAACCAAACCGTTTTAATCGTTTTGTTGATCGTGTTTTTGGCCGTTTAGAAGCGGGTTACAAATCCTCTTTACGTTTTGCTATCAGTTGGAAATGGGCTGCACCGCTCGTCATCCTTGCATGCGTTGGTGGCAGTTATTTTCTGATGCAGAAAGTGCCTTCTCAGCTCACGCCTTCAGAAGATCGCGGCGTTATTTTTGCCTTTGTGCGCGGAGCGGATGCGACCAGTTATAATCGGATGTCGGCCAATATGGATCTTGTTGAGCAGCGGTTAATGCCCTTGGTTGGCAAAGGTTTTCTCAAGTCGTTTAGTATTCAATCGCCCGCGTTCGGTGGGCAAGCGGGTGATCAGACGGGGTTTGTTATCATGATTTTGGATGACTGGAACGAACGAAGCATCACCGCTCAACAAGCATTAGGGCAGGTCAAAAAAACGCTAACGGGAATTCCCGATGTACGAGTTATGCCCTTTATGCCCGGCTTTCGTGGTGGCTCTAACGAGCCTGTTCAGTTTGTGTTAGGTGGGTCAGACTATCCTGAACTCAAAAAATGGGCTGAATTGTTAAAAACGGAAGCTGAAAATTCCCCCTTTATGGAAGGAGCTGACACCAATTATTCCGAAAAGACACCTGAACTGGTGGTGACGATTGATAGGCAGCGTGCCGCGGAATTGGGGATCAGTGTCGCGGATATTTCAGATACGTTAGAAGTGATGCTCGGCGGGAAGAGTGAAACCAGCTTTGTTGAGCGTGGCGAAGAGTATGATGTTTATCTCCGTGGGGACGAAAATAGCTTCAATAACGCCTCCGATTTAAGCCAGATCTACATGAGAACCGCATCCGGTGAGCTTGTTACACTGGATGCACTTGCGAAAGTGGAAGAAGTGGCATCATCAATCCGCTTGTCTCATTACAATAAGCAAAAGGCGATCACGGTTACTGCAAATTTATCAGCTGGTTACACGTTGGGCGAAGCGCTTGATTTTCTGGATCAGAAAGCCATTGAAACGCTACCTAGTGATATTTCCATTAGTTACTCAGGTGAGTCAAAAGATTTTAAAGAAAACCAATCGAGTGTAGCCATTGTATTTGCGTTAGCGCTGCTTGTCGCTTATTTGGTACTAGCCGCCCAATTTGAAAGTTTTATCAACCCGTTAGTGGTGATGTTGACGGTGCCGATGGGTGTGTTTGGCGGCTTTCTTGGTCTATCAATTATGGGACAAGGTATCAACATCTATAGCCAAATTGGGATGATTATGCTGATCGGTATGGTGACCAAAAATGGCATTTTGATCGTTGAATTTGCCAACCAGCTGCGTGACCGAGGGGTTGAGTTTGAAAAAGCAATTATTGATGCTTCAGCGAGGCGCTTACGGCCAATCATGATGACCGCATTTACTACTTTAGCAGGTTCAATCCCATTAATTATCTCGACAGGAGCAGGCTATGAAAGCCGAGTTGCGGTGGGTACGGTGATTTTCTTCGGTATGGGTTTTGCCACTTTAGTCACTCTGTTTGTTATCCCTGCTATGTATCGTTTGGTCTCGGCATCAACACGCTCTCCAGGTCATGTTGAAGCTGAACTTAATCAAGAACTGCTGCATGATGTTAAAACCAGAAGTGTTCACTGATTAACGTATCAAGAGCCTGCGCCCTGCAGGCTCTTCTTTGTTCACCGTTCACACCTATTCCATTCACCGTTATCTATCCCCATTAGATGAAATCACATGCGGCCGGCTTATCACATCAAGTTATTTGAACATACAAGCGAGATATCAAATGGTTAATGCCATTTTCGATAATCCATCAAAATAGCCAGTTCATTTTTCCTATTTAAATCTTAGGTATTAATTATAGATAGACTCAATTTTGAGACACCCATTGCAATGCGCCTTGCGATACTCTATCCACCTCTTTAATACAGAGACAAAATGAAGTGAATGCATCAGTAATGGCCATGGAAAATAAAAAACTCTCTATCCTCATCGTATGCATGGGAAATATATGCCGTTCACCGCTTTCTGAAGCTGTTTTGAGCCAAAAAGCGCAACAACATGGAATTAATTTATTTGTTGAAAGCGCTGGTACTGTGAATTATCAAGTGGGCCGAAAACCAGATCCCAAAGCAATATCTGTCGCTGAGCAGCGTGGCTATTCAATGTCAAATTTAAGAGCAAGGCAGGTTTGTTCTGAGGATTTCGAAAAATTTGATCTTATTTTTGCCTTAGATAAAGCTAACTTAGCAGATCTGATTGACATTTGCCCTGCTAAACATAAAGAGAAACTTTCACTGTTTCTATCGCATAGTCACATCGGTGTCACGGAAGTCCCTGATCCTTACAAAGGAAATATTCATATGTTTGAACGGGTTTTGGAACTGATAGAGAGCGGGGCCCAAGGGATCATCGAACATATATCTAAACAATATCAATTAAAGGAAAGTGCAATGAAACTTTGTGTGTAACACATAGAAAGTTTTATATGACTTTTTGATTACCCACCCCAAAAAACAAAGCAACAGTTTGGCAATTAATTTCTACTCATAGTTTGTAGGTAGGTGATTAAATGTGGGTGGTTAATAAGTTTTCTCTTATATACATAAAGCAAAAAAATGTGAAGAAAATGCGCATTCTAGAGGCGACATCTAGTGGCGGTAGCGTATTTAACCGTTGCTATTCACCATTTTTATCTACTTTTTGAAGAAATAGCGTTGAACAGTTTGTTCTTAACAGTCGTTTAGTTTAGCCCAAGGAAATAAATAAAGTGAAAAAAATACTCATTGCGTTTGGTACACGACCTGAAGCAATAAAAATGGCGCCTCTAGTTCATCAGCTTAAACAAGATAACCGTTTCGACACAAAAGTATGCGTCACTGGCCAGCACAGGGAAATGCTTGACCAGGTTTTAGAGTTGTTTGAAGTGGTGCCTGATTTTGATCTTAATATCATGGAACCAGGGCAAACACTAACGACAGTAACGACTAAAATCTTGAACGGTATGGAAACGGTTCTAAAAGACTTTCAACCAAACATCGTCTTAGTTCATGGCGATACCGCTACAACGTTTGCGACTTCACTTGCTTGTTATTATCAGCAAATTGCAGTCGGCCATGTTGAGGCTGGATTACGCACCGGCAATATTTATTCCCCTTGGCCTGAAGAAGCGAACCGCAAGCTTACGGGTGCATTGACTCAATACCATTTCGCACCAACGGCAACATCTCAACAAAATTTATTGGATGAAAATTATTGCCTCGAGAACATCCATATTACGGGGAATACCGTCATTGACGCCTTGTTTATGATCCGTAACAAGATTCATAACGAGCAAGATCTCAATGCTACGCTGGCACACCAGTTTCCGATGCTTGATAACAATAAAAAACTCATTCTTGTTACAGGCCACCGTCGTGAAAGTTTTGGTGATGGATTTGAGCGTATTTGTGAAGCCTTATCCATCACAGCAAAGCGCCACCCTGACTGTCAAATTCTTTATCCGGTACATCTTAATCCGAATGTTCAAGAGCCCGTCAATCGTCTTTTAAAAGGCATTGAAAACATTTTCTTAGTGGATCCACAACAGTATTTGCCCTTTGTCTATTTGATGGACAGAGCACACATCATTTTAACCGATTCCGGTGGTATTCAAGAAGAGGCACCGTCGCTAGGGAAGCCTGTATTAGTGATGAGAGACACCACCGAACGACCTGAAGCGGTAAGCGCGGGTACGGTCAAACTAGTTGGGACTAACACACAGCTGATTTGTGAAGAGTTAGACCGGTTGCTTAGTGATGAGCGCGCTTACCAACTCATGAGTCAAGCACACAATCCATACGGTGATGGCAAAGCCTGTCAACGTATCGCCGACATTCTAGCAAGATAAGATTTAAGGAAAATAAGATGTTTAATAAAGTTTCTGTGATTGGTTTAGGGTATATCGGCCTGCCAACGGCTGCCGTTATTGCTTCGCGTGGTATTGAAGTGATTGGCGTAGATGTCAATCAACACGCTGTCGATACAATCAACAAAGGTGAAATTCACATTGTCGAACCGGATTTAGATATCGTAGTTCGAAGTGCAGTGATGACTGGCAAACTAAAAGCAACCGTGACAGCTGAACCAGCTGATGCTTTCTTAGTGGCGGTACCCACACCATTTAAAGGTGATAATCACGAGCCTGATCTTAGCTATATAGAAGCCGCGGCCAAAGCGATTGCACCAGTTCTGGAAAAAGGCAACTTGGTGGTATTGGAAAGTACTTCCCCTGTCGGTGCGACAGAAAAGCTTTCCGCATGGCTAGCAGAGGCTCGTCCTGATTTAACTTTCCCACAGCACAAAGGTGACACGGCTGACATTAAGGTAGCGCATTGCCCAGAGCGAGTTTTACCGGGTTATGTACTACAAGAATTAGTCAGTAATGACCGAGTGATTGGTGGCATGAGTAAATCGTGTAGCGAGAAAGCGATGGCTCTGTATAAAACCTTTGTTAAAGGCGAATGCATCATCAGCAACTCTCGTACGGCGGAGATGGCGAAATTAACAGAAAACTCCTTTCGCGACGTCAATATTGCATTCGCGAACGAACTTTCCCTTATTTGTGAGAAATTAAAAATCAATGTTTGGGAATTAATTAAATTGGCCAACCGCCACCCTCGGGTCAACATATTAAATCCAGGACCAGGTGTTGGCGGGCACTGTATTGCAGTTGATCCTTGGTTTATTGTTAACAGCTGCCCAGAAGAAGCAAAACTGATTGCTGCTGCTCGTCATGTTAATGATGGTAAACCACACTGGGTCGTTGATCAGGTAAAACAAGCCGCAGATCAGTTCAAAAAGCCTGTTATTGCCTGCTTAGGTTTGGCCTTTAAAGCCGATATTGATGATTTACGTGAAAGCCCAGCTTTAGACATCACTTTGCATTTAGCACAAGACAATATTGGACAAATTCTAGCGGTAGAGCCAAATATCCACCAATTACCGGGTAAGTTAACAGAACATGATGTTGAGCTAGTCTCGCTAGAGCGTGCTTTAGAGTTAGCCAATATCGTTGTGGTGCTGGTTGATCACCGAGATTTTAAAGAAGCAGATAAAACGGCGTTTGCCAAGAAAGTAGTGATTGATACTCGTGGTGTTGTATAAAAGGAATTAAGATGAAAGTAACATTTTACGGTATTGGATATGTAGGCTTGGTGCAAGCGGCTGTCCTTGCCGATGCTGGCCATGACATTTGCTGCGTTGATATAGACGAAAGCCGCGTTGAAAATCTTAAAAAGGGCATTATTCCTATTTACGAGCCAGGTTTAACCGCATTGGTTGAGAAAAACTACCAAGAGGGACGCCTTAGCTTTACGACCGATCCCAAAGTTGGCGTGGATTTTGGCGATTTGCAGTTTATTGCGGTTGGCACTCCTCCAGATGAAGATGGCTCTGCGGATTTAAAGTATGTCCTTAAAGTCGCTGAAACGATTGCGACATATATGCAATCACCAAAAATTATTATTGATAAGTCAACCGTGCCAGTAGGCACTGCAGATAAAGTTAGGAATACTATCCAAGCTATACTGGATAATAAAGGGTCTAAATTAACGTTCTCCGTCGTCTCTAATCCAGAGTTTTTAAAAGAAGGTGCGGCGGTTGATGATTGTAAGCGTCCTGACCGAATAGTGATTGGTACAGACTCAAGAGAAGCCGAAGAGTTAATGCGAGAGCTTTATGCTCCTTTTAATAGAAATCATGAAAAAGTTATTGTGATGGATATTAAAAGTGCTGAACTTACTAAATATGCTGCGAATTGTATGCTTGCCACAAAAATTAGTTTCATGAATGAAATGGCAAATATTGCTGAGCGGGTGGGTGCAAACATAGAGCAAGTTCGTCAAGGGATCGGTTCTGATTCCAGAATTGGTTTTCAATTTATTTATCCTGGCTGTGGCTATGGCGGATCGTGTTTTCCTAAAGATGTACAAGCGCTAGTTCGCACTGCCGATGAAATAGGATATGAGTCTCAAATTCTCAAAGCCGTAGAAGCGGTGAATTATGCGCAGAAACATAAACTATTTGAATATATTACAAAAGAGTTTGGCCCTGATCTGTCGGGAAAAACATTCGCCATTTGGGGATTAAGTTTTAAACCAAATACGGATGATATGCGTGAAGCACCGAGTCGAGTATTGATGCAGCAGTTATGGGAGGCAGGAGCAAGAGTACAAGCCTATGACCCAAAATCGATGGAGGAAACTCAGCGCATTTATGGGAGCCGAGAGGATTTAATGCTTATGGGCACAAAAGAAGCTGCACTAACAAACGCCGATGCATTGATTATTTGTACTGAATGGCAAAGCTTTAAAGCTCCAGATTTTGTCAAAATTAAAGAGCAATTAAAACAAGCCGTATTGTTCGATGGCCGAAATCTATTTGATCCGATACGGATGACCAAAAAAGGTTTTGTTTACTATAGTATCGGTAGGAATAAGTTGTCATAAATACAACTTAAAAACCTTCTCGAACAGAGATTTTAGGTCATAGGAATGACAAATAATAAAAAAAAGGTAACGATAGGGATCTGTACCTATCGTCGCCCTGAACAATTAAAGGAATTATTGGTTTCAATATTTGAAGCAAATGATACCAGTGAATTTATCTTAACTATAGCCATAGTTGATAATGATGAAAACCGAAGTGCAAATGAAGTTGCAAGTCTATTTTATAATGAAAATATAAATGTAATTTATCATTGTGAGTTTTCAAGGAATATATCTGATGTGCGTAATAAATGCATTGGAATCGCAAATGATAATGAATCAGACTACATTCTTTTTTTAGATGATGATGAAACTATCTCACCTAATTACTTCATTAGTTTAGCCAAGATGCTTAATCAGTATGATACAGATGTTGTGATTGGTCCTGTGATAACTTGCTATTATCCACAGACATCTCAATGGGTAATTGTTTCTAAACTCTTTGAAAGAGTTAGAAAAAAAACAGGTACTATACTTTCTACTGGTAATACAGGGAATGCTCTTGTATCTATGGCATTAATAGAAAAAGTCGGACTATTCAATAGAGCATTTGGACAGTCTGGAGGAGAGGATTCTGAGTTTTTCTATCGGTGTAAACAACATGGGGCAAAACTGACTTGGTGCGATGAAACTGAAGTCTTCGAATATTTGTCTCTTGATAGAGCTAATTTACAGTATGCTATAAAAAGAGGCAGGAGGGGAGGGCAAACCTTTTCTAAAATAAGAAAAAATCATTATTCTCTAGATAAAAAAGCAATTATAATTACCACTAGATCAATAGTTGGACTATTTGGGGTGTTAGCTTCACTTCCACTTATTGCTTTCACTGGGAAAAGAAAGGGAACTATTTTATTGGTAAATTCCATTGCTAGGCTCGGTCAAATTGAGGGATTGTTTGGCAGAGAGACTAAAATGTATGGTGAGTAAATTAATAAAATTATTTTATCAATTGTGTGGCGTGATTGATGTAGCAACAATAAGTGCGGCTAATTTTTTAATATCTTTTTTTATTATTAGAGAGTTAGGACCTAAAGACTATGCAGTATACATGAATTTTTTTTCAGGATTAATGCTGATCTCTACGCTTCAAAATGCATTTTTCCATACAACCTTATCCGTAAAATATGCAAAAATCTCTGAATATGAAATAAAAATCAGGAAGAGTAATGCACTGTGTGTATTTGCTAATATTATTCATATGGCTCTTATTGTACCTGCATTCTTTTTGGTCAAATATTTTGAATTTGAAAATTCATTGTTTTTTTTGGTGTACTGCTCTTTTTTTCTATATTTAAGTAGAGATTTGTATCGAGTATATAACTATGTATTCGAGCTTCGTGGCACGATAGTGTTGTCTGCTATTGTTTCACTTTTTACTACTATGTTAGGTTTATTGTATTTGTTCTTTAATGAAAGTGATGTGACTCTTAATTATATATATTTAGTGTCTATAATATCGGGTGTTATATCAATAGTAATTATTACTTATAAACTTAAATTTAGGCTACCAACAATAAGTGAAATGAAAGTATCTTATTATGACTTATGGAGTGTAGGCCGTTGGTCTTCTGTTGGTTCGTTAGCGACTTGGGCACAAAATAATAGTTATACCTATTTAGCTACACTCATTATTGGCGTTGAAGCAACAGCGGTTTTAGCTATAGCTCGATTAATTGTTATGCCAATAAATCTAGTAGCTTCTGGTATCTATATGTCTGAAAAGCCTAGATGGGCTAAATTATATAAAAATGACAAAAATACACTTAAAAATGTCAGTGTAAAGATTATATTATCAATGTTTCTATTTATAACTGTTTATTCGATATTGGTATTAAGTAATTTTAACTATATAGAAATGATATTTGAAACTAAAGTTAGATTTGATCTATTATGCTGTTGGCTTTCTGTCTGCATGGTCCAAGTCTTTAAATTTTCAAACAGTAATATATTAAATGTAGCTGAGGAATTTAAATATTTAGCGGTTATGGGTGTTATTGTTTCTACTTTAGGCGTAGCCGCTTCAACAATATTAGGAACATATTATGGAGCCATTGGAATTATTGTTGGATACTTAATAGGTGAGCTTCTTCATTTCTGTTGTTCACAATATAAAATTATAAGTAAAAGGCTATTCTATGCAAATTAGCTATAAGAATTTCATATCTGGTCTGCTATTCGTATTCTTATTAAATTCTGCAGGAGTGTTTTCTCCATCATTGGCTGTTCGTGACAGTGATTTTGTGTCTGAAATTGAAATATCATCTAATATGGTTAATAGACTTATTATGTTGTCTTCATTCATGATTTCTATTGTTTTTTTGTTTAAAAATAATAAGGATTTTTTTAAAATTATTATTATAAAAGCTTGGCCTCTGTGGATATTGGTTCTGTATTCAATTATATCATGCCTTTGGTCTGAAATACCTTTGACTTCATTTACTAGATTATTACAACAAATATTTTTAATCACATTCATTTTGATGGTGATAAGATATTTAGATTTTAATGATATCTTCAATGTGCTAAAGTTTTTTGCTATCGCTATTGTTATTATTGGAGTGTTAAGTATTCCATTCTCTTTTGCTTGGCAAGATATTGGATTTAGAGCGATACATGGACACAAAAATACTGCAGGGTATATTTATGCTCTATCTTTATTGATAGTTATGTATGATATTTTCATTAATAAAAATAAGAATAAATTAAATTTATATTTGTTATTTACTGTTTTTGTTTTGCTTATAATATCAAAATCCAAGACATCGTTAGCGCTAGTGATATCATCTTCAATCTTCATATATATGCTGATTAATTACCAGTGGTTAAAAGCGAAAAATGTCATTTTATCTATATTTTTTACTTCTGGTTTTGTTTTTTTAGCCCTCCTTTTAGTTGATACGAGTATATTGTCTGATTATGGGCTTGATTTTACTGGTAGAGCTATAATATGGGACTTTGTGATATTCGAGATGAATGATTATAAATGGCTAGGTTTTGGTTATCGTTCTTTTTGGGGAGTTGGTGATGCTGGACTTAGCGTGTTATATGGTGGGGATTTTGATTTCTTTATTACAAAGTTAAATCAATCACATAATACTTACTTAGATATTTGGATAATGTTAGGTTATATTGGTGTGCCAATATTTATTGCATTTGTCATTCATTCCATATTTGAAATAACTCGATCTAATTATTTATTCATAGCAATATTGTTTTTTTTGATCATTCATTCTTTTATGGAAACAGATTTCTTTAGAAGTAATAATTTATTATGGGTGCTTTATGTTCTTATCTATCTTTCTTCAATATGCCATAGGAAAATAATTAATGAATAGAAATGTTTTGTTTTTATCAAAAGATGCAAGTTGGCAAAGATATAGAAATGAAGTTCTCACTAAATTGACGCTTAACTATTACTGTAAAATTGATGTAATAACTGACGGTGAAATTAAAGATTATATAAAGCCATGTGCAAACTTAAACTATATATGCAGCACAGATATATTAAAATGGTCTAAACGTATTAATCTATTGCCTTATGCTTATAAATATATAATCCAATATAAACCGGATGTGATTCTAGCTCTTCCTAATAGTTCAAACCTAACCGAGCTAAGCTTATCTCTATTTTGTAAAATAACAAAAACAAAGCTTGTTTATTGGACGCATGGATACGACCATTGCCGCAGACCAGATAGTGGATTAAATGGTTTTTTAAATAAGATTAGAGTCTCTGTGATAAATAAATGTTTAAAGCAAGCAAATGCCATTATCGTGTTTTCTGAACCAGGGAAAGAATACCTTGTCGATAAAGGAATTGATAAGGAAAAGATATTTGTTGCTCCAAATACGCTTAATACAGAAAAGTTAATCAATAGCTATCTTCCTATAAAAGAAGAAGACATTAATAAATTCAAATCGGACAATAACATAGAAAATAAAACTGTATATCTTTTTTCAGGTCGTTTTAGATCTGGCAAACGGTTAGAAAACTTTATTAATGCTTTGGGAAAAGCAAAGAATAAAGATTCAGTAGCACTGGTTGTTGTCGGTGATGGAGAGATGAGAGAAAGCTGGCAAGAATTATGTAAATGTTTTGGTATACATGCATTGTTTTTAGGTGAGGTTTTTGATGAAGATCGGCTTGCAATAATATTTAAAAGTGCTGATTGGTTTGTAATGCCTGGTTATGTAGGATTAGCCATTGTACATGCATTTAGCGCTGGTTTACCACTGCTAAGTGAGGACATTTCGTTCCACAGTCCTGAAATAAATTTTTTGAAGCAAAATGTTAATGGAGTATTATTCAAAGAGAAAGATTTAAGTGCTTGGACTGCGTTTATTGAAGAGAAAGGGAATGATTTTCAGCTTAAAAATAGAATGTCTAAAGAGGCGTTAAATACAGTTCATAATGAAGCTAGTATAAATAATCAGATTCTTGCAATGTCTTTAGCCTTAGGTTTAGATAGAAATGTATAAAAGCTCACTTTATAAAAAGTCACCTATTTTTCTGCAAGAACTGATGATTAACATTAAATCGATTATATTTAAATTATTGAGAGAAAATTGGTTGTTTAAAAAAAGAATAAAAGAATTACATAGTAACCAATATATCTCTAGAGAGAAATTGCTTGAGCAACAAAGAAGCCTATTAAAGATAACATTAGATCAGGCTAAGGAACACGTTTCCTTTTATAAAAATGTAAAATCATCTAATATTGATGATTTTCCGCTCATTGGTAAGGAAGATATTCGTATCGCTCCCTGTGCATTTCTAAATGATTCTAAAAAAATTTCTTATACTTTTAAGTCTCAGACTGGAGGTACGACAGGTAAGCCACTAAACCTCTATTCTGGATTATCCGCGATTATAGAAGATCATGCTCAAAGTCATCGACAATTGACATGGGCTGGTTATCTTCCAGGTGATAAGCGAGTCTGGTTACGAGCTGATCTTATTGTTCCTCTAGAGCAAAATACCTCACCTTATTGGCGTCACAACAGTATTGATAAAATGTTAATGATGTCTGTATATCATCTGAGCGAGGAAACAGTTCGACAATATTTAGAGCAATTACATAATTATAAACCAAAAATAATTCAAGCTTATCCATCTGCAATATTTCTGTTTGCTAATTTAATTGAGTCATTAGGGTTAGCAGTAAACCTAAAAATTAAAGGGATTATCCTTTCATCGGAATCTTGTTCTGATAATCAGAAACTAGTAATCGAACGCGTTTTTAATTGTAAGGTTTTTAGTTGGTATGGATTGAGTGAAAGGGTGGCAACGGCAGGTACGTGTAAATACGGTAAGATGCATTTAATTGAAGACTATGGCTATTATGAGTTTTCTGATGATAAATTAATTGCGACGGGATTCCATAACTCTAAAATGCCATTAATTAGGTATAACACAGAAGACATATTCTCTGGTGTTAGTTCCGAATTCAATCAATGTGAATGTGGTCTTCCATTTTTAACAATTAAAAGTATTCAAGGTAGAGAAGGTGAGTTTCTACTGTCAACTTCAGGGCGTAAGGTGCTTATTTTTAACCATATCCCAAAAAATGTGTGTGGTTTGGTTGAGCTTCAGCTTAAGCAAAAAAGAATAGATGAAATAATAGCTTTAGTTGTTGTTGATCGTCGATATGATCAACAATCAGAAAAAATTCTAGAAAAAAATATTAAAACATATTTTGGAGAAGATATGCGTGTTCTTGTTAAGAAAGTTTCATCCATTCCAAGAACAAAAAATGGAAAATTTAGGCAAGCGATTTTAGAGTTGGAACCTTAAAATGTTTAAAAGACAAATTCTTATAAGTGACGCATCGAATGTTGAAGTTTCTGTCCCCAGTACATTCAGATGTATTGATTTTACTAATTATTCAATTTATTTTGATAGTCATAATAAAGTATACCAGTACATAGGTAGATTTTTCTCCCTATTAATTGTAGGTGAGATAGTACATCCACAGTTTGATTCATTTGACTTAAGGATTATTGTTAATGAACTTGACAATTCAGATATAAGTTTTCCAATCATCAATAAATCTCTATCGAGATGCTGTGGAAGATACTATTTATTTTATAGTGATAGTAAAGTTGATATGTTAAGAGCTGATGCAACATCACTTGCGCAAATTAATTTTTCTAGTAGTTACGGTTTGATAGCGACAGACATTAGTCTCTTGCAATATCAAAGTATTAAGCTTACACATAATGAAGAAGCCTATAAATTTTATAAGGAAGTCTTTCCAAAAAAAGGAAATGGTAATGCTTGGATCGGGCATGAAACTATTTTTAATGAGATAGAAAAAGTACTTCCTAACCATGCTTTAAGTATTAGAGATATGAAAGTTGTTCGTTATTGGCCTCAAGTTGAATTTAAGTACCATGATATTAATCAGGTTGTGACAGAAGTTGCAGAAGAACTTAAAGCCATTTTAAAATCTTTTTCTGAAGTATCACCATTATCAATCGCTGTTACAGCAGGTAATGATTCTAGGGTGATGGCCGCTGCTACAAAAGAAATTAAACATAGATGCTATTACTTTATTGATAAGTTGAAAAATTTAAATGACGATCATCCGGATATTGTCATCGGTAAGAGGATTTGTGATACACTTGGAGTGAAATATACGATCCATACTGATTTTTTAGATGTGGATAAAATACCTGATTCATTTAAAAATGAATATTCCAATTCTGTTTTTTACGCTACTGAAAAACGGCTCCCAGAAGTCTATAACTATTCTCTAATGTTGTCTGATTATATCAATATTTGTGGAGTCGGTGAGTTTGGGCGATCTCCTTTTGGAACACCAAAATCTGATGTGTCTGTTAACTATTTATGCTATAAATATCATTGTATTAATTCATTCTATGGCAATAAGATAAGCAAGGAATGGTTGGATGACTTTGAAAGTTATAAGTATTTAACTAATTATCCAATTAACACTTTGTATTATATAGAGCAACGTATCGGAAATTGGGGAGCTGTCGGTAATGCAGAGTCTGATATATCCTTCGAAGAAGTCAATCCTTTCGCATCGCATTATATTATCGAAAGGATGATATGCTTGCCGAATAAATATACTAACTATAGTAATAATTATTTATTTGAAAATATTATTCACTACCTAGCTCCAGAGATTAGTTGTATACCCGTTAACCCCGTTTATACTATTAAAGATAAATTTTTTAGATATATTAGAGGGAGGTTTTTTTTCTCAATGATAGAACGGTCTAAATATACGATAAAAAATATTTTTGGCAAAAAGGTAGCATAATGAATCTTATCCATTTTTATCGGATCGCTCATTGGGCATACGTGAATCGAATTCCATTAATCACAAATGTTATGAAATTTATTTCTTTTTTACTATTTAATTCCGTTGTCCCAGCTTCTGTGAAAATAGGGAAAAATTCCCGTTTTATGTATGGAGGGATAGGATGTGTCATTCATAAAAAATCGATTATTGGTAATAATGTTTGCTTAGGCCAGGGTATTACAATAGGAAGAAAGCTAAAAGAGTCATGTCCAGAGATAGGAAATGATGTATATATTGGTGCTGGCGCAAGGATTTTGGGTGACATAAAAGTTGGAAATAATATAATAATTGGAGCAAACGCTGTTGTTATTAATAGCATTCCAGATAACTCAATAGTTGCGGGTTCTCCGGCTAAGGTTGTGAAGATGATTGAACATTCTATTTGGCAAGAATTAGGTGACCTACTTTGATTAGTGTGGAATATATCGTCTCTTCTTTATTAAGAGATGCAAAAATTAATGATTATGCTGGAAAGGATCCTTTTGATGGGTTAAATAGTAAATTTTTTATTTTTTTTCCTAGAGCCAAAACGGGCTTACTTGGTTTATTTTGGACTCAACTTCATAAGCGCTCTGCCATTAATTTTAGAACAGTATTCTTTGTTCCTGACAAGCGAAATCCTAAAGGGATTGGGTTATTTATTTTAGGCTTATTAGAAAACTATCAGTCAACAAATGAGCAGAGTTACCTAGATGAAGCGGTAGAGTTGGCTAATTGGTTGTTAACACAGCAGAGTGATAGAACTTTGTGGGGGCACAGCTGCTGGGGTTATCATTTTGATTGGAATGCACGCGCATTCTTTGTGCCAAAAGGTAAACCTAATGTAATCACGACTGTCTATGTTGCACAAGCACTTTGGGCGTTGGGGGAGATTATTAATAGTGATAAATATCGTGAGCCAGCAATTGATTCTGCGAATTTTATAGTTAAACATCTCTACACAGAACTAGATGGTGAATGTTTTTTCTCTTACATCCCAGGAGAGACCGCACTAGTATACAACGCCAGTTTATGGGGTGCCGCTTGGGTCGCAAAAATTGCTAGTATTACAGGTAATAGCCAGTATAAGAAATTGTCCTTAGCTGTTGCAAGACAATCAGTTTTAGCTCAAAGTTATGACGGTTCTTGGGTCTATGGTACAAGACACCACCATCAGTTTATCGACTCTTTCCATACGGGGTACAACTTAGAAGCCCTAACTCTATTGGCTGATTCTTTAAGTACGGATGAGTTTAAATCAAGTATTGAACTTGGCTTTAAATTTTATAAAACCCAATTTTTTGAAGCAGATGGTACTGCTAAGTATTACCATAATAACCGCTATCCTCTTGATATGCATAGTGTATCTCAGGCTGTGCTTACTCTGCTTAAAGTTGGTGGTACGCCTGATGACTTAATTATGGCCGATAGAATAATAAGTAATGCTATTGAAATATTATACTTAAAGAATAAGCGGAGATTTGTTTATCAGAAGAATCAATATTATACAAATAAAATTGATTATATTCGCTGGACAAAAGCATGGGTTTATTATTCGTTCTCATATTATCAACGTTATATTTTTTTGAATAAAAATTGAATTGATAATTTTATTACACATGGCGGTCATTGATTAGATGAAACGTATAGAATTTTTGGGATCTCCTATGGATATTGCTACAATGTCCGAGACAGTATCATTCATTGAGAATAAGATAAGCGAAGGTGTTTTTTTACAACATGTTGTAGTTAATGTGGCTAAGCTAGTAAATATGCAGACCGATCCTACGTTATCTGATTCAGTCAAGGGATGCGACTTAATTAATATTGATGGAATGGGAGTCGTTTTTGGTGCTCGATTTATGGGGCATAATGTTCCTGAGCGAGTAGCTGGTGTTGATCTATTTTACAATTTATTAGAAATGAGTGCTGGACGAGACTTCCCAGTGTTTTTACTTGGAGCAACATCTGACGTGGTCACTCAGACTGCGGATAAGGTTAAAAGACTTTATCCAGAATTGATTATTGCTGGTTACCATGACGGATATTTTTGGGATAATGAAGAGTTTGTTGTAAATAAAGTTAAGGAATCGGGAGCTAAGCTTTTATTCGTAGCAATTACTTCACCAAAAAAGGAAAATTTTATTAATAAATGGAAAGATGAACTAGGTGTTAACTTCGTTATGGGAGTCGGTGGGACATTTGATGTTGTTGCTGGCAAAGTAAATCGAGCCCCAGTTTGGATGCAAAATTCTGGTTTGGAATGGTTATACCGTATCATTCAAGAGCCTAGAAGAATGTGGAAGAGATATCTTGTTACTAATAGCAAATTTTTATTTTTATTATTGAAAGAAAAATTTTTATAGGATGAATTTGTATTTGTTTCTATTTTAACTATGGTTGATTTTTGTAAAGTTTTTTACTAGCGCTTTTCTAGTTGTGACTAATAGAGTGGCATTTCTTAAAATGAAATTTTATAAGAGAAATTTGTCTCATATTTGATTCGTCTCATATTTGAGTCTGTATCTCATCGAAGTGTCGTTGTAATAAGATGCACGTCTACTGATAATTATGTCACCTTATCCATGTTCGCAAGGTATCTGCATTATGCTGGCCTTGCTAACCGTACTTTTAGCCTATCGAACGCAGTTTGGTTGGGAAGGTATGCATATTTAGTAGAGGGAAACTTTTTCATGACAATAAAATATTTGGTTTTCGCTGTAGGAATGATCTCATTGGGTGGCTCAATGGTTCAAGCTGCAGATCAGGAAGGTTGCATTATTAGCCGGAAAACCGGAGATAAGTACTGCCTAAATATAGGGCAGCGTTCAGAATATTCGCTACCATCTTGGATTTATAATCATCAAGTTGATGTTTTAGCACCTAGTGGTGTTTCAGTGATGCTCAGTGACTGGGATAATTTATCTTACAATCGCTTGGCAGTTTTTGACCATTATACTGATAACAGTGAGTTAAAAAATGTTAAAGCATTGAACGGGCAGGCTTTAGATTTTTCTCATCCTCGTTCCATGCGTGTCCTTGCATCGGAACTTTATCCTGAAGCTTGTATCGTGAGCCGTGAAAATGGTGAGCGTTTTTGTCTTAAAGAAGGTGAGCGTTCTGGTTATTCGCTCCCTTCCTATATCTATGGACATGCTGTCGATATAGTCGCTCCAGAAGGTCTTGGAGTGATACTTAGTGATTGGGATAATTTGTCCTATAACCGTTTAGCTGTTTTCGGTGGTAATACATCTAATGCACAACTGAAATCAGTGAAAGCTTACAATGGTGAACTCCTTGATTTTTCACACCCTCGTTCTATGCGAGTTGTGTCATTTGATGTACCTTCTGACACCATTAGCACGCAGTTGAAATGGTCATGGCAAGGCGGTGGCTTTAAGCCATTATCGAATCAAGTGATGGCGACTCCAGTTGTTGCTCAACTGAATGATGATAATGGCGATGGTAATATTGATGAAAAAGACATTGCTGACCTTATCGTTGTGACGTTTGAAGGGAACAAGTATGTTAACGGAGGCCTAGTTCGAGCCTTAAGCGGTGTTGATGGCTCGGAGTTGTGGTCTTATGAGCAAGGTGAAGCCATTGCTGACGCAAGATATTCACCAGCTGTCGCTGATTTAGATGGTGATGGTGTAGTTGAAATCGTTACAACCAATACATCTAGCCCCTATTTAAATATTTTGGATAACAACGGTCATGTAAAGAAACAGATTCTCAAAGCACAAACTGGAGGCCGTTCAGTTGGCTCTATAACCCTCGCAGATCTTGATGGGGACGGTAGTGTCGAGATTCTATCTTCAGATGGCGTTTATAATTACGAGTCAGGTCTTGTATTTAGTCATCCTTGGGCCCCATCTTCTATTAATGTGGATATCGATGGCGATAATTCGCAAGAGGTCTTTTCTGGTGGTGTAATGTACCAAAACAGTGGTGCCGTCAATTGGCAGTATCTAGCCAATGATATGGTGTGGTTTTCATCGCTCGTTAATTTGGATAACGATGAGCGTCCAGAAATTGTGGCTTCGGTCCCTGCAACTTTCGCAACAGGTGAAAATGCACGATTTGCTGTTTTAGAACACGACGGTACCGTAAAGTGGGAAGTGAATAACAGTACAAATCCAGGTGGTGGCGTACAAGCTGTTTCTAATTTCTTAGGTAAAGCCAAAGTTATCGAAAACAATGAATGGTCAAAAGTCTATGGATATCGTTCTCATACTAATCCATCGACGATTACTATCACATCGGATGCTAAATTATCAGTACGCTCTGGTTTAGCGATTGATGCGGTGGGGAGCTCAGCTCAATCACTTATTGGTGGCCGTGGTGGTAACCTTAGCCAACCAGTCAATATCAAAGACGTCAAATCTGTTGATGTTACTTGGGGTAAGTATTATTGGGGTGGTTATCATGTCGTTGCGCTCGATTTCAGAATGAGTAATAGCAGTATTATTAGGATGGGGTCGAAAAAGTACGCGTATTCTAAGCAGACCGAGAGTTTTAATGTGCCAGCCGATAGCCAAATTAAGAGTATCAAAGTGTGGACTGAGGGGTGGCTAGTTGATGGTTTGCAATTTGAATTGGCTTCTCGTAGTGGCTCTAATGATATTGATGTGAAAGGCATTGTTTACGCTGGATATACTGCTGTGGATATGTACAACAGTAAAGGTGATCGCGTCTGGTCTGCTGCTAACGATGATACTGGCAGTGGTAAAATTGGTGTTTCTGCTTACGATTTTGATGGCGATGGTATTGATGAAGTTATTGTTCAGGATCATGCCAGAGTGCGAATTCTTGATGGACGAACGGGCCAGGAAAGAGCCTCTTTCGCGCATTCGACCTCAACCTTGTGGGAGTACCCGATTGTTGTTGATCTTGCGGGGGATAACAACGCAGAGCTGATTGTTGTTGCGAATGATTTTGATAAAAACTATGTCGTTAACCATGGTGTGTTTGTTTATGAATCTGCGGACAGTGCAAAACCTTGGAAGAATGCAACTCGCATCTGGAACCAGCATGCTTTCCATCTGACGAATGTTACTCAAGATGGTGTAGTGCCTACAAATGCGACACCGAGTTGGTTGAGCCATAATACATACCGTTCGAGTACATTACGTGCAACGGTGGGTGGTGAGTCTCCAATTTTTGGTTACTCAAATACTCAGCAATCACAACGTGTAGTGACGGCGGATAACCAGATGTATCTGCGTTCTGGTTTTGCGATCGATGCGATCGGCACGACGGCCAACAACTTGGTGGGCGGCCCGGTACAAGGTACTAACGGTGGTGTGCTAAGAGCACCGATTGCTCTTGATCAATTGCAATCCGTGGAAGTTACCTCTGGTCTTTATAACTGGGGTGGTTACCACATAGTGGCGATTAAGTTCACGATGAAGGATGGCTCTAGCGTGTTATTGGGCTCAACCAACTATGCGAGCAACAAAAAAGTTGAAACGTACACTGTGCCGCAAGGTAAACGCATCAAGCAGATCAATGTTTGGACTGGTGGCTGGTTAGTTGAAGGCTTGCAGTTTGTATTCGATTAATTGATATCGTTTTAATTCAATAATTGAAAATCCCTCGAGGCAATCGAGGGATTTTTTATTAACCAGATATGGAGTAGGAATTGTTTTGGACGTATACCATTCCTGCTTGAAGCTGCGCAGTGTTGGAAACATTCGTTTACTTGCAACTTCAAGTCGTTTTTATATATCAGGAATATTTTGAACGAGTGACCAGACTCGGCATTGAATTTGACCAGTGTCCCATCAATAAACACAGCAAGAAATAAAGTGTTGTTGCGGGAGCTTGAAGTGGGAAATCAACACTCATGTGTATCAACATACCAATAATAGCCATCATGGATGATAATCCGATCCCTTTCATCAATCTATTTCTGCGGTTTTTAAACGCATAAAATGCGCGTTGGGCGGCGACTAAGATCATTACACCTAATATCGAAACCATGACAAGGCCTGATTCTAAGGTGAATTGGATGTAGTCATTATGAGCATGATCGTAAAACAGTTTTACTTTTCCTTGATTGTAGGAAGGAAAAGTGGAGTAGAAAGTACCAGCCCCAAAGCCAGTCAGAGGCCTTTCTTGTATTGCAACTAGGGAATATCTGACAACATCATCTCTTGATTCACTTTCCAAGCTAGTTTCAATAAGACGTTGTTTGACTTTCTCCAATCCAAACCATTGGCTCACGATGAATGTATCAATGATGAATAAACTGATTATAAGCACATAAACACTTTTGGGTTTCGGTTTGTAAAACAATAGTAACAGCACACAACCTACGGTTAGGGCGATAAAGAAAGCCATATTTCCCATTCTTGAGCGTGTTAAGACTAATGCAATCACCATGATCACGAGCCCTAAACGTACAAAGGCTTTATCAGACAGCAACACGGCTAAAAACTGTTTAGTGATATTTCTAAATCCGGTTTTGTGTGAGCTATCGAGTTTTGCAATTAATAAGCCAAATCCAATGCAGAGATTCAGCATCAAGAAGTTTGCCAGATGATTATGATAGACAAAGCTTCCGGAGGCTCTATTTCCTAGTGGCAGCTTGAAAATTATCGAATGATCTAGGTTGAGTAGCAAAATCACGCCAGCGTAAAAGCCTTGGCAAATTCCACTGCTAACCATGACTATTGCGAGAAGTTTTAATTTTTTAGGTGTATCGATGAGGACAAGAGCAATAAGACAAAACTGGAAATAGTGGAGCGATTTGATTGCAGAGACAAAGACTAAACTAGGATCCTGAGTTATACCAAGTTGTGGAATACTTTGGATGAATGACCAGCAAGTGATAAGTGCGATGGGAATGATGACTAATTTTCCCCTTATCAGACAGTTTTTCCAATGCTCAAAAGAGTAGTTGAATAAACAGGCAATAAGCAGCAATGCAATCCAGATTTCATTGAATGACCATGCTAATGGGCGATTACTACCTAAAGGTATGGGCAGCCAAAATACAAAAATGAGAAATATTGGGAAAATGGATTTTTCTATTAGACGCATACTATTAATATCAATTAAGAAGGGCAGGAATATACCTGCCCTAAACTGGATGAAAGCATCGAATTAAACGATCAGTTTGGTGAAGCGGTACCACCACCACTGCCATTGCCAGTTCCAAGTGTTGTGGTGTTACCTGGCACCGTTGCGACTGGAGGTAAGCCACCAGGTAAAGCCGATGGAGTACCTGCCGCTGTCGGTTCAGTAATGGTCGCTGGGTCAGCGCCACCGGAGATTGCAGCAACAATCACATCAGTTGAGTCCATTAAATCCATTGCAATAACAGCATCAACGATAGCTTGAGCTGACTCTGGTGATTTAGTGACAGCAAGCTGAATGACTTCAGAACGCATCTCTTGAGGTGCATTTTTAACGAGTATTGCAGTCAAAGCTGCGACTTGGTCACTCGATATATGGTCAAATACTGTATTGAAGATATCGAGTGCTAGTTGTGGGTGTAGAGTAGACGCTAGGTCCGCCATTTCCAGAGCCATGCTTGGGCATAGTTTCATTAAAGCTTGCAGAGAAATAATGGCATCGTCTGCTTGTTCTAGGCTGGCTCTTATTGTGTCTGTGGCCACTTTATGGTTTTTATAAAGTGAACAAGTAATTTCTGTTTCGGCATATAACCTTGAACTAGCCAGCAAAGCTGAAATAGCAATCCAAAATATCCATAGTGATTTTTTCATTGGTAAGTCCTAAAAGCCTACGATTTACTGTTGCGATGATTATAAGTGAAGTAGTACATCCAGTGATATCGTACTTCTGTTAATAAGGGTTCGATTCTCATTCTTAAGGCGTTTTTATGCGCGAGGTTGTCTTAGTTTGGAGCATAAGTTTGAAGATTGAAGTCTGCTAGTAACGTAATAGATTATTGAGGCCATTGTTATACCAAGTAAGCTTGCCCCTAAATCGAGCAAAGAGAATGATCGTGAACGCGATAACATTTGTAAACTTTCATCAATTACGCAACAGGTCGAGACGATAACTATGGCGAGAAAGATGCTCTGTATAGGGGAAAGAGTGGCGGAAATTACTCGGATAAAAACCAAGGTAATGAATAGCGCAAGTGTAAAGTGGAGATAAATATCACCGCCGAGTGACTTTTCCAAAAATATCGGTATCTCAGCATGAATATTCAGTGTTTTTGCCAGTGATAGCGAAGCCGTACCAAGAGAAAGCAAGGCTAACATGAACAAGGCGATAGGCCGGTTTATTGAATAATGTTTTATCATCGAGATCACTCTAGCGCTCTCTTGCAGAGATTATTTTTCTCAGTATAACGTTGAGGGTTATAAATAATAGCTGCACAGGTAAATTTTAAGAGACCGTTTGATTTTAGATACTGGTAGGCTTCTCCTCGGCTTTGAGGATGAGCTAATGCTCTTGCGGCGTGATCAATAATGATAGTTCGCTGCGGCGCTGAAAAAATAGACCAATGGTTAAGGCCAATCTGGGAAAGTGTGTTGTTCACTTTGGGTGTAAAAGGCCCATATCTGTCGGCTTGCGCAAAATAGAGATCAATATTTTCCCCTTTCAACTGAGTTTCAATCACCAATAAATCAGCCCATGTATCTGACCAAGTGGGTCTCAATAATGCACTTTCCAAGTAGGCCTTTTTTGCATTGAGCAAGCGGCTCTCTTTATCTACATCATCGCCCAAATAGGCTTCCCACTCATAGACCTTACCCAGTAAATTGTGGTAATGAGGATGGTCTCTGTGGTGTTGTAGGGCCTTTAGTATCATGAGTTTTGTCTCATTCACTTGCTCTAAAGTTACACCATCACTGTGCTTTGTCCAATAGTCGATATTTCTTTCTGTTGCTAGCGCGTAAATGGACGCCGTCAAAAAATGAAATGCAAAATAGAGAGTAACGAGTGCAGTTAGCCCAATGCTCAAACGCAAAGCATGGGCTAAAAAAGGGTGATTCACGACCTTCATGGTTATTTTTCTGGGCCGTAATAGGATTGATATTGATGATAACCGCTATAATTAGAGGCTTTTTTGGTGTTCAGTTTGTTCAATATGACACCATCAATTCTCGCTCCTTGCTGCGTTAAGCGTCCAACCACATCTCTAGCTACTTTAGTGCGTGTGTGTGGAGCATTGATCACGAGTATGGTCGAGTCCACGTACTGCGACAGCATAAATGCATCACTCACGGCTAAACATGGAGGTGTATCAATCACAATTCTGCTATAGCGTGTCTTTAGCTCTTCGAGTAGTGAGGCAAACTTAGGCGAGGAGATAAGTTCAAGAGGATTGTCTGTCACGACTCCTGCAGCCAAAACATCAAGCCCTGATTCTTCATCGGTATAGAGACACTCTTCTATGGTATGCGTACCTATGAGCAAGTTGCTCATTCCTGGCTGTGAACCAGAGATGCCAAAACGGTGTGCAACCGATGGTTTTCTCAAATCGCAGTCAATCAGTAGTGTTTTTTCCATTTGTGCCAGTGAAAAAGCCAAATTGATACTCGAGGTTGTTTTTCCTTCCTCAGGTAGTGAAGAAGTAACCATTACAACATGATGATCTTTGTTGGTGTTGGCAAGTAAATAACCAGTCCGAACGGTTCTAATCGCTTCTGTTAGCTCTCGGTGTTTCGAATCAAAATAGGTTTTGAGCGTCAGGGGACCTCGAGTTTTAATTGCCGGTATAATACCGAGCAAGCTTAGTGATAACTGTTTTTCGACCTGTTTTACATCGAGGAATGTATCATTTACCGCATCAGCAATGAAAGCAACAACGCACGCCAAACCAAACGAAGCGACAAACGCTAACAATACAATCAGTTTACGATTCGGTTTACTTGGGGCGAGGGGCGGATTGGCAAAATCGGTAAAACGAGCAATCGTAGCATTAAAGTCGCTCGATGCACTGGTCTCTTTTTGACGACTTAAAAAGAGATCAAACAGCTCTCGGTTTGTTTGGACTTCGCGCTTTAGCTCTGAATATCGTGCATTTTTTACGGAGAGGCTTTGAAACTCTGATTTGCGTTTCTCAAGTTCCCGGTGTAAAGAACTCTCTGCTTGCTTAGCAGCCTGTAACTCATTGTTGATCCCGTTTAATAGCTGTTTTAGTTCGGAATTTAAATTGCGTTTAACAGAGGCTAGTTCGGCTTGAGCTGATTTTAGCTTTGGGTGTTTGTCACCATAACGTTTTGATAGTTCCGAGACTTTCTTTTCAGCTTGCACTTCAGCCAATTTGACATCTCGTATCGTCGGGTGGTTAGAGATCTCTGGGATAGATGCAAGGGCAGAGAGGTCACCATCTTGACGGCTGTACGTTTGAGCGACCAAATAAAGAGTTTCAGCTGCAACGCGTCTGTCTCTCGTTTTATTCAATTGAGAGGTCAGTTCTTCAAGTTCTTGAGATGCTAGGCTTTCAACGCCTTGGATATCAACTAGTCCTTCAGATTTTAAAAATGCTTGTAGTTGAGCTTCTGACTTTTTTAGTTGTTCGCGCAAATCACCCATGCGGTTGTTGAGCCAGCTATTCGCCTTCAGTTCAACTTGAAGTTTGTCTTCGATATGACTATCCATAAAGACGTTACCAATCTCATTGGCAATTTGAGCCGATAATTTAGGGTCTTTACTGGTGTAGAAAATATTCACTAGTTGAGTTTTTCTTATTGGGCTAACTTCTAGCCCACGCTTAAACTTAGCCAGAACCAATCGGCTAGTCCGATAGTTTTGGTCTTCCTGTGATATTTCCGCTGGCTCTTTCTTGAACGATTTTAGAACAGGAAACCATTCCAATACATCGAATTTAAACTCAGTTTTTTGATTATTTTCTACAGTAGGGTCAAATTCTGGGTGGCTGGCAAGGTTAAGGCGTTTAATGACTTCCTCTGCGACTCGGTCTGATTTCAAGATCTCTATTTGAGTCAAATAGTATTCTTGGCTTTTGGTATCTAAACCATAGATGTCTTCAATCGAAACAGCTTTTGCTTGTTTTGATTCGATGATCAGTGAGGCGCGAGCGGTATATTGCGAAGGAATCGATAATGCAATCAATACGGCAATGGCGGTGACCATTGTAGAAAAAAGTAGAATACGCCATTTATAGTTGAGAAGAACATGAAAATACTGACGAATATCAATAACTTCATCTGAGTTCAAGTGATTTTTAATTAAAGAGTTTTCCATACAACTAAGTTACCTAAAAAAAGCTTTCTTCTACGGTGAGAATGTCACCAGGCTGAATTTTATGAAGCAATGTTACTTTTACTGGCTTGGCCTCAGGAGCATCACTTGATGATATATAGATCTTAGTTTTAGACGCTCGCTCAGTGAATCCACCCGCAATCGTAATGGCTTTGTTTACGGTTAACCCCGGATGATACGGGTAACTCCCGGATATTTTCACTTGTCCGTTGATAAAATAGGGACGATATTCGACTATGCTGACAAAAACATTGGGGTTAACCAGATACCCATCGATTAAACCATTGTGGATAACAGTTTTTACTTCCTCAATCGTTTTTCCTTTCAGTTTAATTCGTCCCAAAAAAGGGTAATCAATGTTACCACTGTCACCCACACGCGTTTCAATAGATAACTCTGGTTCATCATAAACTTGAATCCGAATTTGATCCCCAACGCCTAACTTATAAAAACTCTCATTGGCCAATGTTGACCAGGAAAGACAACTCAATAGAATGACTAAGAAGTACTTCATCGTAAGTTACATCACACCTTCAATAGCAAAGTAATAAACATTTTGATCGTAGCTTAACGAATTGATGCTGGAATCTCTCGATTCAAGTTGGTAGCCGACTTTGAATGTTAGCCAACGACGAAAATCGTAGCTTAATGAAAGTGTTACCTTATTGGTGTCATCGTCGCGAGCAGTGCTGGTGTAATTCTCGCTTAATAGAGAATAATCGACGTTAGAAGAGATGATGTCACTCCAATTGTGTGTCCAATTTGCGTTATACACTTTGGTATCGATTGAATCACCTGTACCGTCAGTATCGGTTGATTTACGATTTGTTTTCAACTGCACTGCAGAGTATGTGCGGATGAGATAAGTGACATCAATATCCCATGAAAAAGAGTCGAAATCTTCCCTAGAAGAGGATTCAAAATCTTTATGTTGCATACCGACCTTGGCATTTCCCTGCAGTTTCCCTGTTGCGTCCCACGAGGTACCAACATATCCCATATAATGGGTGCTGTCTTTGAGAGTTGAGCCTGGGGCTATATCACTATAATGCCTATCATTAACGATAATTTGGAAAACCAACGATGTTTTTGGCAGCGCTTTATAGTATAGAGAGCTGTTGAATCGTAATTCATCCCAATTTTGGTATTGAGTAATATTTTGGTTGTTTTTATAGTCCAAATTGCCCCAACCAAGGTTGGTTTCTATTCGACCTTTGGCGTCTTCACCACCAAAACCGTAACCGAGGTTGACGTTATTGGTGTTGTATTCGTTGTACGACAAATTGAGTGTCGTATCGTTATCACCACGCTGTTCATGAGTTAATGCAAGAGCATAGCTGAAGTCAAATCGATGCTTGGAATTGAGCTCCCAGTCACTGGCTAAATCAAAGAAATGGTCAGTGTAGTTATCTTTGCTAGAGCTGAAAAAATCGCCTCTTTGTAGTCGATAACCTACGCGATGTTTCTGGCCACTTGTCGGCTCTATTGCTAAACCGATACCTGGTTCGAACACTGAATATTGGGAATGTTCGAGATCTTGTGACGCTTTTGCTAAGTTGTCGTTATAACCCGTTGATAAGTTTAAAAACGGTACAATAGCAATCCCTGACTCAGTCATAATTGGGTTGGGTTGCGGTTTTGCTTGTACGGCTGATAACGCAAAAAAAGCCAAACCAAAGGACGCGATTCTATTTAAATTAGTTGTTTTCATATGAGTATGCTTTATCCATTCTAGTAAGCATTCTTGCCTACAAATCCTTTAAATACGGTGAGAAATACGATTTTGATGTCGAACCACAACGACCATCTGTGTATATAGTCCAAATCAAATTGGACACGTTTTTCCATTTTATCTAGCGTATCGGTTTCACCACGCCAGCCATTAATTTGTGCCCAGCCAGTAATTCCTGGTTTTACTTTATGTCTCAGCATGTAGCGGTTAACGATCGTTCGATACTCTTCGTTGTGCGCTACGGCATGAGGGCGAGGGCCGACAATAGACATTCGACCTTGTAGCACATTAATAAACTGTGGTAGCTCATCTAATGATGTCTTCCGAATAAACGCACCAAAAGGAGTCACTCGGGGATCATTTTTTGTTGCTTGTGTCACTTTGTTCCCATTGTCCATGGCACGCATGCTTCTGAATTTCCATACTTTGATAGACTTTCCATCCAGCCCATAACGCATCTGTTTGAAAATAATGGGACCTGGTGAGCTGAGTTTCACGCCTACTGCAACTGCAATAAGGACAGGACTGATTAAAATCAAGATAAGACTACTTAAGACTAAATCTTCAAAACGTTTTAGCCACGTACCTAACCCATTGAACGGTGTATCAAAAATACTAAAAGCATTAACATCGCCGATGGTATACCAACGCGAATGCAGTAAATTGAAGGTGAAAAAATCCGGCACAATATAGGTATTCACTGTGCTATCCGAAAAGGCCTCTAGAATCTTGCTGATTCGATGCTGGGCTTGCATTGGTAGTGCTATGTACACACTTTTTACTTGACCGTTTTTGGCAAGTGTTAATGCATCATTAACTTTACCGAGCACTGGAATATGGCTTGCGATACGTTCATCACCCCTATCATCGTAAAAGCCAGTCAGTTTAATACCTAACTCAGGGTTATTGATGAGATTTTTCGATAGTTCCAGGCCCTGCGGTGTCATGCCGATAATGACAGCTTTAGTGGTGTGATAACCTTTTTTATGTAGATAGTAAATGACTGTAAATGCGACGAAGCGCCAAAGCAGTAATAAAATAAATGATCCGACAAACCAAAAACCTAAAATTAAACGTGAGAAATCGCTTCCAGTTTTTGTGAAATAACCAACTAAAGTTAAGCAGCCAACAGTTGAAGCCCAACAAAAAGCAGTATGTAGAGTTAAAACTCTAAGTTTTGTGGTTCGCCAACCGCTGTATATATCAAGGCTTTCAGCAATAAATGAATAAAAAATAACCCCTAAAAGTCCCACAGATATATAAGACATCGTAACGATATGTGAGTGAAACTTTAGTGTAATATACATTGTGATCAGTATTACTAAGCAATCTATCAGGCGGTAGAAAAATTTACCTTGATAGTTAGAAATACGGATCCTTCCTCTTTCACCCATTGTAGAAGCTCCTAACCGCTCAATTATTAAGGTAACGAATAATAATTATTTTTTAGCAGTGCATTCTCATATTAAGCTCCGACGACTTCAACTGATCAGGTGCATCAAAAATAAGACGCGATGTGTGATATATGGAATGGGTGACTGTATTTTGGGTTTTTCAATTTGAGATAGAGTACGGAGAGTCGGATAAGGTGATGTAATCACTTGCTATTACTGCATTAACTTAATGCGGTCACCTTGTTAGACGACCGTTATATAAGAGCTAGCTAATGTTTAAATAAAAATAATGGGGGGCATTTACGGTGTAAGAATTAAGGCTAAATTTGGTTGTATTTTTATCTCTTCTTAATCTTATGGGTATTGCGACAGCTTAAGGGTAAGTCACGCTATATCGTGTGGGTTTATGATTCATTGCTAACACAAGGTTAAGTGAGACAGCCCCGAGCACAGACAGTGTGGCAATGGAAAACGAAACAAAAAAGGCAGAAGCAGCTAAAATTGAGCAATCTATAACCAACTGACTTTTGCCAACAGGGATCCCAAATTTATCTTGAATAAACAAACACAAGACATTAAAGCCACCCAAGCTGGAACGGTGACGAAAGAGAATTAACATGCCAAGACCCATTAATAATCCCCCGGCAATGGCGCAGTAAATTTCATTGACCATTTCCAAAGAAATTACCAAATAAAGATGGTCCGCAAAAATAGAGACTAGTGCGCCGGATAGCGCGCTGTTGATGGCAAAGCGATGACCAAATCGTTTCCAAGCCAAAATGTAAAAAGGGGTGTTAGCCAAAAAATAAATGCTACCAAATGAGGCTGGGACTAACTGGCTGATCAGCAGTGCTAAACCAGCGGTTCCACCTGTCAGTAAATGAGCGGACTGGAGAAAGAAGACGCCTTGTGCGACCAAAAAGGTTCCCGTTAAAATGGCAACCCAATCTTCTTTACGTGTGTGTGTTCGCATCGATAAATAATTTTAATAGCTAAGAATGGCGAGCATAGTAAAGAAAAAGTAATATTTTCGGTAGATAGAGAGTGAAAATTGAGGTAAACCTATGTAATTGCAGCTTTACAAGGTGTAAAGCAGAATGGTTGACATACTAACTCATCATTATCCAACTTACTGTTTAGCATGAGTTACCTCACTATCCATTATGAAAAAACTGCATGATAATTTCTGTAATTTGTTCTTTATGACCCAGATCAAATTATGTAGAATGTGCGCCATATTACGGTGACGAAAACGTTTGCTTTTGGTCGTTGTGTGGTTTTTTTGAAACTTTCAGTAAAATCTGAGTCAGGAGATACAGATGCTTAAGCGTGATATGAACATCGCAGATTACGATGCGGACCTGTTCGCAGCTATTCAAGAAGAGACTCTTCGTCAGGAAGAACACATTGAACTTATCGCTTCGGAAAACTACACAAGTCCACGTGTAATGGAAGCGCAAGGTTCACAGCTCACCAATAAATACGCTGAAGGTTACCCAGGTAAACGCTATTACGGTGGTTGTGAGTTTGTCGATAAAGTAGAAACACTGGCGATTGAACGTGCGTGTGAACTGTTTGGCGCAGACTATGCGAACGTGCAGCCGCATTCTGGCTCACAAGCAAACAACGCGGTTTATATGGCGTTGCTTAACGCAGGTGATACCGTATTAGGAATGAGCTTGGCACACGGTGGTCATTTGACTCACGGTTCTCCTGTCAACTTTTCCGGTAAGCTGTACAACATCATTCCTTATGGCATTGATGCAAAAGGTCAAATTAACTACGAAGAGATGGAAGCATTAGCGGTTGAGCATCAGCCAAAAATGATCATCGGTGGCTTCTCTGCTTATTCACAAGTTTGCGACTGGAAAAGAATGCGTGAAATTGCTGATAAAGTGGGCGCTTACTTGTTCGTTGATATGGCGCATGTAGCTGGTTTGATTGCGGCGGGTGTTTACCCTAACCCTGTTCCTCATGCCCACGTAGTGACGACCACTACCCACAAAACATTGGCAGGTCCTCGTGGTGGCCTTATTCTTTCGAATGCAGGTGAAGACTTATATAAGAAGCTTAACTCAGCCGTATTCCCTGGTGGTCAAGGTGGTCCTTTAATGCACGTTATCGCAGGTAAAGCGGTTGCGTTCAAAGAAGCTCTAGAACCAGAGTTCAAAGAGTATCAAAAACGGGTAGTCGCCAATGCGAAAGCGATGGTGGCCGAGTTTTTGGCTCGTGGTTACAACATTGTTTCAGGTTCCACAGAAAATCACCTGTTCCTTGTCGATTTGATCGATAAAAATATTACAGGTAAAGATGCTGATGCGGCATTGGGTGCGGCTAACATTACAGTGAACAAAAACTCTGTACCGAATGATCCGCGTAGCCCATTTGTGACTTCTGGCATCCGTGTGGGTTCTCCATCAATTACTCGCCGTGGTTTTACTGAAGCTGATGCGAAAGCACTAGCTGGATGGATGTGTGATATTTTGGACAACATGGGTGATGAATCTGTTATTCAAGCAACGAAGGCAAAAGTGTTAGAAATTTGTAAGCGTTTGCCTGTATACGCGTAGTTTTACGCACAATAAAATAAAGCTCCTAATATTCAGGAGCTTTTTTATTTGATCATTATTTATTTTATTGAGCACCAATAAGAAGTGTGGTCTCTTGCTGTTGAATGTGTTCTGCAGAACTATTTTGCAATGCTGAGCAATGTGCCTGACTTACATTGAAAAGAGTAATATTTAGTGCTCTCGTTAAATTTGCCTAAACCTTCACCATCACAATACTCAATATTAATATTGCGCATAGTATCAAGTGTCTTTTCGCTATTTAAGGCAAACTTAGAGCCGTCAGCGCAGACAATACGAACGCGGCCATCATCACTCACAGAGTAAATGTTGACTTCAGTATTACAAAGCTCAAAGGAGGCTTCACGATAGTTATCTTGCTGAGTATTAGACGCGCAACCGGCCATTAAAGTGGCTGTAACAAGTGCTAATGTACTGATCGTTTTCATATTAATAAATCCCTAGCTTTGTTATCTATTTTCTATGCCGTTAGCCTATAGAACATAGAATCAATATTCAAGCTTCAATCATTAACCGAGCAGAGTCTCAAAAACCGATGAGTGAACATCGGCTTGATTGAACTTGTGCTGTGTGGTTATTTCACTTCTAGCCCTTTGGCTTGCATATCCGCATGATAGGAGGAACGTACGAACGGGCCACAGGCGGCGTGAGTAAATCCAAGCTCTAGTGCGATCTCTTTAAGTTCGTCAAATTCAGACGGTGGAACGTAGCGTTCAACTGGCAGGTGATGGCGACTCGGTGCTAAATATTGACCAAGAGTCAGCATTGTGACGTCGTGAGCTCGAAGATCTTTCAATACTTCCACGATCTCTTCTTTTGTTTCACCAAGCCCCATCATGATGCCTGATTTGGTAGGGATACTTGGATGTTGTTGCTTGAATTTCTTCAACAGTTCCAGTGACCATTTATAGTTTGCCCCAGGACGCGCCTTACGATATAGACGTGGTGCGGTTTCTAAGTTGTGGTTAAACACATCCGGTGGGTTATCTTTGAGTAGTTCAAGGGCGATATCCATTCGGCCACGAAAATCCGGTACTAACGTTTCGATACGGATCTCTGGGTTTAATGCTCGAATTTCACGGTTACAGTCGGCAAAATGTTGGGCACCACCATCACGTAGGTCATCACGGTCAACTGAGGTGATAACCACGTATTTCAACTTCATATCCTTAATGGTTTGCGCCAGTTTTTGTGGTTCGTTTGTCTCTGGGGCATTTGGCCGTCCGTGAGCAACGTCACAAAATGGGCACCGTCTTGTGCAGATGGCGCCTAAAATCATAAAGGTGGCGGTTCCGTGGTTAAAGCATTCTGCTAGGTTAGGGCAAGACGCTTCTTCACACACCGAATGGAGATTATTTTTACGCATTGCCGATTTGATCTCTTGGATGCGTTGGCTATCACTCGGCAGCTTAATTTTCATCCACTCGGGCTTACGCAAAACTTCTTTTTGTTCGGCGGCTGGCATATTTTTTACAGGAATTAATGCCATTTTATCAGCGTCGCGGTATTTAACGCCTTTTTCCATTTGGATCGGTTTGCTCATGCTTTTTACCTTTGAAGAGGTGCTTCTGTGCTGAATTCTACTTGCTCGTAAGCCAATATGTTAACGAGTTCTATTATAAGTTGTTTTTCTACGGTTTGTAGTTCTGTCGGGCCGCCCAGTTCACTGACTTGGGCCATTTCTAAACCCTGATAGCCACAAGGGTTAATGCGTAGGAAAGGGGAGAGATCCATGTTGACGTTTAGCGCTAAACCATGAAACGAACAACCTTTACGGATCCGTAACCCAAGAGAGCAGATTTTTTTCCCTTTGACATAGACACCAGGGGCATCTGGTCTTGCGGCTGAGTCAATACGGTATGCTTGCAAGGTATTGATCACGATCTGTTCAATTTTGGTCACTAACTCTCTTACACCTAATTTTTTGCGGCGTAAATCGATCAAGAAATAAGCCACCAGTTGGCCTGGACCATGGTAGGTAACTTGGCCGCCTCGGTCACTTTGTACCACTGGAATATCGCCAGTATTGAGAAGATGCTCAGCTTTACCTGCTTGGCCTTGGGTAAAAACTGGTTGATGCTCGACAAGCCAAACCTGATCCTGTGTGCTTTCGATTCTTGTATCGGTAAATTCATGCATAGCTTCCCATACAGGAAGGTATTCTTGGCGACCCAGACGTTTTACAACAAGCGAATTTAACATCAGCGTGACTCATCTACCGTATAAATAAAGTTTTTGGATTATAAACTTCTTCCAGCGAATGGACTACTAATGAGGACGATAAATTTGTCCTTAGTGTGATGGGGCATATGCTATCTATATGATTTATATTAAAAAAGCAGCCTAAGCTGCTTTCAAAAAAATTGAATAAATCAAAAAATGAGAGGCTAGGCATCTCAATCACGGTTTTTGGGCTACAGAACCATACGTACGATATCGATCTCACCTAGCTCTTTGTACAGTATTTCAACTTGTTCGATAGAGGTGGCGGTAATGTTAATCGATAAGGAGTGGTAAGTCCCTTTTGCACTGGGTTTAACTCGTGGGCTGTAATCACCTGGAGCGTGACGTTGGATAACTTCAAGAACCTTCTCTGGAAGTTCGGGCTTTGCGTGGCCCATCACCTTGTAGGTAAATGAACAAGGAAACTCGAGTAAGTCTTTGAGTTTTGCATCAGAGTTGATAGTCAGCATAATGGAAACTCCCGTTGATAATTCGATTAGCGGTGGCGAATACTACAGCGAATGTTGATGGAACTCAATAATCACAAAGCCGCGGTAAGGCGGCTTTGTTTTATCTTCTACAAGGGATATCAGAATAACCCTTTGAAAAGCAATATAATGTAGTCCCAAAGACGGCTAAATATGCTGCCTTCATCAACATTTTCTAATGCCAAAAGAGGGTATTCAGCCACGTCTTTGCCATCAAGCTGGTAGTAAAGCTTACCGACCACATCACCTTGGCTTATTGGTGCTCTGAGTTCTTTTTCAAGAACAAAGCTTGCGCTGAGATCTTTCGCTTGACCGCGAGGGAGTGTAACGTAAGTATCTTCATTGACACCAAGCGCCACTTTATCTTTGTCACCCATCCAGATTTTTTCTTCGACGAATGTTTCACCTGCTTTGTGTGGCGCAACGGTTTCGAAGAATCTAAAGCCATAGCTCAGAAGTTTTTTGCTTTCTGATTTACGAGCATTTTCATCTTTGGTACCCATAACCACAGCAACGAGGCGCATTTTCCCTTCCGTTGCAGAGCTAACTAAACTGTACCCAGCATTACTCGTATGACCGGTTTTAATACCATCTACGTTCATACTTTTATCCCACAGCAAACCATTTCGGTTGTACTGGGTAATCCCGTTATAGGTATATTTCTGCTCTGAATAAATACGGTACTCGTTTGGTACATCACGAATCAACGCTTGACCTAGTAGCGCCATGTCATATGGAGTTGAATAGAGATTTGGGTTATCCAGACCGTGTACGTTAGCAAAGTGCGTATTGCTCATTTTTAGTGAACTTGCCCACGCATTCATTAGGTCAACAAAAGCGTCTTCTGAGCCAGCAATGTGTTCAGCCATCGCCACGCAAGCGTCATTACCAGACTGAATGATGATACCTTTGTTCAGTTCTTCTACGGTAACTGTAGTGCCGACTTCAATAAACATTTTAGAAGAGTCAGGGAAGTTTTTAGCCCACGCATTTTTACTGACCACCACTTTATCTTGTGGAGAGATATTGCCACGTTTAAGTTCTTGGCCAATCACGTAGCTAGTCATCATTTTCGTCAAACTTGCAGGTGAAAGTTTGGTGTTCATCTCTTTTTCTGCCAGCACTTTACCTGAATGGTAGTCCATCAACACATAGCCTTTAGCGGCAATCTGAGGAGCATCAGGTATCACGATAGGCGCAGAAAATACTGAGCTAGTAAAGGTTGCAGAAAGCGCAATAGAAGACGCTAGAATCGGTTTTAAGAATGTGTGTTTTTTCATGAGGAATGCAAATTATCTTATTAACTGTCCATATCTTAACAGAAACGACCTATCAAACCAGAGCTTGAATCAAGATCACTGGATTTGATAAGTCACTGAGTGACGGGTTGCGCTTTGATGAAGGCGGTCTCGTAACCGAGTAATTTAACTTTTTCTAGCGTTTGTTGAGTCAGGGCATCGTCATTAAATGGCCCTAAAAATACGCGATGACTGCCATTCACACTGTCTACAAAGCTTTCAACCGTCAATGTTTGACTCAATTGTTCGGATAAAGTTCGTATTCTTTGCTCTGATTTTGCAGAGGCAACTCGGATGAGATATTGAACCTTCTTTTTCTGTGGTGACGTCGTGATGGGTTTATCGATGGTGATGACTTCGATAGCCACATTCGCAGTCCCGGTTTGAACTACACCCAATTTGTAAGCGGCAGCGTAACTTAAATCAATAATTCGTCCCTCATGAAAGGGACCGCGATCGTTTACCCGAACGATCGCAGTTTTTTTGTTATCTAAATTCGTTACTTTAACGTAGCTGGGTAACGGCAACGTTTTATGGGCGGCCGTCATCGAATACATGTCGTAGATTTCACCGTTGGATGTCAGATGTCCATGAAACTTTTTTCCATACCACGAGGCTTGGCCTTTCTCTGTAAATCCTTTGGCCTCTTTGACAATGGTGTAGTTTATGCCTCTCAAAGTGTAATTCTTGTTGCCGCCCAAACTATAGGGTTCGTATTGCGGATGTGCATCTTCAATATGCTCAACCGAGAGTGGCGTGTTAGGGGCCACGTCGTCTGTTATTGAATAGCGGCTTGAAGAGCTACAACCGATGAGAAATAGACTCGTTAATATAAAGATAAATAGGGAGTTTCTCATGCTTAGGTTGCCTTAGAAAATGCTTTTCGGTGAGTGTGGATAGACATCAGTATGCCAAAGCCAGCCATGAGAGTGACCATGGATGTGCCACCATAGCTGATGAGAGCCAAGGGAACACCAACCACGGGTAAAATACCACTGACCATACCTATATTTACAAAAACGTAAACAAAGAAGCTGAGTACAATACTTCCAGCCATCATTCGGCCGAAAGCCGTTTGTGCGTTGCTCGCGAGGTATAGACCACGTCCGATGATAAAGAGATAAATAGCGAGTAAACACAAGATGCCAATCATGCCCCACTCTTCAGCAATGACGGCAAAAATGAAGTCGGTGTGCCGCTCAGGTAAGAATTCAAGTTGCGACTGTGTGCCGTGTAGCCATCCTTTTCCTGACAACCCACCAGACCCAATGGCTATTTTACTCTGAATGATATGATAACCTGCACCGAGTGGATCGGATTCCGGATTGAAAAGTGTTCTGACTCGGGTTTTTTGATATTCACGCATCAGAAAGAACCAAAGCACAGGTATGAAGCCACCCAAAGCCACGGCGGCAGAAAAAATGATTCGCCAGCTTATTCCAGATAAGAAAATGACAAAAATGCCGGAGGCTGCAATCAATATTGAAGTGCCAAGATCGGGCTGCTTCGCGATTAGCACGGTAGGGATAAACACCATTAACAGCGAAACGACTAGGGTTTTAAAGGTGGGTGGAAGAGAACGTTTCCCTATGTAGCGAGCGACCATGAGAGGCACTGCGAGTTTAAGCAATTCTGAGGGCTGAAAACGAACAAAGCCTAAATTTAACCAGCGCTGAGCTCCCTTGGACGATTCGCCAAAAAACAGCACGCCGAGCAACAGCAGTACGCCACAGAAAAACATAAAGGGTGCAAGAGACTCATAAGTTCTTGGGGAAATTTGAGCAAGAAAGATCATCACACCAAGAGCCAGTACCATGCGCATGGCTTGGCGATCCATCATAGTTAAGCTCTGACCGCTGGCGCTGTACATCACGACCAGCCCAAACCCCATCAATAACAAAATACCCAGCAGTAATGGCAAGTCGATGTGCAAGCGCTCAAAAAGCGCTCGATTTTGTCCTGTTGAAGGATCCAGTTCCATTATTTTTCAGCCTCTTTACCTAGAATGGCGCGGTCAAATATTTTCCTAACAACGGGTCCACCATTGCCAGAACCTCCCCCTGCGTTTTCGAGTACCAGAGTGACAATAAGCTGCGGGTCATCTACAGGCGCAAAGCCTGTGAATAGGGCATGGTCACGAAGGTGTTCGGCTAATTCATCGGCCTTATACACTTGGTTTTCTGCCAAGCCAAACACTTGCGCAGTTCCAGATTTTCCAGCGCTGACATATTTCATATTGGTAAATGAACGCCGTGCGGTTCCTTTTTTGCCGTGGTTTACAAGACGCATGCCATTGATTGCGATGTCCCAGTAGCGTTTCGGCACCCCTTCGATCGGTGGCGAAGTTTCTAATTCTGAAAGCTCTTGCCTGCTAAACTCTTCACCATTTTTGAGCGTCGAACGCAATAAATGCGGCGCAATCACTTTGCCGTGATTAACCAGCACGGAAGTCGCTTTGGCAATTTGCATCGGTGTTGATGTCCAATACCCTTGGCCAATGCCGACCGGAATCGTATCACCTTGATACCAAGGGGTTCGGTGACGTGCCATTTTCCACTCACGCGTTGGCATGTTCGCTTTGCCTTCTTCGTAAATGTCTAAACCTGTATAGTCACCAAAGCCAAATTTCATCATCCAACTAGAGAGACGATCAATACCCAAGTCGTAGGCGATTTGGTAAAAGAAGGTATCGACAGACTCTTCGAGTGCCTTATTAATGTCCACTCGACCATGTCCCCAGCGCAACCAGTCTCGGAAGGGCCGCGTTTTGGAGTTTGGTATTACCCAATAGCCAGGATCATTACGTGTTGTTGTTGGGGTTATAACCCCTTCTTGAAGTGCAGCGACGGCAATAAAAGGTTTAATCGTTGAGCCGGGAGGGTAAATACCAAGTGTCGCTCGATTGACTAACGGGCGGTCTGGGTCATTGAGAAGTTCGTTGTAGGCGGCGCTAGAAATACCATGTACGAATGGGTTTGGATCGTAGCTTGGACTTGATGCCATGGTAAGGACACCGTTATCTTTTGGATCGAGCACTACAATTGAACCTCGACGGCCATCCAACAACTTGTGCACATAAAGCTGCAGATCAATGTCCAAGCTTAATACAATGTCTTTCCCTGCCACGGGAGGGACGTATTTTAAGGTGCGAATGATGCGTCCTCGGCTATTGACCTCAACTTCTTGGTAGCCAGCCGTGCCGTGCAGCACATCCTCATAAAAGCGTTCAATCCCCAGTTTGCCAATATCACGAGTGGCTTGGTAATTGGCTGAGCGCTCTTCGCGTTCTAGACGTTCCATATCTCGGTCATTGATTCTGGATACATAACCGATGACATGAGTGAGAACTTCACCATAGGGGTAGTAGCGCTTTAAGCTTGCGCTTACTGATACACCGGGAAACTTGTGCTGATTGACCGAAAAAATGGCCACTTCTTCTGGTGTTAACTGTGTCAAAAGCGGGACTGAATTAAACCGGCGTGTCTGACGACGCTCTTTTTCAAAGGTGGCAATTTTTTCTGGTGAGATGGTTAGGTATTGCTGTAAGCGCGTGATCGTATCATCCATATCGCGCACTTGCTCAGGTGTGATCTCTAAGTTGAATACTGGGCGGTTTTCCGCTAGTAGCACACCATTGCGGTCATAAATTAACCCTCGATTAGGCGCAATCGGGACGATTTTGATTCGGTTATCATTGGATCGCGTTTTGTAATCTTGATATTGGTTAATTTGAATATGGTACAAATTGGTAAGCAGAACGCCCACCAGCATGATGATCGCAATAAAAGAGACAATTGCTCGGTTGCGAAACAGCCGAGCTTCTGATTGGTAGTCACGAATTTGGCTACGCTTACGTAACATGAATAGTTATTCTCGGTGATAAGGGTGATTAGCCGTAATACTCCAAGCGCGGTACAAACTCTCTGCCATGACCACTCGAACCAAAGGGTGAGGAAGTGTCAACGGCGAAAGCGACCAGCTCTGCTCTGCGACGGCTTTGCATGCAGGAGAAAGCCCTTCAGGGCCACCAATTAAAATCGATACATCACGGGCATCGAGCTTCCAACTTTCAAGTTGTTCCGCCAGTTGTTCGGTATCCCAACGTTTACCTGGAATATCGAGAGTAACAATTCGATTGCTTTTTGGCACGGCCGCGAGCATAGCTTCGCCTTCTTTTTGCAAAATTCTTGCAATATCCGCATTTTTGCCACGTTTGCCCGCTTGTATCTCCACTAATTCAAGCGGCATATCGTGTGGAAAACGTCGGCGGTACTCTTGAAAGCCTTCTTCTACCCATTTCGGCATTTTGGTACCAACGGCAATCAACTGAATTTTCAAAACTTAACTCCAAAGTTTTTCAAGCTGGTACAGATCACGGTGCTCTTCTTGCATAACATGCAACATGCTGCTGCCCATGTCTAGCACGACCCATTCGCCTTCACTTTCGCCATCCATACCCAGTGGTTCCATGCCCACTTTTTTGACTTCAGTGGCGACATGTTCGGCAATCGAGGCTACATGTCGTTTTGATGTGCCTGTGCAAATGATCATGTAATCGGTGATGCTAGATTTTCCCTTAACATCTAAGGTTTTGATATCAATGGCTTTCATATCGTCGGCTTTATCGGCAAGAAAGTCTTTCAATTCGTGGTGTTGCAAGCGTCATCTCCTTTAAAAATTGGTCTGGTTACTGACAAAATGGCGCGGAGTATAACATGCCTTCAAGCCAACTTTGATACAACGGACTGTGGCAAGCAAAATTCAACACTGATTTGCTGCAATATTGGCCAAGTTGAGGTTTCATACTGAGTTTTAGTTACTCTTTCGGCTTGGGTGAGTAATGCAATCAGCTGTTTGAGTTTATCTCTCGATAGTCTTTTTAAGCTTGCCGCGTACCAAGGTCGCTTGGATTGCCAAATTCGGTACTTATCAAAGATTGAGCCAATCGGCATCTGGGTTAAATCTTGATGCATTTGCAGCAGCAGTAGCAGCTCTTTTTGTAGGCTACGTATCAGAATCACAGGCTCAGTGCCTTCGGTAATGAGCTGGCGTAAAATACGTTGTGACCGATTCGCTTGCCCTTCGAGCAGCGCATCGACCCAGTGAAAGACGGTGAAGTGGTTATGTCGGCTTAATGACTCTTCTAAGCGGATCAGCGTCAGTAAGCCATCTGGATAGAGTAGCGCGAGTTTTTCTAAGCTTTGAGATAGTGCGAACAGATTGCCTTCATGCCATTGCGCCAGCATCTGCACTGCTTCTTGATCAGGTTTTAGCCCCAATGCGCGGCAGCGCATCATGACAAATTGTGGCAGTTTGCTGATATCCGGGGTTAAGCAACTCACCCAACATCCTAGGCTTGAGAGTGTCTTAAACCATTTAGTGCTTTCTTGTGCTTTGGTCAATTTCTCACCGATGATCACAAGTAGTACGTCAGGATGAAGCGATTGACCTAGGGCGACGAGCTCTTTCGCTGTTGCCGCATTTGCACCCGTTTCAGGTAATTCAATTTCAATGATTTTTTTGCTGGAAAATAAACTTAAAGCTTGGCAGCAGTCATAGACTTGATCCCAGTTTAAATGGGCATCGGCACTGAAACGATGGCGTTCTTCAAATCCTTGTTCTAATGCTTTTTTCTCTATCGCCACGCGTGATTCTTGCAGCAATAGCGGTTCGTTGCCAAACAGTAAGTAAAGCCCCATCAAGGGCTTGTTTAAGTGATCGGCCAGCTTGTCAGCAAATATTCTCATTACTCGCCTTTAGTTTGTCGCAGGAGCCGTGAATTGTGACGGTTCACTTTCCACGGTGTTTATCTCATAGGCCTGCTGGTCTGTTCGCTGCTGTTCATTTTCTTGTTGTTCAAGTTGATGTTCATTCGCTGCAATATCGGCTTTTAGACGTGCCATTTGGCGTAAAATTTGAGTTGCGGCTAGTTTGCGCATCTCATCTTCAATCATGTCTCGCTCTACCGATTTAGCGAGAGCGGTTAATGGGTTATCAAGATAGCTACGAGTTACACTGGTTGAAAACGTTTTCATGCCCAACTCAGGTAGTGTGACACGATACGATGCTTTAAAAGTGAGTTCTTTTTCTGCCGCACGAGTATTTTGATAGAGCGAGAGTGTCCGTTCACCAACACTCTCGCCTATAAGATGGATGTTCGGCACCGTTTCTGAGGGGGAAACAATCTCAATGTCACTCATTCGTAATTGATTTTTTACCATACGAGTGAAGGTACTGTATTGGTCGTAGCTGGTGACAGAGACTCGATTGAGTTCTTCGGGAACGGAGTAATCACCACGCAGATGAAAGCCGCAAGCGGAGAGTAGGCTGCTCATAATAACAATTAACGATAATTTCAGAGAGTAAGACGAAATTTGGCGCATTAGGGTTAAGTTCTCATATATTTAGGTGACTTATCTTAGCGCTCTATAGCTCTGTGGGTAAGAACGCTAAGATAAATCAACAGGGCAGCGAGCTACCCTGTTGATAAACCAGTTATTACGACATTAGGCTGCGATATTAGTTCGCAACGATGTTCAGTAACTTACCTGGTACATAGATAACTTTACGAACGGTTAAGCCATCCGTAAATTTCATGACGTTCTCGTCTGCTAAACCGAGTGCTTCAACCTGATCTTTACTTGCATCAGCGGCTACGGTCAGCTTACCACGAAGTTTTCCGTTAACTTGTAGGACGATCAGTTTTTCATCTTCCACTAGGGCGGATTCGTCGTAGGTCGGCCACACGGTATTATCTACATCACTCTCACCCAGTGCATTCCACAGTTCAAAGCTGATATGAGGAGTGATTGGGTAAAGCATGCTGACAACCGCTTTTAAAGCCTCGTCGAGAATGGCCCGATCTTGCATGGATTCTTGTGACGCTTTAGTGAGTTTATTCATCAACTCCATAATCGCAGCAATGGCGGTATTGAACGTCTGGCGGCGTGCAATATCGTCAGTCACTTTGGCGATGGTTTTATGCACATCACGACGCAGCGCTTTTTGTTCACCAGTAAGAGAGGCGCTATCTACCGCTTCAGCCACACCTTTAGCGCTATGTTCTGCAACCAGTTTCCAGACGCGTTTTAGGAAGCGGTTAGCACCTTCTACACCAGACTCTTGCCATTCAAGCGTCATGTCAGCCGGAGAGGCAAACATCATGAATAGACGAACCGTATCGGCGCCATACTTATCAACCATCTCTTGCGGGTCGATACCGTTGTTTTTCGACTTAGACATTTTGATCATGCCTGAGTGCTCAACGTTGCGGCCTTGGTTGTCTACGGCTTGAGTGATGCGGCCTTTACCGTCGCGTTCCACTTTTACGTCAGTTGGCGCTACCCACTCTTTGGTGCCTTTCTCGTTCGTGTGGTAGAACGCATCTGCCAATACCATGCCTTGGCAAAGTAGTTGCTTGAAAGGTTCATCTGAAGTGACATAGCCTGCATCACGCAATAGCTTATGGAAGAAGCGTGAGTAGAGCAGGTGCATACAAGCATGTTCAATACCACCGATGTATTGGTCTACTGGTAACCAGTAGTTTGCCTTCGCTGGGTCTAAAATATCGTCCGCTTGTGGTGAACAGTAACGAGCGTAATACCAAGATGACTCCATAAACGTATCGAAGGTATCGGTTTCACGTAGTGCAGGCTCGCCATTAAAGGTGGTTTTGGCCCATTCTTTGTCGGCTTTGATTGGGCTAGTTACACCATCCATCACAACATCTTCTGGTAGAATGACGGGCAGTTGATCAATTGGCACTGGGTGAACTTGGCCATCTTCAGTGGTCACCATAGGAATCGGCGCGCCCCAGTAACGTTGGCGAGAAACCCCCCAGTCACGTAGACGGAAATTAACAGTTTTCTTGCCTTTACCTTCAGCCTCCAGCTTGGCTGCAATAGCATCAAATGCTGCTTGGAAGGCTAAACCATCAAATTCGCCAGAACCAAACAGGACTCCTTTTTCAGTGTACGCAGCGCTAGAGACATCGACTTCAGAGCCATCTTCTGGTTTGATGACTGGAATGATGTCTAGGCCATATTTGGTGGCGAACTCAAAATCACGTTGGTCATGAGCAGGTACGGCCATCACCGCGCCTGTACCGTAATCCATCAGCACAAAGTTGGCGATATAAATAGGCACTTCACGACCATTTAAAGGATGAATGGCCGTTAAGCCTGTATCCATGCCTTTCTTTTCCATGGTCGCCAGTTCAGCTTCTGCAACTTTAGTGTTCTTACATTCGTCAATAAAAGAAGCTAAAGCAGGGTTATTTTGCGCTGCAATGGTCGCTAATGGATGACCAGCCGCAATGCCCACATAAGTGACACCCATCAAGGTATCAGGGCGAGTGGTATAGACGTCGAGATCTGAATGACCGTTGACACCAAACTTGAGCTCTACGCCTTCTGAGCGACCAATCCAGTTACGCTGCATGGTTTTGACCATTTCAGGCCAACCCTCTAAGTTCTCTAAATCGTCCAACAGTTCTTGTGCGTACGCGGTGATCTTAATAAACCATTGTGGGATCTCTTTTTGTTCTACTGGTGTATCACAACGCCAGCAGCAGCCATCTTCAACTTGCTCGTTAGCGAGAACGGTTTGGTCGTTTGGACACCAGTTAACGGAAGAGGTTTTCTTGTAGACTAAGCCTTTTTGATACAGCTTAGTGAAGAACTCTTGTTCCCAGCGGTAATATTCTGGCGTGCAAGTGGCGAATTCACGGCTCCAATCGTAGCCAAAACCCAGCAGTTTTAACTGGTTTTTCATGTACTGAATGTTTTCGTAGGTCCAAGGCGCTGGTGCCGTTTTGTTTTTTACAGCCGCATTTTCAGCGGGTAGGCCAAATGCGTCCCAACCAATGGGCTGCATAACGTTTTTGCCTTGCAGACGTTGAAAACGAGAGACTACATCACCGATAGTATAGTTACGCACGTGACCCATGTGCAGTCGGCCACTTGGGTATGGGAACATAGAAAGACAGTAGAATTTTTCTTTATTTGGGTCTTCACTTACAACAAAGGTCTTGTTGTCATCCCAGTGCTGTTGAACTTTTTGTTCAATATCTTGCGGGTTATATTGCTCTTGCATCGATGATATCCGGTTATCTTGGAATTTGTGAGTTCGGTTAGAACAGAGTCTAATAGATCGACATAGAATACCTAAAGCAGGGGTACACAACAATAGCCAATCTGGTTTGATGGAGGTGGGTGATGCCAAAACGTAAAACAAGTTACGAAGAGATTGTGGATGACGTGATTGAAACGCTCAAACATAGTCCTGATGAAATGTCCCAAGTTTTGCAGACATCAGGTAAGGTTGTTGATGCTGCCAATAATCTCACCAAAGATGAATTGGCGCTTATTTCTGCCTATGTAAAAGCGGATCTCAAAGAATTCGCGGATAGCTTTGAAGAGAGCAGAAGCAGCCCATTTTCATTGATGATTACCAATTCAATTTGGCAGGGGCTTTTTGAAATCACCGATAAAACAAAAGTGGAATGGGTGGAATTGTTTCAAGATTTAGAACGACAAGGTTTGTATCAAGCGGGGGAGATGATAGGCCTTGGGATGTTAGTGTGTGACCATTGTGGGCATAAAACCCAGTATAATCATCCAACTGAAATTATGCCTTGTATTCAATGTGGGCAAACGGCTTTTACTCGTCAGCCATTAAAACCTTAAGTGTTGCTGATAGAAAACCTCAAAAAGGCGCTGAAATGCGCCTTTTTGAGGTCAAGAATGAGGTGAGTGACGTCTTGTCCATCCGACGATCAAACTGAGTAACACCCAGACGTAGAGCGGCCAAGTGCCGACAGCGTGATACGGCGTCTCTCCTTTGGTCGACGTGATGGTTGCTTTCAATACGGCCGTTTCAAATTGTGGGATCTGCTGCGTTATTTTACCTTTGTGATCGGTCACGGCGGTGACACCATTGTTGGTTGAACGAATGAGCGGTTTACCCAGCTCTAAAGCTCTCATCCGAGCAATCTCCATATGTTGCAATGGGCCATTTGAATGCCCAAACCACGCATCGTTAGAGAGGGTTAAGATAAAATCTGTTTCATCAGTGACATTTGCTCTGACTTGTTCATTGAAGATGATTTCATAGCACAGTGCCGCGGCTAGGTGTCTACCCTTGGCAATCAGATTCGGTTGAATATAGTCACCACGGCTAAATGAAGACATCGGCAAGTTGAAAAAGGGTGCGATGGGCCTGAGCCAATCTTCAAATGGCACAAACTCACCAAATGGCAATAAATGATGCTTATGGTAGCGAGCGTCAGAGTCATAACGGTAGTCGCCATAAGGGTTGGTGCCAAGTACCAGAATGCTGTTGTAAAAAGATCGCTCTGGGCTTTGGTTGAGCACGCCTGTGACAATCGCACTGTCGTTCATTTTTGCCGCAGAATCTAAGTTACTCAAATAGGAAGGGATCTCGAATTCAAATGCGGGAATCGCCGCTTCTGGCAATACAATAATATCCGCGTCCCAGTTTTCTCGACTGAGATCGGTGTAGGCCATAATGGTTGGCCAGCGCTGATTGGGAAGCCATTTTTCCGCTTGCTTAATATTACCTTGAATCAGTGCGACGCGAGTTTGTGTGCTGGGATCGGGAGTGACCCAATCGAAATTGCGTAGTCCAAACCCCGTCGCCAATATGGTCAGAGGAATGAGCACGAGTATCCAAGAGCGCTTAAGCCACGTCATGGCTAGAGCGCTAGAACAGAGGAGCGTGAAGAAGGTGACCAGCTCAACGCCTCCCAGTGGTGCGAAACTGGCAAGCGGGCTATCAATTTGACTATAACCAAGCCATAACCAAGGAAAGCCGGTCATGACCCAGCCTCGAAGCCAATCGGTAATTAGCCAAAGCGCAGGGGTGGCTAATAAAAAATGGCTAATAGTGTTACGGCGGAAAAAACGGTTGAGTAAGCCAGCGAAAAGCCCAGAATAAAGGGCTAAATAACCGACCAGTAATGACATCAGGAACAGGCTGGCAATTTTGGGCATACCACCAAAGGTATCAATACTGACGTGCACCCAACTGATGCCAAAAGCAAAAAAACCTAAGCCCCAGCAGTAACCGATCCACGCTGCTTTTTTAGCTGGTTGCTGATTAATGAGCAACGATAGCAACATGGGGGTGAGTATGGCCAGCGGCCAAAACTGATAAGGAGCAAAAGCGAGTGGGGTTAATGCGCCAACAAAAGCGGCCGCAAGCGGCCGCATTAGGCGATGAAAAAGTGTTTTAATCATCTATCTCATTCTGCTGATGTGAATGGGGTTATGTCACTCTTCTGCTATCACTGGAAGTGATTCAAGATCAGGAATAGTGACTTGCAGTTGAACCACTCGGCGGTTATCTGCTGCGGTGACTTTAAAGCTGTATTTGTCGATCTCTACAACTTCGCCACGGCTTGGCAGGTGGCCAAAGGCCGTCATCACCAATCCCCCTACAGTATCCACTTCTTCATCGCTGAACTTAGTACCAAAGGTTTCGTTAAACTCTTCGATGGTGGTCAGCGCTTTAACTGCAAAAGTATGTTTGCTGAGCTTACGGATATCCAATTGTTCTTCATCATCGAACTCGTCTTCAATGTCGCCAACGATCTCTTCCAAAATATCTTCAATGGTCACTAAGCCAGACACGCCGCCGAATTCATCCACGACGATCGCCATGTGGTAACGCTCCTCTCGGAACTCCTTCAATAAGCGATCAACCCGTTTACTTTCTGGTACCACGACTGCCGGGCGGATCACTTCTAAAATGTTAAAAGGTGCACTGTCTGAACCTAAATATTTGAGTAAGTCCTTCGCTAGTAGAATGCCTTCAACATGGTCTTTATCTTCACTGATCACTGGATAACGTGAGTGCTGAGCATCGGTGATCAGCGCAATTAAGGTATCCAAGTCATCGTTTTTATCGATAGTGACCATCTGTGAGCGTGGGATCATAATATCACGCACGCGCATCTCAGAAATCTCCATCACACCTTCAAGCATATCTCTTGTGTCATGGTCGATAAGGTCATTGATTTCAGAGTCGCGGATCACATCTACAAGCTCTTGGCGATCTCTCGGATCACCTTGAAATAATTGGCCTAGGCGTTCAAAGAAGGACTTTCTACTCGGACCTTCAGAATTCTGGGGGTTATCTTCGTTCATTGTTTCTCTAATTTTCCTCGCTATCAGATGTGTGATAGCACACGTATCGTACCGACTTTAGCGGTACTAGCTTCATTGTCTGGAGCTATTCCTTCTCAGCAATATACGGGTCTTCAAAGCCCATTTTTTGCAGAATTTCAGTTTCAAGAGATTCCATCTCTTCGGCTTCATCATCATCGATATGATCATAACCTAGCAGATGTAGACTGCCGTGTACAACCATATGAGCCCAGTGTGCCATCAACGGTTTTTGTTGCTCATCGGCTTCTTGTTCCACCACTTGGCGGCAAATGACAAGGTCACCGAGCAAATCCAACTCTATGCCCGGAGGCATCTCAAAAGGGAAGGATAGCACGTTGGTCGGCTTATCTTTTCCTCGATAATCGCGATTGAGCTGTTGACTCTCTTCGGAATCAACAATTCGCACAGTGACTTCCGCTTGTTCCTGAAATGGGGTCACCGCGTGAGTTAACCAATGGCTGAACTCATCAAAAGTAGGTAACCCTTGCTCATTTTTGACCGCTAATTGTAAATCTAGTTCGATACTCATTATTCACCAACGTTTTTTGTTGCGGTTACTGCATTCACTTCAGTAGAAACATCCACAGACTTTATTTCTCGCTCTTCACGACGACGTTGCTCTTGAGCTTTACGCTCTTTTTGGTCCTGAGCTTCCCATTTTTCGTAAGCGTTGACGATACGAGCAACCACTGGATGACGTACGACATCATCAGACAAAAAGAAGTTGAAGCTGATTTCGTCAACTTCATTGAGCACTTCAATGGCATGGCGAAGACCTGAACGAGCGCCACGCGGCAAATCGATTTGTGTCACATCACCCGTAATTACGGCTCTTGAATTAAACCCAATCCGTGTCAGGAACATTTTCATTTGTTCAACGGTAGTGTTTTGGCTTTCATCTAAAATAATAAAAGCATCGTTGAGCGTACGTCCGCGCATGTAAGCGAGTGGCGCAACTTCAATCACATTGCGTTCAATGAGCTTTTCTACTCGCTCAAAGCCAAGCATTTCAAACAACGCGTCATAAAGCGGTCGTAGGTACGGGTCGACTTTTTGGCTTAAATCACCGGGTAGGAAGCCCAATTTTTCACCTGCTTCAACCGCCGGGCGTGTTAACAAAATTCGACGAACTTCTTGGCGCTCTAGCGCATCAACTGCAGCGGCAACGGCTAAGTAGGTTTTACCTGTCCCTGCAGGGCCAATACCAAAGCTGATGTCGTGCGTCACCATGTTAACGAGATACTGAGCTTGGTTAGGCGTACGCGGTTTGATCAGCCCTTTTTTGGTCTTAATGAAGACTTCTTTGCCATGTTGAATACTTGATTCAGACGGCTGCTCAAGGATCCCTGAATCTTTGATGGCTAGATGAATTTGCTCTGGTTCGATATCGGGAATTTGACCACGTATGGGTGAGGTATTAACGTACAAAGATTTGATAATATCCAACGCAGCAGCGGCAGTGTGTGGTTTACCGACTATGGTGAAAAACTGGCTGCGGTGATTAATTTCAACACCAAGACGGCGTTCTAATTGTTTGATGTTGTCATCGAATGGACCGCACAGGCTAGCAAGACGGCGGTTGTCTGAAGGTTCTAGATCTATCTCTAGCGTAACAATTTTATTGCTCAATGTTGCCTCTCAGTTTGCCATGGTACAGTGCCCGATTATGATCGAGCACTGTATGACATTATGCTTAAACCTAAGGTGTAAAAGTGGCTACCCCTAGCTCATTTTCTCGACGTGTTTTCGCCATCATTTGCGTTGGTGAAATCACGGTGCGAAGATCCATCGCTTGTTCAGTGCGAACCAGTTCACCACGCAGTGAGTTGGCAAACACATCGACAATTTTTACATCGACAAATTGGCCAATCAGATCGGCGGAGCCTTCAAAGTTAACGACACGGTTATTTTCGGTACGGGCGCGAAGCTCCATTAGATTTTTCTTAGATGGGCCTTCGACTAATACGCGTTGTTCTGTCCCTAACATCAAACGTGAGTAACGCATCGCTTGTGCGTTGATTGTTTGCTGCAGTTCATATAAACGCTCTTTTTTGGCGTCTTCTGATAAATCACATGGGTAATCAGCGGCTGGCGTACCCGGGCGAGGGGAGAAGATAAAGCTGAAGCTCATATCAAAATCAACGTCTTTAATCAGCTTCATTGTATCTTGAAAGTCTTTATCTGTTTCACCGGGGAAACCGACAATAAAGTCAGAACTAATTTGGATCTCTGGGCGCGCCTTACGCAGTTTGCGAATAATGGATTTGTACTCAATCGCGGTGTGTGGGCGCTTCATCATGGTTAAGATTCGGTCTGAACCACTTTGTACTGGAAGATGCAGGAAACTCACCAGTTCAGGTGTGTCTTCATAAACGGCAATAATATCGTCGGTAAATTCGAGTGGGTGGCTGGTGGTGAATCGAATGCGATCAATACCATCAATGGAGGCGACTAAACGTAGCAGATTAGCAAATGAACAGATTTCACCATCGTGCATAGGGCCACGGTATGCGTTAACGTTTTGTCCTAAAAGATTGACTTCGCGTACACCTTGCGCCGCGAGTTGCGCGATTTCATACAACACATCATCCATCGGGCGACTGACTTCTTCACCGCGAGTGTAAGGTACTACGCAGTAAGTGCAGTATTTTGAACACCCTTCCATAATAGAGACGAATGCGGTTGCGCCGTCTGCTTTTGGTTCTGGTAAACGGTCGAATTTTTCAATCTCTGGGAACGAAATGTCCATGACTGGCGCATCGTTGGTTTGCGATTGTTTTATCATTTCTGGCAAGCGGTGTAGGGTTTGCGGGCCAAAAATAACATCAACAAAGGGAGCGCGTTCACGAATGTGATCACCTTCTTGGGTTGCAACACAGCCGCCAACGCCAATTACGACGCCTGGTTTTTTATCTTTCAATGTTTTCCAGCGACCTAGCTGATGAAAGACTTTCTCTTGTGCTTTTTCACGGATCGAACAGGTGTTAAGTAATAATACATCTGCTTCCTCTGGCTCTTCCGTTAGCTCGTAGCCGTTTGCAGCGTTAAGCAGGTCGGCCATTTTTGATGAATCGTATTCGTTCATCTGGCAGCCCCAGGTTTTAATTAGCAGTTTCTTACTCATCTCACTTTCGCTCGTCTTATTAGTCTAAATTGGTTGAACTAATGCTCAAATTGTAGCCGCCATCTCGGCGGTAAGCCGCGTATTGTACTGCTTTAAAAAGTCACTGACTAGTCATCCAATAAAATCTCTCACATGTTCCGTCATCTCTAGATTTTTACCATAGAAAGTGCAGGGTTTTTGTGTAAAAAAATTCGCAAAAAAGAGCTGAAAACGTACAATGAAAATCGACTCAAAACTCAGACGATTAAGTATAAACAATGAACAATTTTGACGTGGTGGTGATTGGCGGTGGCATGGTTGGGGCAGCAGTGGCTATAGGCTTTGCTAAGCAAGGTCGCACGGTTGCTCTGGTTGAGGGTATAGAGCCTGAAGCGTTTACAATAGACCAAGCAATGGATCTGCGCGTATCAGCCATTTCGCAAACTTCGGTTCAGTTACTTACTGACTTAGGTGCATGGAATGAAATTGCACAAATGCGTGTTTGCCCTTATCGCCGCCTAGAAACCTGGGAGCACCCAGAGTGCCGTACTCGCTTTCATAGCGATGCACTCGGCCTCCCTCAGCTGGGGTATATGGTCGAAAATCGTCTTATTCAGATCGGATTGTGGGGGCAATTTACGCACTATCCGAATTTGCAGGTTTTTTGTCCTGATAAGCTCAAACACATTGTGTTTGGCCAACAAAATAGCGTGCTTTTAGAGTCAGGCGCAACTCTTACTGCAACTTGGGTGATTGGTGCGGATGGTGCAAATTCTCTTGTGCGGCAGCTGGCGGGAATTGGTATTACCGCGTGGGATTATCGACATCATTGCATGTTGATCAATGTCGAAACTCATCAACCTCAGCAAGATATTACGTGGCAGCAATTTTTTCCATCCGGCCCGCGCTCGTTTCTTCCTTTGCCGGGTAATCAAGCTTCTTTGGTATGGTATGACTCACCAAAACGAATTCGCCAATTGTGTGCGATGAACAAGCAGCACTTAAGGGAGCAAGTGTTGGCCTCTTTTCCTGAGGAACTAGGCGATATTAACGTGTTGCAGTGTGGGGCATTTCCCCTCACTCGTCGTCATGCTCAGACGTATGCGAAACGGCAATGTGTTTTGGTTGGCGATTCAGCACACACGATTAACCCTCTGGCTGGGCAAGGGGTGAATTTAGGGTTTAAAGATGTAAAAGCGTTATTAGCTGTGACACAAAATCAAGAAGCTTTAACACAAGCGCAATTACGGAATTATGAAACATGCAGAAGGCCGGATAACTTAGTGATGCAATCAGGAATGGATCTGTTTTATAAAACGTTCAGCAACGAGGTTTTGCCAGCAAAGTTGGTGCGCAACGCGGTATTGAAGTTGGCCGAACATTCAGGCCCAGTGAAGGAAAAACTGTTGAAATACGCGTTAGGTTTGTAGTGCGATTTGAGCTGTTTTTGTAGAAACAAAAAACGCTGCAAATCAGCAGCGTTTTTTACGTAATAAAAATTTTAACGAATTACTTAGTTACACGTAGAACCGGTGTTTCACCAACAACGACGGTGCCAGAAAGCTTGTTCAGCTCTTTGATTTCGTCCATGTTAGAGATAACAACAGGTGTTAGTGTTGATTTTGCTTTCTCTTCAAGAAGCGCTAGGTCGAATTCGATAACAGTATCGCCTGCTTTAACCGCTTGGCCTTCTTGAGCGATACGAGTAAAACCTTCACCTTTTAGCTCAACTGTGTCGATACCAAAGTGAACGAATAACTCAACACCGTCATCAGACTCGATTGAAAACGCATGGTTAGTTTCGAAAATCTTACCGATAGTGCCGTTAACTGGAGCTACCATTTTGTTGCCTGATGGTTTAATCGCAATACCATCACCAACAATTTTCTCAGCGAAAACAACATCTGGCACATCTTCGATATTGACGATTTCACCAGAAAGAGGGGCAATAATTTCAATCGCACCTGCATCTGAGCTGTCGTCAGATACTAGCTTCTTAAGTTTATCAAACAGACCCATTGTGTCATGCTCCTAACGTTTAATTTTATTCTGTCGAATTATAGTATACCAATCGCCAACAATAGACGACCTATTTTTAGTCGTCTATCTCATTGGTATTAGCGAATTATTGCGTTTTCTCTGCGATGAATTTTTCCACACAAGCTTCGATTTCAGCTGCGGTTGGGAAAGAGAGTGCTTCTTCTGCCATCGCTTTAACTTCGGCGAAGTTTGAGTTACGGATCACTTTCTTCACTTTAGGGATAGAGATACCACTCATAGAGAATTCATCGAGTCCCATACCAAGTAGAAGTAGCGTTGCACGTTCATCACCCGCTAACTCGCCACACATACCCGTCCATTTACCTTCAGCGTGTGAAGCATCAATCACTTGCTTAATCACGGTTAAAACCGCTGGAGAAAGTGGGTTATACAGGTGTGAAATCATTTCGTTACCACGGTCAACCGCAAGAGTGTATTGGGTTAAATCATTGGTACCGATAGAGAAGAATGACACTTCTTTTGCCAAGTGGTGCGCAATTGCCGCTGCCGCAGGTGTTTCAACCATAACGCCGATTTCGATATTTTCATCGAACGCTAAGCCTTCCGTGCGAAGTTCTTCTTTGTATTCTTCAATGGCGTTTTTAAGCTCACGAATTTCTTCTACAGAGATGATCATCGGGAACATGATACGCAGTTTACCATGCGCAGATGCACGCAGAATGCCACGAAGCTGATCTCGTAAGATGTCACGACGGTCTAAGCTGATGCGAATCGCGCGCCAGCCCAAAAATGGGTTCATCTCTTTTGGTAGATCCATGTACGGGAGATCTTTATCACCACCGATATCCATGGTACGGATAATCACCGCTTCACCACTCATCGCTTCTGCAACTTCTTTATAAGCTTGGTATTGCTCATCTTCAGTTGGTAGCGCGCTGCGGTCCATGAATAAAAACTCAGTACGATATAAGCCAACGCCTTCACCACCGTTGCGTAAAATACCATCGCAGTCTTTTACTGTGCCGATGTTACCGCATACTTCAACTTGGTGGCCATCGAGTGTGATAGCAGGTAGGTCTTTTAGTTTTGCGAGCTCTTCTTTTTCCGCAGCAAAATCATCACGAATTTTTTTCGCTTCTTCAAGCTGTGCTTCTGAAGGATTAATGATGATTTTGTTGTTCATAGCGTCAAGAATAAGCATGTCGCCATTCTTTACTTTCTTCGTGATGTCGTTAGTACCAACAATCGCTGGAAGCTCAAGTGAACGTGCCATGATTGAAGTATGAGATGTACGACCACCGATATCACAAGCAAAACCCAGCACGTAATCAAGATTGATTTGTGCAGTTTCAGAAGGCGTTAAATCGTAAGCAACAAGAATCACCCGTTCGTTAATATCACTCAGTGAAACGATATTGATGCCGAGTGCATTTTTAACAAAGCGCGTACCGATATCGCGGATGTCTGTCGCGCGTTCTTTTAGATATTCATCATCAAGAGATTCTAGGGCAGCAGCCTGCTCTTCGATCACGGTATAGATCGCGTTGTCTGCATGCATTTTGTCATTTTTGATGAGTGCTAAAATTTCCTCTTCTAGCTCTTCATCTTCAAGCAACATGATGTGGCCTTCAAAGATGGCTTCTTTTTCTTCACCAAATGTTTCAAGTGCTTTTTGTTTGATCACTTCTAGCTGAGCAGAAGATTTGTTACGAGCGTCATAAAAACACTGAACTTCTGCTTCTACTTGGTCATCTGAAATAGAGTGAGTATTTAGGACAATTTCATCTTCTTGAAGTAGCAGTGCTTTACCAAAAGCAATGCCTGGAGATGCTAGGATGCCTGAAATCATAGCGTTACCTTAAATTGGTCAACTGTAAACGGGAGAATGTGGACTATTGCGCTAACGGTAATTAGTAGCTCAAAATGTAGACTATTTCCAACAAAGCCATTTTGTTTTCACAAAATGGCTTTGAAATAGTGGACCGGATTAATGTAGTTGGTCCATGAGAGCAACTAGGTGATCTACCGCTTGCTTAGCTTGAGGGCCTTCAGCAGAAATAGTCACAACGGTACCTTTTACTAGGCCAAGAGTTTGAAGTTTGAATAGGCTCTTAGCACTTGCGCTTTTGCCGTTAGAAGTCACTGTGATGTCTGCATCGAATACTTTTGCTTCTTTAACGAACTGCGCAGCAGGACGAGTGTGAAGGCCGTTTTCTGCAGTGATTTCTACTTGCTTCTCGTACATGTTATATACCCCAATTGATTTATTTTTTGTTAGTTTCTTCACCAGAACAGCTTAACTGCTAATCAACGGTTCTGCTAGCAGAGTAACGCTGTTTTAGTGTCATAGCTGATACTGATTTAAATTTCATAATCACGATTTCAATCTATGTTGTCATTCGTCATTATAGTTAATACGTTTCTGACTTCTTTATTTCGAAGCTTAAAATAAAACGAGGTGATATTACCAAAGGTGAGGCAAGGATCAACAAAAAAGCCCCTGTATGGGGCTTTTTTAAACGAAAATTTGATTTAACCACCTATTACTGTTGGTTCTCTTTCTCGGTAAATAGGCCAGAAAATAGTGCGGTGCTCAGATAACGCTCACCTGAGCTTGGTAGTACCGCTACAATTGTTTTTCCTTCAAATTCAGGTAGTTCTGCTAATCTATTCGCTGCTACAATCGCTGCGCCTGATGAAATTCCAGCCAAAATTCCTTCCTCTTCCATGAGGCGCCTTGCCATTTCAATCGCTTCTTCTGAAGTGACGGCTTCAACACGGTCAATGAGGGATAAATCGAGGTTGCCAGGAATAAATCCCGCTCCTATACCTTGGATTTTGTGTGGTGCAGGTTTGATTTCATCTCCAGCAAGTGCTTGAGCAATGACTGGCGACTCCGCAGGTTCAACCGCAACTGAGATGATAGCCTTGCCTTTTTGGCCCTTAATGTAGCGGCTTGTGCCCGTTAAAGTACCACCGGTTCCGACACCTGCAACGAACACGTCAATCTCACCATCAGTTGCATCCCAGATTTCCGGCCCTGTTGTTTTTTCGTGGATTTGTGGGTTGGCTGGGTTATTGAATTGCTGCAGCAACAAGTATTTTTCAGGGTTGCTGGCAACAATTTCTTCTGCTTTAGCAATTGCGCCTTTCATGCCTTTCGCCGCTTCGGTGAGTTCAAGGTTGGCTCCTAAAGCTTTAAGCAGTTTACGGCGCTCTAAACTCATTGATTCAGGCATAGTAAGTGTCAACTTATAACCACGAGCAGCTGCAACAAATGCAAGAGCAACACCGGTGTTACCGCTGGTTGGCTCTACAAGTTCAACGCCAGGTTTCAGTGTGCCAGCTTTTTCTGCTTCCCAAATCATGTTGGCACCGATACGGCACTTCACGCTAAAGCTTGGGTTGCGCGCTTCAATTTTCGCCAGTACCTTACCTTTGCTGACTTTGTTTAAGCGAACAAGAGGAGTGTTACCAATAGTCAGAGAGTTGTCTTCGTAAATTTTGCTCATTGCGATATTCCTTTATTACACACGTTATATGTGCCTGGCGGTCTGATAAGACACGTGAGTGGATACAGATGCAGAATAGGTGTTAACCTTAAAACGTAAAAGGATTAAAAAGTTATAACTTATAGAGGGATATGCAGGTTGAATCTCCCTCGCACCATCACTGCAGTTTGTTTTTAAATTCACCAACCCACATGGCTGTTGCCCCGCATACAGCAACCGGCATGACGATTAAGTTAACAATGGGTATGGTGGTAAAAATCGACACTAAAACACCAAAGCTATACGCCTTGGTCTGTTTTTGTTTCAAATTGTGTCTCATCTGGTTAAAGCTCACTTTGTGGTTGTCAAATGGGTAGTCACAGTATTGGATGGCTAACATCCATGCAGTGAAAATGAACCACAGCAAAGGGCCTAAGGTTTGTCCTAAGGCAGGAATTAGGAGCAATAAGAACAAACCGATTGCTTTGGGTAAGGTATAGATTAATTTTCGCCACTCTCTTGCGAGGATACGTGGGATATCTTTGACCATAGACCAGATGCCATCGCTGTTGATTGGAGCGCCAATTAATCTTTCTTCCACTTTTTCTGCGAGTAGCCCATTAAATGGTGCAGCGACGAAGTTAGCCAGCGTACTGAAGAAATAGGAGAACGTGGCTAAGATAGTGATCGCGAGCAATGGCCATAAAACGTAACTTAGCCAAGATAAAAAATCAGGGATTTGACCAATAAACTGTTCTATCCACGTATTGAGATGATTGAATAAGTAAAAAAGAGCGCTGCCGACGAGAATGATGTTGATGAGTAATGGCAGAATCACAAAGCGTCGAATGCCGGGGGTCAGTGCTAGCTCTAGACCAAAAAAGAAGTATCCAAAACCTGAACGTTGCTTAAGTGTCATACCGTTATCCATGTGAATATCTGTTAATCAATGCTAAAAAGCTATTCTACTCAACCTGCCGAAGAAGAAAAGCGTGGTGAAAATCACATCATGTATTGAACTTCTCACATTAAGTTGTTCTAAATCGGTACAAACTTTTGGTAAAGTACCCCGATAGACCGATATAACCCACGTTGGTGACACGTTCAATTCAAGCTGGTAAAGCTGAGAATAACCATGCATCGAGAAACTGAGAGTGAAACATGCAGGAATTGCGATTCGTACTCATAATTGTTGGCGCGCTAGCGATAGCCGCGTTGCTATTTCATGGTCTTTGGACCAGTAAGAAAGAAGGGAAGTCCAAGTTTGAGGATAAGCCTCTTGGTAAAATTGATGTTGATCACGATGATACACAATCTGCGACCCAGCGTTCATTTGCTCCGGAAGATGATTTCGAAATTATTCGCAAAGTACGTAAAGAGCCAGATTTTAGTGAAGCGGTTGACCCTCTCATTGACGGTTATTCACCAAGCTTTGAACCTGAAAATGTGCTTGATGAACTCGATGATGTGCCCTCAATATCGATGAAAACCGAATCCCCAAGTCTCAGTGAACAAGATGATGTCATTGCTGACGATAATCAAAAATCCGACGTTCAAGAAGCCGAAATGGAAGTTATTGTGCTGAATGTGCATTGTGCGGGAAATGATCCCTTTGTCGGCACTAAGCTTTTTGACAGTATGCAGCAAAACGGCCTTCTTTATGGTGAGATGGATATTTTCCACCGGCATGCCGATCTGTCAGGTACAGGGAAAGTGCTGTTTAGTGTTGCCAACATGATGCAACCCGGTACATTGGCACATCATGATCCTGCGGAGTTTACTACTCGCGGTATCTCATTCTTCATGACACTGCCTTGCTACGGCGAGCCTGATCAAAATTTCAAATTAATGCTTAAAACCGCTCAGCAAATCGCCGATGATTTAGGTGGTAATGTATTGGATGATGCGCGTAATTTAATGACGCCAGATCGATTGGCTGCCTACCGACGCCAAATCCAAGAGTTTAAAAGCGCACGCAACGCGTAGAATAAACATCGACCATTAAGGGCTCCTAGTCGGAGCCTTTTTTCATGATCCGAGAGAATTATGATGCAAACAATAGAACACAAATTAAGCCAACTTCGTGAGACGCTGCATTATCATGCTGTACGTTATTATGTAGAAGATAACCCTGAAATTCCTGACGCTGAGTATGATCGTTTGATGCGTGAGCTGCTTGAGTTGGAATCGCAGTATCCGGAGTTAGTCACAGCGGATTCACCCAGCTTGCGTGTTGGAGGTAAGCCTTTAGAGGGTTTTGCCCAGGTGACTCATGAAATTCCAATGCTCTCTTTAGATAATGTGTTTGATGAGAATGAGCTTGATGCCTTTCACAAGCGGATGCAAGACCGGATACCGAGTGCCCACTTTAACGCTTTTTGCTGCGAACCTAAGCTTGATGGTTTAGCCGTGAGTTTGCTTTACGAAAATGGTGTGTTAGTACAAGCCGCCACGCGTGGGGATGGCGCGGTCGGTGAAAACATTACGGAAAACGTGCGAACGATCAGTGCTATTCCACTGAAGTTACAGGGAAAAGGGTGGCCCGTTCGTTTAGAAGTTCGTGGTGAAGTGTTCATGCCTAAAGCCGGTTTTGAGCGATTGAACCAACAAGCACTCAAAAAAGGTGAAAAAACCTTTGTTAACCCAAGAAATGCAGCCGCAGGGAGCTTGAGACAGCTCGACTCAAAAATCACAGCTCAAAGGCCGTTGAATTTTTATGCTTACAGTGTTGGTGTGATTGAAGGCGCTGAGTTAGCAAGCAGTCATTATCAGCGCTTTTTGCAGTTAAAAGGGTGGGGGCTGCCGATGTGCCCTGAAACACGTCTAGTCTCTTCAATGGATGAAGTGAAAGAGTACTACCAAAGTATCTTAACTCGTCGCGCCCAACTAGCGTATGAGATTGATGGTGTGGTAATTAAAGTTGATGATATTGAACTGCAACAAAAGCTCGGTTTTGTCGCGCGGGCGCCTCGCTGGGCGATTGCTTATAAATTTCCTGCCCAAGAAGAAATAACGCTCCTGAACGATGTTGAATTTCAAGTGGGCCGTACCGGGGCCATTACACCTGTTGCGAAGTTAGAACCTGTATTTGTGGGGGGAGTCACCGTCAGCAATGCGACATTACACAACGCTGATGAAATTGAGCGCCTAGGCGTGAAAATTGGTGATAGCGTTATTATTCGTCGAGCAGGCGATGTTATCCCACAGATTGTTTCTGTGTTGTTAGACAGACGCTCTGATACAGTGGTCGATATTGTTTTCCCGCAGTACTGCCCTGTGTGCAACTCTGACATTGAGCGTGTTGAAGGTGAAGCTGTCGCCCGTTGTACCGGGGGGTTAGTGTGTCAAGCTCAGCGCAAAGAAGCATTAAAGCACTTTGTCTCTCGCAAAGCGTTAGACGTGGATGGTTTAGGCGAAAAAGTGATTGAGCAGCTTGTTGATAAAGAGATGGTGAGCACGCCCGCGGACCTCTTCCGTCTAAAAGCAGGGCAGCTAACGGTGTTAGAGCGTATGGGACCAAAATCAGCACAAAATATCGTTAATGCACTGAATGCCGCCAAAATGACCACATTACCCCGTTTTTTGTATTCATTGGGCATACGTGAAGTCGGGGAAGCGACGGCGGCGAATCTTGCGCTCCATTTCGGGTCATTAGACAAAATTCGCCAAGCGACCCATGAAGAACTACTTGAAGTTCAAGATGTTGGAGTTATCGTTGCGAGTCATATCACATCTTTTTTTGAGCAAGATAAAAACCAACGGGTGATTAATGAATTGATCGAACTCGGTATCCAGTGGCCTAATATCGAAAAGCCGAGCCAAGATGCGATTCTCCCTTTACTTGGTAAAGTGGTGGTTTTGACGGGGAGCTTGTCGAAACTCTCTAGAAGTGATGCGAAAGCGGCGCTACAAGAGCTTGGCGCAAAAGTAACGGGAAGCGTCTCTAAAAACACCGATATACTATTTGCCGGAGAAGCGGCCGGTTCAAAATTAGTAAAAGCGCAAGAACTAGGGATCGAAATTCGCAGCGAACAAGATTTGCTTGAGTTAATGAAAAGCTAATTTTTTAAGCATCCCTTCCTTAATAAAGCCTCAAAATTAATTTTGAGGCTTTATTTTTATCTCAAACCTCCACATTAAAATGTCCAGTAATTAGAAAAAAAGCCCTCATTTGCTTCGATGCCAATCAAGAAGAACTTTACTCTCTTTCAATTTATTATTGCGATGCACTTCAAGCTATTAGTGTAATTGTTTTCGTATCATTTTGAAAATTAATGAGTTTTTTGTTTTTATATTTTGTTTTATGACTTATTAGATCTCGATCACTTACTTGGTCAAAGTTTGCCGTAGCTCATATTTTTTTAGATAAAAATTAAGTTCTCATTGATGTTTTCTGTTGCGAAGTTAGTCTAGTGAACATGGATACACGATGTGTATGCAGGAAAAGAGAAAATCAGAAAATTAATGACTAATTTAGGTTTTCAACATAGGAAATGATTTCTCCCTTCGGCGGCCAACTTAAGGGGGAAATAAAAACAGCTATATCTATTTTTAGGAGTTTTTCCATGGACAAAATGTTTAAACGTACTCTTTTAGGCGCTGCAGTTGCTATGGCTGCAGTTGGTGTTCAAGCTGCTCAACTAACGGACAATGTCCAGTTGTACGGTCAAGCTGCTGGTAACCTTTACTTTGAAAGTAAAGGTGATAGCGCGAAAGATGATACTGTTGGTGTGGAAATTGAATCACGTGTCGGGCTTCGTGGCACTCAATCATTCAATAATTTTGGCCCTGATTTTGTGTGGCAAATTGAAACATCTAACGCATTTAATGGTGATACTGGTGGTCAATTTGGTGGTCGTGATACCTATCTTGGTTTAGCATTTGATGATGTAGGTACAGTCAAAGTCGGGCGTCAACTTGTTTCTATCTACGATTATGTAGACTGGCCACACTCAAACCCAGGTTTAGGTAATGTATTTGACTGGCACAATGCAATTGGTGCAGGTTACCAAGACCGTGCAGACCACGTGATCCGTTTTGACTCTGTAGACTACAGTGGTTTCAAATACTCTCTATCTGCCAGCAAAATGGAAAGCTCTACTGATAACGCAGTAGTGAGCTTTGCGTTAGCTTATAACGCAGAACGTTTTGGTATCCACGGTGGTGCTTATCTTGGTTCGAAAGAGAAAACTGTAACTGCAGCTAAAGATGGCTACTATGAATTTGACAGTTCTAACGGTGAGAAAAAATGGGTTGATGCAACGGCTGCTAAGACAGATGAAGCCCAAGCTGCTTATTACTTAGTTGGTGGTAACGTATCTATTACTGACAAGTTGAGCTTGACAGCTGCTTGGAAACATATGACTAACGAAGTAAATAATGTTGAGAAAAAACAGGATGCTTACTCTGCAACACTAGCTTACTGGGCAACATCTGAGTGGTTATTTAAAGCAGGTTATTCTGCTACGACTAAAGCGAAATTTGGTGGTGAAACACAAGCAGAAAGTAGCAGTCGTGCAATTACAGCACGCGCATTGTATGTACTTGACCCATCTGCAGTACTCTACTTTGACGTGCGTAATTACGATATGATGACCCCTGCTGACGGTGATGGCAAAGGCAATGCTGATGCCAATGACCAAACTCGTTTCTTGATGGGTGTAGAATACTACTTCTAATCATATAGATTAAAAGTGTAAATCGAGGCGAGCGATAGCTCGCCTTTTAACTGGAGGTAATAATGAACAAACTTATGATTAGCGCGTTATTAGGAATGGTTATTTCTGCTAGCTCCTACGCTGATGTGGTGGTGAATATAGATCGAAACCTCCAGATTCTAGCCGTGAATGGCGTTGAACCTGAAATATCGTTTGGCCATACCAATGAAATTACTCTACCTGATGGCGCAAACCAGCTTTTGGTACGTTTTGACAAAGTAATTCACTTTGGTGGTAATCAAAATAAATATAAATCACCGGCGATCGTGGTGAGTTTTAATCAAAGCAATAGTAAGGTGCTGCTTAAACCGGCATCGATGGTCAAAGATGAAACCACTGCCAAAGCATTTGATAAGAACCCTGCGGTTGTCTTGACTAATGCAGCTAAGCAGTCAGTGGAGTTTCAACAAGACGTTTTAGTTACACAAGGTTTTTCACTGATCCGAGATTATGAAAAAGAGCTCTATCAATATAATTCGCAAGCGAAAGTCGCCTCAATCAGTGCACTGAATCAGGTCGGATTTAATCAAAAACGTGGTCAAGCAGCTCCAATGCCTGCTCAAGCTAGTGAGACAGAGCCGGTAACGACTGCCGTGCCAACTAGTTTCACAATGGTGCAGTATCTCTATGGCGAAGCAACTAGCGCGGAGCAACAAGAATTTGCCAATTGGGCCTTTGCTAACCGTGCCGCTGTTAATCAGCCGCTAGTGAGCGAAAATAAGCTAGTGACCATGATGGCCGATTGGTACCAGAAAACTGACAAAGCCGATAAAGCAGCGATTCTAGCGTGGCTGATTAGCCAAGAGTAAAGGCTATTTTTCTTGCATAAATGGCATTTCATTGTATTTTTAGCACTAACAAGGCATGGTTAACTCCCATGCCTTTTGTGTTTTTGTCTTTGTATTTCTCAATGGTTAGCCTATGAATATTAGCCAAGTTTCTCAGTTAACAGCACTTACCGCTAAGTCCATTCGTCTTTATGAAGAGAAGGGGCTGATATCGGCGCCCCTTCGTTCAGAGAATGGTTACCGTCATTATCAACAAGCACATATTGATGATCTTTTACTTATTGCGCGATGCAAGCGCGTTGGTTTTAGTTTAGAGGAATGTAAATCTTTACTCGCCCTTGCCAACGATCCGTCCCGGACCAGTTTTGCAGTCAAAGAGAAAGCGCAAGAGAAGTTGAAACAAGTATCACAGAAGCTGGCAGAGCTTTCATTGATTAAGTTGCAACTAGAAGAGTGGATTACCGAATGTCCAGGCGACGGTGGTAGTGAATGCCCAATCATAGATAATTTGAAGGGGCAGTGTTGCCATAACGACTTGAACAAGTCAGTGTGAAAATGAGCTCATTAGCTAATGAGCTGTGGAGGCACACACTACAATTGGGCTGCCCATAAATGAAAAAACCAAAAGCAATTCATCACTTTTGGTTTTTATGTACTTTCTTACTGATGTTTACTCAATGAAGCTAGCTCTCTTTAGGCTCAACAATCAACACTATTCCTTCGACATCTACGACTTTAACCACAACATCGGCTTCTAGGTTTTGCTGGCATTTTGCTGTCCACGTCGTATCGCCGAGCTGCAATCGAAAAGTTGCCCCTTCTTGAACGCTCTCTTTAAGACGAGCTGTTTGTCCGATCAGCTGTTTCTGTTTCTGGTTCAGATCACGAGTCTCGTCACCATCGTGGTCTGATTTAAATTGTTTACGCCACCATAACCAAGTCGTGACGAGTGATAAACTTGCAAAAGCCATCCACTGCAGTTGCCAACTGATGGGGAGCATCGCAAAGATAAGGCCAACGATGAGTGCGGAAATACCTAACCAAAGAAAATACCCAGCAGTTCCAAGCAGTTCCAATGCAACAAGCACTAAGCCTAATGCGAGCCAGTGCCAATAATTCATTTGTTGTATTAGCTCTATCACGTTAGGCCTACTTATCTTGTGAGGATTTTAGGTTGAACATTTCAGCAATGCCAGCAACCGAACCCATCAACCCAGTTGCTTCTAATGGCAGCATGATGATTTTGCTGTTTTCTGCTTGACCAATGGCTTTAAGTGCTTCGGTATATCCTTGAGCGATAAAGTAGTTAACCGCTTGCATGTCACCTTGCGCAATCGCATTCGAAACCATCTCCGTCGCTTTAGCTTCCGCTTCGGCAGCGCGTTCACGTGCTTCTGCTTGAAGAATAGCCGCCTGCTTTTCACCTTCAGCTTTAAGTATTTCAGACTGCTTTTGGCCTTCGGCGCGTAAAATTTGTGCTTGACGTACGCCTTCGGCTTCTAACACTTCAGCACGTTTATTTCTCTCCGCTTTCATTTGCGCGTTCATCGCCGCGGTTAAATCCGCTGGTGGTTGTACATCTTTAATTTCGATGCGAGTGACTTTTACACCCCAAGGGTTAGTCGCCTGATCGACTATCGATAACAATTTAGTGTTGATCATGTCACGCTGGCTGAGCATTTCATCCAGTTCCATCGAGCCCAGTACGGTACGCATATTGGTTAGAGTTAAGTTGCGAATGGCGTGTTGTAGTTCGCTAACTTCATAGGCGGCTTTCGCAGCATCAATCACTTGCACGAAGCAAACTGCGTCGATAACAACATTGGCGTTATCTTTGGATATCACTTCTTGTGCTGGGATATCAAGCACCTGTTCCATCATATTAATTTTTTGTCCGACGCGATCAATGAATGGAATAATGATATTTAAACCGGGGCGTAGGGTGTGTGTGTAACGTCCAAAACGCTCTACTGTCCAATTGCTCCCTTGTGAAACGGTTTTCACTGCAGAAAAGATAAATGAAATAACGACGAATACAAATATGCCAACGGCGACGAGTGAATCAATAGCCATAACGGTTCCTTTTAAGTATTAAATAATCCTAATGTTGATGTTCCTTTCTCTATTGAAACGGCCGCTGTGTTAGCTAAGTTCGTTCACCCCAATCATAGAGCTTATTGTGCTCATGGGGATGAACTCACTTGCCGACTGCCGGTATCTCCAAGTCATTTGGATATAGGAGCGATTCTCATCAACGTTTGAGCTTTGCTACTGATCATTCTCTATCAGTTATCGATATGGAACAAATGAAATAATGAGATTTGATACTGGTTTTTTAAACAATCAAAGCAGAACGTTTCCAGTTTAATTGCTTGATATTATTAATATAATAGTGAATACAGCTTTCTGCGATAGAGATTTGCCACACTATTTCCTTGTCCAAGAGCACTTAAGATGTCCATAAACACTTTTTTGAGCCCGCCATCGAGGCAATTGAGGTCGCTTTGTAAAAATGACCATAACAGCTCGAGAGCTTCTTCATTACGGTTAACTTGATGATATTGAAGCGCTAACTCACTTGCTATGTGAGCGTTGTTTGGCTCAGCGGAAAAAATCTCTTCTAATGATTGAATCTCTGGGCTGTCAGCGGCTTGCTTGTGCAGCTCCAGTTTGGCGATTAAGCCTTTGTAGTAACCATCTTGATACTCTAGTGGGATGCGTTCCAGTTCTGTTTCTGCCGCTTCATACTGCTGAGTTTCCAGAAACACATCAGCGAGGGCCAGTTTGACCTCTGCTTTTGCTTTCATATCGTCAGGTAGACTTAGTAGCAAGGGTAGTGCTTGCGAATGTTGTGTTTGCTCTATCAGCGTTAAGGCTTGCTGTAGCGAAACTTCATCGTGGCTTGGCAAATGTTTATTTAACATTGTATTCACTGTTTCTATGGTCTGAGCACCTGCTAAACCGTCGACCGCTTGACCATTAATAAACAGAGCGATTGTTGGCAGGGCTTGAACACCAAATTGTGCTGCCACTTGCTGTTCTTGTTGGCAGTTGAGAATAGCCAAGGTGAATGCGCCACTGTGTTGTTGCGCTACGCTTTGTAATTCAGGAATGAGTTGTACGCTCTCTTGATTCATGGGTGCCCAAAAATAAAAGAGAATAGGAGTCTCAACTGAGCGTTCGAACACCTCTCGAAAGTTGTGCTGATTGACCTCAACGATGTAAGGTGATTGCATGATATTTTCCTTGCGATAATCAAGTTTATAGTCTTAGAAATAGGGGTGAAAATTGGAATATCAAGGGCAAATGAAAAACGCTACCGTTAAAGTAGCGTTTTTTATCTCTCAAAGAGAGGGCAAGCAAAGGTGTCTATAATATTAAAAATAGTGTCAGCGCAACACCGACACTGAGCCAATTTAATTGGTGTAATGTCATATTCGTCGTACCACATGTAACGCTTTATATTGGATTAACTGGGATATCCAGAGTTGTATCATGTCACATGAATGTTACGAATTAATGACAATTAAGTTGGTTGTGCTACTTTATGCAACCGTCGGTTTATCCACTGATAAGTATCGCTTTTGTCATTATCGTATACCTTGCTATTCACAAAAAATATAGGCCAGTTTTGGTTAAGCACGATGTTGTAATATATTTTTCAACGCAGGTTCTAGGTGTGAAAACTGGAAGTGAAATCCTAGCTCGGTTAGCTTTTTAGGTTTTGCTCTAATACTGTCAAACAGTAAAACAGCCGCTTCACCCATTGCAAGGTTTAGAACCCATTTGGGAGTGAATAGTATGTGTGGTCGACGTAATGTTTTCGCCAATAGCTGGCTAAAATGCTTATTAGGTACGGGATGTGGAGCACAGAGGTTAAAAGCACCTTGTGCATGTGGCGTGTCTAATAAATAGGCTATCGCTCGTGCCATATCTAATAAGTGGATCCATGGCATATACTGCTCACCCTTACCAAGAGGGCCGCCCAAGCCTAAACGGTAAGGTGGCAGCATTTTCTTTAAAGCACCACCATCGCTAGCGAGCACGATCCCCGTACGCAATAGGCACACTCTAGTTTTTTCTGATTGCGCTTGGAGGGCGATGCGCTCCCATTTTTCGCAAACGTGATGAGGAAAACTTTGTTGGTGCACATGTAATGTTTCATCAAACGGATGAGACTGTTGGTCACCATAATAGCCGACGGCCGAGCCACTGATGAAAACGGAGGGTGGTTCAGTACTGGCATGGATGAGTTCAACTAACCGCTCTGTTATTTCCCATCGACTAGCGCAAATGATCGCTTTTTGCTGTTTGCTCCAACGTTTGTCGGCGATCGGTTCTCCTGCAAGATTGATAATGGCGTCAAATTGATTCGCGTCTTTTAAACTCGCTAGGGAGGTCAGGTAGGTGATACTACCTTTGTCTACATGGGCGAGCTGCTGCTTAGCTCGCTCTATATCGCGCGTGAGGAGGTAGATATTGTGCGTGAAAATCTGTTTCATCAGCTCTTTACCGATAAAGCCAGTCCCTCCCGTTAATAGTATTTTCATGTTTCTACCTCATTGGTCTGTGCGATATCACCTAAATGGTGGTGATGAGAACGATAGCCATGTTGGTTAAGTGGCGATGCTTGTTTGCCATCTAACCTAATATAGGAAACTTATTTAGCATACGTGAATTGTTCGTGGTGATAAATGACAATGTTTATCCATAACTAAAGATGACGAAGTGTGCTGAAATTCGTACAATCTGTAGCTCCAAAATACGGAGATAAAAGTATGAAGTTGTTTTTTGCTTCGGATTTACACGGTTCACTGCCTGCTACTGAAAAAGTACTCAGTCTATTTGAACAGTCAGGTGCAGACACTTTAGTACTGCTAGGAGACCTTTTAAATCATGGTCCGCGTAATCCTATACCTGATGGGTATAATCCGACCGCAGTGGCGGAGTGCTTGAATCGATGGGCGCCGCATATTGTGGCGGTCAGAGGCAATTGTGATAGCGAAGTCGACCAAATGCTGCTCGACTTTCCGATGATGATGGATTTTTGTTGGGTAGTTTTGGAGTCAGGAACTCGTTTTTTCTTAACGCATGGCCATCAATATAATGCTCAAAATAGGCCACCATTAAAAAAAGGTGATGTTTTGATCCATGGCCACTCGCACATCCCTATGGCGCAAGGTCAAGATGATGTCATTATTGTCAACCCGGGATCCGCGACCTTTCCACGTAATGAATTTCCCCCAAGCTACGCTATTTATACGGATGGATTATTTCAAGTAATGGGGCTAGAGGGGCAAGGACTAGCGCAATATCGTTTAGCGACTAGCTCTTAAACCCGTCGCTATCTGATTTACCTGTTGTCTGAATGACCCAGATCTCGCTCCGGGTCAATGATATCTCGGACTCGTTGCTTAAGAACTTTTGCTTCAGGGAAACCACCATCATGTTTACGTTCCCAAATACGTTGTCCATTGCACATGATTTCAAATCGTCCCCCTGTATCAGGGTAGAGACGCACAGATTCAATTTCTTCACTAAAAGTATGCAGTAACTCTTGGCTTAGCCAAGTGGCTCGAAGCATCCAATTACACTGGCGGCAATAGTAGATCTCAATATTGGCTTTTTCCATGGTATACCTTTTGTGAAGAAGTAAGGGCCATACGCAACAAAGGATCTTTTCGACCCTTCATTGAAGTTACAGATTACTCGATGGCTAATTGATAAACAGCACTGTCGAACCATGGCTTAGGCTGGTGAGCAATAATGTTTTTTCATTGACGACATCAATACGTCGACTTTGTTGAGCATCCATCTTGAAAAATTGAGTAATCAGTTCTAGTTGCTCAGGGGTAAAGTCCTTACTTTGACTAGAACTAATGTTTTTAAATTCGCTAGGCGATATCAATAAGTAGCTATCACTGATATCCCAGGCGCCGGTTTCTGAGATATTAATGAAACTTTCACTTTCACCACCCACGGCGAATAACTTCACATTTGACATTCTAATATAAGTACCGTTAGGTAAATATTTCACATTTGAATTGACATCAACCCGACGGATTGGCCCAACAGAATCATTCTGTTGACTGCGTTTTACCACAGTGACCATTTTAGATTGCCATTCTTGCGCCGTTAGGATTTGTTCTATTTTTAAATCACTGCCCCAGTATAACCAACTACTGAATAGTGCAGAGATAGCTAAGATGAGGGTTGCCACTTTTGGATTCATATTTATGCCCTTATTTACACACGTTGGCCAAATCATCTTGGTTAGCTAAAATTCGTAAAGTGACATTTTCACCCGAGAACTCAGAACTATGGATGTAATTCAATACGAGCTGATTATTTTGACCACCAGTCGCAATCACCTGCTTAGGTGCCAGTTCTCCAGTATGTGATTCATTGTATTTTTTTACGCATTTTTCAATAGAAGGTAACCATTTGTTTAGGTCTGGATGATTGATGGGCGTATTCACAACTATGTTGTTATAAACCGCAATCTGTTTAAATTTTGATTGTGCAGGGCTAGTTAATAGGAGAGCCAGAATAGGTAAGAAAAGAGCCACAACCAACATCAATTTGCTTTGCAGTGTTAACTTTTCTTTCCCTATTTTTACTTTCGCGAGTGGATCTGTCGTCACGGTTTGGGATGTTGTCTCTTCGGGTTGCGAAGTGGTGTCCGCGTCAATGTCTTGGATAGACTCACTGGCCAGTAACGGTTCCTCTTCAGGCTCGTTGGTGGTGTTTTTTTGTGAGTAGGGGGTTGCTCGAGTCACCGAGGCGATCATTTGATAACCTCGTTTCGGCACGGTTTTGACGAATTCTGGTGATTTGGTTTGATCTTTCAACATCTTACGAAGTGTTGAAATCGCTTGAGTTAAGCTTGAGTCATCAACTTCAAAACCTTGTTCACGCCACACAAACTCATGCAGTTCATGGCGTGTAATGACTTCATTTGGGCGTTCACAAAGTAGAAGTAAAATTCGACTTTCGTTACTACCAAGGCGAACAGCCTCTTGTTCGTTTTCTTGTTCAAGCAAAGAGTTACTATTGGGATCAAACGTGAATCGGTTAGCAAGGATGAATTTTGTGCCTATGTTACTCATGATAATCTTCTTATTGTTGGCATGTTTAACCGTCCATCAACCTAGCCTGCTTGGGGAAGCAATTGATGAAACATTATGCTAGTTTTTATTTTCTTTGATAAAAATTACGGCAAGCATAATCAAAATAAATGAAAAAAACAGTGTTTTTATGATTATTGACCTTGAATTTACAATTGCCAGCCTCATCTTACTAGCAAATCATCCTTGGTTGCACACTCTGTGTGTGAATGAAAATAACTCAGATGTTATGGAGCTAGTATGAGCGAAACGGCTACTACCAATAAAGAAACTCGTGGTTTTCAATCTGAAGTCAAACAGTTACTTCATCTTATGATTCACTCTCTTTATTCCAATAAAGAGATCTTCCTTCGCGAATTAATTTCAAATGCCTCTGATGCTGCGGATAAACTTCGTTTTCAAGCGTTGTCTAATGCCGATTTATATCAAGGTGATGCCAACTTAGGCGTTAAATTATCGTTTGATACCCAAGCGAATACGCTGACCATTTCAGATAACGGTATTGGTATGAGCCGCGAAGATGTCATTGAACATCTCGGTACGATTGCAAAATCCGGCACAGCGGAGTTTTTCTCTAAACTATCCCAAGATCAATCTAAAGACTCTCAGCTTATCGGTCAGTTTGGGGTGGGTTTTTACTCGGCCTTCATCGTCGCTGATGCGGTCACTGTAAGAACTCGCGCTGCGGGTTTACCTGCTAACGAAGCGGTTCAATGGTATTCACAAGGTGAAGGTGAATATACAGTAGAAAGCATTAATAAAGAGTCTCGTGGAACCGATATCATTTTGCACATGCGAGAGGAAGGCAAAGAGTTCCTTTCTGAATGGCGTCTGCGTGATGTGATTTCTAAATATTCAGACCACATTGGAATTCCAGTTTCTATCCAAACCAAGGTTCGTGATGACGAAGGTAACGAGACTGAAGAGACCCAATGGGAACAAATCAACAAAGCACAGGCGTTGTGGACGCGTTCTAAGTCAGAAATCAGTGATGAAGAGTATCAAGAGTTCTATAAGCACGTTTCCCATGATTATGCTGACCCACTGGTGTGGAGCCATAACCGTGTAGAAGGTAAAAACGATTATACCAGCCTACTTTATATTCCAGCGAAAGCACCTTGGGATATGATGAATCGCGATCATAAATCAGGCTTGAAACTTTATGTTCAGCGTGTATTTATCATGGATGATGCTGCGCAATTTATGCCGTCCTACTTGCGCTTTGTGCGTGGTTTAATCGACTCAAACGATTTACCGCTTAATGTGTCACGCGAGATTTTACAAGATAACAAGGTGACTCAATCATTGCGTAATGCTTGTACCAAGCGTGTATTGACCATGCTTGAACGTATGGCGAGCAATGATGCTGATAAATATCAAACCTTCTGGAAAGAGTTTGGTTTGGTACTCAAAGAGGGGCCTGCGGAAGATTTTGCTAATAAAGAGAAGATCGCCAGCCTATTGCGCTTCGCCTCGACCGAGGTTGACTCAGCAGAGCAAACGGTTAGTTTAGCGGCTTATGTTGAACGGATGAAAGAGGGGCAGGATAAAATCTACTACCTCACCGCCGATAGCTATGCAGCGGCCAAAAATAGCCCACACCTAGAGCAGTTTAAAGCCAAAGGTATCGAAGTTATTTTAATGTTTGATCGCATTGATGAGTGGTTGATGAACTACCTCACTGAGTTTGATGGAAAAATGTTCCAATCCATCACCAAAGCAGGGCTAGATCTGAGCCAGTTCGAAGATGAAGCGGAAAAAGAGAAGCATAAAGAGACTGAAGAAGAGTTTAAATCGGTGGTTGAACGTACGAAGCAGTACCTTGGCGATCGTGTCAAAGAGGTTCGAACTACCTTTAAACTGGCAAGTACTCCAGCGGTTGTTGTGACCGACGATTATGAGATGGGTACGCAGATGGCAAAATTGCTTGCTGCGGCTGGTCAACCGGTACCAGAGGTGAAGTATATTTTGGAACTTAACCCTGAACATGCGTTAGTGAAACGGATGGCCGATGAAGCGGATGAGCAAGTATTTGGTCGCTGGGTTGAAGTTTTACTAGGTCAAGCGACGCTCGCTGAGCGTGGTTCGATGGAAGATCCGTCACAATTCTTAACCGCAATTAATCAGCTTTTGACTAAGGTTGAATAGCTAACTGACTAACAAAAAGCTCGCAACTGCGAGCTTTTTGCTTTGAATAGCGATTCTCTGCTGAGAACGAGCGATATTTTAGGCAAACTTGCAGCGAACATCCGGCCAAGATTATATTCTTTAGTCTTAATCTGGTTAGTCGCTTAAATTTGTATGTTAGAATGCATCGCTTGAATGCGATCGGTAAGCTGTGTATGTTGCTTGCCGAATTATTATTCACTCATCTCATTACCGTTATACCGAAACTTACCGTTGGTTTTAAGTCTCATCTGGTTGTGAGCTTCGGTATAAATCATAATTTTCTAAAGAGGATTAAACATGCGCATCATTCTTCTAGGTGCTCCCGGTGCAGGTAAAGGCACTCAAGCTCAATTCATCATGGAGAAGTACGGTATTCCACAAATCTCTACTGGTGATATGTTACGTGCTGCGATTAAAGCAGGTACTGAACTTGGCAAAAAAGCGAAATCAGTGATTGATGCTGGTCAACTTGTTTCTGATGAAATCATCCTTGGCTTAATCAAAGAACGCATCACCCAAGCTGATTGTGAAAAGGGCTTTTTACTCGATGGTTTTCCTCGCACGATTCCTCAAGCTGATGGCTTAAAAGCAATGGGTATTAATGTTGACTATGTTATTGAGTTTGATGTTGCCGATGACGTTATTGTTGAGCGTATGGCGGGACGTCGTGCTCACTTGGCTTCTGGTCGTACCTACCACGCCATTTACAACCCGCCAAAAGTGGAAGGTAAAGATGACGTAACAGGTGAAGATCTTGTCGTTCGTGATGATGACAAAGAAGAAACCGTTCGTGCTCGTTTAGGTGTTTACCACGAGCAAACAGCGCCACTGATCACTTACTACGGTAAAGAAGCACAAATGGGTAATACGAAATACCTAAAATTTGATGGCACTAAGCCAGTTGCTCAAGTTAGCGCTGATATTGAGAAAGCATTAGCATAATTGGCTCAGTATAGGCTTGTTAACTTTGTTATAGTGAAAGCGACCTAAAGGTCGCTTTTTTTATGAACTTTCCTGCCGCGAATTCGTACTCAATAATTAACAATGAAATGGATGAATGGAAGTAATGCAAAATAATCAAAAACAGGGTGTGCTATTAGTTAACTTGGGAACGCCGAGTGAACCGACGGCATCGGCAGTAAAACGATTTTTAAGCCAATTTTTACATGACCAGCGTGTGGTTGATATGAGTCGTTGGATCTGGTGTCCATTATTACATGGTGTGATTCTTCCGCTGCGAGCTCCCAAGGTTGCTAAGTTATATCAATCTGTCTGGATGGAAGAAGGCTCTCCTTTGATGGTGTACTCTAAACGCCAAGTGCAAGCGTTAGAACAGTATCTCGGTACACCAGTGGAACTTGGTATGACCTATGGTTCACCAAGCCTTTTAGAGGGTATCAACGCATTATTGGAGCGTGGTGTTGAAGAGATTGTAGTGCTGCCTCTGTACCCTCAATATTCTGGTACTACTACGGCTGCCGTGTTTGATGGCCTTGCCAAAGCGATGAAACGTATCCCTGTGACGCCCAATTTACGTTTTATTCGTGATTATCATAATCACCCTGCTTATATACGATCTTTGGCGAGTAAAGTCCGTGACTCTTGGCAACGTAACGGGCAAGGTGACTATTTGCTTTGTTCCTACCACGGTATCCCTAAGCGATACGCCGATAACGGTGATATCTACCCACAGCACTGCCAAAAAACCACAGAACTTTTGGCACAAGAACTTGGTTTGAATGCTGACCAAATCGGCATGACTTATCAGTCTATTTTTGGACGTGAAGAGTGGCTACAGCCTTATACGGATAAAACATTAGAGGCTCTGCCAAGCCGCGGTATTAAAAAGTTGGATATCATCACACCCGCCTTCTCGGTGGATTGTTTAGAAACCCTAGAAGAGATAGCTGAGCAAGGTAAAGAAACTTTTATTCACGCTGGTGGAGAATTGTTTACCTACATTGAGTGCCTAAATGATTCGGCAATGCATATAGAAATGATGGCTTCCTTAGTTAAACGCTGATGAGTTGAGTTCTTTTCTGGTACAAAAACGGTCACTATAGCGTGACCGTTTGTCATTATTATTCTTGAATTACCACTAGGTGTATTTGAAGCTAAACTAACTGAGCTTGTTGCTCCTCAATTTCTTCAGCGTAGCTTGTGGTTCTTTCTGCACCGTGCATCCAACGAACGAGCGTGTTAGAGCACAACAGTAAAATGACGCCGCCAATGGTTGCTGTTACTGCAATACCGCTGAAGATAGCCATCGCACCAAGCTCTCCCACATGAGAACCTACATGGCCTGCTACATAATTCGCGATTGCGTTACAACCGAACCATGCTCCCATCATTAATGAAGCAAGGCGTAGTGGGGCTAGTTTAGTGACAAGCGATAGACCAATTGGTGATAGACACAGTTCACCCAAGGTATGGAAGAAGAAAGCACCGACAAGCCATAGCATTGATGTTTTTACGGTAGTGTCACCACCTTGCTCCATAACCGCACCAACCATACATAGGAAGCCTAGGGCTAAGAAGAACATCGCTAATGCAAACTTCATTGGAGAGTTTGGTTCACGCTTACCTAATTTTACCCATAATACGGCTAATACAGGGGCAAGAGTAATAATGAAAAATGGATTTAACGATTGGAACCAAGCCGCAGGTATCTCAAAACCGCCCATCATACGATCAGTGTATTGCTGCGTGTAAATGTTCATTAAACCACCAGCCTGTTCGAAACCCGCCCAGAAAACAATAGTAAACAAACTCATCACAAGGATAACTTTGATACGATCTACTTCTGCTTTCGTTAGTGGTTCTTTATTTGCTGATTTTTTCAGTTTTAGATCGCGCTTAGCTGCTGGTTCGCGGCCAATATTACCAAGCCATGATTGAGCCATTGCCATTTGCATCACAAGGCTGATCAGCATACCAATACCAGCGGCCACAAAACCGGCTTTCCAACCAAATGAGTTAGTAACTGAACCAGAGATCACACCAGCAAGTAGCGCACCTAAATTGATCCCCATGTAGAAGATGGTGAACGCGCCATCACGACGGTTATCACCCTCATTATATAGGTCACCAACCATTGTTGAGATATTGGGCTTAAATAGACCGTTACCACAGATAAGCAGTGCAAGGCCTAAATAGAAAGTGTGTAGAGAGCCAATGCCTAGCACATCTGCAGGCAGTGCTAGCGTAAATTGGCCAATGGCCATTAACGCTCCACCCAATAAAATGGAACGTCGTTGCCCAAGATAGTTGTCTGCAAGGTAACCACCAATAAGCGGTGTGATGTAGACTAGGCCTGTATAGGTGCCGTAAAGATCGAGTGCATCTTTAGTCGACCAACCTAGACCGCCATTCATCGTTGCGTCTGTAAGATAAAGTACCAAAATGGCGCGCATCGCATAATACGAAAAACGCTCCCATAGCTCTGTGCCAAAAAGTAAAAATAGGCCCCTTGGGTGCCCAAAGTATTGATGTTGGTTTGTCATAAGAATTATTAGTATTTGAGATGAGAAAAATTGTGCTTTAGATATACATGGGCTTTTAGCGTATCGCAATGAGTAAAATCAGTATTTTATTCTGGCATTATTAACTAACTCATTGTTTTTGAAATGCATGTCTATCAATACTCAAAGTTTTGTTGCGTTATGAAAACTTATCTTTCATTACTGATTATTTGAATTTGCCTTGTTCGGACATTAAGGGTTTATTTTTGTGTTCAGTTTATTAGCCGTTTATTGAGGAGGAGGATGGTGTTAGGATTCAAGAAAAAGAAAAGCAGTAGCTAGGAATAAAATGAAACGTTGGTATTTGTTGTATTGTAAACGTGGCGATCAGAGGCGTGCTAAAGCACACCTTGAAAACCAAGGTGTCGAATGTTTCTACCCAGAAATTGAACTAGAGAGAATTCTTCGGGGTAAGCGGCAAGTTGTCAAAGAGCCACTTTTTCCCTCCTATATGTTCATTTACTTTGATTTTGAAATTGGCCCAACCTTTACTAGTGTGCGCTCTACTCGCGGTGTGGTTGATTTCATCCGATTTGGTTCACATCCGAAGGAGTTGGACAGTGATTTGATCGAGGAATTGAAGTTACTCGACCAGTTAAAATTACCGGTAGCATCGTTCAATATTCCAGAAAAAGGGCAGGTAGTTCGACTTAAGGGTGGGCAGTTCTCAGGAATTGATGCCATTTACCAAGAGCCCGATGGTGAGACGCGATCGATTATGCTGGTTAAAATGATCAGCCAAGTGATACCGATGAGCATTGATAATAAGCATTTAGAATTAGATTCGTGATTGACTCTCTACGGTAAGCTCTTTAGACAAATAAAAGGCGCATTTTGCGCCTTTTATCTGTTTTATTAGCCAGCGTTTTGGTTAGTACGCTTCATTATGCACCGCTTTGACAGCTCGGCCTGACGGGTCAATACAATTTTTAAAGGATTCATCCCACTCAATTGCTTTGGCGGAAGAACAAGCTACAGAAGGACCTCCAGGAACGCATTGTGCAGCAGACTCTAACGGGAACAGCTCTTCGAAGATCTCGCGGTAAACATACCCTTCTTTTGTCGCTGGAGTATTATATGGGAAGCGGTATTTTGCTGTTTCCATCTGTTGATCGGTAACTTTTTCTTCAGCAACACTCTTTAGTGTGTCAATCCAGCTATAGCCCACACCATCGGAAAATTGCTCTTTTTGACGCCAAGCAATCGAGGCTGGCAGATAATCTTCAAAGCACTCACGTAGAATGTGTTTTTCCATCTTGCCATTACCACACATTTTGTCAGCAGGGTTAAGCCTCATTGCAACATCAATAAACTCTTTGTCTAGGAAAGGAACGCGTCCTTCCACTCCCCAAGCCGCTAAAGATTTATTAGCGCGAGCACAGTCAAACAAGTTCAACGCCAGCAGTTTACGCACAGTTTCTTCGTGGAATTCTTGCGCGTTCGGTGCTTTGTGGAAGTATAAGTAACCACCGAAGATCTCATCCGCTCCTTCGCCGGAAAGTACCATTTTGATACCCATAGCTTTGATTTTCCGCCCCATCAAATACATCGGAGTAGAGGCTCGAATTGTCGTCACGTCATACGTTTCAATATGGTAAATAACATCACGAATAGCATCTAAACCCTCTTGGATGGTATAAGTCATTTCGTGGTGTACAGTGCCAATTTTTTCAGCCACTTCACGAGCCGCTTTAAGGTCTGGAGCACCGTCTAAACCCACCGCAAAAGAGTGAAGCTGTGGCCACCATGCTTCTGATTGTTCATCATCTTCAATTCGCATTGCGGCGTAACGTTTTGCAATGGCTGACGTAATTGAAGAGTCCAATCCTCCAGAAAGCAAAACACCGTAAGGTACATCTGTCATCAGTTGGCGCTTAACTGCCGCTTCTAATGCTTGTTTTAGCTCTTCTTTACTGCTGCTATTGCCTTGGACTGCCGCATATTCATTCCAATCTCGAATATAGTAGCGCTGTGCGCCTGCCTCTTTCGAGCTGTAGTAACTACCAGGAGGAAATTCACTGATAGTTTTGCAAATGCTTACCAAAGCTTTCATTTCGGATGCAATGTAGTAATTACCGTGTTCGTCGTGGCCTTGGTAAAGAGGAATGATACCAATATGGTCACGCCCGATGAGGTACTCATCTTTTTCTTCATCATAGAGCACAAAGGCAAAGATACCGTTGAGTTCTTCAAGCAGCGCGGCACCCATGTCTGCATAAAGCGCTAATATCACTTCACAGTCAGAGTCGGTTTGAAAATCGTATTTGCCTTGGTAACGAGCACGAATTTCTTTGTGGTTATAAATCTCACCATTGACCGCTAATATGTGCTTTTTATTTGGGCTGTAAAGTGGTTGTGCGCCGCTGTTTAAACCGACAATAGAAAGGCGCTCATGAGCCAAGATTGCTTTTTCTGAAGCATAGATGCCAGACCAATCAGGGCCGCGGTGACGCATTTTTTTAGACATCTCTAGCGCTATTGGGCGTAACGCTGTTGCATCACTTTTAATATCAAGAATGCCAAATATAGAACACATACAACTTCCTTTTGATGATTTTTAATCTGTTGGACCTAATTTGCCATTCTGGTTAAAAAAAGCAACCATATGGTGTCGTTAATATCACATAAGATGCATCTTGGTGAATTTTATTTAAGTAATGGGTGCTTTGTATGGATTTTTTCTATTTGTTTTCTATTTTTGAGCGATGGTGGGTAAATTATGCCCAACTAAGCTCTGGGGCCGTATTGAGTTGGGCATAGAAATGACAATGTTTTACCTAAAAATTGCGATGGCTTACCTAGACATTATTACGGTTTAGTAAAATTAGGTTGGAGTTGTTTACATACGTGACGGGCAAAACCGCTACCCGCTTCGCTATAGATGTTGAATGCTGCATCAACACCACTTTCCAATAGTGATTCCAATTGGTCTGGGTATTCGGCGATGGCTGCGATTTGTCCTTTAAAATTACGGTGTTGTAACTGCGATAGTGCGATTTGGTTACCCTGATGATGCGGCATAGCAAGCAGTACGAGTTTTACATTACCAGTGTCTAGAATACGCTCCCAAAAATCAGGGTCGGTTGCATCACCAGCAATAACATTGCGCCCTTGTGAGCGGTGATCATGAGCAACCTCTTCTCGGACTTCTATGCCTAAACTTATTTTGCCATAACGAGAGCGCAACTCATCATATGCACCGGTACCGATGCGGCCCATCCCTAATATGAGTACCTGGGCATGGCCTGGATTAATTAATTGATCTTTGGTGTTGAGTTTTTCAGCGGCATGTTCTTTGAGCCATTGCCGTGAATGTTGATAGAGTTCATGGCCTTTACGGCTTATTGGGGCTGCGATTACAAATGAAATGGATACCGCAATGGCCAGTGCGACCAATATGTCACCCGACATCCATCCCATTTTGAAAGCAAGCCCCCCCACAATCAGTCCGAATTCACTGAAATTGAATAAAGACAAGGTGGCTAACAATGAGGTTCTCACTCGGAATTTAAAGCGGTTGAGTACCCAAAAATAGAGGATACCTTTGATGGGAAGCAGCAGTAAGAGCAACAATGCGAGCGCAAACCCAGTCATTGTGGGCTGTTCTGATAGTCCAATGTTGAGGAAAAAGCAGACGAGAAACAGCTCTTTTAGATTAAAGAGTGATTTTGACAACTCAGATGCTTTGCGATGGCCTGCTAGCAGCATGCCTAAAATCAGAGCACCAAGATCGGGTTTCATCCCAACCAATTCAAATGATCCTGCTCCGACCACTAAGGCAAAAAATATACCAAACAGAACAAGCATTTCACCGTGACCAACCCAGTCGAGCAGTTTGTAAAATAGTGGTCGCATAAAGGGTAGGATCAATAAAGTGGCAGCGTACCAATGAGGAAGTTTTCCTGTCGAGACGGTTAAAAATATGACAGCAAAGATATCTTGCATCACAAGAATACCGATGGCGATAGTGGCGTATGTCGCGTTCATTTCTCCTTTCTCTTGCAGTGATTTCACCGCAAAAACAGTACTGGAGAATGACAAAGCAAAACCAAGCAGAACTAATTGTTCAATTGACATCGAGGCCAGAGAGCTAACCCCTAAATATTTGAATATCAATAAAGCAATGCTGAAAATCCCTGTCGAAAGGAGGTTATGAACCGTGGCACCAGCCCAAATCTCTCTCGCAAGTAAGGTTTTAATCTCTAGCTTAAGTCCAATTGTGAACAGCAATAAGGTAACCCCTAGATCGGCTAGGGTCAGAATGGTATCGCTGCTGTGGTAGCCAGCGGCATTCAGGCCAAACCCAGCAACTAAAAAGCCAACCAACGGAGGTAAATTGCATTTCAAGGCAATAAACCCTGCGAAAAAAGCCGTTGAAATTAGGATAAGTTCCATAAATTCCTTTAGTAATGCTTTGGTTTAAAAATAATGTTTTGGTTATAAAAAAGGCTGTGTCATGACGACACAGCCTTTTATTATAATTCAATCGGTTGCTTAATCGCCAAGTAATTTTTGAAGTAAAACACCATTTAACATTGCCCGTTTAATCATAGCAAATGCACCTATGGTTGGTTGTTTATCAATCTGCGACGCAACTATGGGTAAATTGGTGTGGAAAGTTTTGAGTGATTGATTCTCTACATTTCGTTGAATCGCGGGGAATACGATCTCTTGAGCGGCTGTAATTTGACCTGCAATTACCACTTTTTGTGGGTTGAACAAGTTGATGGTCATCGCAATGGCTTTACCGAGTTGATTACCCACTCGAATTAAGCTCTGTTTTGCTAGCTCATCACCGAGATTGGCGTGCTCACATACATCATTGATGGTAATGCTCTCTATATTCGCTAGGCTAGATTCATAGCCCTGAGCAATCAGTTTTTTAACACGAGATATAATAGCCGGGTTTGCGGCTACCGTTTCTAAACAGCCGAAATTTCCGCATTGACACTGTTCGCCGAGTGGGTCGATTTGGATATGACCAATTTCACCCACGTTACGGTTATAGCCTAGGAATACTTGACCATTGACGATAATGCCAGCCCCAGTTCCTCGGTGAACGCTGACTAGGATAGAGTCTTGACAGTCTTTGCTGGCACCAAAATAATGTTCGGCAAGCGCCATACCGCGCACGTCGTTGCCAACAAAACATTCAACATGAAAATTATCACGAATGATGTCACCTAAAGCGAGTGCATCAATAGCAATGTTGGGCATGTATTCTACGACACCCGTTTCTGGGTTGACTAAGCCGGGTAGGGCAATACCAATGGCAATGAACTGTTCGATTCGCTCTTGCTGTTGTTTGATAAAGGTATTGAGGTGGAAAAGGAGCCCCTCAATTAATTGTGTTTGGTGAGAATAGTGAAACTCGTGATAGTCCGACGCGAGTTCTTTGCCCCCTAAATTATACAGGCTGAGCTGAATGTAATCTCGGCCTAAACGTACGGCGACAGAGTGAAAAGGGGCGACTTCGGTTGTTAAGGAGATGGCTCTACGTCCGCCAGTAGAGGCTTGTTGTGCGACCTCTTTAATGAGGCCGCGTTCTAGAAGTTGGCGGGTTATTTTTGTAACACTTGCTGGAGCAAGTTGGCTCACATCGGCAACTTGAATACGAGATATCGGACCTTGTAGGTCGATCAATCGGTACACTGCTGCGCTGTTGAGTTGTTTGACTAAATCTACGTTACCTATTTGTCCGCCATTCATTATCAATTGTGCTCGTATTGTCCGTTAACAACCGTCGCCTGAACATTGAAGTCTCTATCAAATGCAGTGAGGTTCGCCACCATGCCTTTTTTAACTCGGCCTAGTTTGTGATCCACACCAATTGCTTTTGCCGGATACAGAGTTGCCATCCGCAGAGCTTCGTCCAATGCGATACCAACGTGCTCAACAGTGTTTTGCACTGCCTCAATCATAGTGAGTGCTGAGCCGCCCAGTGTGCCGTTTTCATCAACACACTTACCATCACGGTAATATACTTTCTTACCGACAAAAATAAAGTAATCCATGTTAGCGCCTGCAGGAGCTGTGGCATCGGTCACTAATACAAGCTTTTCGCCTTTGATTTTGTGAGCAATTCTGATGTTAGCATAATCAACATGAAAGCCATCAGCAATAATGCCAGCATAAACTTCTGGGGTGTCATAAATTGCACCAACGACACCGGGTTCACGTCCAACCATCGGCGTCATGGCATTAAATAAGTGTGTGGCAAAGGTGATGCCTGATTCAAAGCTTTTACGTGCTTCAGTATAAGTTGCGTTAGTGTGACCAATCGATACCACAATGCCAGCTTTCACCAAACGTTCAATGTGTTCTGGATTGTTGTGCTCTGGCGCCAATGTCACTTTAGCAATCACATCGCTATTTTCACACATAGTGGTGATCATGTTGTCATCTGAAGGGCGGATGAAATCCACACTGTGAATGCCCTTTTTCATCACATTAAGATATGGCCCTTCAAGGTGTAAACCCAGTGATTGGTTTTTATATTGAGAGTGATATTCACGTGCGGCAGAAATCGCTTTGTACATGTCTTCGTCTGAAGAGGTGATTAACGTTGGCAAAAAGCTTGTGCATCCTGATTTTAGGTTAGCTTTATGCATAATCTGCATCGTAGTCGCGGTTACTTCATCATTCAGCATCACACCGCCACAACCATTCAATTGCAGGTCGATAAAGCCTGGGCTTAGGTTTGCACCATTTAAATCTTGTGTCGCTATATCTTGTGGTAAATCCGCAATAGGACAGACCGCTTCAATCAACTCGTTGTTGATAATCACAGCATGGTCAACTAGCACATCACTGCCAGTGTAGATTTTACAGTTAGTTAGTGCGTACATAATCATCAAATCCTTATCTATCAATATTTTATAAATTTGGCGAGGCGACGAAATGAAAGGTGGAATGTGCCAGTACGGTGCTTTCTTTTCTTACTTCAATTAGGTCGCGAATTATCTTGCTAGCAAACAGCCAATGCTGGATGACATTAAAATTAAGTGCTCGTTTTGACTGGGTTATTTGATGGTTATAGTTTGCATTTTGTACGAAAAAAGCCAGTCGGGGTTGTTTAGCTTACATGCTATTCGACGATGAAACAGGCAAATATTATCGCCTAATTTCCATTTTTTTTAATTGTAAAATAAGTTTTATGATCTCGCTAGCAAAAACCTTGGTATTTGGCAGATTGTGGTGATTATGATCACAAATGATAAGGTTTTAATTTGCGGAGCAAAATTAATATCATAAACTGAGTTTGACTAAATTGAGCGACTAAAATAAGTGGCTCAACCAAATACAAAAAATCCTAAATCCTATAGGGGGAACTTAAGGTGAATATTCTTGGATACTTTCAAAAAGTAGGCAAGGCGTTGATGGTACCAGTTGCCACATTGCCAGCTGCCGCGATACTAATGGGTATTGGTTATTGGATCGACCCAAATGGGTGGGGTTCAAACAGTGCCTTGGCTGCATTCCTGATTAAAGCAGGTGCTGCAATCATTGATAACATGTCTGTACTGTTTGCTGTTGGTGTGGCTTACGGTATGTCTAAAGATAAAGACGGTGCTGCTGCATTGTCGGGTTTTGTTGGTTTCTTAGTCGTGACGACTTTACTTTCTCCAGGAGCCGTTGCACAGATCCAAGGTATTGATCCAAGCGCAGTTCCTGCTGCTTTTGGTAAAATCAACAACCAGTTTGTTGGTATTTTAGTAGGTATTGTTTCTGCTGAAATCTACAATCGCTTCTCTACTGTAGAACTGCATAAAGCATTAGCCTTCTTCTCTGGCAAACGCCTAGTACCTATTTTGACGTCGTTTGCTGGTATTTTTATCGCCTTCGTTCTGATGTATGTATGGCCGCATGTTTATGGTGGTCTAGTATCGTTTGGTGAATCGATTCAAGGTCTAGGTTCTGCGGGTGCAGGTATCTATGCGTTCTTTAACCGCTTGCTAATCCCTGTTGGTCTTCATCACGCACTGAACTCAGTATTCTGGTTTGACGTTGCGGGTATTAACGACATTCCTAACTTCTTAGGTGGTGCAAAATCTATCGCTGAGGGTACTGGTATCCCAGGTGTAACGGGTATGTACCAAGCAGGCTTCTTCCCTATTATGATGTTCGGTCTACCTGGTGCGGCATTGGCTATTTACCACACATCTACAGCGAAGAATAAAGAGAAAGTTGCTTCTATTATGATTGCAGCTGGTTTTGCTTCATTCTTTACCGGTGTAACTGAACCTCTAGAATTCTCGTTCATGTTCCTTGCTCCTGCACTATATGTACTGCATGCAGCATTGACGGGGCTATCAGTATTCATTGCTGCTTCAATGCAGTGGATTGCGGGTTTCGGTTTCTCTGCAGGCCTTGTGGATATGGTATTGTCATCACGTAACCCACTGGCGGTTAATTGGTACATGCTAATAGTTCAAGGTATTGTGTTCTTTGCTCTCTACTATGTGATTTTCCGTACCGTTATTTTGAAATTTGGCCTTAAAACACCAGGTCGCGAAGATGACGACAGCGATAGCAAAGTATCAGGCGCGAAAGAGTCTTCTGAGCTCGCTAAACAATACCTTAAAGCTCTAGGCGGTCACAGCAACCTATCTAACATCGATGCTTGTATCACTCGCTTACGTTTATCTGTCAATGACATGAGTATTATCGACGAGAAAACATTAAAAGCATTGGGTGCCATGGGTGTGGTGAAACTGGGTACTAATAACCTACAAGTTATCTTAGGCCCTCTTGCTGAAATCGTTGCTGGTGAGATGAAGTCTATCAATGCAAACGAAGATCTTTCTAGCGTGAAACTTCCTTAGTCTTAATCGCAACGGATGATTAGGTTATTTTAAAGCCTCTGCTTCATGCAGAGGTTTTTCTTATTCATCAAATGAGCGCTATTCAAATTTAAGGCTGCCCACAAAGGTAGCTTTTGCCTATTTCTTACGCCCTTTGCCTGAAATTTTGCTTAGCCTAGCCAGACAAAAGGCAATGTCTTGAAATAATCGCAGGAAATGCCCACTTTTTATTGTGCAAGAGCGGATAATTGTGGATCATTAGCGACAAACTTTCTGTTTCTGCAAGCATTACTGCTCTTACATACAGAAAAATCTTCTGACGATACTAAATAATTTTGAGGTGCTATAGATGAGTGAAGCTGAGGCTCGTCCATCGAATTTTATTCGCCAAATCATTGATAAAGATTTAGCGGATGGCAAACACACAAGTGTGCATACTCGTTTTCCGCCCGAGCCAAATGGTTACCTGCACATCGGTCATGCTAAATCTATCTGCTTAAACTTTGGTATTGCTCAGGACTATCAGGGACAGTGTAATTTACGTTTTGACGATACAAACCCTGAAAAAGAAGATATGGAGTACGTTGAGTCAATCAAAGCCGACGTGAAATGGCTCGGCTTCCAATGGTCTGGTGATGTTTGTTATTCGTCAGATTATTTTGACAAACTATACCAATACGCGGTTGAGTTGATCCAAAAAGGTCTGGCTTATGTTGAAGAGCTCAGTCCAGAAGAGATCCGTGAATATCGAGGTACATTGACCCAAGCAGGTAAGCCAAGTCCGTACCGCGATCGCAGCATTGAAGAAAACCTAGCCCTATTTGAGAAAATGCGCGCTGGTGGTTTCGAAGAAGGCAAAGCGTGCCTACGTGCCAAGATTGACATGGCATCATCCTTTATGGTGATGCGCGATCCTGTGCTTTACCGTGTTCGTTTCGCAGAGCATCACCAAACGGGTAACAAATGGTGCATTTATCCAATGTACGATTTTACCCACTGTATCTCGGATGCCTTGGAAGGGATCACGCACTCAATTTGTACCCTAGAGTTTCAAGATAACCGCCGTCTGTACGATTGGGTGTTGGAAAATATCACGATTGATTGTCGACCACATCAGTATGAGTTTAGCCGTTTAAACCTTGAATACACGGTAATGTCTAAGCGTAAACTAAACCAGCTGGTTACGGAAAAATTAGTGGATGGTTGGGATGACCCACGTATGCCGACGATTTCAGGTTTACGCCGCCGTGGATTCACACCAGCATCGATTCGTGAGTTTTGCAAACGCATAGGTGTGACAAAACAGGAAAATATGATCGAATTCAGTTCGTTAGAGTCTTGTATCCGTGAAGACTTAAACGAACATGCGCCTCGCGCCATGGCGGTTCTTGACCCTGTAAAAGTGGTGATAGAAAACTTTGAGGCGGGTAAAGTCGAGACGTTAACGCTGGCAAATCATCCAAACAAGCCTGAAATGGGCGAACGTGAAGTTCCATTTACTCGCGAATTGTGGATTGAACGTGAAGATTTCCGTGAAGAAGGCAACAAGAAATACAAACGTTTAGTCTTAGGCAAAGAAGTTCGCTTACGCGGCGCTTACGTAATAAAAGCAGAGCGCATTGAAAAAGATGCACAAGGCAATATTACGACAATATTCTGCACTTACGATATGGATACTCTGGGTAAAAACCCGGCTGATGGACGCAAAGTGAAAGGTGTTATTCATTGGGTATCCGCCGATAAAGCCTTGCCAGCTGAAATTCGTTTGTATGATCGCCTATTTACCGTTCCCAACCCGGCGGCGGCTGACAACTTTGCCGAAACCATTAACCCAGATTCATTGGTTAAAATTAATGGTTTTGTTGAGCCTAGTTTGTTGTCGGCACACGCGGAGCAAGGTTATCAGTTTGAGCGCATGGGTTATTTCTGTGCTGACTCGAAAGATTCTAAACCAGAAGCGTTGGTTTTTAACCGCACAGTGGGTCTACGTGACACTTGGGCAAAAATAGACGCAGAGTAAGCTTAAGTACTATTTAAAAAGGTCAGCCAATGCTGGCCTTTCTTTTTATTATGGTACTGTTTTTGTCTGAGCAAGCTCACTTAGCGGGGAAAAATGTGTGAGATTCCTGCGATTATCGTAGTCGTGACACATTTTTTACCTTGCGTCCTATAGTTTTGCTAGCGTTATCCGATATATTAAACAGATCATCGTATTTATTTATTCCAAGCACATAGCTGAGCCTTATATGCGTCAAATTTTTCAGCGTCTACTGTTGCCGATAGCAATGGTTGCCGTGACTCAGACTTCTATCGTTAGTGCCGAGAGCATTCGCCTGGTTGGGCCGAATGGTGAGATCCAGTCTTCTCCTCAATTTTCAGAAAATCTCACTCAAACTCGTAATCTTCAGCAGGCTAATAGCCAACCATCGACGTTTTTTGGGCCAACCTTAGACAGCGACACTTTGTGGTCTATTGCCACTCGACTACGCCCATCGAATAACGTCACTGTACAACAAACCCTGCTGGCCATTTATCGGCTAAACCCTCAGGCGTTCGAAAATCAAAATATTCACAGTTTGATTCCGGGTAGCAACTTACGTGTTCCATCATTGGCACAGGTAAATAGTGCGCCCACACAAGAAGCGGTCAATATCATGGCCGCGCATCAAGCCAAATTGAATGCTAATACGGCGCAGCCAACAGCGCCTGTTACTGCTGCTTCTACAGCTTTGCCTGAAAAAACAATTGCCTCTATTGCCGCTCAACCAGTTGTTGAAAAGACGAAGAGTGAACCTGTGCTAAAAGATATTGGCACACAAGTTGCGAAATCTGATACTGAATTACTGGCGCTTGAAGAGAAAAATCATAAGTTACGCTTGATGCTGGCAGATGTTCAATCTGAAGTCGATGCACTCAAAGGAGAACTCGGTGACGAAAACCGCATTCGCTCTGAAGTTGAAAAGCTACTTGATGAAGAACGTCGAAAAGCACTAGAGGCGCAAAAGCTTGCACCAAGTGCACTTGATCAACTGCTTTCCAACTCTTGGTTGGTCGCCGCTCTCGCCCTTATTCCTGGTCTGTTAATTGGTTTACTGGTTGTGATGTTGCTTGGCCGCCGATCCAAGCCAACGGAGCAGCCTGTTGTCACTCAAGGTAATCAAGAGCCTATAACGCCAATGGCTGCTGGCAGCCTTGAAGATATTGACGATGATTTAATGCTGGATGATGACTTGTTTGGTGAGTCTGATGATAGTGAGAAGTTATTTGGTGACGACATCACACTGGATGATGAAATCGATGACAACGCTGAGCAAGAATCGGACATTTTTGCCGATTTAGACGATACAGATTTAGACTTCAACCTCGAAGGTGAAGATGGCGAAGACCCATTTGCGAGTATCGGCGATGATGGTGATCTTGCTGCGGATTTAGAAGATTTGACCGCTAGCAGTAACGGCATCAGTGTTGGTGCTGACGAAAAAGCTGTCGGTCTCGATGAGATGGCGCGAGCTTTAGACGAAGCGTTATTAGATGAAGATGACGGCGAAACAGAATTTGATTTATCCGATGATGATGATTCCATCTCTGAAGACGACATTGACGCGTTATTGGCTGGAGATGATAAAGCTGAAGATCTCGGAAGCGATACTTTAGATCAATCGCTACTTGACGATTTGTTTGCCGCCAATAGTGATGACGATCATCATGATAGTTTTGACTTTGATTCATTATTGGATGAGTCCGAAGATGATTTCAACTTGGATTCAGAAGAGCCTGAGCTAGCAAAAACCGGCGGTAACTTCGATTTAAAAGAAGCAGAGCTAGCGTCGGATAGTGAACTTGATGATCTATTCGCAACGATTGAAGCGCAATCTGACCTCACCTCAATAGAAACTGATTCCTCCACTGAAACAGCGCTGCTGGATGAATTATTAGAAGAGCAAGATGAAGACGTCCTAGCAATTGATAGTGACAGTGTCGAACTGCTCGATGAGCTACTCGGTGATGATGAAGAGAACGAGACAGACTTATCGGAAAGCACCGACTTACTTGAAGAACTTGTGCAGCCCGATAAAGACATCGCTTCGAGCGAAGAAGATATTGATGATGTTGACTTCACTGGTGATCAAACTCTGTATGAGTTATTGGGTGAAGAAACTACGGAATCCGACATTGAAACCGAGCTGGATGAGAATAGTACAGAGCTATTGGACGAACTATTTACTGACAATGGTTCTGAATCACTTGAGTTTGAAAAGGCAGACCAAGAGCAAGAAGGTGCTGAAGATAAGGATAGTCTCGCTGAAGAAGATGGTACGGCATTATTTGAAGAGTTGCTGGAAATCGAGCAGCATGCTCAGAATATCGAAGAGACCGAACAGAAAAATAGCGAGTTGTTGGATAATGAAAACGATAGCGTTGAAGATTCCGAGTTTAACAGCGACATCTTCATTGACGATCTGCTAAGTGCCGCTCCTGAAAAAGATCCTCTACTGGATGATGAACAGATGGGAGTGGTTGATGGCGACATCGATGAAGAATTTATCGACGACTCATTTGATTTTAACCCAGAAATTGAAGGGGCAAGTTATCCGGATCTGAAGCCGAATGAGGAGCAACCTCTAGGCAGCTCGACATCCCCGGAAAAAATAGAACCCGCACAGGTTAGCAAACCAGAAGTCAGCCCTAACGAATTTGGAGTTCCACAAGATGAAGACTGGGACATTGGTGAGCTAGAAGACGAAGAACCAAGCCAAGCTGATGTTGAGCCGCTTCAAACCAATTCAGCAGAATCATCGGCAAAGGACCATGTTGATGATCTCCACGATGACAAGTTAGTGGAGTTCGAAGAAGAAGATCTCCTTGCTTCCTTTAATGAGCCATCGCTAGAAGAACAGTCACAGAGCGAGCTTTCCGAAGTCCAACTGCCAGAGCCGTCAGAAGAAGACGCGCTGGCGGATGCGATAGCCGAGCCTCAAGAAGCGGCGTCAGAGCCTGTTGCTCAAGAAAGTGTTGAAGCGATTGACGAGCAAGCCTTACCTGAATTTAGTGAAGAAGATGCACTTGCTTCAATTAACGAGCCTCCTCTAGAAGAAGAAAAGGAAGACGAGAGCAACCTTACGGATCTTGAGCTGCCAGAGTACACAGAAGAAGACGCGCTGGCGGATGCGATAGCCGAGCCTCAAGAGGCGGCGTCAGAGCCTGTTGCTCAAGAAAGTTTTGAAGCGATTGACGAGCAAGCCTTGCCTGAATTCAGTGAAGAAGATGCACTTGCTTCAATTAACGAGCCTCCTCTAGAAGAAGAAAAGGAAGACGAGAGCGACCTTACGGATCTTGAGCTGCCAGAGTACACAGAAGAAGACGCGCTAGCGGATGCGATAGCTGAGCCTCAAGAAGCGGCGTCAGAGCCTGTTGCTCAAGAAAGTTTTGAAGCGATTGACGAGCAAGCCTTACCTGAATTTAGTGAAGAAGATGCACTTGCTTCAATCAACGAGCCTCCTCTAGAAGAAGAAAAGGAAGACGAGAGCGACCTTACGGATCTTGAGCTGCCAGAGTACACAGAAGAAGACGCGCTGGCGGATGCGATAGCTGAGCCTCAAGAGGCGGCGTCAGAGCCTGTTGCTCAAGAAAGTGTTGAAGCGATTGACGAGCAAGCCTTGCCTGAATTTAGTGAAGAAGATGCACTTGCTTCAATTAACGAGCCTCCTCTAGAAGAAGAAAAGGAAGACGAGAGCGACCTTACGGATCTTGAGCTTCCAGAGTACACAGAAGAAGACGCGCTGGCGGATGCGATAGCCGAGCCTCAAGAAGCGGCGTCAGAGCCTGTTGCTCAAGAAAGTTTTGAAGCGATTGACGAGCAAGCCTTGCCTGAATTTAGTGAAGAAGATGCACTTGCTTCAATCAACGAGCCTTCTCTAGAAGAAAAGGAAGACGAGAGCGACCTTACGGATCTTGAGCTGCCAGAGTATACAGAAGAAGACGCGCTGGCGGATGCGATAGCCGAGCCTCAAGAAGCGGCGTCAGAGCCTGTTGCTCAAGAAAGTTTTAAAGCGATTGACGAGCAAGCCTTACCTGAATTTAGTGAAGAAGATGCACTTGCTTCAATCAACGAGCCTCCTCTAGAAGAAGAAAAGGAAGACGAGAGCGACCTTACGGATCTTGAGCTGCCAGAATATACAGAAGAAGACGCGCTGGCGGATGCGATAGCTGAGCCTCAAGAGGCGGCGTCAGAGCCTGTTGCTCAAGAAAGTTTTGAAGCGATTGACGAGCAAGCCTTACCTGAATTTAGTGAAGAAGATGCACTTGCTTCAATTAACAAACCAGCACTAGAAACAGATCAACAGCCGCTTTTAGAAGATGATGACGCAGACCAATTGCAGAGTGTTTCAAAACAGGAGTTCGATGAGAAAGCCTTAAAAGATTGGCTAGATGAGGAAAGTGTATCTTCTGCGCCATTCTCTTTTGATCGACCATTAGATGCTCGTACCATTGATAGTGCTGGTATGAATATTGATGCAATGTTAGAGGTAGGCGGTGAAGATTGGAACGGTTTTAATTTAACGCCAGATCAACAAGCTTCCATCCCAGATGACGTGCCTGAAGAAGAGCTTGCCGTTTGGAACGATGAGATTCAAACCGACGAGCCTCAAATTCTTGATGAAAACTGGGGAATTCAAGATGAACTCGATGATTTTGAAGCCCAAAAGAGCCAGTACATGACCATTGATGAGCTAATGGCTCAAGTTGAGGGTGAAGAGGGGATCAGCCCTGAAGATGAAGAACTCAAGTTAGATGTTGGTTTAAGTGAATTTCCGGATGTGATTGGTGACATTGGTGATATCGATGTAGACAATAACTCTGAGGCGGCGGGTAAGCTTGACCTCGCCAAAATTTACATCGAGATGAACGATGATAAAGGGGCGATAAAACTGTTAGAGGAAGCGATTGTTGATGGTAGTGATGATATTCGACGAGAAGCGAAATCCTTGATTGACAGCATTAATCGCCGAGCTTAAAAACAAACGAGGCCGTGAATATACGGCCTCGTTGTTATTGAATAGCCTTTTCTGACTTGCAGATGACCTGAACTTCACATTGAAAGTTGTCGGGGGTAGATGGCTTGTCGATTAGAATTTTTTTTTGATTGCGATTATACTGCCCGACCCATTTTCAAAGAGAATCAGATGATGAGAATCGCTTTAGGTATTGAGTACAATGGTTCTCAATACTATGGTTGGCAGCGACAACGTGACGTTAAAAGTGTCCAAGAAGAATTAGAAAAAGCACTCACAGTTGTGGCGAACCATCCGGTTGAAGTATTGTGTGCGGGGCGCACCGATGCAGGGGTTCACGGCACAGGGCAGGTGATACATTTTGATACTACGGCTTGCCGAAAAATGGTCGCTTGGACAATGGGTGTCAATGCTCATTTACCAAAAGATATCGCTGTTCGTTGGGCAACTGAGGTTTCAAGCGATTTTCACGCTCGCTTTTCGGCTACAGCACGCCGTTATCGCTACATCATTTATAATCATGCTTATCGCCCTGGCATATTATCTTCAGGTGTCAGTCATTATCATGGCGATTTAGACGTTGAGAAAATGCAGCAAGCAGGGCAGCTTTTATTGGGCGAAAATGATTTCACCTCTTTTCGCGCTGTGCATTGTCAATCGAATAGTCCTTGGCGAAACGTCATGCATTTGAATGTGACTCGGCATGGCAACTATGTCGTTATCGACATTAAAGCAAATGCTTTTGTCCATCATATGGTGCGAAATATTACCGGTAGCCTCATCGTTGTCGGCCGTGGTGAGCAGCCTCCCGAATGGATAAAATGGTTGCTTGAAGCCAAAGATAGAAAACTGGCGGGTGCAACAGCCAAAGCGGAAGGATTATATTTGGTTGCTGTTGATTATCCAGAAGAATTTTCTTTACCAAAAGAGTCGCTTGGGCCGCTATTTTTAGCTGATAATTTGAACTAATAACGCGTAAAGTGTCCAAAACAGAGTCGTGACGTGTGTGGAAATGATAGCCAGAAAATAGGTACAACCAGTTTTTTGTCTACACTAAGCATTTTATATGTTTTAATCCTCACGCATAAATCCCAAATTTGTATCTTTCGCAATCACGCGAGAGAGTTAAGAGTAAAGGTCTTCCATGAGTTGGCTTGAAAAGATTTTAGAAAAAAGCAATATCGTAACTTCGCGTAAAGCATCCATCCCTGAAGGGGTTTGGACTAAATGTACTTCTTGTGAGCAAGTGTTATATCACGCTGAGCTTGAGCGTAACTTGGAAGTGTGTCCTAAATGTGATCATCACATGCGCATGAAAGCACGTCGCCGCTTAGAGACTTTTCTTGATGAACAGAATCGTGTCGAGATTGGTGACGAGTTAGAGCCGCAAGATAAACTCAAGTTTAAAGACTCAAAACGTTATAAAGAACGCCTTTCAGCCGCTCAAAAAAGCAGTGGTGAGAAAGACGCTCTTGTGGTGATGCAAGGCGAACTATTGGGTATGCCTTTGGTTGCTTGTGCTTTTGAGTTTTCTTTCATGGGTGGTTCAATGGGGTCTGTAGTTGGTGCGCGTTTCGTACGAGCTGTTGATGCCGCTATAGAAAACAACTGTGGTTTGGTCTGCTTTTCTGCCAGTGGCGGCGCGCGTATGCAAGAAGCGTTAATGTCATTGATGCAGATGGCAAAAACCAGTGCGGCGCTTGAACGTTTATCAAGCCAAGGCTTACCTTATATCTCAGTGATGACGGACCCGACCATGGGTGGCGTATCGGCAAGTTTAGCGATGCTTGGTGACATCAATATTGGTGAACCTAAAGCACTGATTGGTTTTGCAGGTCGTCGAGTTATCGAACAAACGGTACGTGAAGATCTACCTGAAGGTTTCCAACGTAGCGAATTCCTAATTGAGCATGGTGCGATTGATATGATTGTCGATCGCCGTGAAATGCGTCAACGCGTGGGGGGATTGATCGCTAAATTGACCAATCACAGCTCACCGTTGGTCGTTTCTGTTGACGATTCACCGATTGAACCTGATTACGCTGTACCAGAAGCGCACGAAAAAGGGTAAAGTAGGCACTAACACACTAACTGCTTAATGGTTATAAACGTTAGATGACTCAAAACCTTATCCCACAAGCCACATCCTCTCTTGCGATGTGGCTTGATTATTTAGCGAATATTCATACCTCCGCTATCGACCTTGGCTTGGATCGTGTTCAAGCTGTGGCTCAAAAAGCGAATCTTATTAAACCTGCACCTACCGTAATTACCGTGGCTGGAACGAATGGCAAAGGCTCGACCTGTGCATTAATGGAAGCCATTTTATTGGATGCAGGTTATCGCGTGGGCGTTTATAGCTCACCTCATCTTATCCGTTATAACGAACGCGTGCGTATTAATGCGCTTGAGCTCAGCGATGAACAGCATACGCAAGCCTTCGCTTTTGTTGAAGCGCAACGGGGTGAGATCAGTTTAAGCCTATTTGAGTTCGGTACATTGGCGGCGCTGCGTTTATTTCAAACGCAAGCGGTGGATGTCATTTTATTGGAAGTTGGGCTAGGTGGCCGACTTGATGCGACCAATATCGTGGATCACGATGTTTCTGTGATCACCAGCTTGGCGATTGATCACGTGGATTGGCTCGGCGATGACATCAATGTTATTGGCTATGAGAAAGCGGGGATTTATCGCGCAGGTAAACCCGCCATTTGCGGCCAGCCTAAGCCACCACCAACGGTTGCAGCGCATGCCGATGATATTGGTGCGGAGATGTACCAAGTTGGTATTCAGTTTTCCTATGAACTTGCCTCTGAAACAACGTGGAATTGGCGAAGTGGTCCATTTGAGTTATCTGATTTACCGCTCCCTCGCTTGCCCTTGCCTAATGCGGCTACGGCATTAATGGCACTCGGCTGCTCCGGTTTAGCTGTGAGTGATGTCAATATCGTCAATGGGCTTAGCAACGCAACACTTGCTGGGCGGATGCAAAAAATCAGTGATAGCCCAGAAATCATTCTTGATGTTGCACATAATCCCCATTCGGCCGAATATTTGGTGGCGCAGCTCAAACAGCGTTACGCACACAAAAAGGTCCATGTGGTGATTGGCATGCTGCATGATAAAGATGTGAAGGCCACGCTTCATCAACTGAAATCAATCGCTAACGTTTGGTATCCTGCTTCATTAAGTGGCCCTAGAGCCGCGCAAGCGAATGAACTGTGTCAGTACCTTGAGCCTGGCGTTAAACCGTTTGCTAGCCCAGTCAGCGCTTTTGAAGCCGCGATGACACAAGCCGATAGCAATGATGTCATTATCGTGGTTGGGTCGTTTCATACTGTGGGTGAAGTATTAGAGCACTGGCAGAACAAAGGAGTATAAATGGCAAGTAAGTTTCAGAGCCGCTTGGTAGGAACAATTATATTGGTGGCGATAGGGGTGATAGTGTTACCTGATGTATTGGATGGCAAAAAGACCCACTACAAAGAAGATATCGCCAGCATCCCAATTAAGCCCGAATTAGACAGCGACGTAGAGAAGTTTGAAATTCTCGACCCCGTTGAAGATCAAGTCGCGTTGCCCGATTCGCCTGTGGAAGTGATCGCACAAACTAACCAGAGCGACGCAGCAACGCAGAGCAAGCCACTCACTGTGAAAGTGAAAGAAACGGCGGAAAGAAATGATTACCAAGATAGTGCTTGGCTCATTCAGTTGATGGCATTAAAGAATGCCGAAAACGCAAAAACCGTGGTTAAAGATCTGCAAAAACGGGGTTATCAAGCTCATACTAAGCAAGAAAATGGCTTCACTCGGATCATTATTGGTCCAGATGTTTCCAAAACCAAGCTTGAGCGTCAACTCTTAGAACTGGAAAAAATTACCGGTGCAAAAGGTCAATTGCTCAAATTTAAACCACTAAACCCATAAGAAAACGTTTGCGTCGCGTTTTTTTCTGTTAAAATGCGCGCCAACTTAAGATGTAGAACTCATGAATTGGTTAGATATTGTCATTTTAAGTGTGATCGGCCTATCGGCATTGATCAGTTTAGTCCGTGGCTTTGCTAAAGAAGCGTTGTCATTAGTGATATGGTTCGGTGCATTTTTTATTGCCAGCCAATACTACGCAAAACTTGCGGTGTATTTTTCAAATATCAAAGATGACATGTTTCGTAATGGCGCGGCCATCGCAGCACTGTTTGTTGCAACACTCATTGTCGGAGCGATCATTAATTATGTGATTGCTCAATTGGTACAAAAAACGGGCCTATCTGGAACTGATCGGGTACTGGGCATTGTTTTTGGAGCATTGCGTGGTGTGTTGATTGTTTCAGCTGCCTTGTTTTTTATGGATGCGTTTACCGCATTTCCAAATTCAGAGTGGTGGAAGAGCTCGCAATTGGTACCGGAATTTAGCCGTATCATTGCGCCGTTCTTTGAACACTTACAAGCAACATCAAGTTTTCTCTCTGGCGCGATTTAGCGCCAGTTACTGTCGCAAATCGAGGATCAGGACATGTGTGGTATTGTTGGAATCGTGGGTACAACGCTGGTAAACCAGTCAATTTATGACGCGTTAACGGTATTGCAGCATCGTGGCCAAGATGCCGCTGGTATTTGTACCATAGAAAGCAATCGTTTCCGTCTGCGTAAGGCGAACGGTTTAGTGAAAGATGTCTTTGAAGCAAAACACATGCAGCGTCTTCAAGGAACGGTGGGTATTGGACATGTGCGTTATCCTACTGCGGGTAGTTCGAGTGCCTCAGAAGCTCAACCTTTCTACGTTAACTCCCCGTTCGGTATCACGCTTGCTCATAACGGCAACCTCACCAATGCCAACGAAGTACGCCAGAAGTTGTTTGAAAAAGATCGTCGCCATATCAATACCACTTCAGATTCCGAAGTGCTGCTTAACGTCTTGGCGCATGAAATTGATACAGTCAGAGGCAATGTAACCGCAGAAGATGTGTTTCGTGCTGTCGCTAATGTACATCGCACCATTCGCGGTGCTTATGCTGTTGTCGCGATGATCATTGGGCATGGGATGATCGCGTTTCGTGACCCGCATGGTATTCGTCCTATCTGCTTAGGTAAACGTGAAGTCGATGGCCGTACCGAATACATGGCCGCTTCGGAGTCGGTGGCGCTAGATGCTGTCGGCTTTGATTTTGTGCGTGACCTTGCCCCCGGGGAAGCGGTGTATGCGACCTTTGATGGCCAGCTATTTACTAAACAATGTGCCGATAATCCAACACTTAACCCATGCATTTTTGAATTTGTCTACTTCGCCCGCCCAGATTCGTTTATCGACAAAATTTCAGTTTACAGCGCGCGCGTAGAAATGGGTAAAAAGCTGGGTGAGCGCATCAAGAACGAATTTGCTGACTTAGATATTGATGTCGTGATCCCCATTCCTGAGACTTCGTGTGATATCGCATTGCAAATTGCACAAGCGATTGATATTCCATATCGCCAAGGTTTTGTTAAAAACCGCTACGTTGGCCGCACATTTATTATGCCGGGCCAGCAACAGCGTAAAAAGTCAGTGCGACGTAAACTCAATGCGATTCGTTCTGAATTTAAGGGCAAAAACGTGTTGCTAGTGGATGACTCGATAGTGCGTGGAACTACGTCAGAGCAAATTATTGAGATGGCTCGTGATTCTGGTGCAAATAAGGTGTACATGGTGTCAGCCGCGCCTGAGATCCGTTTCCCTAACGTCTATGGCATTGATATGCCAAGTGCTAACGAGTTGATTGCTCATGGTCGAGATGCCGATGAAATTGCGCAGCGAATTGGTGCCGATGCTCTGATTTTCCAAAATCTGGAAGATTTAGTGGATGCCGTCGGTATGGGTAACCGCGATATTGCAAAATTTGAAGCGTCGGTATTTAACGGCGAATATGTCACGGGCGATATTGATCAGCAGTATCTTGATTTTCTTGAATCGATGCGCAGCGACGATGCAAAAACGGTTCGAGAAATCCAGCAAGATCTCGCCAACCTAGAGATTCATAACGAAGGCGCGTAATCGAGCGCATCTCCCGAAATAGGCTGCAAAGAAAAAGGCTTCCATCTAGGAAGCCTTTTTTGTGCTCGTTAACAGGGTTTGACTAAAGGATCATTGCCGCAATCCAGCCAAACACAATCAGTGGAATATTATAATGGATGAAGGTTGGAACCACCGTTTCCCAAATATGTTCGTGCTGGCCATCCGCATTTAGGCCTGACGTTGGCCCCAAGGTGGAATCTGACGCTGGAGAGCCAGCATCGCCCAACGCAGCAGCGGTACCCACTAGCGCAATGGTCGCCATAGGCGAAAAGCCAAAGGCGAGGGCAAGGGGCACGTAAATGGTTGCGATGATTGGAATCGTTGAGAAGGATGAACCAATGCCCATGGTGACCAACAAACCGACGATCAGCATTAATAAAGCGGATAAAGCTTTATTGTCGCCGATGCTTACTGATAAGGCTTCTACCAGAGACTCAACGCCACCGGTGGCTTTCATCACGGCGGCAAATCCGGCCGCTGAAATCATAATAAAGCCAATCATGGCCATCATATGTACACCTTTGGTGAATACATCGTGCGTCTCTTTCCACGCAATCACACCACCAAAAGTGAAGACCATAAAACCAGCCAGTGCGCCGATGATCATTGAACCTGTGGACAGTTGTACGGCAAGTGCCGTGATAATACCGAGCGCGGCAATCAAAATATGCTTTTTGTTGATCGCTTTTGGTTCGGTATTAATGACAGTATGTTCCGTCTCTTGATACTGGCGAGGTTTACGATAGGTAAAGAAAATGGCGACCAGTAAGCCAAAAATCATCCCAGCGGCTGGTAGCAGCATGGCTATCGGCACTTGGCTTGCCGTCACGTTTTCAAGGCCATTATCGCGTAAATTCTTGAGCAAGATGTTATTGAGGAAAATCCCACCAAAGCCGACAGGCAAGACCATATAGGGCGTGATAAGGCCAAAAGTGAGTACGCAAGCAATTAGGCGACGGTCCAGCTTCAGCTTGGCAAAGACGCCCAATAGCGGTGGAATTAAAATCGGAATAAAGGCGATATGGACAGGAATGATATTTTGCGATGACATGGTAACTAGAACCAGCGCGACCAGAACTGCATACTTCAAACCTGTGGTGGCCGCGCCATGCTCTTTGCCATGGATACGCTTAATCACGTTTTGCGCCAGTAAGTCAGTAATACCAGATTTAGAAATCGCGACGGCAAAGGTGCCTAGCATCGCATAACTTAGTGCGATGGTTGCACCACCGCCTAAGCCACTTTCAAATGCAGAAACAGCGTCATTTAAACTCATCCCTGCAACTAAACCACCGACGATCGCACTAAATGTCAGTGCGACGACGACATTGACCCGCATCAGCGCAAGAAGCAGCATGATGCATACAGAAATTACTACAGGATTCATATATTTCTCGGTTAGTTGTGTTTACTTGTTATTGTTTTCTGAAGGTTCAACAAGTGGCCATCCGCCAAGGGCCTTCCATTTGTTGACGATACCGCAAAAAAGTTCGGCCGTTTTTTGCGTATCGTATAGCGCTGAATGCGCTTCTCTATTGTCAAATTCCATCCCAGCGGATTTGCACGCTTTGGCCAAAACGGTTTGCCCATAGGCTAAACCACTTAGCGCAGCGGTATCAAAAGTCGCAAAAGGGTGGAAAGGGACTCGTTTTAGCTTGCAGCGTTCACTGGCTGCCATCACGAAATTCAAGTCAAAGGTAGCATTGTGCGCCACCATGATCGCGCGGCTACAGTCATTGTCGCGTTGCTCTTTTCGGACTAGCTTATAAATTTCTCTGAGTGCTTCGGCTTCGCTGACAGCACCGCGTAATGGGCTAAATGGGTCACGAATGCCATTAAACTCAAGCGCCTCTTTTTCAAGGTTGGCACCTTCAAAAGGCTCAACATGAAAGTGAATCGTCGATGCTGGGTGCAGATCACCTTGTTCATCCATACGCAACGTAATCGCGCAGATTTCTAATAGTGCATCGGTCTTTGCATTGAAACCGGCTGTTTCGACGTCGATGACGACAGGAAAATAACCGCGGAAACGCTTTTTCAGTGTCAATGCTTCATTTACTTCAGTCATGCTAGCTCTTGGTTGTGTGACAGGGCTGGCATTATTACAGATTCTTTCTACGATAAAAACCAAACACGTTAATAAATGCAGGTTTCACTATGCGTTGGATAGTGCGGTGATGTGGCTAGATTTTTGCATTAACTTAGTCAATAGAAAGCGAAGCGGCAATTTTCCGCCATCGTTGTAGTATCGCTCGGAGAATAAAATCGTTATGAATAAATGGGTTACTGCCACTATTGTGATGACCAGCATACTGACATCCTTTGCCCCTATGGCGATGGATAAGCGTTATGTGGCAACACCACAGCAGTCTACGTGGCAGATGGTGACGAATACCCCTTTAGAGTGCCGTTTGGTCCATCCGATCCCCAATTACGGTGACGCTGAATTCTCTTCACGTGCGAATAAGAAGATTAACCTCGATTTCGAACTCAAAATGCGTCGTCCAATGGGCGAAACTCGCAATGTAAGTTTAGTGTCATTACCACCGAGTTGGCGTCCGGGTGAGAGTGCAGACCGTATTACCAATTTGCAATTCTTCAAACAGTTCGATGGTTACATCGGTGGTCAAACCGCTTGGAGCCTACTCAGTGAATTGGAAAAAGGACGCTATCCAACCTTTAGCTACCAAGATTGGCAAAGCCGAGATCAGCGCATTGAAGTTGCTCTCTCGTCGGTTCTTTTTCAAGAGAAGTACAACGTGTTTAGCGATTGTGTGAGCAATTTGCTGACGTACAGTTTTGAAGATATCTCATTTACGATTCTGCATTACGACCGCGATAATGTACAACTCAATAAAGCTTCGCAAAAACGGCTTGCGCAAATTGCTGACTATATTCGCTATAACCAAGATATTGATTTGGTGTTGGTTTCTACCTATACCGACTCTGTTGATAGTCGAGGAGTGAGTCAGGATCTTTCTGAGCGTAGGGCTGAGGTATTAAGAGACTACTTTAAATCACTGGGGTTACCTGAGGATCGCATTCAAGTGCAAGGCTATGGTAAACGTAGGCCGATTGCCGACAACGCATCACCCATTGGCAAAGATAAAAACCGTCGCGTGGTTATTTCACTGGGTCGAACAATTATCTAATAACGTTAGAGTAAAAAAGCAGCCCATTTCAAAGGCTGCTTTTTGTGATGTTATCCGGGAAACCTTACGCATCTAGTTTATATAACTAGCCGATGCCGCAAAGAGACTTATCCTTCTAAACCTGCTGATGCTTGTTTGTTTTGGATAAGTTCAATCATGTAACCATCAGGATCTTTCACAAAAGCGATATGCGTGGTGCCACCTTTTACTGGGCCAGCTTCACGGGTCACATTACCTCCAGCCGCTTTAATCGCGTCACAGGTGGTATACACATCTTCAACACCAATGGCGATGTGGCCAAAAGCATTGCCTAGGTCATAGCTTGTGGTGCCCCAGTTATAGGTCAGTTCGATCACCGCACCCTGAGATTCATCGCCATAACCCAGAAATGCCAATGTGTATTTGTATTCTGTATTTTCATTAGTACGAAGCAGTTGCATACCCATGACCTTGGTGTAAAACGCGATCGATTTTTCTAAATCGCCTACGCGTAGCATGGTGTGCAAAATACGACTATTTGACATGTTGAGCTCCTAACTTTCTGATGAAATATCTATCTCCACCCGACCACTGTGGCGATGATGTTGGCTTACGTTCACCCACTCCAATCACAGAGTTTATCTATGTTCAAAGGAATTTGTTTACTTACTGCCTACTTGCAGAGTTGAGTCTTTTGGGGATCTGGTTAAATTTTATAGGTCAGTTTTATCAGAGAATTCGCAAAGATCTTCAATGATACAACTGCCACAACGCGGCTTTCTTGCGACACAGGTGTAGCGACCATGTAAGATCAACCAGTGATGAACATCAACTTTGAATTCTTTAGGGACGACTTTGAGCAGCTTTTGTTCCACTTCATCAACGTTTTTACCCACCGCAAACTTGGTTCTATTTGAAACACGGAAAATATGCGTGTCAACGGCGATGGTTGGCCACCCGAAAGCGGTGTTCAATACCACATTGGCCGTTTTTCTGCCAACGCCGGGCAGCGATTCTAATGCTTCACGGCTCTCAGGCACTTCTCCTGCGTATTGATCCAATAAGATACGGCAAGTTTTGATGACGTTTTCTGCTTTGGTATTGAATAAACCAATGGTTTTGATGTATTGCTTTAGCCCATCAACGCCAAGCTCAAAGATGGCTTGTGGCGTATTAGCAATAGGGTAAAGTTTGTCAGTGGCCTTATTAACGCTGACGTCAGTCGCTTGAGCGGAAAGCAGTACTGAGATCAGTAACTCAAACGGTGTGCTCCATTTAAGCTCGGTTTCTGGCTTCGGGTTATTGGCCCGTAAACGTTCGAGGATCTCGACTCGTTTGACATTATTCATCGTTTGGAAAACTTCCTTATGATTTCGCTAAGCGTTAGTGACGCGTGCTCGTTCTATGACGGGCTTTTGTTCTTTAGGTTGGCGAGCAGCCAGATTTTTATCGATGATATTTTTAGCTGCAATCAAAAAGCCAACCCCAATAAACGCTCCAGGCGGCAAGAGCGCAAGCAAGAAGCTGTTGTCAAAATGGAAGACCTCAATGCGTAAAATGGTTGCCCAATGACCCAGTAATAAATCAGCACCATCAAACAGTGTACCATTGCCAATTACTTCACGCAGTGCGCCCAAAATGACCAGAATAGTGGTCATTCCCATGCCCATCCAAAATCCATCTTGTGCTGAAGGCAACACTGCATTTTTTGAGGCAAATGCTTCGGCGCGACCGATGATGATACAGTTGGTCACAATCAGAGGAATGAAGATCCCTAGCGATAGATACAGGCCGTAAGCATAGGCATTCATTAACAGTTGTACGCAAGTTACTAGTGCGGCGATGATCATCACAAACACAGGAATACGGACTTCTTTGGGGACATAATCTCGTACTAATGAGATGGTGACATTTGAACAGACGAGAACCAGCAATGTCGCAACGCCTAAACCTAGCGCATTCGTGACAGTGGAAGAAACCGCTAGTAAAGGGCACAGTCCAAGTTGTTGAACGAGCGCAGGGTTGTTGCTCCACATCCCGTTTTTAATCAGTGTCTTATGATCACTCATTGCTGGCTCCTTTACAGTCAAAAGGTTGTGCTAATAGTGCTTCTCGATGTTGATTCACAAACTGAGCGGTATTTTTCACCGCTTTGACGACGGCTCGCGGCGTAATCGTCGCTCCAGTAAACTGATCAAATTGTCCCCCATCTTTGCGCACTTTCCAAGTCTCGATATTTTGCTCAGTGACTTGCTTGCCAGTAAAGCTCAATATCCAATCAGTGACGCGTAAATCTATTTTGTCACCTAACCCCGGTGTTTCTTGATGAGACAGAACGCGAGTCCCTGTGATGGTGCCATCGTGCTTGATGCCAATAATTACCTTGATCGCGCCGTTATAGCCATCAGGTGCGATGGCTTCAATAGCCAGTCCACTCGGTTCACCGTTTTGTGTGGCAATATAAGCGTGCATAGGTTGGTCTGTACCAAGTGCAGGATCAGTCACCAGTGTACAGGATTTGTACAGTTCGTTGTCGTGCAAACTGTGCGGGATCACTTGGTTTAAAATCGATTGCAGTTGAATCTGCTCTTGCTTGGTTATTTGATCTTTTGTTAGGTATTGGGTCAACGCTACAACACCTGTTGAAGCACAGGCAAAGATAGCGAGAATCAAACCGTTATTGCGAATGGCGGTTAACATAGCGCTCCTTAATGCCCGTAGGTTCGAGGTTTAGTGTAGTAATCAATCAGTGGGACACACATGTTGGCAAGTAATACAGCGAAGGCTACCCCGTCAGGGAAGCCTCCCCAACTGCGGATAATGAAAATCATCATGCCAATAAATGCGCCGTAAATTAAGCGACCTTTGACGGTTGTGGAAGCGGTGACTGGATCGGTTGCGATGAAAAAAGCGCCGAGCATAGTCGCGCCCGAGAGCAAATGAAACAAGGGTGAGGCGGTTGCTCCCGGTTCAATAAGCGCAGTGAAAGCACTTGCCATTACTAAACCACACAGCACCGCAATCGGGATATGCCAGTTGATCACACGTAGTTTGATCAATAATAAGCCGCCAGCTAAATAGGCAAGGTTAACCCATTCCCAGCCAAGCCCAGCTAACCCACTAAATTGAGGCTGGCTCATCGCTTCATGCAGAGTCTCACCGTTATGTAATCCGGTTTTTACGGCGTCCAATGGGGTGGCCATAGTGACACCATCGATACCCGTTCGGATTTGTTGTAGTGATAAACCTTCTACGTTGAAGCCACTGAAAATAAGTGAAAATGCATCACTAAACGAGATTGGATCCGGGGCTAATTCCGTTGGAGCAATCCAACTGGTCATCTGCACAGGGAAAGAGATAAGCAAAACCACATAAGCAATCATGGCGGGGTTGAATGGGTTTTGTCCTAGTCCGCCGTATAAGTGTTTTGCAATAATGATGGCAAAAATAAGGCCAATAAAGATAACCCACCAAGGGGACATCGGAGGAATGGCAATGGCCAGAAGCCAAGCGGTGACCACGGCGCTGTAATCTTTGATTGCCAACAGTGGTGAGCGCTTACGCAGTAGCATAACGGCAGATTCAAAAGCCAAAGCGATGATGATAGCGAGCATTAGTTGAATGAGAGTACCCCAACCAAAGAAGTAGCTCTGCGCGATAAGCCCCGGTAAGGCGCACAAGGCGACCCACTTCATCAGCTCTGATGTGCTGCGTTTGCTGTGTGCATGGGGGGAGCTGGCAATAAAAAAGGCCACTAATTATTCTCCTCAGAATTATGATTGTTTTTCGCTTGTGCTGTTTGCTGCTCGGCTTTGCGTGCTTTCGCGCGGGCAATGGCGGCAGCGACTGCCGCTTTTTTGGCATCCTCAGATTGAGTAGGCGCAGGTTCAAGCGTTGGCTGAGGTTCACTTGGCGCCGTTTGCTGCTCTGCCTTGCGCGCTTTTGCGCGAGCAATGGCGGCAGCGACTGCCGCTTTTTTGGCATCCTCAGGTTGAGTAGGTGCAGGTTCAAGCGTTGGCTGAGGCTCACTCGGCGCCGTTTGCTGCTCTGCCTTGCGTGCTTTCGCGCGGGCAATGGCGGCAGCGACTGCCGCTTTTTTGGCATCCTCAGGTTGAGTAGGCGCAGGTTCAAGCGTTGGCTGAGGTTCACTCGGCGCCGTTTGCTGCTCTGCCTTGCGTGCTTTTGCGCGGGCAATGGCGGCAGCGACTGCCGCTTTTTTGGCATCCTCAGGTTGAGTAGGTGCAGGTTCAAGCGTTGGCTGAGGTTCACTCGGCGCCGTTTGCTGCTCTGCCTTGCGTGCTTTTGCGCGAGCAATGGCAGCCGCGACTGCCGCTTTTTTATCATCACCACTTTCTGCTGGTGGCGCATCAGCACTGGTTTGCTGCGCTTTTTTCTCGCGAGCTTGACGTTTGCGCTCTTCGCGCAATTTAACCATTTCAGCGTTATCTGGCTCGACTTGACCTGCTTGCAGTGCTTCGGCTTGCTTGGCTTTAGCGCGAGCAATAGCCGCAGCAACGGCGGGTTTTACGGTGCTTGGGTTGTTTTCTGTTTGTGCTTTTTGCGCTTGAACGCGAGCAATGGCCGCTGCAATCGCATCGTCGCCGCCTGTGTGTTTCATCTCTTGACGACGTTCATCGGCTGCTTTTTTGAAACGATTCTCGCGATCGGCTTTATCGCGTTCTAAACGTGCTTTTTTCTCTTCGAAACGCACTCTGGCGCGTTCCGCGGCTTCTGATTCTTGCTGGCGAGTTTTTATCTCGGCCTTGGCTTGACGATAGTATTGCACCAATGGAATTTCACTGGGGCAAACATAAGCACAAGCCCCGCACTCAATGCAATCTTTGAGGTTCAGTTCTTCACACTTATCATATTCTTCCGCTTTCGCGTGCCAGAACAGTTGCTGAGGCAATAAGGAGGCCGGGCAGGCTTCCGCGCACTGACCACAGCGAATGCAGGCCATTTCATGTTGTGAAGAGGCAATCTCTTTACGAGTGGGTGCCAGAATGCAGTTGGTGGTTTTGGTGATCGGAACTTGCGAATGAGGCAGGGTGAACCCCATCATCGGGCCGCCCATGATAAGACGCGGTAATTTTTTATCTGCCTTATAGCCAAATTGTTCGAGTAAATATTGTACGGGTGTGCCTAATAAAACCCAGACATTCCGGGGCTGTTTAAACGTATTGCCCGTTAAGGTGACTACGCGGTTAATCAGGGGTTCGCCATCCATGACGGCGCGTTTAATCGCGTAGATAGAGCCAACATTTTGTACCATCAAGCCAATATCGGCTGGAATTTTACCCGCAGGCACTTCTTGGTTGGTCAGCAATTTAATTAACTGCTTTTCACCACCTGAAGGGTATTTGGTTGGGATCACGCGGATCACGATGTCTTTATGTGTTGCGGCGGCTTCTAACGCTTGAATTGCTTCAGGTTTGTTATCTTCAATACCGATGATGGTTAATTTGGGCTTAAGAATGTGCTCTACAATACTGATCCCATCGATGATCTCTGCGGCATGGTGCTGCATGAGTACATCATCGGCCGTGATGTAAGGTTCACATTCGGCGGCGTTGATGATCAAAATATCAGTGCGAGCGAGGCCTGATTGCATTTTTTTTGCAGTAGGAAAACCGGCGCCGCCCAACCCAGAGATGCCAGCTTGACGAATGATTTCAATCAATTGCTCTGGGGAGTGTTGTCGATAATCAGCCAGTGGTGCGCGCACTGCCCACTCATCTTGTTGATCAGGCGTGATGACAATACACATTTCACTTAACCCAGAAGGGTGCGCCGTGGTGCGCGGTTCAATGGCGGTAATGGTGCCAGAGGTTGAAGCGTGTACAGGCAACATGAAGGTTGAGGTGTATTGTGTTAGTGGTTGGCCTTTGAGTACTTTATCGCCAACGCTGACCAGTAAATCACCGGCTCGGCCAATATGCTGTTTGAGTGGCAATACAATTTCTTGCGGTATACTGGCATGAGTCAGTGTCGTTTGATTTGACTGCTGTTTATTTTCTGGCGGGTGAATGCCTCCCGGGAAGTTCCAGAGAGTGCCAGCTTTGATTTGTTCTATTAATGACAACATACCAATCCTTAATTCACGCTTTTCTGCGCACGTGAGGCAGAGTCGGTAACATCAACAACAGGAATCGCGTTCATTTGCCACTTCCAAGTATCGGTCGTAGTTTCTACCGGGATCATTTCAATACAGTCCGTTGGGCAGGGGGCAACACATAGATCACAGCCAGTACATTCTGACTTGATCACGGTATGCAGAGCCTTAGTTCCACCAACAATGGCATCTACGGGACAAGCTTGAATGCATTTTGTACAACCGATGCACATATCTTCATGAATGAAGGCAACGGTTTTGACCTTATTATCAAGATCATGCGCAGACTCTTCGGCTTCAACGCCCATTAAGTCAGCCAATTTTTCAATGGTTGCTTGGCCGCCGGGCGGGCATTTATTGATTTTATCGCCATTGGCAATGGCTTGTGCATAAGGGCGACAGCCCGGATAGCCACATTGACCGCATTGTGTCTGCGGTAAAATCGCATCAATCTGATCGACGATAGGATCGGCTTCTACTTTAAAACGGATAGAGGCAAAACCTAAGATAGCGCCAAACACAGCGGCCAATGCGACAAGTGCAAGAATAGCGATGAGTATTGTGCTCATATTACAACTTCACCAATCCTGTAAAACCCATGAAGGCGAGTGACATAAGACCTGCGGTTATCATAGCAATTGATGCCCCTTTGAAGGGCGTTGGTACGTCGGCTACGCCGATGCGTTCGCGCATGGAAGCAAACAGAATCAATACCAATGAGAACCCAACCGCGGCCCCAAAACCATAAATAATGGATTGAATGAAGTTATGATTTTCGTTGATGTTGAGAAGCGCAACCCCAAGTACCGCACAGTTGGTGGTGATAAGAGGAAGGAAAATCCCGAGCAGGCGATATAACGTTGGGCTAGTTTTGTGTACCACCATTTCGGTGAACTGCACCACCACGGCGATCACTAAAATAAAGCTCATGGTGCGTAAGTACTCAATACCTAATGGTTTAAGAACATAGCTTTCTACTAAATACGCACACACTGACGCTAGAGTTAGCACGAAAGTCGTCGCTAACCCCATCCCTATTGCGGTTTCTAGTTTTTTTGATACGCCCATGAAAGGACATAGCCCTAGAAACTTTACCAGTACAAAGTTATTGACCAGTACAGTGCCGATTAATAACAAAAAATATTCGGTCATAGTTATATAAGTCTTAAGTTCCGATCTGGTGATTATCGTGCTTTGCCAAGCGAATAACAACCAAGGAAAGATAAGGTTTTATACCTTTGACGGAATTTTGTACGCTGCTACGCCAGTATTAGGTTGATATGGAGCGTTATAAAGCAGTGTCAGCCGGCTATTTTTTATGTGTCGAAAAATGGGCTTGACTTAAATAACACCAAGTCAGTACATACTCACTGTCAGGCCAGTGGTAACCAACGCTGATTGTGTATGATGGATTTAAAAAAGGATGAAGATCAGTGTGAATCTGAAAAATGAGTCGTTTGGCGTGTTTATCAACATGGATCAGTTCTACCACGTGAAAATCAAGAACCTGTTCAACCCATGGATAAATGGCTTTATAAATCGATTCTTTCGCGGAAAAAATCAACGTAATAAAGCTTGCTAATTGGGCAAAGTGATGAGCAAAAATGTGCTCTGCGGGTGTCATGACTTGCTGGCGAATATCACTGAGCCATTCATCTCGTATGAGTTGTTCAATATCAATACCAAGAGCGGCACACGCTTTAGTCTGGTGAGTGGCGGCTGCGATAGCGTAGCCATGGCAATGGGATATTGAGCCTACGATATTTTGCGGCCAAACCGCTTGGTTCCCCTTGCCAATCTCTAACGTTAGCGACTGTGATTGATCCAGTTTGGTTAGGCAGTGTTTTGCACACATCCTGCCAGCTAAAAATTCACAATGGCGTTTTAGCACGGCTTGGTTTAAAGAAGAGGGCAGGGAGATCCCTTGCTCTTCAAGTTTATTTTTGTATTCAGGCAGATACTTCACTTCAAGCTGGTGGTATTGGATGAAAGATGGCCAGTTTGGAATGATGAGCATGCCTATTTTACCTATCGAGTGAGTGAACTTGTTCGATGCGTCGCCTGCGTGGTGACGTTTATCTCAGATTGAGTGAAAAATCACTCCCCCAGTCAAAAACAAAGTGTTGATGTCTAGGAGAGTGAGTCAGAGTGACTAACTAGAACTGGTAATCAGCGACTATGCCAAAGGTGCGTGGACCGCCGACTTCGTAGAGATCACTTTTCTGGCGAATCACGTACTCTTCATCAGTGACGTTTTTCACGTAAGCGCGAATAGTCAAATCGTTGAGAGTGTAACCTGCATTCAGATTCAACACAGTGTAATCGCCAGCCGTTTTACTCTCTGTGTTGGCTAAATCGGTATAGTAATCGGAAACGTGGTTAACACGAGCACCAAAAAATAGACCAGAATCTAAGTGTTGAGTAAAGCCCGCACCTGCAGACAGTTTAGGAGCGTAACTGAACTCATTGCCTGAGAGATTGGTAGAGGTACCGGTTGGTCCTTCGCTGATGTCCGTTTTAAGAAGACCGACAAACGCAAACAGGTCGAGCCCAGAATCAAACCAGTAAGAGGCTTCAACTTCCGTACCGTAAGTTTTCCCTTTCGGTATATTGGTGATATAGGTGTCGAAGCGTTTTCCGCTGTCACCTGAGACCGAAGTTTGATAATTTTTGTAGTCGTTGTAGAACAGGTTAGCGGTCAGATCCAGCTTGTCATCCAGGAAGCTTGAACGAGAACTTAGCTCGTAGCTCCAGACTTTTTCTTGTTCAAAAACAAAAACTTCTTCTTTGTACTCGTTATAGCCTAATCCACCGGCATTGTAGCCTTTACGGGCCGTAAGACCGAGGGTGGAGTGATCTGAGACATCAAGTAATAGACCAATCTTAGGCAATAGGATGCCGTCATCTTCATCGGCTTTAAAATCGAGTGGTAGGGTAGCGTGATCGAAATCTCGCTTCAGTTCATCTCTTTCATAACGTGCACCTAATAATAGCTGCCAACGATTATCCAAACGAATTCTTGAGTCAAAGTAGATTGAGTTGGTTAAAACTTCATCTTTACGTTTTAATGAATCTGTTTCGGTGTATTGATCTTTGAAGAAGCTGGCTAGGCCTAGAATCGCATTGTACTTTTCATCAAGTGATTGATATGTAAGCTTTGCTTCTGCAGTGTAGTTATCTTCATCCACATCACCATACCAATTAGTATCAGGATAAGCTTTGAACTTGGTGGTGTAGTTACGATGGGCGACTAAAATATCCGTTGTCAGTTCATCATTAATCACATAATTGACGTCTAGGTTGATATTCCAGCTTTTGGTTTCTTGGCGACGCGTGCCACTTTTGCTATGCAGTTCAAGTGTGCCCGGCTTGGTAACGAAGTTGGTGTATTGCCCCTCTTCATTACGGCTACCAACCGTTAGCTTGGCTGTTAGCTTGTCATTTCCTTGAGGTTTCCACAATAATTTACCACGGACATTATAGGATTCGAGCTCGGAAGGATCCCAAGGGTACTGATCGCCGTTAGGCAGAGAGTAATCGATAGGGGTATTGCCTTTGGTACCTTCGGCGGCAAGACGAAACGCTAAAGTATCTTCAACCAGAGGTGCCGACACGACCCCTGCGAGATGATATTTACTGTCTTCATTTTCATAACCAGCGCGAACTTTACCCTCACGGTGGAACGTTGGATCCTTAGTTTTGATCACAACCGCACCGGCAATACTATTGCGGCCTTGGTTGGTGGATTGTGGCCCTTTATAGACTTCCACTTGTTCTGTATCCCACAGTCCAGCTTTGCCAAACGCTTCTCCAGACCAAGATTCAGAGACGCCGTCTACCGTTGTATTGACGCGAGGTGTTGCGCCTGTCATGAAGGTAAGAAAACCTTCGCCAGGGCCACGTCCATCGACCCCACGAATGTGTGGAATGCCCGAAGGTGCATTGAGTACGTTTGGTACGCGGTCGAGCAGATCGTAGTAATCTCGGCTTTCACCATCATCCACTTCATCGGTGAATAGGGTGAGCGAACTGGTGTTTTCGGCCAGTGTTCCTCCCAATTTCTCACCCACCACAACCACAGTATCTTGCTTTTTCTGTGGCTCTTTTTTTTCGAGCTGTTCCGCGACAACATTTGCGCTAGTACTCACGCAGAGGATGCCAATCAGTGTGGCGAGTTGAGTCTTATTGATATTTCTGACTGCCTTACCGTTATTCATATCCATGGGCTTCATGACCTAAAAGTTCCTTAATAGAAAAAATGATGTTGCTGCAACCATTATTGAATCAACTGTTGCTGGTTGTAATGTTAATGATAATTGTTATTATTTGCAATATCATCAATGCAGTTTTATGCTACTTAGTTTCTATGTTTCAAAAATACTAGGCTTGATATGGGGTGGTTTTAGTAATGGTTGTTAATAAGGAGAGCTCACAAGAGAGGGCTGAGCTCAATGGGGTGTTGGCCCGTTTTATTCAAGAGGGCGGCTCTATTGGTGACGAGCCTTGGTGGGTACATGTGCAATCGATCGGCATGCCTTATGTGATTGAAATAAATGGCGAATATGCAAAAGTGCTTTTTTTATGGCGTGGGTCGAAGCCGAGTGTGGCCGCAAATCAAGCGATCTACGTTGATATTAATGGTGTCACCGATCATCACAGTTTTTCGATGGCGAAGTTTACTCATATCGACAATACCGATGTGTGGTTTTATATCGATAGCGTCAAACAGAGTTGGCGAGGAGGGTATTCTTTTATTCCTGTCCCAGAAGCGTTAGTGCAGCCGAGTTACCAAGGTTCATACGATGCAATGCGCCACCAACATCGGCAATGGCTACGCTCCATTTTTTCACTGAGTTGCGCTGATCCACTGGCTCAAAATGATTTGTCAAAATGCGAGTGGGGGCGCGCGAAAACACCTTGTCATATGCCTAAAGCGCTTACGCAAACAGAGTGGCTCGGTTTCGATTCAGCGCAAGGCCAGTGCTTCAAAAGTGCTGATTCGACCTTTACTTGGAGCAGCACTTTGCTCGGTACATCGCGCGAGATTTGGCTTTATTCGACTGCGCAAAGACCCACCACTGAGCCGTTACCCTTGGTGTTGATGCTGGATGGCCGTTTTTGGTCTCAATCGATGCCGGTTTATGAGGCTCTTTCACAGGCGACCCTCAGTGGAAAGCTTCCAGCGGCGCTCTATGTGTTGATTGATGAAATTAGCGCTCAACAACGCAGTGATGATCTCAGCTGTAATCCGCTGTTTTGGCAAGCCGTGATGGAGGAGTTACTCCCCTCGATTAACGAGCGCGTCAGAGTAACCCGCGATGCAGACCAAACGGTGATCGTAGGCCAGAGTTTAGGAGGCTTAGCGGCAATGTACGCGGCATTACACTGGCCGCAGCGATTCGGTTCTGTGGTTTGTCAATCGGGTTCATTTTGGTGGCCCGATTTCTCGATCGTTAAACCCCCCAGTGAATATTGTCCACCGAAAAGCGACTCGCGATTAAGCAAAATGAGCCAAGAGGTACATCAAGGTTTAGGTGCCAATTCACGTCTTGCGCTTTTCCTCGAAGTGGGTAGCGGCGAAGACATCATGATCGATTTAAGTCGAGATCTATACCAACAATTGGCTTCACAACAGCATCGAATTCAATTTCGTCTGTTTGACGGCGGTCACGATCGACTCTGTTGGCGCGGCGGGATCATCGATGGCTTGTCATATGTTTTAGAACCTTATCTTTAATTTTCAGCGGTAGAGAGAAATATGTCAGAAAAATACACCAACCCTTTTGATGAATCTAAGCATCAATTTTTAGTGCTGATCAATTCGCATAATCAATACAGTTTATGGCCAGAATTCAAAGCCATTCCCGCTGGTTGGCAAGCCATCCTTGGACCGAGGTCAAAACAAGAGTGTTGCAACTACATCGAAGCTCAGTGGTTAGATATTCGAGCTTAAACCAAACGAGTTTTGACTCCTGCAATAGCGGCGCTGTTCATTCATGCTTGTTAAGCGGGGTAACAAAAAGGGACATAGGCAATGACTTTTGTTAGGAATAAAGAGATGTACAACTCATCAGTGCAAGAGGATCAGTGGCCTCTTATCGGTACACAGCAAGGTATTTGGTTTGCCGAGCAGATGATGCCCAATCCAGATCAATTTAATGTTGCCCACTACGTGGTGATTCAAGGTCAAATCGATATTGAGTTATTTTCAAACGCGGTAGCCATCGGCTTGCAAGGCGTTGATTCCCTTCACTGCCATTATTTAGAGAGCGATGGCAGCGTGAGGCAGCAGTTTTATCCAGCGGATGAAGAAGGGCAGTGGCTTGAAATCCTCGACTTTTCACAAGCCGCCTTGCCAGAAGAGTCGGCTCGGGAGTGGATGAAGCACGATCTTGCGCAGCGGTTGGACATTTCATCAAGAAAGAGACGTTTCCGACACTGTTTAATTGATGTTGGTTCAAGCAATGCACCGCAATGGTTTTGGTATCAACGTTACCATCATATTGATGTGGATGGGTTCAGTGTGAATGCCATCAGTCAATACATCTGCCAACTTTATAACCATTGGCGGATTGGCGCTGCGAAACCTCAAGAGTTCAGCGCTTTTAGTAATGTAATTCAGGAATATCAGCAATTTTTAGACTCAGCAGCGCGCCAGAAGGCGTACGACTTTTGGCAAACGCAAGCGGCTCATTTACCCAATGTTATTTCGCTCACCACAGGTAGCGCAGCCAATACATCATCGAGCACCATCACTCACACCGTGCCATTAATCGGTGGAGAGTGGTTAACTCGCTATAGTCCACAGTTGTTACCCGCCGAGCTTGCGATGGCGATGGTATTTGCTTATCTCCATTTACATTCTGGGCAAGAGCAAGTGTGTGTCGGTGTCCCCTTTATGCGCCGAATGGGCAATGCCGCCACTTGTGCCGCTGGTGCGGTAGTGAATGTACTGCCGGTGGCGCTGTCACTTCATCCACAAATGAGCATTATTGATGTGGCGCGAGAGATGAATAAAACCATCCGCCAAGTTCGTCGCCACCAGATGTATGACGCTGAGCAGATCCAACGTGATTTGGGATTAGTAGGCCAGCCGCTCTATGGCCCGATACTCAACTTTAAACCCTTTGAAGCTGCACTGAATTTATTTGGCGTAGAGACTGAGACACATATCCTCTCGGCAGGTCCGATTGATGAGATTGAATTTTCGCCAGTGCTCGATGGTCAGACATTGAGTGTTAATATCACGGCCAACAGCACCAAATATAGCCAAGAGTCATTAGAACTTCATGCCGCTCGTTTCGTTGCGATGGTAGAGCAGATTGCCAACCATCCAACACAGCCACTTGATTTGGTAGAGTTAATCCCGCCGAGCGAGAAGCAGCAGATTGCTTTGTGGTCGGTGGGGCCACAACATGAATATGAAACAGAGCAAACTGTGCTGGATGTATGGCAGCAGACAATTGAGAGTAAGCCAAACGAAGATGCCTTGGTGTTTAAACAGCAGCGTTGGACATTTGATGCCTTCAATCACCTCATTGAAACTCGAGCGGATCAACTGATTACCGCAGGCTTGTGCCAAGGCGATATTGCAGGTGTCGCGTTACGACGTGGGCCTGAAAGCGTCGTGACTATGCTAGCTATTTTGCGAGCGGGTGCGATTTACCTGCCTATCGATCTTGATTATCCCATAGAACGTATTGAATCGATTGTTGAACAAGCACGTCCTTGGTGCTTAGTTGTGGAGGATGAGCAAAACATGGCTTATTCATCGATAAGCTACGTCCCTAGGTTTATTGCTCTTCCTGAATTGGCTCGCATTCACACTGCGCCACAACCCAAACCGACGATCAGTCACAGCGACGTGGCTTATATCATCTTTACTTCAGGTTCGACTGGTCACCCGAAAGGGGTCATGAACACACATGGAGCGCTGTTGAATTTACTGCGCTCTCATCAAGGTTCGATTTTTTCTGCGGCCATCAGAAAACTGGCGACACGTCGTCAGTTACCAGAACAAGCTATTACTGTTCGTGCAGCGCATACGACGTCATTCTCCTTCGATGCTTCTTGGGAGCAAGTACTCTGGATGTTGTCTGGCCATACTATGTATTTGTATGACGATGAACAACGGAAAGACGCCTACGAACTGGTTCAGTGTGTTGCTGAAGATAATATCGATGCTCTTGATTTACCACCTTTACTGTTTGATCAAATGCTCGATAGTGGATTAATGACGAGCGATCACGTGCCGACGTTAGTTTTGATTGGTAGTGAAGCCATACCACAAAAGCTTTGGTTCCGTGTGAGTGAGTTTCCCGAACTGCTGGTGGAAAACTTTTATGGACCAACAGAATTTACGGTTGATGCGATCAGCGCTTCGCTTGATGCAGATGCATCGCCTGTCATTGGTCGACCGATTGCCGGTGCTTGTGTTTACGTGCTTGATGAAAATTTAGAGCCTGTCGCTATTGGTGAGGTGGGTGAGCTTTATTTATCGGGTGCGGGGTTAGCAAAGGGCTACCTCAACCAGCCAAGTATGACAGCAGAACGTTTTGTGGCGAACCCCTTTGCGTATGGCAAGATAATGTACCGCACTGGTGATTTGGTGAAGTGGCGAGACAATGGGTTACTGGATTTTGTTGGCCGGTGTGATCACCAAATCAAAATTCGCGGTTTTCGTATTGAATTGGGCGATGTAGAAAGTGCTATTAATGCGATTGATGGTGTTAATACGACGGTAGTCGTAGCAGAGCCTGTTGGCGATACTCATCGTTTATTGGCTTACTGTACTTTAGAGAAAGGGACTCAGGGTGAGTCAGTTCAACCCGCGTTCACAGAGCAAAGACTGCAAAGTCTTATCGCACAGGCGCTGCCTGACTATATGCAGCCAACCAATGTGATGATCTTGGATGCTTTCTCTTTGAATGTGAATGGGAAAATCGATAGAAAAGCGCTCCCTAAGTACTCGGCAGGCACGCGTAGCGAACGCGTGGCCCCAATAACCCAACCAGAGCAGCTGTTATGTGATGCGATCACCGAGCTACTCGGTGTCAGTGACGTAGGAATGTCAGATGACTTCTTTAACCTAGGCGGGGACAGTATTTCGGCAATGAGCCTTGGGACGCGATTGCGAACGGCGGGCTATGATCTACGACCCAAAGCTATTTTTGCAGCCCGTCAACTGGGTATGATGGCGAGCCAAATGGTGCCACTACAGCAGCAACAGCGCGAGAAACAAGAAGGCATTATTCGGCCTCTGCCTATGTGGCAATGGTTTGAGGAGACATTTTCTAATACAACCAGTTATGTGCAAAGTGTGCTTGTTGAGGTGGAAAGCGAAACCCAATTAGTGCACTTGCAAGCCAGTTTAGTGCAACTGGTCGCCAACCATTCCGTATGTCGCTTGGTCCAAAAAGAACAGCAATACCATATTGAGGCGCTGCAAAATCTTGATGTAAAAAACTGGGTTGAATCGGTTTCGGTTGAGAGGCTAGATGGCCCCGTGTTGGACAGTCTGTTTAGCCAGCGCAGTCAGTCGATGTCAATATCATCGGGTCAGCTATTACGCTTGGTGATGATAACGGAGCGCAGTGGGCGTAAAAGTCTCATGATCCTTGCTCACCATTTCCTTATCGATGGTGTCTCTTGGCGAATATTGCTTCCGCAGTTGCAGGCATTAACTCAAGCACAAGTCACAGGTGAAGTGGCGGTGATTTCTGAGGAGGTTACCGGTATCCATTGTTGGTCAAAAGCGCTGTATCAACATTTAGCGGTCGCTGCTGCGCAAATGCCATTTTGGCGAGCGCAGGCACAGCGTGCTGTTGCTCCCATCAAGGATCCTGTCGATAAAATACGCATGACGCATTGGCGTACGCCACTCTCTCATGCCGTTACGCAGCCGTTATTGGAATTACCCATACACCAGACGAATCTCGATATTGAAGAGATGCTATTAGCCGCGGTCACGGGGGCGATCGCAGGACTTTATGGGTGTGAAGAGATTAAAGTGAACGTCGAATCTCATGGCCGTGAAGAGTGTAAAGAGGGGATCGATCTCAATCAAACCCTAGGGTGGTTTACCACCGAATATCCGTTGATCATTAGCGTGCCAAAGCAGGGTGATTACCGCGAGCGGTTACGTGAAGTGAAGCAAAGTAAGCGCAGTGTGAAAGATAAAGGGCTAGGTTATATGGTGCTGCGCTATCTTGATAATCCGTATCGAGATGAGTTACGCACGTTGGCGAATACACGCCAACCGTCATTGCTGTTTAATTACCTTGGCCGTTTCCAAAGCAGCGATGGTCAGTGGTCACCACAGCAATATAGTGGGCAGTTTGCCGATACATTTGCCGTCACCTTAAACAGTGAACGGGCTTTGCAGCATCCCTTAGAGCTAAATATTTTCGTCGAAGAATCGGCAACGCCGCGATTGGTGCTCAACTGGTCTTGGAATGCTCATCTGTTCAGCCAACAGGAAATGGTGTCGCTGAGCCAACAGATTGAAAGTGAGCTGCTGAAAATACAGCAAGCGCTACAAGTTGGCGATAGTGCTGAGTTGGACCTCTCTGTACCTGCTGACTATACCGAGCCGGGAATCACACTGCGACAAGCGAGCCTATTGCAACACCACTATGGCAAGTTAGCGGATGTACTGCCAGCATTGCCTTTACAAGAAGGATTACTGTTCCAATCTCAATTAGGGGATAAAAATAGCAGTTATAACTCCACCACGCGTCTTACTTTCCAAGGTCAACTGTCTGAGCATCGCGTGAGCGAAGCGCTTAATGCGGTGACTAGGCGTCATCCGCAGTTGCTCGCTCGATTTGATAGTTCGATATTGGGGCGTACCGTACAGGTGATGACGCAGGTTAATCCAAGTTGGCCACTGACACGTTATGACATAACAAACATGAGTGGTGATGAGCAAAGCGCGTTGATTGATCAGTTAGAGAAGCAAGAGCTAAGCCGCCAGTTTGACCTTAACGATCCTACGCACAGCCTGTTGCAGGCCCAGTTGATTTTTCATGGTGATCAGCAAAGCACACTGCTCCTTTCGGCACATCATCTGGTGGTCGATGGCTGGTCAACGCCGATTTTATTGAATGACTTTCTCAGTGCATACGCCCAAGGGGTCTCGAATTTACCTCCGGTAACCGTCGGCTATGCTCATGTTGTGAGCCAGCTAACGCAGCGTGATAAAACCGTTGCGACCGAGCTTTGGCGCAAAGTATTAGCTGATGTTCAGCCGTGTATGGCTTTTGATGATATTCCACTTAGCGAGGAAGTTAACGAGCATCAGTTATGGCTATCAAAGCATAAAACGGATCAGTTAAATCAGTGTTTACGACATCATGGCTTAACCATGAGCACCTTAATGCAAGGCCTTTGGGCGAGTATTCTCGCCAGCATGACGGGCCGCGAAGAGGTGGTTTTTGGTACGCCAATCTCTGGTCGGTTCAGTCGTATTGCCGGTATTGATGAACAGATAGGGTTATTCAGTAATACCGTGCCTGTACGTGTGACACTGCAACCTCACCTTAGTTTGAGTGAGCAATTAAAAGCGCACCAAGCGATCCAAATCCAATTACTGGAGCACGATGAACTTGGCTTGGGTGAGATCCAGCAACTGGTGGGTGGAAAAACACTCTTTGATACTTTGCTGGTGGTCGAAAACTATCCAGATCATAGCCGTTGGTACCAGCAAGATTTTAGCGGCGCGAAATTAATGGCTATCCACAATCGTGGCTATACCCATTATCCATTAACCATTCTCGTCTTACCGGGAGAGCAACTGCATATCCTGTTTGAATATCGAGACCGAGTCGGCGTAGCAAAACAGATCGTACAACGATTTGAGCAAATGCTGGATGAGTTTATGGTGTCGAGTGATAAGCCTTTCGCTGAATGGGATCTGCGGTTAAGTGGCGAAATTGAATTGCAGCAACGCGTCAACCAGACCAAAACCGCCGTTGAACGCACGACACTGCGTGATTTGATGATCACGCAGCAACAACGTTCTCCACATCAGTTGGCTTTAATTGATAGTGAGCACCGTTTTACCTATCAAGCACTGGCTGAGCAGGTGGCCGCCATTGCCGATTTGCTGCTTCAGCAAGGTGTTAAGGCTGGGGATATTGTCGCTGTTGCCTTGCCACGCAGCGCAACCTTGAGCTTGGCGATCTACAGTATTATTGAATGCGGTGCGGCTTATTTACCGTTGGATGTTGGTTATCCAGATGAGCGCTTGGCCTACATGATCAATGATGCTAAGCCTGCGCTGATCATCACTTGCTCTTCATTCACCTCACGTTTTGAAGGTTTAGCGACACTATTGTTGTTGGATAAGTTACCAGCCCCCGTGCGCGCAGAGCGGCAGAACCGCGCAGATGGGCTTACCCCCTCAAATGCGGCCTACTTGCTTTACACTTCAGGTTCAACGGGTAACCCAAAAGGGGTGTTGGTTTCTCATCAAGCGATTGTCAACCGATTGAAGTGGATGCAGCACCAATATCCTTTGAGCTCTGATGATGTGGTATTGCAAAAAACGCCGTGCAGTTTTGATGTCTCCGTGTGGGAGTTTTTCTGGCCCTTACTGGAAGGGGCGAGCTTAGTGATGGCTCCGGCTGAAGCGCATAAAGACCCTGAATGGTTATTGCAAATAATTGACGATTATCACGTGACCACGATGCATTTTGTACCTTCAATGCTGGCAGCTTTCATGGCCTCAATTGAAGCGAATCAGCCAACGGGTTTCACCGTAGCACCAAGCCTCAAGCAAGTATTTTGCTCAGGTGAAGCGCTTGCGAAAGAGCTCTGCCATCAGTACGCACGTAGAATTAATGCACCGCTGCATAACTTGTACGGCCCGACGGAAGCGGCGGTTGACGTGACTTATTATCCAGCTTACGGCGAGGCATTAAACGCAAGCGTTGGCCGTAGTGCACCGATTGGTTTACCGGTATGGAACACCCAAGTTTATGTGCTCGATAGCTTTTTAAGAGCTGTACCAATCGGTGTGCCGGGCGAGCTCTATCTTGCTGGCGAGCAATTAGCCATCGGTTACTTTAATCGCAGTGCGTTAACGGCAGATCGGTTTATCGCCAATCCGTTTACTTGTGGCGAGCGAATGTACCGCACTGGTGATGTCGTACGTTGGTTAGCGTGTGGCTCGATTGAGTATTTAGGACGCAGTGATGATCAGATAAAAATTCGCGGGCAGCGTGTGGAACTGGGTGAAATTGAAAGCGCATTACAGGCACTTCCTGCGGTAAAACAAGCGGTGGTCTGTGCTCAGACGCTCTCTACTCATTCAGGTATGTTAGGCGCTGATGAACGGCAAATTATCGGTTACGTTATCGCGCATGATATGAGCGTAACGAATGGCGAGAAGCTACGCGCTGAACTTTCCAAACATTTACCAGCCCATATGGTTCCGGCGGCTATCGTGTTACTGGATCACTATCCGCTTAGCGCCAACGGTAAGCTAGATAAAAAAGCATTACCGCGGCCAAATGACCTCGCAGTACGGGTAGGGCGCAAGGCTCATCCAGGCCTTGAAACACAATTAGTGACGCTATTTGCTCAAGTATTGGCTGTCGAAACACTGTTTGCTGATGATGACTTCTTTACGCTCGGCGGGCATTCACTGCTGGCGATGAAATTAGCGGCAGATATTCGAAGAGCGCTAAACCTACCTGTCACAGTTGGTCAAATCATGGTCAATCCTACGGTGGAGAAACTGGCGAGTTTGTTGCTGGATGAAGATGCTTTTAACGACCCCACCTTAGCTGGTTTTGGTGAAGTGCTGCCTATCCGTGCCGGAAGTGGCCCAGCACTTTTTTGCGTCAACTCTGCTTCTGGCTTTGCTTGGCAATACACAGGGCTACCTAAATATCTGACAGGACATTATCCCATTTATGGTTTGCAATCACCTCGGCCCGGCGGAGCGATGGCGACCAGTGAAACGATGGAAGAAGTGTGTGATCGTTTATTACCCGTCTTAAGAGAGGTACAGCCATTTGGACCTTACCATCTATTAGGCTATTCATTTGGCGGAATTGTGGCACAAAAATTGGCCGCGAAGCTTCAACAGCAGGGTGAAGAGGTGCACTTTTTAGGGTTACTGGATACCTATCCACCGGAAGGTCAGAACTGGGATGGCCCGATGGATGAAGAAGAGCAGTACGAAATTGAACGTGAAAAAGAGCAGTTTCTGGCCATCAATGAGCTAACCGACATTGAATTAGATGAGCAACGTTTGGCGATGTTCAATGAGATTACCGCTAACTATGAAGATGCGGTACGTCTACTTGCACAGGCACAAACGTCTGATTATCAAGGTCCGGCCCACCTTTTCGTGGCGCAACGTACGGTGCCAGATGGTTATGATATTGATGCTCATTGGCAATCTTTTGTCGGCCAGTTGATTAAACATCAGTTTGATTGTTCACATGAAGATATCTTGGCCCCAGAAAATGTACGCCAGATTGGCGAATGTTTAAATACGCTGCTGGAGTCGAAGGCTGCACTGAAAAAATAACAAAAACCACCATCGACGAAACCAGTGCGTATCAAGGCTGGTTTCGTCTTAATTTCCGCGATGTTTTGAAAGCATTACATTCTGGTTTGAATAGATAATAGTATGAATATAAAGAATATATTTTTAGATTTTAGCCTACTGAAAAACAACCCACATTTCCGAATGGTCTTTATGGCCCGCATGATGTCAGTGCTTGCTCTTGGCATGATGACAGTCGCGGTGCCGATTCAGATACATCAAATGACCGGTTCGACCTTGCAGGTAGGTCTTATCATGGCATTGGATGGTATCGGGATGTTTGTTGGCCTGCTGCTAGGAGGCGTACTGGCCGATAAGTACGATCGCCGTCGATTGATTTTGTTTGCGCGCGCGACCTGTGGCATTGGGTTTGCTGCATTAGCATTGAATAGCATAGTCGCGCAATCCTCCTTAGCGGCTCTCTATATACTCTCGGTGTGGGATGGTTTTTTTGGCGCTATGGGTATGACGGCCTTGATGGCTGCTTTACCGACCATCGTTGGCCGACAAAAATTACCTGAAGCTGCCGCATTGAGCATGTTAACGGTTCGATTAGGTATGGTTCTCTCACCAGCGATTGGCGGCTTACTGATCACTGTCGGTGATGTCAGTTGGAACTATATTGCGGCTTCTGTTGGAACGCTTTGTACGCTGATCCCACTGTTTAGATTACCTTCGATGAAACCGCAACATCATTCGCCAGAGAATCCATTTCAATCACTGTATGAAGGTGTTCAATTTCTATTTTCAAACAAAGTGGTTGGCTGTGTGGTGCTGTTTGGCACACTCGAAACATTAGCAACTGCGATTAGAGTGATGTTCCCTGCGTTAGCTTTAGTCTCATTTCAGGGCACCGCCGCTAACGCAGGTGTGATGTATTCGGCCATTCCGTTGGGGGCGATGTGTGGCGCACTGACTTCAGGTTGGGTAAAACAGTCGCAAAAGCCAGGAATGGTCTTAATCTACGCGACGTTAGGTTCATTTTTAGCGATTGTGGCTATGGGGCTTGTGAATAATTTTTGGTGGTTTGCTCTCATCTTAGTTGGCTATGGTTATTTGGGTTCGGTCGCTTCTTTGATTCAATATTCGATCGTACAAGGACACACTCCAGATCACCTGTTAGGCCGCGTAAGTAGCTTATGGACGGCGCAAGATGTATCGGGAGACTCGATAGGAGCACTCGGTTTAGGGGCGTTGGGTAAAGTGCTAGCACCAACGATGTCGATCCTCACTTTTGGTTTGGGTGCAACGGGAATTGGTGCGTTGATGGTGATGGCATTTCGCTCATTACGCCAAGCGACTCTGTTTGATCCAGCGCTTATCGTTAACACAAGCTCAGAACCTAACGTCTCCTCAGATGAGGTCACTTCCCAACCTGCGGCGCAAACGATGAATTAGCTATTCGTTTTGCGGTGGGCTCTTGTTGCGTTGCCGTGAGTCGAGAGCGACATGTTACGCACATAATTGAGAATTAATCTCATTAACAATTGATTTTTATGCGTAGACTGCTTTAGTATTAATGAAATGATAATTGTTACCATTTATGTGGCGGTTGTCGACGAATACGAGCCTCTTATTTCTGAAGTCGTTATTGGCTTTAAGGCATCACGAACGAGAAAAGCCTCTTTTAACAAGGATTACATTTATGGCGATTCCCAAAATAGCCAGCTACTCCATTCCGTTGGCTGAAACATTTCCGAAAAACAAAGTTCATTGGCATGTCCAAGCGGATAGAGCGGTACTGCTCATTCACGATATGCAAAAGTACTTTATCAACTTTTTTGATCATTCTCAGGCACCCGTTCCTGAGTTATTAGCGAATATTTCAGAGCTGAAATCACTGGCTCGTCAGGCAAATATCCCCGTGGTGTACACAGCACAACCTCCTAACCAAGACCCAGTAGAGAGAGCGCTGCTGACTGATTTTTGGGGAACAGGGCTGACAAAAGATACTGAGATTGTGTCTGAGCTTTCACCTGAAGACGGGGATATCCAATACACCAAATGGCGTTATAGCGCGTTTAAGAAAACGCCGCTGTTGGAGTGGATGAAAGAGACACAGCGTGACCAGTTGATCATTGTGGGTGTCTATGCACATATAGGTATCTTATCAACGGCGTTAGATGCCTTTATGTTGGATATACAGCCTTTTGTGGTCGGTGATGCTGTGGCTGACTTCTCTTTGGAAGATCATCATCATACGTTGAAATACATCACAGAGCGTGTTGGCTGCGTGACTTCGCTTGAGGCATTAAAACCACAAATGATCCACAGTCAAGAAACCAGATTATTGAGCCTTGAACAGATGCGTCAGCAAGTGGCTGAGCTATTGGATCTCGATTTAGATGAAGTGGATGTAGATGAGAAGCTCACTTTTCTTGGCTTAGATTCTATCCGCGCGGTTACCTTATTTGAATCATGGCGCAAGATGGGCATAGAGTGCGCCTTTTCAGAGATGATTAAATATTCAACTTTAAGAGAGTGGTGGCATGTGATGGAGCCTAGTGTTGTTGCTCAGTCGTCACATCAAGTAACGGACACGCGTTCTACTGAAGAGCAACCAGTTTGAGTATACCGGACCACTAGAATAGGGAAAGAGAACGCATCGCCCAGCAAAAGCCGATATCGACGATATCGGCTTTTTTATCTTTAAGTTATTTGAGCGCCTGTATTGCCATGATTAGTGAGAGTATTGCGTTCTTAACCATTTTTTGTCGACTTTGCCCACAGGGGTTTTGGGTAATTCATCGACGAAATGGATGTGATCAGGGATCTTAAATTCTGCTAATCCTTGAGCGTGTAAAAATCGTTTGAGAGTAATGGGTTTGAGCATTTTACCGTTATCTGGCACGACAATGGCGCAACTGCGTTCACCAAGAAACTCATCAGCAATAGCAACCAAAGCCACATCATGAACATCCTGATGTTGAAGTAGCAGGTTTTCAACCTCTTCGGCTGCGATTTTTTCACCACCACGATTGATCTGATCTTTATCTCGTCCCGTGACGATAATATTGCCTTCAGCCGTCTTACGCACTCTGTCACCTGTGATATAGAAGCCTTGGTCGGTGAATGAGCGCTGGTTATGTTCTGGAGCTCGGTAATAACCTCGAATCGTATAAGGGCCTCTGGTCATGAGCAAGCCTTCCTCACCCACCGCAGCGGGCTCACCCTCATCGTTGATTATCATCACTTCATCATCAGCTGAAATTGGGCGTCCTTGAGTAGTAACAATCACGCTGAGTGGGTCATCAAGTCGTGTGTAATTAACCAACCCTTCAGCCATTCCAAACACTTGCTGTAATTGACAGTGGAGAGCCGTCGGTAAGCGCATTGCTGCGGCCTCACTAAACTTCGCTCCGCCGACTTGTACCAGAGTGAGGCTCGCGATGTTTTCTGTAGCGGACTCGGCGTATTTCATCCACAGTAGCGCTAACGGTGGCACTAGCGCTGCGACAGTAATGTGGTGCTTCTCAATTAAACGGAAAGCGGTGTGCGGTGTGGTATCGGAAGCGAGCACGACACAACCGCCAGCGTAAAAGACGCCCAATGCGCCGGGCGAGCTGAGTGGAAAGTTATGCGCAACGGGAAGAACACACAAATACCTCGTGTGTGGATCAAACTGACAAATTTGAATACTACCAAGTACGCTATAAGCGTAGTCATTGTGCGTACGAGGGATCAATTTGGGAGTGCCAGTTGTTCCGCCGGAAAGCTGGAAAAAAGCCACTTGATCAGCAAAGACCGAATGAGTAACAGGATCGTCTCCCACGCAGTGGTAAAGCGTATCTAATTCCTGAATTTGCTCGTGTGAGGATTGACCGCAAACAATGGTATGCAAGAGAGAAGGGCAACTACTTCGTAGTTTCTGCGCGGTTTGCTGCGCGTCAAAGCCCACGATATCGTCTGAAAAAATATAGGCTTTGGCGTGAGTATGTTGGCAAAAATAGCTCAGCTCTAGATAGCGGTGTGCTGGCAGAGCTAGAACCGGTTTAATGCCTCGCATGGTCAAGGCAAAAAAGCAGAGATAGAATTCAGCACGATTGGCCATTTGTAGTACGACATTATCACCCCGCTGCAAACCTAGGGAGCTCAAGCCAGCCGCAAGGCTGATCATTTTCTGATATAAATTTTGATAGCTGTACTGGCCGAAATCATCAATCAGTGCGATGGCGTCAGGGCTTTTTTTTACGGAATCACTGAAATAATCAAATAAGGTTCTTTGTTGCCAGTAGCCTTGTTCACGATAGCGCTGGCTGAATTGCTCTGGCCAAGGGGTAAAATCGGTCGGGTTAAGATTATTCATGACCACTCCTTAGGCGGTAAGTAATTCATCAATTTCAATACCAGCGGCTTTCAAAATGGTACTCATTTTTGCCCCTGTTTCATCGAGTTCACTCTGCGGTGAGGATTCATTCACAATGCCAGCTCCAGCGAACACACTCATCTCATTTTGGCTCACTTCCGCGCAGCGTATCGTGACAACCCACTCGCCATTCCCCCGAGCGTCGCACCAACCGATCATGCCAGTGAAGTAGCCGCGGTCGAAGGTTTCGATCTGCTTAATCGCTTGGTAAGCCGATAATCTTGGATAACCACACACTGCGGGTGTGGGGTGTAACTCTGCTGCAATGCGCAGCGAGTTAATCATCGGATCATCGGCTTGTCCTTCAAGCACTGTTGATAAATGCAGCATCGTTTCGGTTTCAATCACTGATGGGACCATAGGGGTAAATAAGTTATGGCAGTAGCGGCTGAGTACTTTCTCGACTTCCTCGACGACGAAGGCATGTTCATTCAGATCTTTTTGCGTATCAAGTAATGAAGCGGAGCGTTGTTGGTTTTGCACCGCATTGTTTGATTTAGGACGCGAGCCTGCTAGGGGGTTAGAAACGATAAACCCGCCTTTCTTCGCCAACAACAACTCGGGACTGGCTCCCATTAACTTGGCGTTAGGGCCAATTTCAGTAGAAAAAGTGTAGCCATTGCGATTGATGGACAACAGATTACGCAATAAACGAGTTTGATCGATGTGTTGTGGAGTCGAGAGTTTCACTAAACGTGATAGCACCACTTTTGATAGTTCGGTGGTATTAAACAGCTCAAGTAAGGTTGTGACTCCTTGTTTGTAGTCGTTGCCCGTTGGCGGTGAAACAATGGTCGCTTTGTGGCTCTGCTGCCCTTCTTTTTCACTGGCCCGTGGGCTACCAGAAACATAGAGCTTTTCTGGAATGAAGAAACGCGTCGCCGTCTCTTCATTAAAAGGAATTGTCGCAAATAAAATAGGATTGTCGTACTCATCTGTTTTTGCTGCTTCTAGCATCTTGGTTGCTTGATCCGCCAGCTCACAGAATGGGAGCGCTTGATTGAACTGATGAGCAATTCCCACGCCAAGCATGGTGTTGTGAGGCGAAGCAAAAAAGAAGGGAGATTCTTTTAAGTGCTCATCCAATAGCTGATTAGCCATTTTTGAAAACCCAATAACTTCACGTTTCATCACCAAAACTCCATTAATAACGTGTTACGCCTAATTGCTTATTATTTTACAAACCACTAAAGTACGCAGATTATATATGATAATAATTATCAATAACAAATGATAATTAATGTTATTAACTGAGGCTGAGATTCAGTTATGGCTATGGTCTAGTGTGGATTTAACGGAGTAAAGTTAGGAAAATGATGAAATTAGACGAAACGGTTTTATTGACTGGAGCCGGGCAGGGGATTGGTTATGCCGTATTGGAATCTTTACTGGCGGGCGGTTATCGAGTTGTAGCGACGGATAAAAATCACCATCAATTAACTCAGCAATTAGCGAGTTTGAACGCGCGCTATACCGAGCAGCTTCATTGCTATGAGCTTGATTTACAGCATCATGACGACGTCAAAAAAAGGGTACAAGAACTGAATGAGCGCTATCAGTTTGCTCATTTCATCAGCTGTGCGGGCACATTGCACCTTGGTTCAATAACCGAATTATCGATGTCAGAGATCAAAGCGATGTTTGATGTCAATACGTTTGGCACCTTAGCCGCTTTGCAAGGTGTAGCGATAGGAATGAAAGTGCGCCAGCGTGGCAATGTTATTGTGATTGGCTCTAATTCAGCGAATACGCCTCGGCTCAATATTGGAGCATATGCGGCATCTAAATCGGCTTTGCATATGTTGGTCAAGTGCGCAGCTCTTGAGCTTGCAAACGATGGAATTCGATGCAATATCGTTAGCCCAGGCTCAACACGCACCGAAATGCAAACGCAGTTATGGAACAGCGAATATGGTGAAAGAGAAGTGATAAAAGGTAATCTTGAACAGTACCGTTTGGGGATACCCCTTGGCAAAATGGCGGAGCCCGAAGACATTGCTGGGGTTGTTATGTTTTTGATGTCGAATGCAGCAAGTCAAATCACCATGCATGATTTGAGAGTGGATGGCGGCGCTACGCTCGATAATTAAGTGAAGGCCACTGACGATAGGCAAGGTGAAGCAAACGGGAGCTTCACCTTAGTGGTCGTTTACACTGGAGCGTGACAATATTGCTGCTGTTGAAGTGTTGCAACCGCATCATCGAGCGTATTTAAAAAGCACATCGTATCCTCCCAACTTAAGCACTCATCAGTGATCGATTGACCGTAGCAGAGCGGGCCTTTATCCAAAGCTTGGCTACCGCCTTGCAAAAAGCTTTCGCACATTACCCCCGCAATGTGGCGCTCTCCAGACAGCAGTTGCTGGGCAATGTTATTTATTACATCCAATTGATTCTTAGCGATTTTTCCGCTATTGCCGTGGCTGCAGTCAATTACTAGCCTACTGCTGAGCTGGCTATGGTGTAATTGATAAGCCGCACTTTTAACACTGTGACTTGCATAGTTTGGCGTGACACCACCACGTAAAATGATATGGCAATATGGATTACCTTGAGTTTGCACCGCAACCGGTTGTCCATTCTCACCCGCCATAATCAACAGATGTGAATCGTTAGCGGCATGAATTGCATCGATTGCAATTGTCGTATTGCCGTCAGTACCATTTTTAAAACCAATAGGGCAGTGCAATGCTGACGCGAGTTGGCGATGCGGTTGTGATTCAGTGGTTCTTGCGCCAACCGCACCCCAACAAATAAGGTCCGCGATATACGGTGCGATATGCGTATCTAAAAACTCAGTTGCTGTTGGTACACCCAGCGCTAGGACTGACTTGAGTAATTCACGGCTAGAGCTGAGCCCTTTGAGTAAGTTAAATTGACCGTTGAGATCAGGGTCAACCATGTATCCTTTCCAGCCTGTCCGCGTTCTCGGTTTTTCAAAATAAGTTCTCATCACCAACTTGAGAGTGCTGCTGAACTGTTTTTGTGCCTTTGCGAGTCGTTGTGCATAGTCAATTGCAGCCTCAGGGTCGTGGATTGAACATGGCCCAATAATCACCAACATCCTTGAGTCACGACCCGACAAGATATTTTGAATGTCTTGGCGGTGTTGGTGAACGGCCATTGATCGTTGATTATCGGTTTCTGATGATTGGTCTAGAAGGTAGAGATTGGGTAAAGGAGTGATTGATGAAGCGTTCATCACATTATGTAGAGATTTCATGGGCACTATCCGCATAAATATTACGACGTAATGATAATTATTATCATTAATTATTTTCGATAGTGTGAAACATTTGTACAATTGTCAATATGTAAACAGATTTAAATCAAAATGGGGGAACGCGTTTAAAATGAGCTGTTAGCAATGATCAATCACTATTACGTTTGTGATGATTGTGCTTTTTGGTCTCCTGCCGCAGATCAATACATTAATGCCCACGGTGATTGGTGAGCGTTTAGGGTTACCAATAGAAGATTTTTACCATGGTCGTTTAGTTCAAGAGTACAAGCTGGTCTTATGCTCATATCAAAGGTCTAGATAGTTAGCCGGGCTCAAGAGCATGTTGTAAAGGCTATAAAGTTAGTTTACCCCCCGATTGATATAATTGTTCGCTAGAGCACAAGTCAATTTATCGATGAGATTTCCTTGAAACAGATTCATCACCTTAGAGGTAAGTGCTAGCAGTATCACGAAGAGAGAAATAGGCGTTTTTAGAACGGTTCTTTTGTGCTCAGACATCTACTTATTAGCCATGAAAATCGCTTAATTTCAATGGTGTTGTAATTTATATGTCTAGGAGTAAATATGCATAAATTCAAACTATCATTGGCAACAATACTCATTCTTTCATCGTGTTCTGCTTATGCAAATGAGCAAATTAAGAACGGCAAATTTAACGGGAACATGGATGGTTGGTGGAATGCTGGTGCAGATGTAAAAATCAAAAATGGCGAAGCATGTCTTGAGATTAGAAGTCCAGGAGAGAACCCTTGGAATGTGATTTTAGGACAGGGCGGGATTGGGTTGGCAAACAAAGCAGATTATGAAGTTTCATTTGATGCTTATGCAACCGTTGATACTCAAATGAGAACGCTTATTCAGCATGAAGGTCCTCCTTATACCAACTATTTTGTGGATGATACAAAAGTCTCACTGAAGAAGAAGAGCTATAAGTTTAAGTTCAGCCATGATGTTGAAAGCGATGCTAAAACTGAGTTCCAGTTTCAAATGGGCGCCCAGAAAAAGGGAACCGTATGCGTTAGCAATGTTTCAGTCGTCGGTGAGAAATACATTGAAGAGTTGAAGATAAATTCTGTTCGTGCTAACCAAGTCGGTTACCTTCCTCAAGCAGATAAGTTTGTGTTTGTCGCGAATGAATCTAAAGAGCCATTAAAGTGGGTGCTAATAAACAACAGCAATATCAATGTCGATTTAGGTAAAACGGAAGTTTTTGGTCTTAATAAGGCATCAGGCGAGTTTATTCACCGTATTGACCTATCGAACTACAGATCAGATATGAGTGGCTTGAAAGTAAAAGTCGGTGAAGACGAGAGCTTGCCATTTAGCATTAGCAAAGATATCTACAGTCAGTTGAAGTACGATGCATTGTCTTACTTCTACCAAAACCGTAGTGGTATTGAGATTGATAAGGCTCTGGTACAGCGTGACGATCTAGCGCGTCCCGGCGGTCATATGAGCGATGTGGTTACCTGTTTTAATAAGACGGACAGCTGGGGTAATAAATGGCCAGGCTGTGATTTTTCTGTCGATGTAACTGGCGGTTGGTATGACGCTGGCGACCATGGTAAGTATACGGTTAACAGCGGTATCTCGACTTGGACTCTTTTGAACCTGTTTGAAAGAGGTAAATGGCTAGATAACGCACCAATTCCTTTTGCAGAAGGGAAAGTGAAAATTCCAGAAGCTGGAAATGGCGTTAATCCTTTGTTGTCTGAGGCTCGTTGGAATATCGAATTTATATTGGCAATGCAGATCCATAGTGACCAACCTGTAGCGGTTCCTGTTGGTGACCAGTCTGAAGACAAAACACTTAAACTGACTAAGATTGACGCAAAAGGTATGGCTTTCCATAAAGTTGCTGATGAAGCTTGGACAGGTATGCCACTGCCACCTCATATGGACACCCAGAAGCGATATGTGGGTTATCCAACCACTGCGGCTACGTTGAACTTGTCAGCAATTGGTGCTCAATGTGCGCGAATTTGGAAAGAGATTGATCCTGCGTTCTCAAAAAACTGTTTGAATGCGGCGCAAGAGGCTTGGGAAGCCGCGAGCAAAAATCCTAATATTCTTGCCTATGATAACTTCACAGGGTCGGGCCCATATGATGATAAAGAGCTTTCAGACGAGTTCTACTGGGCTGCAAGTGAACTTTATATCACCACAGGTGACAGCAAGTACCTTAAAGCAGTGAAAGCTTCTCCTCATTATCTAGAGACACCAAAAGGTAACATTGAAGCAGATGGCGAAATGTTCTGGGGGTACACAGCGCCTTTAGCAACAATAAGCTTGGCTGTTGTGCCTAATGGATTGGGTGAGGATCAAATTAAAGTTGCAAGGAAAAACTTAATCGCAACCTCTGATAACTTTGTGGGCCAGATTAATAACGAGGGTTATCATATTCCTTACACGGTAGAAGAGTATCCGTGGGGATCGAACTCGAGTTTTGTAAATAGAGCTATCTTCTTAATCTATGCGAATGATTTCACCGGCGATATTAAGTATGTAAAAGCGGCTGCAAATGCGATGGATTACTTACTAGGCGCGAACCCAATGAACCTGTCTTATATTACAGGTTACGGCACCAATGCGGCTAAAAGTCCACATCACCGTTTTTGGGCACATGCTGCGGATGAAAAGTCACCAGCTCCAGCACCTGGCGCACTAGTGGGTGGACCCAACTCAGTGAGTTACAGTGATCCAGTCGCTGCGACATTGAAGGGGCAGTGTGTTGGCCAAACCTGTTATAGAGATAACATTAATGCATGGTCGTTTAATGAGATCACGATTAATTGGAATGCTCCTCTCGTTTGGGTTTCTTCTGCTTTGGATGAAGGGCAATTATATTGATTAACGGGTCACTTTTTTGGGAAAAATATTTATGTACCTAAACTTCTAAGCCAGTACGAGTCAGGAAAAGACGTTAAGAGAATACAATTCCTTGAAATAGCTAGATTTAGATACAAAAAAAGACGTCCTAGGACGTCTTTCTTCTTGAATTTGGCTCCCCCTGCAAGACTTGAACTTGCGACATACGGATTAACAGTCCGCCGTTCTACCGACTGAACTAAGGGGGAATTGCTTTGAGCGGTGCGAATGGTAGCGAGTGGGGTGTTCAGTGTCAACCTTTCCAGCCGAAGAAAAAGTAAAAATATTTCCCTGAAAATACTTTACTTTTCTGTACCCCTTATCGGCATTAGGCTAGGTTTAGTTATCCACCAAAATTGTGGATAAGTGTGTTGACGAATCCTGAGCAATTCGTTTCATCAATGAATGTTGAGTTATTACTCTACTCATTTGTTGAGTTTATTTTTTATATAACACTATGTTTTTTATTTTATTTTTTGATTTATCAACTGAAATTATCAATAAGAAATGAAAATGAATGGCGATGAGAAAAAGGGAGTCATTTTGAAATTTTGGGGAAAACAAGTGGATTATTTTTGAAAGTTAGGAGTGGTTTTTTACGAATCAGGCCGAAGATGATAGCAAACGTATGGAGAAGAAACTAGCATTTTTTCAAAACAGGGGTGATTTACGACGCAACTATTTTGAACAATTACTTGCAACAAAACATGGCTAACAGCGAGAATGCCTATTCAGTTATAGAGGACAACGGCATTATGAGCAAAACGTTTGAATTGGTATCGGGTTATCAACCCTCAGGCGATCAACCTACGGCGATCAAGCAATTGTTTGATGGGCTAGATACAGGTCTTGCTCATCAAACCTTATTGGGTGTGACGGGTTCAGGGAAAACATTCACCTTGGCTAATGTGATCGCCAAGGCGCAGCGTCCGGTTATCTTGTTGGCACCGAATAAAACGCTCGCAGCCCAGCTGTATGGTGAGATGAAGTCATTTTTCCCCAATAATGCGGTTGAGTATTTCGTCTCTTATTACGACTACTATCAGCCAGAGGCGTATGTGCCGACCACGGACACATTTATAGAAAAAGATTCCTCGATTAACTCACACATAGAACAAATGCGACTCTCCGCGACTAAAGCGCTGCTTGAGCGTAAAGATGCGATTATTGTAGCTTCTGTATCGGCGATTTACGGTTTGGGTGATCCTGATTCTTATCTGAAAATGATGCTGCATGTTCGCCGTGGTGATGTGATGGATCAGCGCGACATTATCCGCCGTTTAGCCGAGCTCCAATACACACGTAACGATATGGCGTTTGAACGTGGTCAATTTAGAGTTCGTGGAGAGGTCATCGATATCTTTCCCGCGGAATCGGATTATGCGGCCGTGCGTGTTGAAATGTTTGATGATGAGGTAGATTGCATCAGTTTGTTTGACCCATTGACGGGCGCAATGATTCAGCGAGATCTTCCTCGCTATACCATCTATCCTAAAACGCACTACGTTACGCCAAGAGAGCGCATTGTCGATGCGATAGAGCACATCAAAGAGGAGCTGCGAACTCGCCAAGCCTACCTGTTGGAAAACAATAAACTACTCGAAGAGCAGCGCATATCGCAGCGTACTCAATTTGATATTGAAATGATGAATGAGCTCGGTTTTTGTTCAGGTATTGAAAACTATTCTCGTTATCTCAGTGGGCGAAAAGAGGGAGAGCCGCCTCCGACCCTGTTTGACTATCTACCGCATGACGGTTTATTGATTATCGACGAATCACACGTAACCGTGCCGCAAATTGGCGCGATGTTCAAAGGCGATCGTTCACGCAAAGAAACGTTAGTGGAGTTTGGTTTCCGGTTGCCTTCCGCTTTAGATAACCGTCCATTAAAGTTTGAAGAGTTCGAATCACTTGCGCCGCAGACGATTTTTGTTTCTGCTACCCCGGGCAACTATGAGCTAGAAAAATCAGCCGGACAAATTGTGGATCAAGTGGTGCGCCCAACCGGATTACTGGACCCCGTGCTGGAAGTACGACCAGTCGCAACACAAGTGGATGATGTGTTGTCAGAGATCCGCATTCGCTCAGCGAAAGATGAACGTGTGCTGATCACGACATTGACTAAACGCATGGCTGAAGACTTAACTGAGTATCTTCATGAACATGGGGTTAAGGTCAGATATCTGCACTCAGATATTGATACTGTTGAGCGGGTTGAGATTATTCGCGACCTTCGCCTAGGCGAATTTGATGTGTTAGTGGGTATTAACTTACTGCGTGAAGGTTTGGATATGCCTGAAGTCTCTCTCGTCGCAATTCTTGATGCGGATAAAGAAGGCTTTCTACGTTCAGAACGTTCATTAATTCAGACTATTGGCCGTGCGGCACGTAACATTGAAGGCAAAGCGATTCTCTATGCTGACCGCATTACTAACTCAATGAAGAAAGCGATGGATGAGACCGATCGTCGCCGTGAAAAGCAGCAAGCACATAATGAAGAACAAGGGATAACACCTCAGGCGCTGAAACGTAATGTCAAAGATATTATGGAGTTAGGTGATATTACTAAGTCCAAGCAGCAGAGGATGAACAAACAAGTACCTTTGTCTAAAGTGGCAGAAAGCTCGCAAACTTATGAAATATTCACGCCGCTACAACTGGAAAAAGAGATCGCCAAACTAGAAGGGTTAATGTACAAACACGCACAAAACCTAGAATTTGAATTGGCTGCCGAAAAGCGTGACCAAATTGAAAAACTGCGTCAGCAGTTCATTACCAACAGTTAAAAAAATAGCCAATAGAAAAAGGTCTATTGGCTGTTATTTGTGAACACTTTATTCACTAACAACGTCAGTTGGCTAGGTGACCCCTAAGGGTCATATTGAATAGAGCACATATCGTGCCAATTAATTTTATGCAAAAAGGGCTATTAACTAACGAATTAATGCCTTTTTGTTATTTTATTTTGCAAAATGCGAACCTTAATGCAATAGTTAAGGCAAAGTGCAAAATAATAATGGCTAGAATATGCAACCTGACTTTTCTCTACAAAAGGCTAAATATCTTTTGATGGTGGAAGATACGGCTTCCGTTGCGGCGCTGTATCGTTCATACCTCACCCCCCTTGAAATCGATATCAATATTGTTGGTACAGGTCGTGATGCGATAGAGAGTTTAGCTCACCGAGAGCCGGACCTCATATTGCTGGATCTTCGATTACCCGATATGACGGGCATGGACGTTTTACATGCTGTGAAAAGTCACTACCCCAATGTGCCAGTGATATTCATGACCGCTCATGGTTCGATTGATACCGCAGTGGAAGCGATGCGTCACGGTGCCCAAGATTTCTTGATCAAACCTTGTGAAGCAGACCGCTTGCGCGTCACGGTTAACAACGCCATACGTAAAGCTAGCAAACTAAAAAATGAGGCTGGTAACCCGGGTAATCAGAACTACCAAGGTTTTATCGGTAGCAGTCAAACCATGCAATCAGTCTATCGAACCATTGACTCAGCGGCCTCCAGTAAAGCCAGTATTTTTATTACTGGCGAAAGTGGCACGGGTAAAGAGGTGTGCGCAGAAGCGATTCATGCGGCCAGTAAACGTGGCGATAAACCCTTCATTGCGATTAACTGCGCCGCCATTCCTAAAGACTTGATAGAGAGTGAACTCTTTGGTCACGTGAAAGGCGCATTTACTGGCGCAGCGACCGATCGCCAAGGCGCAGCCGAGTTGGCTGATGGCGGCACACTGTTTTTGGATGAACTGTGTGAAATGGATTTGGATTTGCAGACCAAGCTGTTGCGCTTTATCCAAACGGGCACATTCCAGAAAGTGGGCTCATCGAAGATGAAAAGTGTCGATGTTCGTTTTGTCTGCGCTACCAACCGCGATCCATGGAAAGAGGTACAAGAGGGCCGTTTTCGTGAAGATTTGTACTATCGTCTTTATGTGATCCCATTGCATTTACCACCGCTACGCGAGCGAGGCGATGACGTTATTGAAATTGCTTACTCTTTGCTCGGCTTTATGTCTAAAGAAGAAGGCAAAGGTTTTGTCCGCTTAGCGCCAGAGGTTGTGGAGCGTTTTACGCGCTATGAATGGCCGGGTAATGTGCGTCAACTGCAAAACGTGTTGCGGAATGTGGTGGTATTGAACCACGGCAACGAGATCGAACTGAGCATGTTACCGCCACCGCTAAATCAAGTCGTGGATAACAAGATCCGATTAGCAAACCTAACGACGGAAACGCGCAAGGAAAATATAACCGTGCACGATATTTTTCCTTTATGGATGACGGAAAAGCAAGCCATCGAACAAGCGATAGAAGCGTGTGATGGTAATATTCCTAAAGCAGCCAGTTATTTAGACGTTAGCCCTTCAACGATCTACCGCAAGCTTCAAGCGTGGAACAGTAGAGAGAACTCATAGAGATATGGAACTGATCAATAAAAACAAAATTGCGCATTTGGCCCAAGAAATTGGAGAAGAGAATGTGCCAATATTGCTCGATATTTTTCTCAGCGAGCTGAGCGCCTATACACAGAAGCTAGCTGATCAAAATCTGCCGGATAAAATCGAATATTTAAAAGACATCAGCCATGCTCTAAAAAGCAGTGCCGCCAGCTTTGGTGCGGATAAACTGTGCGCTAAAGCGGTGGATATCGATAGCAAAGGAAAGGCAAACTGCATTTTTGATGAGGCTGAAGAAGTGGCGGCGATGCGCGCTCTTATCGAAGAGACGCATCGTTGCTACTGCCACTTGATGGATTAGCTTGTGAGTTGATTCTCAATGGCTTTTTGAAGTTTAACTCGGTCGTGCCGCCAGTCACGATTGGATGATGCTAGCTCTGTAGTGACACAATGCCAGTGTTCAGCCAGCTCCGGATGTGGTGTATCGCCGATCACCACATCGATTTTTCGCGCGTGGCAGGCGCGCTCACACCATTCCAATTTCTGCCGTAGCGACATGCGACCAGCAGGTCCTTGCTCGGGAGACAAGTTCTCAACAAAAATCAGCTTTGCTTTTACGTTTTGCTCAATGGCATTGCCAATTTCGGGCAGCAGTAGTGGTGGCATCACACTGGTGAGAAAGCTTCCCGGGCCAAGGATGATGCAGTCTGCTGCACTGATGGCGAGTATGGCTTCTTTGGTTGCTGGCACTTCAGGTGATAAATCTAAGCGCCTTAAATCTTCCGTCATCTCGTCCACGTTCGTTTCACCCGTGACCCAGTGACCATCCATAGAAAGTGCACTAAGATCAGAAGGATGCTCTGACATAGGTAAAATATTAACATCGACTTTGAGCATGTTGCGGATCAAGTTGATCGCGTCTAAAGGGCGCACAGATAGGTTATCTAATGCAGTCAGCATCAAATTACCGAGATTATGGCCATTGAGTTCTCCCGCACCTTTAAAGCGATATTCAAACATCATCGAACTGATGGAAGGCTCAGTGATCAACTGGTTGATACAGTTACGTGTATCGCCCCATGCAATGCCACCTTGGCAGTGGCGAATGCGCCCAGTGGAACCGCCGTTATCTGTGGTGGTTACAATCCCTGTCGCATTGGAGCCAAAATCTTTTAACGCCGCTAGCATGCGTCCAAGCCCATGTCCTCCGCCAATGGCGACGACTTTCTTTGAAGTGTATAGAGTCATCTGTTCTTCTTATTTTTTAATAATTAACTACAATTTAAATCAGCTTGTTCACAACCCATACTCATTAGGAGGTAAATTGGGTAATGGACTCTTTTTTTTTACGATAAGGGTAGAATCACTTACTAATATTAAGTATTTTACTTATCAGCTGCTGTAGAGATAGTTAATTATACTACCTCAACGGCTGCCATAGCTCCGAGCTTAACTGGCTAAGTCTCATTTTTGTGAGATAGGGTGGTTAAGCCAGTGGTCTAATACCACAAGGGCATAATTGGAAATGATTATGCCTCCCGTATTTGGAAAGGTGTTCCGTGGCGCAACAGTTCGAAGATAGATTCCAACGTAAATTTTATTATTTACGTTTATCTGTTACAGATGTCTGTAACTTTAAATGCACATATTGCCTGCCTGATGGTTATCAACCTTCGGGGCAGAAAAACTCGTCTTTTTTAACCCTTCCTGAAATACAACGCGTCGTGCGAGCCTTTGCCGACTGTGGTACGTCGAAAGTACGCATCACAGGGGGGGAGCCGACTTTGCGCAAAGACTTTAACGACATTATTGCTTGTGTGGCGAATACCGCTGGTATAGAGAAAGTGGCGACCACCACCAACGGTTACCGTATGGCCAAACAAGTAGAAGGTTGGCAATCGGCCGGGTTAACGCATATCAATGTCAGTGTCGATAGTCTTGATCCAAGAATGTTCCACCAAATCACGGGTGAAAACAAATTTACGCAAGTGATGGCGGGGATTGATCGCGCTTTTGAAGTCGGTTACCAGCAAGTTAAAGTCAACGTTGTGCTGCTAAAAGACCTTAATCATCAGCAGTTACCTGCTTTTTTAGATTGGATTAAACACCGCCCTATTCAACTTCGTTTTATTGAACTAATGCAAACGGGTGAAATGGACTCGCTGTTTGAGCGTCACCATATTTCAGGTGTTGCCATTCGTAATCAACTGATTGCCAATGGTTGGGTGCTGAAAACCCGAGCTCACAATGATGGGCCAGCGCAAGTATTTGTTCATGCCGATTACCAAGGTGAAATCGGTCTTATCATGCCGTATGAGAAAAACTTTTGCCATAGCTGCAACCGCTTACGCGTTTCGGCAAAGGGGAAGTTACACCTGTGCCTTTTCGGTGAGCAAGGCGTTGAATTACGCGATCTGCTCGCCCAAGATAATCAACAGCAAGCCTTAATTGAGCGAATTCAAGCGCAATTACAGACCAAGTCGGTCAGCCATTTTTTACAAGATGGCAATACGGGTATGACGCCTAATCTCGCCTCCATTGGCGGCTAAATTCTTTTTGTCACTGGCTATTGTTTAGCGGGTGATGTTGGTACACATTTGAACAGTAGGTGAACACATGGGTCACGCAGAAAGCGCATTTCAACCAGCACATATTGCCGTACTGACGGTTTCCGATACTCGTACTGAAGAAAACGATACTTCAGGCGGTTACTTAGCTGAGCAACTTCAACAAGCGGGACACATTCTGGCCGATAAGCAGATTGTTATTGATGATCAGTATAAAATTCGCGCGATTGTTTCTCAGTGGATCGCGGATGAAAACGTGCAAGCCGTGCTGATCACGGGTGGAACGGGTTTTACCTCACGCGACAGCACACCAGAGGCATTAAAGCCCTTGTTTGATAAAGAAGTTGAAGGTTTTGGCGAGCTGTTCCGATTGGTCTCTTACGATGAAATTGGCACTTCAACCATTCAGTCTCGCGCCATTGCAGGTTTTGCCAACCATACGGTTATTTTTGCCATGCCAGGTTCAACAGGAGCGTGCAAAACCGGTTGGACGAAAATCATCAAACAGCAGTTAGATGCTAGCCATCGCCCATGCAACTTTATGCCACATCTTTCGGTTTAACGGGGTTTCAATGAGCAAATTTACTCATATTAATGCCTCAGGCGAAGCCAATATGGTCGATGTTTCTGCCAAGGCTGAAACCGTACGTGAAGCACGTGCGGAAGCCTTTGTGAAGATGTCACCACAAACGCTGCAACTGATCCTTTCTGGGCAACACCACAAAGGTGATGTGTTTGCCACCGCAAGAATTGCGGGCATCCAAGCGGCGAAGAAAACGTGGGATTTAATCCCACTGTGCCACCCATTGCTGCTTACTAAAGTAGAAGTGCAGCTTGAAGCCATCGAAGCACAAAGCAAAGTTCGAATTGAATCATTGTGTAAATTAACCGGTAAAACAGGGGTTGAAATGGAAGCCTTAACCGCGGCATCGGTGGCGGCGTTAACCATTTACGACATGTGTAAAGCAGTACAAAAAGATATTGTGATTGAACAAGTGCGCTTACTTGAAAAAAGCGGCGGGAAATCTGGTTACTTTAGCGCTCAGCCACAACAAAAGGTCACGCATGATTAATGTCCTCTTTTTTGCTCAAACTCGTGAGTTGATCGGCCAAGACAGCATTCAACTCAAGGCACAGTTTGCTACGGTTGAAGCGCTGCGTAGCCACTTAGCCTCGCAGCCTGGGAAATGGGATTTAGCCTTGCAACCGGGAAAACTGCTGGTGGCAGTCAATCAAACCATCGTTGCCTTTGATTACCCGTTAAGTGATGGTGATGAAGTGGCTTTTTTTCCTCCAGTAACCGGAGGCTAGTGATGGATAGTCGTATTTCCGTTCAAATATCAGATTTCTCGGTAGACACAGAATACCGTGATTTGTCGCAAGGTACTTCCGCTGGCGCTGTGGTTACCTTTATTGGCAAAGTTCGTGATATGAATTTAGGTGATAATGTTATTGGCTTAACGCTTGAGCACTATCCGGGAATGACAGAAAAAGCTTTGAGTGATATTTGTGATCAGGCGCAGGCACGTTGGCCGGTGCAAAAAATCCGTGTGATCCACCGAATCGGTGATTTAGATATTGGCGATCAAATCGTGTTTGTAGGCGTGTCGAGCTCACATCGTGGTGCGGCTTTTGAGGCGTGCGAATTTGTTATGGATTACCTTAAAGCCAAAGCACCGTTTTGGAAGAAAGAGCGCACCACCGAACAAACACGCTGGGTGGAGTCTCGAGATTCAGATGCCCAAGCCGCGCAGCGTTGGGCTAATCATCACACCATCGACTAAGCCTTGTGTAGTATATGAATAGTTCCGCGCTGTTGATTCTTCGCGTGAAACAGCGCTTTATCGGCCGTTGATACAAACTGTTCTGGCGTCATGCCAGTCGGTATGTGTTCGCAATATTGGATGCCGATAGTAATCGATACATACAATGAGACACGAGAATAGCGGTGAGGGATTTGCAGCTCTCTCACTTCACTAAGTAGTTGTAATGCTTTTTGCTCGCACTGTTTAATATCAATATCCGCAATAAATAGTAGAAATTCATCTCCTCCATAGCGAAAGCAGAGGTCATCTTTACGTTTCCAATGCTGCAGAGTGCTCGCTATCTTGCGCAGCACAGTATCGCCATTCACATGGCCATAGTGGTCGTTATATTCTTTGAAGCAATCTAAGTCGATCATGAAAATTGCAGCACTACTTTGCTCACGTTTGATCTTATCTAACGCTTTGGGCAGCAATGAGTCCATCGCATAACGGTTATAGACCTGAGTTAAATGATCCACATTGGTCAGTTTTTCTAACTCAAGTTGGTGTATAGAAAGCCGCTCTAACGTGCGCTTATAAGCGGTAATATTTCTCACAATCCATAGCACGTACTCAGTATTTTTCAGCGGGATGACCAATGCGTTAAAAAACTGAATATCGATAGGGCCAGAGCTGCCTTTAAATTGAGCAATTACCCTTAGGTCGAGATCGTATTCAAACTCTCGCATTTGTCCGTTATCAATGACTTCTTGGATAATTTGATGAAACCAAGCGGCTTTTTTTTCGGGTAATACCTGGTATAGATTGAGACCAATGAGAACCCTTGGGTCGTGGTGTCGGCTGCGATCCGTTCCTCCTAAGGCCTCCACATATACGCCATCGCGGTTAATCAGAAAAGTGGGTTCGGGTAATGACTCCAACAAGCTGCGCATCAGTGCTGGGTTTTCTATAATCTCGGAAAACAGCGGCGAATTCACCATGCCCAGTCCTTATTAATACAACGGTCAATGTTTAAGATATAAATGATATTAACTGTAAAATCTTGCGAGACATCGTGTTCTTAACGTGTTGTTTGATTCAAAAATGAGACGTTTTGATAAAAGATTTTGCCATTTACCCTTGATAAAAATTAACTATTTGTAATATCGATAGTTTGTGCCGATGAGCAAAATCGATTTTTTCCATTTAGCAAAACGGTGAAATTAGTCAACACTTAACTTAAGGCAGCATACCGTTGCAACCAAGGAGACAGATATGCAATCGCTAATAGTTAAAGACTATATGACATTACAAGCCATCACCTTCAAACCGGACATGCCAATGACTGCGGCTTTAGAAAAAGTGATGCGTTCGGAGCATCTTGGTGGTCCTGTTATTAACGACCAAGAACAAGTGATTGGCTTTCTATCAGAGCAGGATTTGCTCGATAAATTGGTGAAGGTGAGTTATTTCTGTGAAGACACCCATTTAGTCCGTGACTGCATGCACCCTGAAGTGCTGTCCGTTTCATCAGACACCTCTATTATTGAGCTTGCTGACATGATGAAAGTAGGAAAACCGAAAGTTTATCCCGTGATCGATCAAGGTAAATTGGTTGGCATTATTACGCGCAGAGATGTACTGAGAGCATTAGGGAAAAACTTAACGCATTGTTTTAAAAAACCAACATAGCAAACTATACCCTTCCTACTTGAAGCTGCAGCGGTGTTGGCTATGTTCGTTCACCCCAATCACATAGTTTGCCTATGCTCATGGGGACTCACTCACTTGCCGCCTACCTGCAACTCCAAGTTGTTTGGGTATATCAGCAGTAATAAATAAAATTCTAGAGGTGCAGTGCACCTCTTTTCCATCTAATCAAGGTGAATGTACGTTAAGTGCAGGTTTGATAAAAATGCGCTTGACCTTGGAGTTAACTCTAGGGTTTAAGCTTTGTGCATCAGAGAAGGAGAATCCTATGTGCACAAAACATGAAGCTTGCAGTACTACAAAAAATAGCATGGCAAACCCGCAGGCGGTGTCATGCTCTAGTCTTAAAATTACCGCGATTAGGGCTGCGGGTGTTGCTTCAAATGAAGAGGGGTGCTGCGGGTCACAAGAGTGCGCAAGCAATGATCCTGATGATGAACCCGCGCAGCTCACATCCGTTAAAACACAGTTTAACCAAAGCTGGAAAATTGAAGGGATGGATTGCCCATCTTGCGCACGTAAGGTTGAAACGGCGCTTAAAAAAGTGGGTAATGTGATCGACGCCAAAGTGCTGTTTGCCACTGAAAAATTGGTGGTCAAGTTTAATACCGAAGAGGCAGCGCTTGAAATAGAACAAGCGGTTCGTAATGCAGGTTTTACGGCTCACCGCATTGATGCGGCTAATCCAGTTTCTGCCCCCATCCGTAGCGATTGGAAGTCAGTCATAAAACAGAACGCGCAGATCCTCTCCATTGCTGGCGCGATGGTACTCGCCGCTATTGTGCAGCCTTATTTCCCTCAAATCAGCGATGGGATGTTCATTTTGACCTGCCTTGCCGGTTTGTATCCTATCGGTAAAAAAGCGATTCAACTGGCACGCTCAGGCACACCTTTTGCGATTGAAACCTTAATGAGCGTTGCGGCGCTCGGAGCGCTCTATCTTGGTGAAACGGTTGAAGCAGCGATGGTGCTATTACTCTTCCTCATCGGAGAGCGGCTAGAAGCTTTTGCCGCTTCTAAAGCGCGTAGCGGTGTACAAGCTTTAATGGCACTGGTGCCTGAAACGGCAACAAAAATTGTGGCAGGAGAACGCATCACGGTGGCGGCACATGAGCTAAAACCGGGGGATGTAGTGGAAGTTTCTCCCGGCTCTCGGCTACCTGCGGATGGTCAATTGCACGAAGCGTCGGCCAGTTTTGATGAGAGCGCGTTAACGGGCGAATCACTGCCTGTCGAACGCTATCAAGGTGACAGTGTCATGGCGGGTGCTGTGGTCGCGGATCAGGTGGTGCGTTTCACCATCACCTCCAAACAGGGTGAAAACGCGATTGACCGCATTTTACATCTGATTGAAGAAGCGGAATCTCGCAAAGCGCCGTTAGAACGTTTTCTTGATAAATTTAGTCGTTGGTATACCCCATTAATGATGTTGGTTTCATTAGCCGTGGTTGTGATACCGCCGACACTGTTTGCGCAGCCATGGGAAACATGGGTTTACCGTGGCTTAGCCTTACTGCTGATTGCTTGTCCATGTGCGTTGGTTATCTCAACTCCGGCGGCCATTACTTCTGGCCTTGCCGCAGCGGCGCGTCGTGGTGCACTGATCAAAGGGGGCGCGGCGCTCGAACAGCTTGGAAAAATAGAGAGTATTGCTTTTGATAAAACGGGTACTTTGACCAAAGGTAAACCGGAAGTTACGGATGTGGTTGCGCTCAATGGCTGGGATGAAGAGCAATTGTTGCGCTATGTCGCAGCGGTTGAAATGGGCTCGAGCCATCCTCTGGCAACCTCTTTAGTGAAAAAAGTGCAAGCGATGGCTTTGCCCATTCCAGAAGCGATAGAGAAGCGAGCGTTAGTTGGCAGTGGGGTTTCGGGGGTTGTGGAGGGGAAATCACTGCGCGTATTAGCGCCAAGCAAAGCGAATGTTCCGTTTTCTGATGCATTTAGCGCGCAAGTGGAAGCGCTAGAGATGCAAGGCAAAACAGTGGTGGTGGTTTTTGAGCAAGAGAACATTGTCGGTCTAATCGCATGGCAAGATACCTTGCGTGAAGATGCCAAAGCCGCCATTGAAGCACTGCGCCGTTTGGGGATCGACACTATTATGCTCACTGGCGATAACCCTAGAAGCGCTGCGACGATGAGCGCTCAATTAGGGATAGATTTCAAAGCCAGTTTATTACCGCAAGATAAAGTGGAATACATTCAACAGTTGGCGCAGAGAAAACAGGTGGCGATGGTCGGGGATGGCATTAATGATGCGCCTGCAATGAAAGCGGCCAGCATTGGTATTGCGATGGGGGGGGGTACCGATGTTGCATTGGAAACGGCCGATGCGGCAATTACTCATAATCGATTGGTCGAGCTCGCCACCATGATCGAGCTATCACAAGCTACCCTCGCCAATATTCGCCAGAATGTCACGCTAGCGCTAGGCTTAAAAAGTATCTTTTTAGTCACGAGTTTACTCGGTATTACGGGCTTATGGGTAGCGGTGCTGGCTGATAGTGGAGCTACCGCGTTAGTGACGCTCAATGCGTTGCGTCTATTGAAATTTAAAAAATAGTCCGAGACTAAAAACCAAAAAGCTCAGCAAGGCATGGCGGGTCGTTATCTCTCATGCCTGTTGGGTTTGCACCCTATTGTGGTAATAGTGTGAAATGCGTCGATATTGCGCTTGTATTTTGTTATGCAGTGTTGGAAATCATCTTTTAGGGTTGGGTGTTATTTCATCAATCTTGCTGTTTTTTGTGATGCAAACCGTTTTTATGAGAATGTGTTCGTTACATTGCGTCATTCATTGTGAATTTGATCACTCTTTGTTGGTGCGTGGTCCGCTAGAGTAGCTGCATACCCGATGTATATCTATGAGCTGAACAAGCCGCAATAAGGAGTCACTTATGTCTCAAGCCGTTTTCCATCTAGGTGTTACCGAAGCCGATCTGAATGGTGCTACTTTGGCCATTATCCCTGGGGATCCAGCCCGCGTACAAAAAATCGCTGAAGAGATGGAAAATCCAGTCTTTCTTGCTAGCCACCGTGAATACACTGTGTACCGCGCAGAGTTAGACGGTAAGCCAGTCGTTGTTTGTTCTACTGGTATCGGTGGCCCTTCTACGTCTATTGCGGTTGAAGAGCTTGCTCAACTTGGCGTTCGTACTTTCCTACGCGTAGGTACTACTGGTGCAATCCAACCTCATGTCAATGTGGGTGATATGATTGTCAGCACAGGTTCGGTTCGCCTTGACGGTGCAAGTTTGCACTTTGCGCCAATGGAATTCCCTGCTGTGGCTGATTTCGATGTCGCCACTGCAATGAAAGCGGCTGTAGTTGAAAGTGGTGCAACCGTGCACATGGGCGTTACCGCATCAAGTGATACCTTCTACCCAGGCCAAGAGCGTTATGACACCTTCACAGGTCGTGTTGTACGTCGTTTCCAAGGCTCAATGAAAGAGTGGCAAGATATGGGCGTATTGAACTTTGAGATGGAATCCGCCACTTTACTAACCATGTGTGCGAGCTCAGGTTTGAAAGCAGGTTGTGTGGCTGGTGTGATCATCAACCGTACTCAAAAAGAGATCCCAGATCACGCGACACTCAAAGAGACCGAGGCTCGTTCAATCAAAGTGGTTGTCGAAGCGGCGCGTAAAATGCTGTAATTGAGTTCTGAATTTACACTGATGTATCTATGTACACGGTGAGTGATTAGGCCACTTTTGAATAAAGTGGCCTTTTTACTTTCTAAATAATCACCAGTCAAACAGTCACCAGCTAAATAATTACTCACTAAGCAATCGCCAATTTAGGCAATGGAATGTACAAGCTCTCGGTTAAGTCGCTGAGCATCTGGTCGTAAACGTGAGAGATGCTGAGTGAAATATCCGAAGTGATTTGGTACATCGCGCCAGCTTCTATTTGAAAGGCAGGATGATCATGCAGTTCGCTCAGGCTATGTAGCGCGGCTGAGCAGCTTGGCGAAGCTACCGTTAAAGGGCTGATTAAGGCGAGTTGATTCATCCTACGCCTGACAACCTCACTATAATGCTGCAAGCGTATGCGGCCATCTTGAGTATCCATTTCATCAATGCTGATGCGTAACTGAGTTAGCGCGTCCATCGCATCAATGACCTGTTGCCAATTAATATGGTATTCATCGCTGAGATCTTCGCGGTTGGATTCCACCAACCAAGCCAGTATCACCTCATCCATTAAGAACATACAGTGACGAATTATTTTACCATGCATCATTTGGTTACGAGCCACAGAGCGCTCTGGCCACTCCTTCATGAGTGCTTTAAGCTTAATTTGTAGCACACGGTACATTGGTTTGTTATCAAAGTGTGCGATAGCAATTAAGTGATTACTTTTTTCGTATAGCGTATCTTGCAATTCATTCAACTCAGTGTCGCGTCTTTGACCAGAGGCTAGTGTTTGATGGGTAATGTTACGGTGCTGACGGCATAAAAACAGTAGCTGGCGAAGGTCGATCAGCAGTTGATATTTACGTTGTAATGTGGATTCACGCTGTTTTGCCAGATAAAACATCAGCCACAATATACCGATAGAGATAAGCATTGAGATAAAAACAAACATAACCAACTCCTTGTTAATGTTATACCAATCTAGAGTTAGCAGGGTTAATGCCAGTTTTTTATTTGTTTAAATTCAATTGTTTATGTATTTTTGCGTTGAAGTGATGCATCTTATTGGTGCATTTTGAACTAAAAGTGTGAGCTGGATCGATTTTGAGCAGTATGGTGATAAAAAATCCCCAACACAGAGTGTGTTGGGGATGCTATCGTGAAGATTGATGTATTACAGGATGCGCATGCCAGCTTGAGCACCTTCATGTGGCTCAAGAATCCATAGCTCGCTGCCACCAGGGCCTGCGGCTAAGATCATGCCTTCTGACATACCAAACTTCATTTTACGCGGTTTGAGGTTCGCTACCATGACAGTGTACTTGCCTACTAACTCTTCGGGTGAATAAGCAGCTTTAATACCTGAAAACACTTGGCGAGTTTCGCCACCAATATCTAATTGGAATTTGAGCAATTTGTCCGCTTTTGGCACCGCTTCGCAAGCGATGATCTTAGCGACGCGTAAGTCCACTTTAGCAAAATCATCAAATTCAATTTCAGCTGCAATAGGGTCTTTACTTAGCTCAGTTTCAACTGTGGTTGGTTGCGCGCTCTCAATCGCAGCTTTTTCTGCTGCCGCTTCTTCTTTAGACGCTTCAATCATCGCTTCAACGTGTTTCGGATCAATGCGATTAAACAGCGCTTTGAATGGCGTGAGCGTATGGCTTGTTAATGGTGTTTGTACGCCTTCCCAAGTGAGTCCTTGGTTTAAGAATGCTTCGGTGCGCGCCGCTAGTGCTGGCATTACAGGTTTTAAGTAAGTCATTAACACGCGGAATAGGTTGATACCCACTGAGCAAATGTCTTGTAGCTCTTGCTCTTGACCTTCTTGTTTAGCCACAACCCAAGGCGCTTTTTCATCCACGTATTGGTTCGCTTTGTCCGCCAATGCAGTGATTTCACGAATGGCACGGTTAAATTCTCGGCTTTCGTAAAGATCAGCAATGCGATCCGCTGCTGCGGCAAATTCTGCGTACAGCTCTGGCTCGGCAAAGGTTGCAGACAACTGATTTTCAAAACGTTTGGTGATGAAGCCCGCATTACGCGATGCCAGGTTGACGATTTTATTGACCACATCGGCGTTCACTCGTTGGGTGAAATCCTCAAGGTTTAAATCAAGATCGTCGATGCGGCTATTGAGTTTTGCGGCGTAGTAGTAGCGTAAGCATTCTGGGTCTAGGTGGTTTAAGTAAGTGCTTGCTTTGACAAACGTACCTTTAGACTTCGACATCTTCGCGCCATTGACTGTGACATAACCGTGCACGAAGACGTTATTAGGCTTACGGAAACCACTGCCATCAAGCATCGCTGGCCAGAATAAGCTGTGGAAGTAAACAATATCTTTACCGATGAAATGGTACAGTTCGGTTTTACTGTCTTTATTCCAGTATTCGTCAAAGTCTAAGTCATCGCGTTTGTTACATAGGTTTTTAAATGAACCCATGTAGCCGATAGGCGCGTCTAACCACACGTAGAAGAATTTGTTCTTTTCGCCGGGGATTTCAAAGCCAAAGTATGGCGCATCACGTGAAATATCCCACTGTTGCAGGCCGCCTTCGAACCACTCTTGCATTTTATTGGCGGTTTCTGTTTGTAGCGAGCCAGAGCGAGTCCACTCTTTGAGCATGCTTTCAAATTGAGGAAGGTCAAAGAAGAAATGCTCAGAATCTTTCATTACTGGCGTCGCGCCAGAAACGGCCGATTTCGGGTTGATAAGCTCTGTTGGGCTATAGGTTTCGCCACACGCATCGCAGTTATCACCGTATTGATCTTCTGACTTACATTTTGGGCAAGTGCCTTTCACGAAGCGATCAGGCAAGAACATCTCTTTTTCTGGGTCAAACAGCTGAGAAATGGTGCGGCTTGAAATGAAGCCATTTTTTTTCAGCTCAAGATAAATGTGAGAAGCCAGTTCGCGGTTCTCTTCGCTGTGAGTGCTGTGATAATTGTCAAAGCTGATATCAAAACCTGCAAAATCTTTTTGGTGCTCTTCACTTACTGCGGCGATCATCTCTTCAGGTGTAATACCCATCTGTTGTGCTTTAAGCATAATTGGCGTGCCGTGAGCATCGTCTGCACAGATGAAGTTTACAGTGTTGCCGCGTAGGCGTTGGTAACGAACCCAAATGTCAGCTTGGATATGCTCAAGCATATGACCAAGGTGGATCGAACCGTTAGCGTACGGAAGGGCACAAGTTACCAGCAGTTTCCTTGAAGAAACGTTTCTTGGGTCAGTCGCCATACTTAATATTCGCTTTTTTGATAGGTATGAAAAATAGAGACCAATACTACCTTATGCAGCGAGCGACTCCAAGGCGTGAGCCTAAGGAATCCCGCAACTTTTTTGGGGTTCAGTCTGACAATAGAGAGTGATAGCATGAGCAAAAAGGAGAAGCTATGCAGCCGTTCACATCTAAACAAGATTTTTGCGATTGGTTAAACCAATTTGAACACCCTCATCTTATTGCGGGGTGGGCAAACCAACCGCATTGGGTTTCGGTTACAACAGCGGGACGTTTGACGGTTCATATTCCATTTGCCGCTAAAAATCTGCTGGATGAGCTTTCCGAATGGGTCATCTCCAAGCAGCAAACCGATGCGCTTGCTCCATTCAGTGTTGAGATAATCATTGCGCCGAAAGCGCTAGCGACGACGGTCGCTCATAGTGTTAATGGTGTTAAAAATATTATTGCGGTGACTTCAGCCAAAGGGGGCGTCGGCAAATCAACCACCGCCGTCAATCTTGCTCTAGCCATTGCTCAATCTGGGGCGAAAGTTGGCTTGTTGGATGCGGATATTTATGGCCCTTCAGTGCCAATGATGCTTGGCAAGCAAGAAGCAAAGCCAGATGTGCGTGATAATAAGTGGATGCAGCCAGTTGAGGCATTTGGCATTTTCAGTCATTCGATTGGCTATCTGGTTGATAAATCTGAAGCGGCGATTTGGCGCGGGCCGATGGCATCGAAAGCACTGGCGCAACTGCTCAATGAAACCGAGTGGCCAGATGTGGATTATCTGGTCATCGACATGCCACCGGGGACAGGTGATATTCAACTCACCTTGTCACAACAAGTTCCGGTAACGGGCGCGGTGATCGTCACCACTCCGCAAGATCTGGCACTAGCGGATGCGCGCAAAGGGGCGGCCATGTTCGAAAAAGTCGACGTTCCGGTTATCGGGCTTATTGAAAATATGAGCTATCACATCTGCAGTCATTGTGGAGAGAAAGAGCATATCTTTGGTGTCGGTGGCGCGCAGAAACTGGCCAGTGAATATGGGTTGGCGCTGCTTGCACAAATTCCTCTGCACATTGCCCTGCGTGAAGACATCGACCAAGGTCGTCCTACCGTGGTTGCTCAACCAGAAAGTGAGCATACACAGCGTTACCTTCAACTAGCGGAACGAGTCTGTTCAAGCCTATATTGGCAAGGAAAGCCTAAGCCAGATGCAATCAGTTTTACATTGGTAGACTAGTGTTGGTCCACAGTGCTGTGAAAGTAGCACTGTGGTGATCTCTTCTGAAATACGACGAAAACGTTTGCTTGGTAGTTTGTTATTCAAACCTCTTCCAAAGTCTAAATCGAGACTGGTATCAGGTGGTTGAAGTCCCTATAATCGGGCAGTTTATCTATTTTCATCACCAAACCATCACCGGGTGCAAAAATAATGTCTGAGAATAATCAATGCGTCATCGTAGGTATTGCTGGCGCTTCAGCTTCTGGAAAAAGCCTGATTGCGAGCACGATTTATAACGAACTTCGTGCCAAAGTAGGCGACCACCAAATTGGTGTGATTACGGAAGATTGCTATTACAACGACCAAAGCCATCTCAGTATGGAAGAGCGCGTTAAGACAAACTACGACCACCCGAATGCACTTGACCATGATCTACTTTGCCAACATTTAGAACAATTAACCCGTGGCGAAGCGGTTGAAGTGCCAGAGTACAGCTACACTGAGCATACTCGCACCGCGAATACAACGCTATTAACACCCAAGAAAGTGATTATTTTAGAAGGTATTTTACTGCTAACAGACCCACGTTTACGTGACTTAATGCATGCGACCGTATTTATGGACACTCCGCTTGATATCTGTTTATTACGCCGAGTGAAGCGTGATGTAGAAGAGCGTGGCCGCACCATGGATTCGGTATTGAAGCAATACCAAAAAACGGTTCGCCCTATGTTTATGCAGTTTATCGAACCGTCAAAACAGTACGCGGACATTATCGTTCCTCGTGGCGGTAAAAACCGTATCGCCATTGATGTATTAAAAGCCCACATCGCGAAATTGTTGAAATCTTAACTTTTGTGGTCTTTATTTTTAAGCAGACAAGTGGCACTTTAGGTGCCACTTTCTTTTTCTAATTAAGCAAGGAAAAAGCTGATGAAAAAACTGTTTCTTTTCATTGCCATTATTATCGGTGCGTTAATCGCTGCCGCGCTCGCACTTGTCCTGTTGGTCAATCCTAACCAATTTAAGCCCTTGATTGTAGAACAAGCCAAACAGAAAACGGGGTTGGACTTAGTCATTGAAGGAGATATCAGTTGGAGTTTCTTCCCTTCGCTTGGCTTTGAGCTGGGCAAAACTGAACTCAGAAATCCACAAGGTTTCAGCGCTCCAAACCTGTTTAAAGTCGATCAAGTTGGTATTGAAATTTCGGTGATGCCATTGCTGGATAAGCAACTGGAAATTGGCAACATCCGCCTAAATGGTGCTGAGTTCCATCTTGAAACCCTTAAAGATGGCCGTTCAAACTTAGATAGCTTAACTCAAGCCGCGACTCAACCAGCCGCCTCTTCCGCCGTAAACGAAACAAAACCAGCACAAGAAGAGACAAGCAGCGTCAATGCGAGCAACCCTGTTCAAGAGTGGACGATTAACTTAGCGGGCGTTAGCGTCGAAAACGCATTACTGGAAATACAAGACCGTAAAGCCGGTACACATACCAAGCTGTATGACGTGGCGGTCAATCTTTCAGAGTTTGCGGTGGACAAATGGACGTCAGCGACTTTTGCCGCCAAAGGTAAAAATAACCAACAAAGCTTTGCCGCAGAAGGGCGAGCTGAATTCAAATTAGCCGCCGGTTTCAAGGATTATGCGGTGAAGAACGTTGTGCTTGATGCGAGCTTTAGTGACCCATCAAACCAGATTGATTCTGCGAAGATTGAATTAGCCACGTTCGAGTTTGGTAAGAAGAATGCGCTGTCATTCAGCGTGAAAGGAAAGGTAGCGGATTTAAAACTTGATGCGAAGGGGAGTGCGCAACTGACTCTCGATAAAGCCATGAGCTTGGTGAAGATTGATACGCTGGTGCTGGATACCAATCTAGAAGGAACCAGTTTGCCACAAAGCCCAATGCAGATCGGTTTAACTTCGAACATTCGTTTTGATCTCTCTAAAAACCAACTGGATGTCTTACTCAGTAAATTAACCGCAAATGCATTAGAATTTGATGGTGATGTCAAAGTGACGTTGGCTGAGATCCCTAAAATCCGCTTCAATATGCATAGCCCAAATATCGATTTGGATGAATTTTTAGGGCTTGCGAATCCAGCAACGGCAAGCAGTGCCGTGAGTGAAAGTAAGGCATCGTCAGGCTCAACGTCAGCTGCACCTGCTACGGTGAGTGCTGAAGTTGAACCGGATCTCAGTGCATTAAAAACGTTGGATGTGCAAGGCAAGGTCACCATAGACAAGTTCAAAGCTAATAATGCTCGATTACAGAATGTGCAAACCAGCTTTAGCGTCGATCGTGGAATCGTGAATTTAACCTCATTCAGTGCCAACCTTTACCAAGGTACTATTCAGGCGACCGCTCAACTGGATGCAACCAAAGTACCTGCCACTTATAGCGCTAAAAAAAGCGTTAAGGGAGTACAGGTGCTGCCGCTATTAAAAGATGTACTCAATAATGAGATGTTACAAGGTACGGGTAACATTGATGTGGATGTAAAGGGCCGCAGTTTGACGCCAACGGGCATTCAACAAAACCTTGTCGGAACCGTGAACATCAACTTTGCCGATGGTGCAGTCAATGGTATTAACGTTGCTCACCTTATCCGTAGCAATTACGCCAAAATTAAAGGTAAGAAAGTTGATGACGACCCAGTGAAGAAAACCGATTTTAGCGCCATGACCGCTACGCTGAAATTGAACAAAGGGGAAGTCACCACCAATAACCTCGCCATGCAATCACCACTGTTGCGTATTCGTGGTGAGGGTAAAGCGAATTATCTGCAACAAACGGTTGATTTTTTGGTGAGCACTTCTGTGGTGGGAACGCTAGAGGGGCAAGGTGGCAAAGACATTGATGAGTTGCGAGACGTTACGATTCCTATCAACATCTCAGGGCAATGGAGCGATCCTAAATTCAAATTGGTTTTTGATGATGTGTTAAGACAAAAAGCGGAAAAAGAAATTGACCGTGGCTTGGAAAAGCTCGGCGTTGAGATAAAAGACGAGAAAACTAAGAAAGCGGTTGATGGCTTATTAAAAAGTCTTTTTAAGTAATTTACTGGGTTGATTTCATTATGATTGATCAAGCCTCCTCGATTTAGAGGAGGCTTTTTTATCACCAGTCGATGCCTTTTCGTGCTTTGATGCCCGACTCAAAGGCGTGTTTCACATTTTTGACTTCCGACACCGTATCGGCGATTTCAATCAAGCTGCGGTGTGCTCCTCGGCCCGTGATCACCACCGACTGCATTGCTGGCCGTGTTGTTAAGGCTTCAATCACTTCGTCTAATTCGATATAGCCATAGCTCACCATGTAGGTCAGCTCATCAAACAACACCACATCAATCGACTCATCTTTAAGCATGCGTTTGCATTCTTGCCAAACCCCTTGCGCCGCTGCGGTATCGGCTTCTTTGTTTTGCGTTTCCCAAGTAAAGCCCGTCGCCATGACTTGAAATTCGACGCCCAGTTTTTCAAGCAGATTACGTTCACCGTTTTCCCAGGTTCCTTTAATGAACTGAGCTACCGAACATTTCAAACCGTGGCCGACAGCGCGCGCAATGGTGCCAAAACCTGAGGTGGATTTCCCTTTACCATTGCCGGTAATGATCAATAACAACCCTTTCTCTTGCTGAGCCGCGGCAATTCGTGCATCGACTTGCTCTTTTACTTTCTGTTGTCTCGCTTTATGGCGTTCATTTTTAATTTCTTCAGTCGACATGCTCAATCCTGTTCATTAATAGCGTTGCCGCTATCATAGCTCAACTACTCGGCAGCAAAAACCATCGAAATTACAAGGAATAAAAAAGCCAGAGCAGTGCTCTGGCCTCTGGGAGTATCTCTAATGAGTTTAGAAGCGGTAATTGGCTTGTGCGCCGATAAGCCAAACATTACCTGCCGTGGTGCCAGAAAATTGGCCTCCAACGGCTTGCGCTGCATCATCTGAAGCATAACCACGAGATTCCACAATGTTGGCATCTTTGGCAAAAATGTAAGTAAAGCCAGTGTCTACGGTGAATTGCTCCGTGAAGGCATACTCCGCACCAACGCTTAACCAAGTTCGATCAGTTTCAGGGATGGTAATGGTACGGTTTTTATCGTTAACTGCCGCCATATCGTAAGCAATGCCTGTACGCAGTGCTAATTTTGCATCGACTTGGTAAGTCGCACCCAGAGCAAAACGGTAATTGTCTTCCCAGTTTTCTTCTTTAACCATCACCGAGCCAAGAGTGTTTAAATCCGCTTCAAGCTTTTCGAAACTGCTCCAATCGGTCCAGTTAATACTGGCATGTAGTGCCAGCTGTTCATTTAGTTGGTGGTAGCTAGCCAGTTCAGCGGTGGCAGGCATAGTGAGCATCATTGAACCTGTATCATTCACCACCTTGCCCGATTCTTTCGAAAATATATTCGCTGTGCCAGTAAGCTTTAGGTCAACTTCGGATTTATAAGTAAAGCCAATGCGATTGCTATCATTGATCTGCCATGCCGTACCCACTTGCCAACCCCAAGCTTTATCTTCACCTTCCATGTACTTTAGTGTTGTACCTTGTGGAAGAGGCTTAGTTTGAGCCGGAGAGGTCGCACCGAAATGGCCTTCTCCAATCACATAACGAATGCCACCGCCAACGGTAACCGCATCAGTGAGTTGGTAGCCGATGTTGGCATTGACTTCCATTGTTTTAACCATCGCTTGATTACCAAAGTGGCTCGCGCTGAAATTACGGTCAAGTTCGGTCTCCATGCCATAGTTAGTACCGAGTGCTAAACCTAGTACCATTTTATCGTTCACTTGATGTGAGAGGTAAAAATTGGGGATGACGGCATCATTTGCGAAGTCATTTGAGCTTGCTTCTAATGCGCCGTTGATTTTTCCATTCACATCAACATTCGGATTAACGTAAATTGCACCAACAGAAATTTGCGTACCTTTCAAATAAGTCAGCATGGCAGGGTTACGCCATTGTGCACTGGCGTTATCAGCCATAGCCGCTTCACCGGCGTAAGCACGCCCAAGGCCCGTTGCAGAGTATTCTGCCAATTGGAAACCGGCGGCTTGAGATGCGTTTGATACGCTGAATAGTCCACATACCACTGCAAGTGAAAGAAGAGTTTTATTTGATTTCATTATAATGTTCGCTGAAATATTTGAATTCGGTGTGGGGATTTTAAGGTTAGAGCTAATGCTTTAAAAATATAAAGCAGTGAATTTGTTGTTTTTGAAATTAAAATCCATTAAAGGTTTAATTATAAGCGTAATACTCTGCTTGTTATGAAAGTGTTTCTGATTTTTGGCGAACACTTGTAGTGTGGTTTAAGACCCAAAAGGTACAGTTGTTAGCTGAATTAGGCGAGGAGATGATATTACAAGCATTAAAAAGGGCTGGAAAACCAGCCCTTTATTGACGCTATGCTAATAAACGTTGCGCTTAGAAGCTGCGGCTATATTGTAAGCCGACTAGGATTGCATCTGCGTGAGTCGTTGCCGTCAAAACAGTACCAGCCGAATTCTCAGTCACTTGCACATCCTTACCAAGTAGGTAAGTGAAACCAAAGTCTACATTAGATCGCTCATCAACTTCGTAAGTAAAACCAGCAGAGAGCCATTGGCGATCTGAGTCTGGCACTGAGACTGAAGTTAAAGAATCTTGTGCGCTGGTGTCATACATATAACCAGCACGTAAAGTCCAATCGCTGTTTAGGTAGTAAGTTCCACCTATCGCATAGTGCCAACCGTCTTGCCATTTATACTCTTTACCATAAACGCCGCCGCCAGCTAAAATAGAGGCGATAGGTGATTGTGAAGAGTCTAGGTTCTTAAAGTCGATTTGGTCAAATGCACTCCAGCCAATCCATTGCACACTATAATGGACTGCAAACTGTGTATCCTTGATTTTATGAAAACCAGAGAATTCTGCTATATCAGGTAGTGGAAGAACGATTTTTTGTCCGTAATCATCTTTGGCTTCAAATTCAGGGCTGTAGTGATATGCGAAGCCAAATCGATTATTTTCATCTAATTCATATACCGTACCTAAATTAAACCCGACCGCCCAGCCATCGGCCTTATCAACATTTAGCAAAGCTGTTCCTGCCGGAATGGTAGTTTGGAATTTCTGTGATAACCCAGCTGCTAAGGTTGCACTAGCATAACGCTGCATCGTACCTTGACCATAAATCAAGTCTAAGCCTGCCCCAAAGCTAAGTTGCTCATTTACTCGGTATGAGCCTGCGAGTCCAAAGTTAAAGCTTTTAACGTCCGTTAAACCACCATATTCTGATGCTGGATAAGAATCTGAAAACTCTGTTTTTGTGCCAAAATTTGTATAAGCGTTAACGCCCCAAGCAAATTGGTCATTGACTGGAACTATTAGGTGAATGTTAGGGGCAATAGATGTTCCGCCTACATCATCAACGTCAGAAATTGATACACCGTTGTATTTAGCATCTTTGACATCAATCATCGTTGTGATGGATTCAAAGCCCAAAGAGAGTGAGGTCTCGTCAAACAGTGCCATTGCGGCAGGGTTACGAGCCATCACCGATGCGTTATCGGCAATAACAGCATCACCAGCAAATGCACGACCTAGGCCAGTCGCAGATTGTGCATTGAGCTGAAAGCCCGCTGCCAGTGCTTGTTGTGAAGCGAGAGCTACCGTTACGGCAAGTAACGATTTTTTAAACAGACGCGTCTTGTTCATGGTGCTTTTCCTTTTTGATTTCATCGCCTCTAATGGACGTTGTTTTTGAGCAAATGCTCAATTGGTGGCTGATACTAGAGGCAAGTATAGAAGATAGAAATCCGACCATTGTCTAATTGAATGATAAAATTGCAGAAATGATGTCTATTTGGCAGGAAAAAGGCGGAAAATGCTTGTTTATAGAGTTTAAGCTCTATTTTTGTCTAGGGAACCTGGCCCGCATTATATACAGGCCAGGAATGGTTTTAATGGGAAGGTTTTAGCATAGGCATTAGTTTTTTAGCGATGTTCGTGACATCTTCGCCATTTTCACCGACAAGGATCAGGCTAGCATCACCGACGGGTTCGATGATTCCTGCCATGCCTTGCTCATTAAAGTTCACGGCTTGTTCACTGGCAATGCCTGTGAAAAAGAGCGTCACTTTCCCGCTTTCACCTTGAAAAACCATGTGCAGAGCGTTTGCCTTGCCAAAACCACAGTGGTTTAGGTAATAAACGTGGTAAGGGAAGTTACTGCTTAACTGATAAGCGAATGGCAGCATTTTGGCGTTGATCTGCGTTGAATTCACTTGTTCATCCAGTTGGTTGACAAAGCCTTCTTCATCAATGACGTGTTTGATGGCGGTGTCCATTAGGCTTGCCTGCGCCGGTGGAATGAGCACATTTCGCCAATTGATTTGGCCAACCAATAAACCAAACACAAAAGCAATCGATGCAGCCAATGTCATCGCTTGCTTGGCAAAAGTAGGTCGGATGACATTGCTTGCCATTGTGGTTTGACTAAATAGAATACGGTCTGCGAGATCGTCAGGCACGTCTACATTCATTGCAGTAGCAATCGTTGCATCTAAGCTCAATATGTCCTCTAGGAACTGACGATTAGTATCACTAGTGGATGCCGCTTGGATAATCTCTTGGTCATGCTGTTTTGGATCGGACATAACTCGGCGGCGAAATTCTAATTCATCCATTTTGCTGCCCCTTATACGCTTCTGATGAATCCAATTGTTCTTTTAATTGATTACGAGCTCGAAACAGACGAGTCATGACCGTGTTCTTATTGAGTTCGAGGATCTCGCCAATTTCATCACCACTAAAACCACCAATGACTTGTAGGAAAAGAGGTTCGCGGTATTCAATATCCAGCTTCATTATCTGTGCCTGCAACCACTCTTGTTGATGATGAGGATCATCGTTGACTTTTACGTCACCGCTGTAGTCATCAATATCGACCAACTCAAACTGCTTGCGCTCAAAGCGGCGCGCGTTCTCGCGACGAAGAATAGTTATAAGCCACGATTTGGCCGCTTTCTCGTCGAGCAAACTATCGAGAGATTTCCAAGCCCTCAAGCAGGTTTCTTGGACTAAATCTTCAGCAATGCTTTTATCTTTACATAGCCAATAGGCATAACGAAAAAGATCTCGGTGATAAGCACGCACAAGCGTTTCATATTTTCTCTGTCTGTCAATATTACTATTGACCGGGCTGCTGGACTTTTTCTTTCCAAACATGGTTATTATCGACACATGAGTCTCCGTTTGCTCTGTGATTTCTTCTTTGTTTAGGCCATTTTATGGTCGTCTTGCGATGAACGCTTCGCGTATTCGTTCGCTTTCGATCCGTTCAAGTTGTTCGGTAACATCAATTCAAGCGTCGACGGCTTTTTAATTTCATAGTATGGAATAAATCAATATAAAATTGATCTACTTCAAAATCTCATAGCACGAAGTGGCTATAGTACACCTTGTCATCTCGTTAGTCATTGCGACTAACATGTTGAGCAAGATGACACTTCCTTTTGAAGGCTGACTTTACTTTCTCCTAATCAGGAAACTGATTATTTCAATTGGCGTAAGTTAATTGCTTTATATATTCCGACCACACATTATTGTGTGGTTTTTTTTTGCTTATATACCCTTCCTACTTGAAGCCGCAGCGGTGTTGGCTACGTTCGTTCGTTTGCCTATGCTTATTGGGACTCACTCACTTGCCGCCTACCTGCAACTCCAAGTTGTTTGGGTATAACTCCATTATTCATTTAAAGATTAAGTGATTATCCATCTCCTTTACCTACATTACTTTCTTCGATTCGATGCGAATATCACGTTTATTTAAACACTTGTTTGATTGTTTTAACAACCTCGTTACAATGTGCCAGGTCAGACCTCTATTCTAAGGAGAAACAATGGGCAAACAGGAAGTCAAAACGCGCTCTGGTGAGCGTGTGGCTATCGTCGCGGGGTTGCGTACCCCTTTTGCGCGTCAAAGTACCGAATTTAGTCAAGTTCCTGCAGTCGATTTAGGCAAGATGGTGGTGAGTGAACTGCTTGCGCGAACGGAACTCGATCCTAAATTGATCGAACAACTCGTCTTTGGACAAGTCGTGCAAATGCCTGAGGCACCAAACATCGCGCGTGAGATCGTTTTAGGGACAGGAATGAACATCCATACCGATGCGTACAGCGTCACACGAGCGTGCGCTACCAGTTTTCAGGCGGCGGTGAATGTGGCTGAAAGCATAATGGCTGGCACGATTGATATTGGTATGGCTGGTGGTGCCGATTCGTCTTCCGTTTTGCCGATTGGAGTGTCTAAAAAATTAGCCGCTAGCTTACTCGCTTTAAGTAAAACCAAAACCGTTGCTCAGAAACTCAGCATCTTAAAATCATTATCTTTTAAAGATTTAATGCCAGTCCCCCCCGCGGTCGCTGAATATTCAACGGGCCTTTCGATGGGGCAAACGGCTGAGCAGATGGCAAAATCTCATCACATAAGCCGACTGGATCAAGATGCTTTGGCACATCGTTCTCACTCTTTAGCTTCACAAGCTTGGAAAGAGGGCAAAATCCAAGGCGAAGTCATGACGGCATTCCCAGAGCCCTATAAAAAGTGGATCGCTGAAGATAACAATATTCGTCATGACTCGACTCTGGAAGGTTATGCCAAGTTACGTCCAGCGTTTGATAGGCAATATGGTAGCGTGACGGCCGCCAACAGCACACCACTCACCGATGGCGCTGCCGCTATTCTATTAATGCGTGAAGGCCGTGCTAAAGAGCTTGGTTTGGAGATTATGGGTTATATCCGTTCTTACGCTTTTTCAGCGATTGGTGTTGAACACGATATGTTAATGGGGCCGTCTTATGCGACACCGTTAGCCTTACAACGTGCAGGTATTGAGCTTTCCGATCTCACATTGATTGACATGCATGAAGCGTTTGCCGCGCAAACTCTCTCTAATATGAAAATGTTCGCCAGTGATAAGTTTGCACAGGAACATCTTGGTCGAGCAAAAGCGATTGGCGAAATTGATATGGATAAATTTAATGTGCTAGGTGGTTCTATTGCGTATGGTCACCCTTTTGCGGCGACGGGTGCACGCATGATTACACAAACACTGCGTGAACTAAAACGACGTGGTGGTGGTTTAGGGCTGAATACCGCTTGTGCAGCGGGTGGTTTGGGCGCGGCAATGATTTTGGAGGTTGAATAATGAGCACAGAGAAAGCTTTTCATTTAACGATTGATGAACAAAATATTGCGTGGCTGGCGATTGATGTTCCCGGCGAAAAAATGAATACGCTACAAGCGGCGTTTGCCCAAGAGATGCAAGAGGTTTTTGCGACCTTGGAGGCTCAAAAAACCAGCCTAAAGGGGATGGTGATTCACTCGCTTAAGCCAGATAATTTCATTGCTGGAGCGGATGTCCGTATGCTGAACGCTTGCCAATCGGCCAGCGAAGCACAAGCATTGGCCAAGCAAGGTCAGGAGATGTTTCAAACCTTATCGGATTTGCCATTCCCAGTGGTTGCCGCGATTCATGGCCCATGCTTAGGTGGTGGTTTAGAGCTGGCGCTGGCTTGTCACTACCGGGTGTGCAGCGACGCGGACATCACGCGTTTGGGTTTGCCCGAAGTGCAATTAGGCTTGCTGCCAGGCTCCGGTGGAACGCAGCGGTTGCCGCGTTTGATTGGTTTGTTACCTTCTCTCGACTTGATTTTGACGGGTAAACAGCTGCGCGCAAAAAAAGCAAAACAGCTGGGTGTTATTGATGCTTGCGTAGCAGAGACTATCTTGCTGGATGTGGCCAAGAATTATGTGCTCGATAATTCTGGGAAAAAACGTCATCAGGCCAATACGTCGGCCAAAGAGAAATTAATTTCTCATACGCAGCTTGGTCGCAAATTAATTTTTGATCAGGCCGCTAAAAAGACTAAGCAAAAAACACGAGGTAATTACCCAGCCGCAGACGCGATTTTAGAGGTGATCCGTCACGGTTTAGATCGTGGTTTTAAAGCCGGGTTAGAGCTTGAAGCGAAGCGATTTGGTGATTTGGTGATGAGCTCGGAATCCAAAGCACTGCGCTCGATTTTCTTTGCCACCACCGAAATGAAAAAAGAGACGGGCAGCGACGCAAAACCTCAAACCGTGAAACGTATCGGCGTATTGGGCGGTGGTTTAATGGGGGCAGGGATCAGCCATGTTAGCGTTGCAAAAGCCAAGGTTCCCGTACGAATCAAAGATGTTTCGAATGATGGGGTATTAAACGCGCTCAATTACAACTACAAATTATTCGATAAACAGCGCAAGCGTCGCATTTTATCCAAAGCGCAGATGCAGACAAAAATGGCGCAATTGTCTGGCGGGATTGATTTTACCAGTTATCAGCATATCGATGTTGTCATTGAAGCGGTATTTGAAGATCTCACGCTTAAGCAGCAAATGGTGGCTGATGTTGAAGCGAATGCCAAAACCAGCACCATTTTTGCGACGAATACTTCTTCGCTTCCAATCCAGAAAATTGCAGCGAAGGCGGCGCGTCCAGAGAATGTGATTGGGTTGCACTATTTCAGTCCTGTTGAAAAAATGCCTCTGGTGGAAGTGATCCCTCATCAAACCACATCGCAAGAGACGATAGCCACAGTGGTGGCTTTGGCGAAAAAACAAGGCAAAACGCCGATTGTGGTCAAAGATTGCGCTGGTTTTTATGTTAACCGTATCCTTGCACCTTACATGAATGAAGCGGCGCAGATCCTGATGGCGGGTGAGTCGATTGAAAAGATAGATACGGCTTTACTCGATTTCGGTTTCCCAGTCGGCCCTATCACGTTATTGGACGAAGTGGGCATTGATGTTGGTTCGAAAATCATGCCAATTCTAGTGCAAGAACTCGGCCCACGTTTTCAAGGACCAGACGTATTTGATTTGCTGCTCAATGACAATCGCAAAGGGCGTAAAAGTAGTAAGGGATTCTATACCTATAAAGGTAAGAAAAAAGAAATCGACAAATCTATCTATAAATTGCTGAAAATAACGCCAGATGCCAAACAGAGTGATAAGGAGATCGCGCTGCGTTGCGTGCTACTTATGCTGAATGAAGCCGTACGTTGTTTGGATGAGGGCGTAATTCGTTGTGCGCGAGATGGCGATATTGGTGCGATTTTCGGTATCGGTTTCCCGCCGTTTTTGGGCGGCCCATTCCGTTACATAGACCAAATTGGTATCAAGAAATTAGTGGAAATGATGAATCAACATGCTGAGAAGTATGGCGATAAATTCGCTCCTTGTGATGGGCTACTGACTCGAGCTGGGGTTGAAGCACGTTTTTATCCGTAGTCATCTCGGCTGTTTTCATCCATATGTTTGCTTAAATTAGGCGAGGGAATATCCTCGCTTTTTTTCATTTATAGACAATGAGGTCATCTCTTTATGCGAGTTATTCTCAATTTGGTATAAGATTATGGAAAATCATCAATAAGGAATCGAAATGGATGCACTAGAGTTGCTGCTTAACCGTCGTTCAATCGCCAATCTCACATCGCCTGCACCTGAAGGCCTGGTCTTGGAAAATATTATTAGAGCAGGCTTGCGAGCGCCCGATCATGGCGGTTTAACCCCTTGGCGTTTCGTGATTGCTCAGGGAGCGGGTTTGCAAAAGTTGTCGGGCATTTTGGCGTCTGCTGTGCGAGCGGATAACGGCAGTGATGCAGAGATAGAAAAAGCGAAAAATGCACCGTTTCGAGCACCCATGGTAATCACAGTGATCGCGAAAGTTACGGAGCATGAAAAGGTGCCAGCGATTGAACAACATCTCTCTGCGGGATGCGCAGTACAAGCGATGCAAATGGCTGCGGTAGCACAAGGTTTTCAAGGTTTCTGGCGTTCGGGAAGCTGGATGTTCCACTCTCACGTTCGGCAAGCATTAGGTGCTAAGGGCGATGATCAAATCGTTGGTTTCTTATACCTAGGAACTGCAGGGTGCACGCCAATGAAAGTGCCTGAACGTGATTTGAGTAAATTTATTGAGTTTCTATAGCGAGTTTATTGACTATCTGCCGCTGCGATAACTCATGGCCCAGCAATGCTGGGCCTAAAATCTAGTGGATGTGATAGGCAATCACAAAATCAATAAATAGCCTGACTTTTTCAGGTAGATGATCCTTGTGGTTGTACAGCATATAAATATCACGAGGGTTGGAAACCCAGTCTTCCAGTACTCTGACTAAGCTGCCTTCTTCGATAAATTCTTTAATCATCACGTCTGGCATTAAGGTGATACCCAGCCCCTCAGAGCAAGCGCTGCGCACTACGTTTAAAGCGTTGGCCTGAAAACGACCAGTATCACAATTGACCACGCATTCCCCTTTATTGTTGGTCAACTGCCATTTTACTAGAGGATATCCCTTCAATAATGAATGATTACTGAGCTCTTCGGCATGGGTTGGTGCTGGGTGTTTTGCTAAATACCCTGGGCTTGCGACTAACACATCTTTCACTTCATTAATTTTTCGCGCAATCAAACTGGAGTCTCGTTGAGGGCCAACTCTAAAAATGACATCCCATTCGGTTGGGTCGAGTTGATCGGCCTGATTGCTGGTGGTCAGTTCTATGTTGATATCTGGGTACTGCATCATGAAGGCATTGAAGATAGGCATCATCATGCGTTTCGTGACATTAGATGGTGACGATATTCTTAGTTTGCCTGAAGCGCCACGACATTCATCGGTGAGCTCTTCTGCTGTTGCAGCTAAGCGATGCAGCAACGGTGAGCACTCTTGAAAAAAACGTTCACCCGCTTCAGTCAGCGAAAGTTTTCGAGCATGGCGATTCAACAACCTAAGATTCAGAGAATCTTCCAATGCTTGAATGCGTCGGGTAATGGTCGCAACGGGGATCATTGTTTTACGAGAAGTTGCGGTATAGCTTCCATTTTCGACAACCAGTCGAAAGAGGTTTAGGTCATCTAATTTCATTGTTCCTGACACATTATTTTTCGAATTTGAGTAATTTATACGTATATCATTTGTCAAATCTTGAGTCATATCAACTTGTTTGACGAAAGTAACATTCCGTACAATCCATACATAGCCCATATATATAGTATGCAACCGAGTTACAAAGTGGAACATTTGTATAAATCTTATTTTGCGACTACTTTATAAAGTAACCTATCAATTTATCCTATAACAATAAAATGACTGCTTTTTAAAAGCATTGTGAGGCAGGATTATGTATAAATCTCACATTCAGGCTAGTGAGTTCTTGGCGAAAAAACCTTCAGATAATCAGCATGTCGAGCAAAAACTGATCATGCTCGTTGATGATGACCCAATTTTTAGGCGAATAACCAGTGGTTATTTGTCGGCTCAAGGCTATAAAGTGCTTGAAGCTGAAAATGGCTTAGAGGGGTTGCGCAAGTTAAAAGATGCGGAGCCTGACCTTGTTGTGTGTGACTTAGCAATGCCAGTACTGAACGGTATTGAGTTTGTTGAAGAGGTGAGCCTTGAGTATCCCTCGCTGCCACTGATTGTGGTCTCTGCAACTGATGAAATGGCTGATGTTGCAAAAGTGCTGCGATTTGGTGTTAAGGATTTTCTTCCTAAACCGATTGGTAACCACCAGTATTTAAGCAGTGCAATAGAAAGTACGCTCGAAGATACGTTCAGTCGTTTATCTGATCAGCGCGATTTTTCGACGCAGTGGTTCCGGGTTGACGATGGTGGTGATATTCCAGAAGAGCAAGAGTTGCATTGGCATCTGGAGTATTTACGAGAAAACCCCAGTACTGCGAAAGATTTGCTGCACGCGTTATTACCAGAAAAGGATACTTCACAAGGCAGTTGGAAGTGTAGTTACCGTCTTTTACAATCGGCGGATGTGATGCCGCTGGTATTTGACTATGCGTGGTTGATGAACGGGCAGTTTGCCTTTTACTTGGTCGATTCAGATGCCCATTATGAAAATAGTGTGGCTTCAACATTGCTCGTTCGTGCTCTGTTTCACGATTATCTTCGCAACTTAAAAAGCTTCAGTGCCGATTTGAAAGACCTTGCTGACATACTGGAAAAAGGTATTGAATGCTCAGAGTGTGCTAATCCAATCAACGCGGTATTCGGTATTGCGGATTTAAGCGAAGGTACACTCTCTATCCTGCCAGCTGGGCTCGACAGTCAATGGTCAAATGGCTACTTAACTCAACATATTGCCGCGGGTGTTAGCCTTGGGCAGAACTGTTTAAAAAACTTTATCACTAAAGATTTACCGATCAACTCAACTTGTCAGCTATCAACTAATCGCTTAGGTGCGAGTAGTTTCAAACTCAATATTTACCAAGGTGGCAGCAGCTAATAACCTTATCTTTAGTCGGTGTTTGCGGTGATTTGTTTGAGGTATAGTTCGCGTCTAGAACAACAATCACCCAATTCGTTTACGTTACATTAACTTTGTTTATGGTGCCAAAAACGAACGGAGTCATCCAACACTAGAGAAGTTATTATGGAAGAGCAGAATTTTAAAGAACCTTACAACATTTTTTATTTTTTAGGCTTTATTGCCGTACTTTCGATCCCTACATTGCCAGCAATACTGACTTGGATCCGTGTGTTTAATGGTTATTCAACTTTCTGAGTTGGATAGTACGTTGGGAGTTCACCATCAATATTCGTCATTTTCTTCTTACGGTGGCTGGTGGGCTCTGCCTTCTGTTAGGCGTGATAGGCATATTCTTACCGCTACTCCCCACAACACCTTTCATACTCCTTGCTAGCGCTTGCTTCTTACGAAGTAGCCCTCGTTTTCATGCTTGGTTGCATCAACATCAGACGCTAGGCCCAATACTGGATAATTGGCAGCAACATGGCGCTGTTTCGCGGCAAGTGAAACAACGGGGATGTTTGTGGATTATTCTAAGCTTTATTTTTTCCATCTGGGTTGTCCCGCACTTTTGGCTCAAAATTATGTTGTTTACTATGCTTGTGGTCCTGATCACTTGGTTTATTCGACTTCCCACTCATGAGCAGGTTGCTAACCAACAAGAAAATCACTAGCATTATGGGGAAGTGTGCCCATTCTTCGAATGGGCGTTTGTTTTTTCAGCGGCTAAGATATTGTGGCTTATCTATGTTGCTGAGAGCTCACGCTCTATCATTCTGATACGTAAATGTATCGTGAGAAATGAAGAGCCAATCTAAGTAAATGTAAGTTATGACAACCGAAACTATCTCTTTGATCAAATCGAGCATTCAAAGCATCCCTAACTACCCAAAACCTGGCATTTTGTTTCGTGATGTAACTAGCCTGCTAGAGGATGCAAAAGCCTATCAAGCAACCATTGCTTTATTAGTCGAAAAATATAAAGACATGGGCTTTACCAAAGTTGTGGGTACAGAAGCGCGTGGTTTCCTATTTGGTGCGCCATTGGCTTTAGAGCTTGGTTTGGGGTTTGTACCTGTACGTAAGCCGGGTAAGTTACCACGCGAAACGTTAGCTCAATCTTACGAATTGGAATACGGTACTGACACATTAGAAATTCACGTTGATGCGATCAAACAAGGTGATAAAGTGCTGGTGGTGGATGATCTACTGGCAACGGGTGGTACGATTGAAGCGACGACTAAATTGATCCGCCAGCTTGGTGGTGAAGTTGAGCACGCGGCTTTTGTCATCAACCTGCCTGAAATTGGCGGAGACAAACGTTTACAAGGTTTGGGCCTGAACGTTTATAGTATTTGTGAATTTGAAGGTCACTAAGCTAATCAACTGGACGTACTCATGAGTTATCTTGCCTTAGCGCGAAAATGGCGACCAACAAAATTTAATGAGGTGGTGGGACAAGCACATGTCTTAACTGCACTAGAAAATGCGTTGGCCCAAAATAGATTGCACCATGCGTATTTATTCAGCGGTACACGTGGTGTCGGCAAGACGACGATTGGTCGCTTGTTTGCCAAGGGGTTAAACTGTGAAACAGGTATTACGGCCACACCTTGTGGCCAATGTGACACTTGCCGAGAGATTGACCAAGGCCGTTTTGTTGATCTTTTAGAAATAGATGCGGCATCACGAACCAAAGTCGAAGATACGCGCGAATTACTTGATAACGTGCAATACAAGCCTGCTCGCGGTCGCTTCAAGGTGTACTTAATCGATGAAGTACACATGCTGTCGCGCCACAGTTTTAACGCTTTGCTTAAAACGTTGGAAGAGCCGCCTGAGTATGTGAAATTCTTGCTCGCTACGACAGATCCGCAAAAGCTGCCGGTTACGATTTTATCGCGCTGCTTACAGTTTCATCTTAAGCCGATCAGTGTTGAAAATATCCACGATCAGCTTGAGCATGTTTTAGCGGCAGAGCAGATCCCTTGTGAAACGAGAGCATTAAGAATGATCGCTCATGCTGCCGATGGCAGTATGCGTGATGCACTTAGCTTAACTGATCAAGCGATAGCACTAGGTAATAACCAGGTGATGGCCGATGTAGTCGCCCCAATGCTTGGCACGCTAGACACAGATCAAGCACTCCATTTACTGCAAGCCATTAGCAGTAAACAGCCTCAAACGGCGATGGATAGCGTTGCACATTTAGCACAAAATGGTGTGGATTGGGATGGATTACTACAACAACTCTCGGCGCAGTTACACCGTATTGCGATGTATCAAGCGTTGCCAGCAACACTGGACAAAACCCAACCCGATGCAGAGAAGGTACAACTGCTTAGCAAAGCGCTGAGCCCACAAGATGTGCAGCTCTATTATCAAATTGCTTTAAAAGGACGTGAAGATTTAGCACTCTCGCCAACCGCTCGAACGGGGCTGGAAATGATTGTGCTGCGTATGATGGCGTTTCGTCCTGCTTCTGTATCGTTGGTGAATACGTTCAGTACTGAAGTGAGTTCAGATGTCGCAGTGCCAAGCCACGGCACTCCTTCACTACAACCCGCATCAGCGGCAACGCCTCTAACTGAACCTAAGCAAACGTCGGCGGCTCCCGTATCGGACAGTCAGGTTAATGAGCCACAAAGGCATGAGGATACTCAGCCTGATTATGGCATCGTTCAAGATTACGATAACCGCTATGCGGATATGAATGATGACATGTCCAGTGCAATGGAATATGCCCCAGAATCGTATGAGCCTGCACCAGTTCCTCAACCATCGGCACCTTCTTCAGCTCCACGTCCCTCACCGATTGCAGGGCTGCGACACCAGTTGCGTTCACAGCGCCAAGGGGTTGCTCTGCCAGCAAAAGGAGTGAATGAAACAAAGAGCAACGGGACAAAAAAGCCTAATGCGGCATCGACTAAATCTGAATCTGTGCTTGAGCGTGTTGCCTCGCATGGAAAATCAGCTCGAGTGTCGCCTTTGTCAACATCCGCTCCTGAAGCTGTCCCAACTTTGGACAACGAGCCTTATCAGTGGCGTCCAACGCTGCAACCTGTGGTGGTTGAACAACAAAAAACAGAGCTGACACCGACACAAATTAAGCAAGCGCTAGAACATATTAAAACGCCAGAGATGGCAGAAAAGTTACTTGCAGAATCGATAGAACAAGATGAGTGGGCAGCTCTGATCCACCAGCTCGATATTGCCAAGTTAGTGGAACAATTAGCACTTAATTCTGTCTACCACAAATCGGGCTCATCAATTGAGCTAGTGCTGCGGCCAAGTCAGGCCCATCTTAATACCGATAAAGCACAAAGCGAGTTGTTAGAAGCGCTCAATGAGACATTAGCTGAAGAGTGCCACCTTAGCGTGACAATTGGTGAGCAAGGTGAGACGCCATTGGAGCTTAGAGAGCGTCTTTACCAACTCAAATTAGAGCAAGCATTGAATAGCTTGGAGGCCGACCCTCACGTAATGTTCTTCAAGCGACGTTTTGATGCGGAACTGGATCGTGACAGTGTGCGGCCGATTTAATCAATTAAGCGAGTGTGGGGTTGAATCTATATGTTATGACCCCACCTTATGTGAAACACTCAATTCAACCAGAGAGATAAACATGTTTGGTAAAGGCGGTATGGGCAACCTAATGAAGCAAGCCCAACAAATGCAAGAGCGCATGCAAAAGCTACAAGAAGAAATTGCGAATATGGAAGTGGTTGGTGAGTCTGGTGCTGGTCTGGTAAAAGTGACCATTACTGGTAGCCACAGCGTACGCCGTGTAGAGATTGATGAAAGCTTAATGGAAGACGACAAAGAGATGCTAGAAGATCTGATTGCCGCCGCTTTCAATGATGCTGCGCGCCGCGTGGAAGAGACTCAAAAAGAAAAAATGGCTTCTGTCACTGGCGGTATGCAATTACCACCAGGTATGAAGATGCCGTTTTAACGAACGACCTTTTTAACAAACAAAATAGGTTACTAATGCGTACCAGTCATATGCTGGAGCATTTGATGGAGGCCTTACGTTGTCTGCCTGGGGTGGGTCCCAAGTCAGCACAGCGTATGGCCTTTCATTTGTTACAGCGCGATAGAAAAGGCGGCTTACAGCTCGCCGATGCTTTAAGCCAAGCCATGACAGAAATTGGACATTGCAGTGAATGCCGAACTTTCACTGAAGAAGAAACTTGTCATATTTGTAGCAACCCTAAGCGGCAGGATAACGGCCAACTCTGTGTAGTCGAAAGCCCTGCTGATATTGCGGCCATTGAAGCTACAGGCCAATATTCTGGACGTTATTTTGTGCTGATGGGGCACTTATCACCTTTAGATGGTATCGGCCCGAGTGATATTGGTTTAGATACGCTGGATTACCGTTTGCAACGTGGTGGCATTGCCGAAGTCATTCTTGCCACTAACCCAACCGTTGAAGGGGAAGCGACCGCGCACTACATTGCGGAATTATGTCGCGCCCATCAAGTCTCTGCGAGCCGTATTGCTCATGGTGTGCCTGTTGGCGGTGAGCTTGAGCTTGTTGATGGCACGACGCTATCACACTCTTTGCTTGGCAGACAAAAGCTGTAGTACCTTTCGAATCATTGCCCTAGCTGCTGGGGCAATTTTGAGTGACGCCATCAATTAAGGCAAACAAAGCAGTGCCATCAAGTGATTTTTTCGAGTTCGGTAATGTTGCTCAAAGCTTCTTGGTTCGTGTTGCCACAGACCATCGGGCAAGGCTTAAATTCGTGGCATACTTTTGGACGTTCAGGCTTACCAAATAACTTGCACAAATTAGCGTCATTAAGTTGAATGCAACGTACACCTGCTGGCTTTCCTTGCTCCATACCCGGGATGGAGGAAGAAATACTAGGGGCGATACAACACGCACCACAACCAAGTCTGCATTCCATAATTGAGTACCAGTAAAAAGAAAAGGGTGACGATCCTAGCAGATGTGACCGAAGTGTACAGCAATAGCTTCCTAAATTAACAAGCCGTTTTTATCCTTGAACTTTGGTTGGTGTGGAGGTATAACACGCACCCCATTCGTTAAGTAAGTATAGAGACTCATGAGCACACCATTCTGGCAAAATAAGAAATTAGAACAAATGACGGAATCGGAGTGGGAGTCGCTTTGTGATGGATGCGGTAAGTGCTGCTTACACAAGTTAATGGATGAAGATAGTGATGAGGTCTATTACACCAATGTCGCTTGCAGTTGGTTAAACAGCGATACCTGCTCATGCAAGGATTATCCAAACCGTTTCAATTCTGGTGAGGAGTGCTTAAAACTGACGCGTGATAAAATTGATGAATTTAACTGGTTGCCGGATACGTGCGCCTATCGTGTACTGTCAGAAGGCAAAACATTGCCGCAATGGCATCCTTTGATTACCGGCTCCAAAGAGGCGATGCACGCCGCGCAAGAAAGTGTTCGCAACAAAGTCGTTTATGAGATTGATGTTATCGACTGGGAGGACCACATCATCAACCATCCAAACCGCAATTAATATCCAATAGAAATCTAAAAGACTAGAGAAGCAGTAACAAACCTCCTACTGTTGCCGCGGCGGAAAAATATTTCCCTGCGGAATAGGAGCTATCATCTTCTTCTGGTTTTTTATCTGGATGATCTAATCCCAAAGCACCATGAGCAAATGATTCCACTTTGCCAGTCACAGTTTTCTCTTTGTTTTCTAACTTACTCTCTTTGTCGAGTTGTTGCAGCGCTGCGAGCAAGGCTTTGCCTTCATCAGACAAAGTGACGGTATTCTGCTCCACTTTGAGCGGGGCAGAGGGGGGGGATGCCGCTGTAGAATTTGCTTGAGCCTTAACTTGCTGGAGTGAATGCAGTTGCGCTGAGCTTGTCCCTACCGGTGTCATACTTCTCTCCTATAAATGCCATCAGTTAATGTATCGACAGATTTATGAAAAACTTGTGCAAAAAATTCGCAATTTGTATGAAGTATGTACAAGCAAAAAACGCGCCTACTTTATATGAAAAGAATAAGCAGGCCCGTTATTCGCCGCTAATTAGTCGCAAGTGAGATCTGTGTTGCGATTCTTTATCTGTTGATAGGCTTGCATACGATGCTCTGCTTGAACATAGGCGGTGGGAATTGGCAGTACAGTGAGTTGGAAATCCGGATACGACGCCTGGGTATCCTCTACGGGCGTGATGATGGCAACCTTTAAATCAGGATTTCGACGAAGGATAGAATGCGCCGTGCCTAAACCCTGCTCGGTGTGGAACTTGCCTGCGATGTGCATCACCTGAGCTGTCGGGTGGTTTTGTAAATAATCCACCATGCTTTCTGCCATCGTTTCATCCCAAGCGACCTGAGCTGCGTACTGTTTTTCAGTTTGCTCTTTTGAACCGTGGTGCATTGATTCCATGAACTTCGCTTTGTATGGAGAGGCTGAGGTGTCAATTTGGTGTGCAACCTGAGCCCGCTCTACTGGCGTTAATTTATCAAGGTATTTGATCCCTACTTTGCCGATACAACGTACGAAAGGTTTAGGCGCATTAGCGGCAATGACATCCAACTGCTGTGATTTTGCAAATTCAACCAGTGGGCGGTAGTCACTTTGGTAGTTTGGCCACGCTCTGGTCTGAGAAATAAGGTATTGTTCGCCGATTTCTCCTGCTAGATAGCGGTTCAGTATCTCTTGCTCATCGCGTGAAAATTGTTCCATAGACAAGGCAACATGGGTGTTTTCGCGGCTGAGTTGTGCCAATAGCTCGGTTTGGAAGCGATGAATGGCTGGGTGTGTATGCCACTCACCGACTAAAATGATATCGGCATTTTTTATCTCATTCGGCAGCGAATTGAGACTCAATGGTTTGCCGCTAGAGGTGGATAATTGGTAATCATAAAAGTGAGCAATGGGCTTCGGCTGGTGCGAAGCACAGCCAAAAAGTGGTAATAGTAGAGCCAGAGAAGTAACTAAGCGCATGAATGTCTCCATTTTGAATTTGGCATAATAATGGAGACACTATGGATTTGCAATATAATGAGAATTATTATCAACTAACTTTGCGGTAAACGCTGATCATAAAATCGGCCTCACAATTAAATTGCTCAGCTTGCTTTAATTGCGCTCTTAGCTCATCACTGGCCCGCCATGCAAACGGCGTCATCTGTAATAAATCAAAAGCATCGTTACCACTTAATGCCATGGTGTAGTGCAGTTTTTGTTGCTCTACTAGTGTAAACCCAGCTATCTCTTCTGCGGTTTCATCATGCAGTTGAACATTAGGATAGATCCCTTCTTTTAACTGATAGAGGTGCCTTGCCGCGGGTGTAACGGTAATCACCACTCCTTGGTTTTGAATGCAGCGGTAAAGCTCTTGCGCTTTACAGGGCGCATAAATTCGTAATATACCGGCTAGGGAAGCATCGTCAAAGGGCAAGCGGTGGCTGGAGGCAACGACAAAGTTGACCATAGGGTAGCGCTTTGCTGCATAACGGACGGCGATTTTAGAGATATCTAACCCATAGGTGACCGATTGTGTCGAGTGTTGTGCAAGCGTTTGAGCGACAAATTGGGTGTAGTAACCTTCGCCGCAGCCGATGTCTAAAAACTGATAAGAAGAATCTTGCAGATACTTACTGCACAACTGAGCGACCGTCTGACGCATCAGATCGTAATGTCCACCTTCAAGAAAACGGCGACGAGCTTGCATCATCTCTTTATTATCACCCGGATCTTTTGAGCGTTTATGATGTGCAGGCATCAAATTGACGTAGCCCTCTTTGGCTATATCAAATTGATGATTATTTTCACATTTCAATATTTGCTGCTGTTGCAACAGAGGTTGCTGGCAAAGGGGGCACAGATACGCCATGAAGATCTCGCTTGAAAAACAAAGGTGCCAGTTTAGCGTCTGCGGCTAGAAATAAAAAGGACAGCGTGATTTCACTGCCCTCAGCATGAGTATGATGACGGAAAATTCGCCAAAAAGCTTAGTTGGAAAAAACCGTCGTGACGAGCTGATGGCTTTCACCTGGTTGCAAGGTTTTTCCAGCGGATAAGCAAGGGGCATGCAGTGTAGATTCAACACACAGCATCGTTTGATAACCATCGTCAGGCATATCTGCCATTGATTGAGCGCCTTGAGCCCATGGATTCCACAAGACGGCAGAGTTGTGCCCAGAGTTTTCAACCACTAACGTGCGATTCAAAACAGGATCTTGGACCTGAATTTGTGCTTCAGGTGCGGTATAGACGCGATCAATCGTATCGGTGAGGACCAGTGTTGAACCACCTTGACACATTTTTGCATCTTGTAAGCTGTCTATATATTCAACGCCCATACCTGTAGTAGTGGTCTGGGTAATATTACCAACCTTGAGGTAGCTGTGCAGCGCTGCAGAAAACGTCCATGCTTTCTCATCCGTATTGGTCGTTTCTAAAGTGACTTTTAACTTGTCACCGATTTCAACATAAAGACGGGTTTGGAATTGAAATGGCCAAATAGTCAGTGTTTGGGGCGAATGGTCGAGCCCTAGCACGATAATGACGCCCTGCTCGTTTTCTCTATGTTCAATCAATGCCCATTCACTGGTGCGTGCGAAACCATGGGCTGGTGCAGCAATACGGCCAAACCATGGCCAACAAACAGGGATCCCGCCTCTTAGAGCGGCTTTACCGTCAAAAATGGCCGTGTCACTCATCCAAATGAGCTCATCTTGTCCTTTAGGAGTGAATGAGATGACATGGCCGCCATGCAGTGTAATTCCGGCGGTTGCTTTGTCATGAATAACGCGAACAATTTTAACGCCCTCTTTCTCAACGATAGTGACGTTGTCAGAAAGATAAGTCAGGGTAGGGAGAGATTGCAGATCCATAAATTCGATACCTCATGCCATTCCTACCGGATAATTGAGTAAGGAATGGCTCGGATTGTCTAACGCAGTCCCATTAATGAAAGGGACAGATACTAAAAAGGCGACACAATGGCCGCCTTTTTGTTCTCAACGAATTTCTTCGCTAAACACTACGATTATTTAGAAACGTGAGCGATTAGGTCTAGAACTTTGTTTGAGTAACCGATTTCGTTGTCGTACCAAGATACAACTTTAACGAATTTGTCAGTTAGTGCGATACCAGCTTTAGCATCGAATACAGATGTGTTGATTTCGCCGATGAAGTCTTGAGAAACAACTGCATCTTCAGTGTAGCCTAGAACGCCAGCGAATTCGTTTTCAGAAGCGCGCTTCATTTCAGCACAAATTTCTGCGTAAGATGCTGGGTTTTGTAGGTTAACAGTTAGGTCAACTACAGAAACGTTCGCTGTAGGTACGCGGAAAGCCATACCAGTCAGTTTGCCGTTTAGTTCTGGGATTACAACGCCAACCGCTTTAGCTGCGCCAGTTGAAGATGGGATGATGTTTTGAGAAGCACCACGACCACCACGCCAGTCTTTCGCAGAAGGACCATCTACAGTTTTTTGAGTCGCTGTAGTTGCGTGAACAGTAGTCATAAGACCAGACTCGATGCCCCACTTGTCGTTAAGAACTTTAGCGATAGGTGCTAGGCAGTTTGTAGTACAAGAAGCGTTAGAAACGATGTCTTGGCCAGCGTAAGAAGCGTGGTTAACACCCATTACGAACATTGGAGTCGCGTCTTTTGAAGGACCAGTTAGAACAACTTTTTTCGCGCCAGCAGTGATGTGCTTACGAGCGGTTGCATCGTCTAGGAATAGACCTGTTGCTTCAGCAACCACGTCAACACCGATTGCATCCCATTTTAGATCTTCTGGGTTACGCTCAGCTGTTACACGTACAGTTTTGCCGTTTACAACTAGGTTGCCAGCTTCAACTTCAACAGTACCGTTGAAACGGCCATGAGTTGAGTCATACTTTAACATGTATGCCATATAATCTACGTCGATAAGGTCGTTAATACCTACAACTTCGATGTCGTTGCGCTCTTGCGCTGCACGGAATACGAAACGACCGATACGGCCAAAACCGTTAATACCTACTTTGATAGTCATTATAGTTGCTCCACAACTTAATTTCTGATTAAAGATAACTGGTAGTAAAATTACAGAATCCAGTAAATGTCTGCAACAGATAATCGGACTTAACTTGTTTAAAGTCAAAAAAAAGCGACGCTTTTTTTCACAATTAATCGTAAGTGATTAAATTTTAAACTTTATACCGCTTCTGTTTACTTTCAGTTGGCGTAAAATACTTTAGCCTTCTAAGGCAGTTAGAAATTACATACCTACCATTTCATGGTGAGAAAGTATGTGCTACAAAGAGTGGAGTATGCAAGTTTTTGACATAAAAAGTACCAGTTCAATATTGAGAAGAAGGGAAGTTTTGTAAGTGAAATCGAAGATTGATAATAATGTTAAGCCTGATGAATACTGGCGTGAAAGACTAACGGATGATGAGTTTTATGTTTGCCGTCAACGCGGTACAGAAGCCCCGTTTAGTGGCAAGTTATTACATAATCGTGACACAGGTGTGTACGCGTGTACCTGTTGCAGCAGCCCGTTATTTGTCTCCAACAATAAGTATGATTCGGGGTGTGGTTGGCCAAGTTTTGATGCACCGATCAATGATACTGCAATCCGCTATCTTGAAGATTTAACGCATGGAATGATTCGAACTGAGATCCGTTGTGCGGTGTGTGATAGCCATCTAGGGCATGTTTTTCCCGATGGACCTCAAACAACAGGTGAACGATTTTGTGTTAATTCAGTGTCGTTAATTTTCAACAAAAAGTGAAAAAGCGGTGAACTTATCACCGCTCTTTGTTTTATGATTACATTTTGTTAGTTGGCAAAGTCGAGAGAAATGAGCTCTGGTTTAAACTGTCCATTTTTGATAGCGTCAACGATTTGTTCGGCGATATCGTCGAGTGCATCAAATTTTTCTTGATCAAACCCGTACAGCAATTTGAGTTCTGTCTCTGAAGCAACCGGCACATTGAATGTTTTTCCTACCATCGCCCAAATGTAAGCTTTTTCTTTCTGTTTGAGAATTTGGTTGGTACTGGCAAGAGATTTGATAGCATCAAGGTTGATACTGCCTTTTGGGCTGAGTCCTAAGGTTCGATGGAGCAAATAGATTGCTTTTTCTCGATCCCGTTGAACATAAAAAGTAGCGAGTGCATACTGCATTTCGGCGTTTTCAAGCTCAGGTTTGCCTTCCAACTGGAGGAATTCCCGGCGAGCTTGCTTGTCCCCAATTTGGCTCCAAAGAAAATAGAGTGTCTCTGGTGAGCGAGATTTGTGAAGCTCATCGACAATAGTCTCTAAATCATGTCCAGCGTTGACCAATGCTTCGAAGCGACGCTGTTTCAATTCGGTTTGATCGATCGCTTGTATTTGAGAAGCAAGCTCTAGACATTTTCGGTAAGCTTGAACTAATCCGTATTCTTTAATCTTGTTGCTATCGCTTGGATTTTTAAGTACTTCAAATCGATGCCAGATGAGGTCCGTGCGTGGAACTCTACATTGCCCATCATTTATATTGAGCCTTTCACAGCGCAAATTAGGATTATCTGCACATAGCTTGTCGGTATCTCTGTTATTCTCAAAGCAGCCACTTATAAGAAGTGATAGGCTGAGAATCATGGGCACTTTTATCAAATTCATAATATTAGCTTGTGATCAAATACACTTATTTATTGGGCTTGTCTTGACTCAATATCATGGCAAGTTATGTTTGTGACGAATTCGTTAATTAAGGATAGACCATGGATGCCGATCAACTCATTAACGCCATCACCCCCGAAGCTTACAAGCGATTAATGCACGCTGTTGAAACGGGTAAGTGGCCTGAAGGTACACCACTTTCACAAACACAGCGAGATTCATGCATGCAAGCTGTGATGTTGTATCAATCTAAGCATAATGTAGAAGCGGACCATATGACAGTTGCCGCTGGTGGAGAAATCAGTTTTAAGTCAAAAAATGAGCTTAAAAAGCGCTTTCAAAACGGACAAGACGATATTGTTCGAGTCAATCCAAACCACGAATGAGTCTATTTGACTTGTACAGAATACAAAAATCCCCAATTCATTGAGTTGGGGATTTTGTTAATGATGGGAAAATATATTGTGGGTGTTTAAAGCTATAAGCTCATTTCACCACGTAATACTTCCTGCATTTTCTGCTTCACTTCTTCATAAGAAAGATTCTGGCTCAGTAAATAGTGAAGCTTGGCTAAAGCGGCTTCGGGTGTCATGTCGTAGCCGCTGATCACGCCTGCTTCTGCAAGTGCACAGCCAGTTGCGTAACCGCCCATGTTGACTTTACCTGCTAAGCATTGAGTTAAGTTCATGACGATCACGCCACGTTCTGAGGCTTCTTTTAAATGCGCTAATAGTTGCGCATTTTGAGGTGCATTTCCCACACCAAAAGTCAGCAAAATCATCGCGTTGACTGGCTGTAATAAGGTATTGCGGATCACTTCGTGAGAGATGCCAGGGTACATGGTAATCACACCGATCGGTTGTGGTGTAATGTTATGAACTCGGAAGGCTCCTTGCGGCTGTTCGCCAACTTTAACGTTACTGCTGATTTGAATATTGATCCCAGCTTCTAACAGCGGAGGAAGGTTCGGCGAGGTAAACGCATTAAAACCATCGGCGTGTGATTTGACACTGCGGTTACCCCGCATCAACTGATTATTGAAGAATAACGTCACTTCATTGATGGGGTAATTAGCGGCGATGTGCAATGCATTAAGTAAATTCGCTTGTCCGTCAGAGCGCAATTCGGCCAACGGAATTTGTGAGCCTGTCACAATGACGGGTTTACCCAAGTTTTCCAACATGAAAGAGAGTGCCGATGCCGTGTAAGCCATGGTATCCGTACCATGTAAAATCACAAAGCCATCGTATTTATCATAATTATCTCGAATATCGTTGGCGATTTGTTGCCAATCTTCAGGCGTCATGTCTGAGGAGTCAATCAGAGGGTCATATTCATGAATGGTGAACTCAGGCATTTCAGGGCGCTGAAACTCAGGCATACCTGCGAGTTGTTTTTCCATGAAGCCCGCAATAGGGACATAACCATGGTCGGATTTTAGCATGCCGATAGTACCGCCAGTGTAGGCGATGTAGATATGTTTTCTTGCCATAGCTAGAAATCACTCGTGTAGGGGAACAGAGCGGGGGATTATAGCGTATTCACTTAATATAAAAAGGGGCGCTCAACACAAAGCGCCCCAATGGTTTTTAGTCATTACAGATTGATATTGCTACTGAACTTGGCAGTTTAGGCAGAACGCATATTGCCCTTTCGGATCATTAAAATGGTTGAGTAAGCTGGCATCTTGCACCCATTGTTTTGCTACAGGTTGCAGCGACGCTGGCACTAGTGTTGATACATCAAAACCGAAGCGAACTTGCACTTGATTCATGATGTCTTGCAAGAATTGCTCAGCGGGTGAAAGGGGTTCTTCTACCCAATAAATATTGTAGGTCTCTAATTTTGCCAGTTGTGCTGCGAGCTTAATGGCATCATCAAAGTCACCTATTTGATCGACTAAACCATGATCCATCGCATCTTGTCCTGTCCATACGCGGCCTTGCGCGACCTGATCGACTTGTGCCAATGAAAGGCCACGGTTCTCTCCCACCAAACTGATGAAACGCTGGTAACCATGGTTAATGCCCAGTTGCAGTGCGTCGGCCACGCCTTTTGTTAGCCCTGTGGTGACACCGACACCAGAAAAAGGTGAGGTTCCTACGCCATCGGTATAAACCCCCAATTTATTGAGTCCTTTTTCGAATGTGGTGATGACACTAAAAATACCAATCGAACCGGTTAACGTGGTTGGCTGCGCGATAATTTTATCCGCACTCATTGAAATCCAATAACCGCCAGACGCTGCAAGGCTCGACATTGAGACGACAACCGGTTTGCCTGCGTCTTTTAACGCTTGAATTTCATTACGAATAACTTCGGAGGCAAAGGCGCTGCCTCCTGGGCTGTCCACACGCAATACGACGGCTTTGACTTTATCATCGTTACGCGCTTGGCGAAGTAATGCGGCGGTGGTATCACCACCGACTGTGCCTCGTGGGTGATCTCCATCCATGATGGTACCACTAGCCACGATTACGGCTACATCGTCCATATCAGCGTTAAACTGTGGCCTAATGGTGGCTTGATATTCGTAGTAATCTACGGCGTTGTAGCTATCTTCTCCATTGCTGCCAAATGTTTCGGCGAGCGATAGGCGCATTTGTTGGCGAGTGGCCAATTCATCCACTAACCCTAATTTTAATGATAAAGCAGCGAGATCACCCTCGGTCGCTTTTAATTGCGTCAGAAATTCATCCATTGATGGGTTTAACGTTTTCCCGTCAATCTTACGGTTGGTCGCTACGTCATCAACGTACGCTCCCCACAACTGCGTTAACCAGCGAGAGGCGGACTCTTTTGCCGCGTCGGACATATCGTCACGAATAAATGGCTCAATGGCTGATTTATAAGTGCCGACACGGAAAACGTGCGTATTGACATCCAGCTTTTCCAACAAAGTTTTGTAGTACATTGAATAGGCACTGTAGCCTTTCAGCATCACTGCGCCATCCGGTGCCAAATAGACTTTATCGGCGTAGCTTGCCAAATAATATTGGCTTTGATTATAGAAATCTCCCACCGCGTAGATGGGTTTGCCCGTGGCTTTAAATTCGTTCAACGCTTTAGCAATGTAACGTAGCTTAGTGAGGTTGGTTTCAGGCATTTCTCCGAGAGCGAGCACAATGCCTGTGATTTTCGCATCGTCTTTCGCATGGCGAATGGTCTCTACTACATCAAATAATACATTTTCTTTGGGTAAGTCTTTGCCAAAAAATGAACCAGTCATTGAATCCATCGGATTGATGTAAGAACTCTGTTCAACAATCGGTCCCGATAAGTTCATTACTAATGCGGACTCTTTTTCTATGGTAGGCAGGGGAGAATCGGCATGCACATACAAGAAATAAATCAGTGCAATACTGAGCAAAAAGAACAGGTTGGTTAAGGCTAAACGAATAAAGGTAATGATTTTCCAAAAACCTTTAAATATCAAACCGATAAATCGAAATAGTGATTTCATTGTTTCTCCACTGCGGCTATTCGCAAGCGTGTTTAAATGAATCAAGGGATTAACCTTGAGATATTAATGGCTTACATCCTACGTGATCTAGTATACCCAAACAACCGCAAGATTGATCGGTGTTACAAAAATGTAAACACTTGTTTGATTTTTTTTGTGGGCAATAATATTCTGGTCAGACCATAACGCATAATTATAAAAGTGAAGTCGCCATGTACCCACATCTGTTAGAGCCTTTGGATTTAGGATTTACTCAGTTACGCAACCGTGTATTGATGGGATCAATGCACACGGGATTAGAAGAGCACAAGGAAGGGCTCCATAAGCTGGCCGCTTTTTATGAAGAGCGTGCAAAAGGTGGGGTTGGGCTGATTGTGACGGGCGGGTTTTCGCCTAATTTGCGCGGTCGACTGCACCCTTTCAGTGCTGAATTTAGCAAGGCAAAACATGCGCGTGCACACCAAGTTGTGACTGAGGCAGTGCATCGCCAAGGTGGAAAAATCGCCTTGCAATTGCTGCACGCAGGCCGATACGCAATGCACCCTTTTGCCCAAAGTGCTTCGGCGATTAAAGCACCTATTGCGCGTTTTGCACCGAGTGAAATGAGTGCTCGTCAGATAAAAAAAACCATTGATGCCTTTGCCAGTAGTGCTGAATTAGCTCACCTTGCAGGATACGATGGTGTGGAAGTGATGGGCTCGGAAGGGTATTTGATCAACCAATTCATCTGTAAACGTACCAACATGCGTTACGACGATTGGGGCGGTAGTTACGAAAATCGTATCCGTTTACCCATTGAGATAGTGAAAGCGATTCGCGCAGTGGTTGGTAAAGAGTTCATCATCATTTTCCGTCTTTCAATGCTGGATTTAGTCGAAGAGGGCAGCACTTTTGAAGAGGTTTTAATGCTCGCTAAGGCACTTGAACAAGCTGGCGTGACCATTATCAATACGGGCATCGGTTGGCATGAAGCGCGCGTTCCAACGATAGCGACTCAAGTACCCCGTGCTGCTTTTACTTGGGTAACGGAAAAGATCCGCCCACATCTCTCTGTGCCCGTCGTGACCTGTAATCGCATCAACACTCCAGAAGAAGCAGAAAAAATATTAGCAACGGGTCAAGCGGATATGGTGTCGATGGCGCGCCCGTTTCTTGCCGATCCAGAATTTGTTGCCAAAGCCGAGCAAGGAAAAGCCGCGCTGATCAATACGTGTATCGGCTGTAACCAAGCCTGTTTAGATAACGTATTTAAAGGCAAACGGGCCAGTTGCCTCGTTAACCCGCGGGCCTGCTATGAAACGGAAATGGTTATTCGCCCTGCGGCTCAGCCGAAAAAAATGGCGGTGATTGGCGCAGGTCCGGCGGGGCTTGCTTGCGCGACTACCTTGGCTGAGCGTGGGCATCATGTTGATCTGTTTGAAAAAAATGATCGCATTGGTGGCCAGTTCCGTTTGGCGATGCAAATTCCCGGCAAAGAAGAGTTTCGAGAAACCATTCGCTACTTTGCAAATCGTATTGATCAAACCGGTGTGCATCTGCATTTAGATACTGACGTCAATTTTGAGATGCTCGAACCGTACGATGAAGTAGTGATGGCGTCGGGTGTCGAGCCGAGAAAAGTAAAAATTGATGGTATTGATAACCTAGAAAAGGTGGTGGATTACCAAACGCTGATCCGTGAAAAAACACCCGTTGGTGAAAAAGTCGCGATTGTTGGTGCTGGTGGAATTGGTGTCGACGTCGCCACTATGTTGACTGAGCCGACAGAGCATACGCTTGATGATTGGCTGCATGATTGGGGCATCGATAAAGAGATTGCTTATCCCGGAGGTTTGTACCCATTTCCCGATTGTATGAGTGAGAAAACGGTATGGCTATTGCAGCGTCGCAAAGGACGAGTAGGTAAAGGCCCCGGTAAGACCACAGGTTGGATCCATAAACGCACCTTAGAAAAGCGTGGAGTGAATCTACTGGGTGGTGTCGGTTATGAAAAAATTGCCGCTGACGGTTTACATATCACGCTTGACGGTAATCCTTTGCTGTTAGACGCCGATAAAATTGTGATTTGTGCCGGGCAAGAATCGGTACGTCCTTTTGAAGATAAATGGGCATCATTGGGTGAGAAGATGCATGTGATTGGTGGTGCCGATTATGCTGGTGAGCTTGATGCTGTGCGTGCGATTCGTCAGGGGGTCGAGCTGGCGATTAAGTTATAATCTATGGTCCAAGCTAGCCGGTGGTGCTATCACTTGGAGTGATCAGCCAGCAATCGTAAAACAACAAAAGGCGCAAATCGCGCCTTTTGTCTTTCCTATGTTCGTGAAGAACACTCTTCGCTTTGCTATAAAATGACCGTTTTGTTGCCATAAACAAAAACGTGATCGTTGATGACTTTGTTCAAGGCTTTACTCAGCACATTTTTCTCAACATCCCGTCCAGCTTGCGCCATGTTTTGCGCGCTGAATGTGTGATCAACCGGGATCACATCTTGCTTAATAATCGGGCCTTCATCTAAATCATTAGTGACAAAGTGCGCCGTCGCACCAATGATTTTCACACCGCGCTCGTACGCTTGCTGGTAAGGTTTTGCACCAATGAATGCCGGTAAAAAGCTGTGGTGAATATTAATAATTTTGTGATGGTACTTATCGACAAAACCAGGAGTGAGTACCCGCATGTATTTGGCGAGGACCAAATAGTCGGCGTGATATTGGTCCAGCACTTCTAATAATTTCTGCTCATGTTCCTCGCGGTTTAGCCCTTCATGAGAAACATGGTGATACGGGATATCAAACTTTTCGGTCAGATTTTGCAGCGTATCGTAATTGCCAATCACTGCAGCAATATCGACATCCAAGCTGCCATCATAATTCTTAATCAAAATATCGCCCAAGCAATGTGCTTCTTTAGTCACCAAAATAACGATGCGTTTGCGCGAAGAATCAATCAGTTTACGCTTTGCGTGTGCAGGCAAGGCTTGGTCAAGGTCGGCTAGAAGGGTGGTGTCGTTAAAGTAGCCTTCCAATTCAGTACGCATAAAAAAGTGACCACTAATGTTATCAACATACTCATTGTTATGAATAATATTGAGTTGATGTTTATAACAAATGTTCGTGATTTTAGAGATAAGTCCGGGCGCATCACTACAATGAGTGAGCAGTGTTTTTCTTTCCATTATTAATTACTTCCGTGCATGATTTTTTTCGTTCTAAAAACTAATTCGTGAGCGTGTGAACGGTGAGGCGCCCCGCAATATAAGGGCTATAATTAATCTATTATTAAGTTGGTTTCAATATATAAACGGGTTCACCGTTAGGCTTTTACTAATTTTCTTCCTCACAGAGTGTCTTAAGGCGGTATTTATGGATAGAGAACTCCTCGCACGAAAGCTGTATATGGAAAGAGTGAGTGCATTGATGGGAGACCATCAAATTGACGAAATCATTTTGGAAGACATGTGGGAGAACCGAGCGTCACCCGCCGAGGCGGCAAAAGCAATGACCCAAACGGAGAATGGGTACGAAGGACCAGCTTGGTTATCTCGTTACCTCAATCGCAAATAGAACACACCTAACTGGCGCGGGTTGCACTTGGATTCGCGCCAGCTCATCAAACCTGACATAATGCCCCGCAACGAACACTTACCCCCACTTTTTGATGATTGCAAAAACCTTCTCTTCACAAGGCGCATTAGGCAAGGCCATTGCCGGTTTTCAAGCTCGACAAGCGCAAATTGACATGGCTGAAGCGGTCGCTAAGGCGATTGCCCAACAATCGCAATTAGTGGTTGAAGCAGGGACTGGTACAGGCAAAACCTTTGCGTATCTGGTGCCTGCGCTGCTCAGTGGTAAAAAAGTCATTATCAGTACGGGTTCTAAAAACCTACAAGAGCAGCTTTTTCATCGTGATTTACCCTTGATGATTGATGCGCTCGGTTTCTATGGCAATGTTGCGCTATTAAAAGGCCGAGCAAACTATCTGTGCCTTGATAGGCTAAGCCGCCAAATGGTGGAAAGCCACACCAACCAATCTGATCCACAGCTATTGACTCAATTAGTGAAAGTGCGTCGTTGGTCATCGGAAACCAAAAGCGGTGATTTAGGTGAATGTGAAGAGTTGCCTGAGGACAGTGCGGTCATTCCAACCATCACTTCAACCAACGACAATTGCCTTGGCAAAGAGTGCCCAAGTTACGTCGACTGTTTTGTCTCTAAAGCACGCAAAAAGGCGATGGATGCCGACGTTGTCGTGGTCAACCATCACCTTTTTCTAGCCGATCTGGCGATCAAAGAAACTGGGTTTGGTGAGTTGATCCCCGAAGCCGAGGTCTTTATCTTCGACGAAGCGCATCAGTTACCGGATATCGCCAGCCAATATTTTGGTCAATCGGTCTCCAGTCGCCAAGTCCAAGAGCTGGCGAAAGATATTGAAATCGGCTATCGCACTGAAGCAAAAGATATGCGCCAATTGCAGAAAGTGGGCGATAAACTGGTGCAATCAGCGATGGATTTACGCATTGTGTTGGGTGAACCCAGTTTTCGAGGCAACTGGCGTGAGGCGTTAGCTTCACCATCGATTTCGCGAGAATTAGCGCGTTTGCGAGACAGCTTAGATTTTGCTATCGATGTGTTAAAACTCGCGTTAGGTCGCAGCCAGTTATTGGATACCGCATTTGAGCGCGCTAACTTAATCAAAGGACGAATTGATCGAGTGTGTGATGTCTCTATTACCGGTTATTCCTATTGGTATGACACCACGCCGCGTCATTTTAGTTTACACATCACCCCACTTTCGGTGGCCGATAAATTTCACGAACAGGTGCAACAAAAGCAGGGCGCATGGATTTTCACCTCCGCAACTTTGGCCGTAAACGACGATTTTAGCCATTTCACTCAGCGTTTAGGACTAAAGCCCCAAGCTCAGTTTTCATTACCAAGCCCGTTTGACTATCAGCAGCAGGCGCGGCTGTGTGTGCCACGCTATTTACCTGAACCCAATAGCCCAGGCCTTGCCGATAAATTGGTGCGTATTTTGTCGCCAGTGATTGAGCAAAACCAAGGCCGCTGCTTCTTTTTGTGTACTTCCCACAGCATGATGCGCGAGTTAGGTGAACGTTTTCGAGAAGTGTTAACCGTGCCAGTGCTGATGCAAGGGGAGACGAGTAAACAAAAAACGTTGGCCGAATTTATGGAATTAGGTAATGCCTTATTGGTCGCGACAGGGGCATTTTGGGAAGGGATAGATGTTAGAGGTGACGCATTAAGCTGTGTTATTATCGACAAACTTCCATTTACCGCACCGGATGATCCGTTGTTGAAAGCGCGAATTGAAGATTGCCGAATGCGCGGTGGAGATCCATTTGCGCAAGTACAACTACCCGATGCCGTCATCACCTTGAAACAAGGGGTCGGGCGTTTGATCCGCGATAAACATGACAAAGGTGTACTGATCATTTGTGATAACCGTTTAGTCACCCGTGACTACGGTGGGCTATTTCTTGCCAGTTTACCGCCCATTCCACGTACGCGGGATTTGGACAAAGTAAAAGATTTCTTAAGTCAAATTTCAGTCACGACACCCGTAACTATTAACAACAATTAGAGACAGTAATGAGCGCAAAGATCCTTGCCTTAGACACAGCAACAGAGAACTGTTCTGTTGCTTTAATGATGAACGGCAAACTGTACGTTCGCAGTGAAGTTGCCCCTCGCGATCACACCAAGAAAATTCTACCCATGGTGGATTCCGTCCTCAAAGAAGCGGGCATCACCTTACAGGAACTAGACGCGCTAGCCTTTGGCCGTGGTCCGGGCAGTTTTACCGGAGTACGGATTGGCATTGGAATTGCACAAGGTTTAGCATTCGGCGCTGATTTACCTATGATAGGTATTTCGACCCTGGCAGCGATGGCGCAAGGCAGCTATCGTTTACAGGGTTACCAGCAGGTGGCGTGTGCAATTGACGCCAGAATGAGTGAGATTTACTGGGGTCGTTATACACGTCAAGAAGATGGCTCTTGGCAAGAGATAGATGCAGAGTGCGTCATTGCTCCTAATACTCTTGCTGAGCAAATCAAAGCTGACAGCATCACTTGGGGCTGCGCTGGAACGGGTTGGGCGGCTTATAAAGAAGAGTTAGATACGTTGCCTATCTCGTGTCAAATGGGGGAAGTATTGTACCCAGATGCACAGGATATGGTGTTTCTTGCTCAGTACGAGTTTGCCAAAGGAAACACGCTAACGGTGGAAGAGTCGAGCCCTGTTTACCTGCGTGATAACGTGGCTTGGAAGAAGTTACCGGGCCGAGAATAATCAGTGAAAGGCAAGGCGTTGCATTCGTCTTGCTCTAATTGAATAGGAACAGTATGGTTTCAATTAATGGTTTACCTCCTGCGATAGTGCCCGGTAGCAATAGGGCTAATCGCGCAAATAAGAACAATGGGGTAAAGAAAGGCGATGCCAAAACCGGAGTAGGCCAACCTACTAAGGTGGCGAATGCTGTTTCTCATTCAATTCGTCATGTCGATCCATCAGAGATTCATCGGGCTAATCTGGAATACGATCTTCCTGAAGGTCGATCAAGAAAGGCGATGGAAGAGTACATGGACGTGATGAACCAAGCAAAAAAAGAGGAACTTGCTCAACTGCTTGGAGTCGATATCTACATCTAATCCAACAAGGTCATTATGATGCGATCTTTTTCCACTTCTAAAACGCTACTATTGTTATCGTCCACATTGCTGCTTGGTGCATGCTCAAGCTTACCGGATGATCTTCGTGCCAGTAGTGATGCCGTGATCACCGATTACGCCACTTGGGTCAATACGCCAACCAATGAGCAAGATGAAGTCCGGCTGGGCGGCGTCATCGCCAGTGTGACTAATTTGGCGGATAAAACACGGATTGAAATAGTCAATTTGCCGATTAGCTCATCAGGCCGACCTGATATCGACCGTGAACCGCAAGGGCGTTTTGTTGGCTATGTTGACGGGTTTGTTGACCCAGTGGCTTATGCGAAAGATCGTTTGGTGACGCTAGTGGGAACCAGCCTTGCTCCAGAAAAGGCCAAAGTGGGTGAGTTTGAATACACTTTCCCAACCATGGTCGTAAAAGGACTACATTTGTGGCGAGTTGAAGAAAGAGTGGTCGTGAATGATCTCGGTACTTATATGTACCCTTGCCACAGCTTATATTGTCGTCAAATGTACATTGGTGCTCGTGAAGGGCGCGTGGTACAAGAAGTGAAATAGCGATGCAACAAAAACAGTACTCTCTTGCGCAAGGAATGATTGCGACTCAAGAGGTGGGAAACGCACAAACGGCCGACTTATCGGTCGTTTTTTTGCATGGTTGGTTAGATAATTCATCCAGTTTTCTTACCGTTATCAAAGCGTTAAGTCACCTTAATCCACAGTTACACCTTTGCGCAATCGATTTACCGGGACATGGCCTTTCAAGCCATAAAGCCGACGGTCATTTTTACCCATTTCATGACTATATTGATGATATTTACTCATTTTTGCTCAACTTATCACCAAACAGGTTAGTGATCGTAGGGCATTCCCTTGGTGCTTTAATCGCAAGTTGCTATAGTGCCGCCTTTCCTGAGCAAGTCGCAGGATTAGTTCAAATCGAAGGAATGGCTCCATTGGCTGAATCGCCACTAGAGAGTGTGGCCAGGCTGCGCAATGGCGTACTCAGCCGCCAGCGGATCCGGCGTAAGCCTCGTCGTAGGTTACCGAACTTAGAATACGCTGTTGCTCGCCGAGCCGAAGTCAACCAGTTAGAAGCAGCCTTGATCCAACCCATCGTTATTCGAGGGGTTGAGCGGCGTAATGACGAGTGGTATTGGCGTCATGACCCACAGTTAAACAGCGATTCCTTGTATCGCATGTCGTATGAGCATGCTCAGCACATAATGGCGCACATCCAATGCCCACAACGTGTGATTCTCGGTACACACGGTTTTTCTGAGTTACGAGCCGCTCGAGGCTATTTCGCCGATGATCGGCAAGAGATGTTCACTATTTCTGGTGGTCATCATTGCCATCTTGAGCAACCTTCGCAAGTCGCCGAACTAATTTTTGGCTTAGTTAACAAAATTTAAACAAGTGTTTGAGTGTTTCGTGCTCAAGCGCTTTGGCTGTGCTGTAATAGCGCACATAAAAATATCGCCGTAGAGCAGCCGCCAATAACGAGGAGTATTACCGTGGAGAAACCTTGGCTTTCACGCTATCCAACTGATGTACCTGAATTCATCAACCCTGATCAGTACCTCTCTTTGGTCGAAATGTTTGAGCAATCGGTTCATAAATATGCCGATCAACCAGCCTTTATGAATATGGGTTCGGTCATGACTTTTCGTAAACTGGAAGAGCGCAGCCGAGCATTTGCCGCCTATTTGCAAAATGAGCTGAAGCTGAAAAAAGGTGATCGTGTCGCCTTAATGATGCCCAACCTATTGCAGTATCCGGTCGCGTTATTTGGCGTATTACGAGCCGGGTTGATTGCGGTGAATGTTAACCCGTTGTACACCCCGCGAGAGCTTGAACATCAACTGAATGACGCCGATGCAAAGGCGATCGTCATCGTCTCGAATTTTGCCAATACCTTAGAGCAAATTGTTGAAAATACCTCGGTAAAACATGTGGTATTGACCAGCCTTGGACAGATGTTACCTAGAGCAAAAGGGACGTTGGTTGATTTCGTTGTGAAATATGTGAAAGGGATGGTGCCAAAATATGACTTACCAGGTGCCATTTCCATGCGTAAGGCGTTGCACAAAGGTCGCCGTTTACAGTATGTGAAGCCTTTTATGTCTGGCGACGACATTGCATTTTTGCAATATACCGGTGGTACAACCGGTGTGGCAAAAGGGGCAATTCTGACCCACCGCAACATGATTGCGAATGTGCTCCAAGCAAAAGGGGCATATGGCCCAGTATTGGCCGAAGGCCGCGAACTGGTTGTGACGGCATTACCGCTTTATCACGTATTTGCACTGACCGTAAACTGTTTACTGTTCGTCGAAATGGGTGGGCGTAACCTATTGATTACTAATCCACGCGATATTCCAGGCTTTGTCAAAGAGCTGCAAAAGTACCCATTTACTGCCATTACGGGGGTGAATACGCTGTTTAATGCGTTGGTCAACAACGAAGATTTCCATGAACTTGATTTCAAAAATCTTAAGCTTTCTGTTGGTGGTGGTATGGCGGTACAGCGCGCGGTGGCCGATCAGTGGAAAAAAGTGACGGGTATCCACCTGCTTGAAGGTTACGGTTTGACTGAATGTGCACCACTGGTGACAGGTAATCCTTATGATTTAAGTGATTATTCGGGAGCCATTGGTTTACCCGTACCTTCAACCGAAGTGCGTATCGTTGATGATGAAGGCAAAGTGTTGGCTTATGATCAAGTCGGTGAGTTGCAAGTGCGTGGCCCACAAGTGATGCAAGGTTATTGGCAAAGACCGGAAGCGACGAAAGAAGTGATTGATGCCGATGGTTGGCTCTCTACAGGCGATATCGTTAAGTTTGATGAGCAAGGAATGGTCTATATTGTCGATCGCAAGAAAGACATGATTTTAGTCTCTGGATTCAACGTCTATCCTAATGAGATTGAAGATGTGGTTGCACTGCATGGCAAAGTATTAGAAGTGGCCGCTATCGGCCAGCCTCATGAAGTGTCTGGTGAAATCGTCAAGATTTATGTGGTTAAGCGTGATCCGAGCTTAACCAAAGATGAAATCATTGCCCATTGCCGTAAACATTTGACTGGCTATAAAGTGCCTAAGTTGATTGAGTTTAGGGAAGATTTACCAAAAAGTAATGTGGGTAAAATTTTACGCCGCGTACTTCGTGAAGAAAATGATGCGGCAATTGAACAAACAAAACGTGCCTAAGCATCAAGTCAGTATGAAAAAATAGTGCTAGAATGCCGACTCAAACCGTCGGCATTTTTATGTCCCCTCTAGTAGGGTTGCCCAAAGTGAGCCATTAGTGAACTACCAAATAATTACCCAGCCTAACGACCTACAACATGTATGCCTTGCCGCGCGAGATGCCGATGTGGTGATGCTCGATACCGAGTTTGTCCGAGTGCGTACCTTTTACCCACAGCTCGGATTGATCCAGCTTTATGATGGTGAAAACCTCTCTTTAATCGACCCACTTGCCTTTGATGACATGGCCCCTTTTGTCGAGCTACTGCAAGACACCTCCGTGCTCAAAGTGCTGCATGCGTGTGGTGAAGATCTCGAAGTGTTTCATAATGCATTTGGCTGCACACCGTTTCCAATGGTCGACACACAAGTAATGGCGGCCTTTCTCGGTCATGGACTGTCTACCGGATTTGCCGCATTGGTCAATGAATTCTTAGGGATTGAAATTGATAAAAGTGAATCGCGTACTGATTGGTTAGCAAGGCCTTTATCGCAAAAGCAGTTGGATTACGCTGCCGCCGATGTGTTTTATTTGCTGCCGATTTACGAGAAATTACTCGATAAAGTGACGCAGGCGGGCTGGTGGCAAGCGGCGCAGCAAGAATCTGAACTATTGAGCGTCAAACGCATTAAACAGACTAATCCCGATTTGGCCTATTTGGATATCAAAGGGGCATGGCAACTAACACCGCAAGAATTAGCGATTCTCAAACCCTTAGCTACTTGGCGCTACGAAGAGGCGGTACGCCGTGATTTGGCGCTCAATTTTGTGGTCAAAGAGACAGATTTGCTGAGTATCGCTCGTTTGGGATTGACGAGTGCAAGCCGTATGATTGATGAAGGGGCCGATCCGAGATCGATTCAACGTCACAGTGCCAAAATCATTGCATTGGTGAAAGCGGGTCAGCAGACTCCGGCTGATCAATACCCACCTAAAATCGACCCTTTGATGGACTATCCCGGCTATAAACAGTTGTTTAAACGGTTGAAAGATGAAGTTAAATCAGTGTCTCAAACCACGGGTTTAGCGACTGAATTTTTAGCCTCTAAAAAACAGCTCAACCAGCTATTGAGTTGGGTGTGGAAGAAAGAGAGAGATCCCGCGCAATTGCCGGATGTGATGCAGAGTTGGCGCTTACCTATTCTCGGTGAACGGCTCAACAAATTGGTTGAGTAAAATTGGTTAGTAAAGAGAAAGAGCCTGCAATTTTGCAGGCTCTTTTATCATAAGGATTACTTTTCTTCGTCTGGCAGTTTCACGTTCAATTCCAGCACAGAGATATCATCATCTTTGTGCTCAAAAGAGACTTCAACCATCGAAGGGTCAACCGCGACGTATTTGGCGATCACCTTGAGAATGTCTTCTTTCAATTGAGGCAAATAGGTCGGTGCAGGGTCATTTTCACTACGACGTTCGGCGACGATAATTTGCAAACGCTCTTTGGCAAGGCTTGCTGAGGTCGTTTTCTTTTGTGGTCGGAAAAACTCAAGTAGAGACATAATATTAACCCCCGAAAAGTCGTTTAAAGATGCCCTTTTTTTGCTCCGTTAGAAAACGAAACTCGACTTCTTGCCCTAATAAGCGCTCGACAGCGTCAGCATAAGCTTGGCCTGCGTCTGATTGATCGTCAAAAATAACCGGAACACCTTTGTTGGAGGCATTAAGCACCGCTTGGCTTTCTGGGATCACGCCAAGTAAAGAGATATGTAAAATCTCTTCAACATCTTCCACGCTCAACATTTCACCTTGTGTCACGCGAGTAGGGTTATAACGAGTCAATAAAAGGTGCTGTTTAACAGGCTCTAACCCTTGCTCTGAGCGCATTGATTTGGAATCCAAAATCCCTAAAATGCGGTCCGAGTCGCGCACGGAAGAGACTTCAGGGTTCGTCGTTACAATCGCTTCATCAGCAAAGTACAAAGCCATCAACGCGCCTTGCTCAATACCTGCTGGTGAGTCGCAAATGACGAAATCAAAGCCCATCGTATCGAGTTCATCCAAAACGCGCTTTACGCCCTCTTTGGTGAGCGCATCTTTATCACGGGTTTGTGAGGCAGGCAGAATAAACAAGTTTTCGGTGCGTTTATCTTTGATCATCGCTTGGTTAAGTGTCGCCTCACCGTTGATGACGTTAACAAAGTCGTACACCACGCGGCGCTCACAACCCATGATTAAGTCAAGGTTACGCAGACCGATATCAAAATCGATGACCGCTGTCTTTTTACCTTTTAAAGCCAAGCCAGAAGCAATTGCTGCGCTTGAGGTTGTTTTACCAACGCCGCCTTTTCCTGACGTTACAACAATAATGCGTGCCATTATGTTTTCCTTGTTAATTTTAAATCGTGAGCGTTTCAAAATGCAGTGAATCATCAACCATGCTGAGCATCACTTTCTTCTGCCAAAACTCACTTTCAATTTGATCGCTAAGCCAATAATTTCCAGCAATGGAGACCAGCTCTGCTTGTAAATCGTGACAAATAATTTTTGCTTCCGTTTGGCCGCTGGCACCGGCAATGGCCCTTCCGCGCAGTGAACCATGAATGTGAATTGAACCATCGGCGATCACTTCGGCCCCCGCGCTGACGTGATTGAGGATCACTAAATCGCTATCTTTGGCATACACTTGCTGGCCAGAGCGAATGGGCGTGCGAATCACCTTGGTTGGCGCGATTTGAGCGGGTGCTTGAGAAGGCGACTTGCTTGCTGCCATCACGGCAAAGCCAGCTTCTGAGGCTAAGTTTTGGCTGCGTTTATCACGGCAACCTGTCACACCGACCGGGATCATTCCCGCTTCAGTGATGCCTTGTTTAAGTATCGCAAAATCAATATCGCCAATCACTTTAGCAATATTGATCACCACAGGTGCAGAGGCAAAAAAAGCAGGAGCTTGGGCGACTTTTTCCTTGAGAAACTCAACGGTATTGGCAACTTCACTGTCGCAAAGGTGTAACACTGACAAAGTAAAACTGCTACCTTTTAGGTCAGGAGTATTCGACATCTTATATTGACCTCAATAACTAATGGCTTCACTAGAAAGGGCGTTGCCTGAAACTAGGGTTGTCATGTTATATTCCCTGACTTAGCTCAGCAAGTTATCTTGCGGTCAAATGTTTGTTTTAATCTCAAATTTGGTAAAAGTTTAACGTTTCTAACTTAATTGGCTCGAAAAGCCAGTTTATTACAATAAAAGGTTTGTCATGCTTTGCTCTATCTACAAAAGCTCTAAAAAAGAAGGTACCTATCTCTATATCCCCAAAAAGGATGACTTTTCACAGGTTCCTGACACATTAATGGCGATGTTCGGTAAACCTACTTTAGTCATGGTAGTGAAACTGGAAGGGCGTACACTTGCCCAAGTGAACATTGAAAAAGTAAAAGAGTCTCTAGAAAATGAGGGCTTTTTCCTACAGTTACCGCCACCGCCACAAAATTTATTAGAACAATATAAGCAGCAAAAGGCTCAGCAAAAAGATAGCTAAGTTTTCAGCTCAAGGAGGACGATTTGAGAAAGTTATTGTCAGTCGTATTGGGATTAAGCCTCTCCACGCCATTGATGGCGAATGAGGTTAGTTTTGAACACTATGTCGAAGGCTTGAAGCAGCAAGCACGAAATGAAGGCATTTCAGAGCAAATTTTAATCGATGCGTTTAAAAATGTGGAGTACAAGCCACGTGCTGTGACGGCCGATCGCAATCAACCAGAAAAGAAACTGACGCTGGATGAATATATCCCACGCGCGGTTCCAGAATGGAAAGTGAACCAAGCAAAGGCGCTGTATGAAAAGCACTATGCAGAGCTTAGCCGCATTGGCGAACAATATGGCGTGCAACCGCGCTTTATCGTGGCTTTGTGGGGCGTAGAAAGTAATTTTGGTGCGTTGACCGGTGGTTTTAGTGTTATTGATGCGCTGACGACTATGGCTTATGACGGTCGTCGAGAAGCATTTTTCCGCAAGGAGACGATGGCCGCGTTGCAAATTCTACAGCAAGGTCATATCCAAGCTGATGAGATGAAAGGGTCTTGGGCTGGCGCGATGGGACAATGCCAGTTTATGCCGAGTTCGTTTTTGGCGTTCGCTTCCGATGGTAATGGCGATGGCAAAAAAGACATTTGGCGCTCAAAGGAAGATGTATTCGCGTCGACGGCCAATTATCTCAGCCAATCGGGATGGGATGATAAATACACTTGGGGCCGTCAAGTTAAAGTTCCGCATGGGTTTGACCGCACTTTAGAAGGGCGACAGCCCGAAAAAGGGAAATCACTGAGAGAGTGGAACAAGCTCGGTATTACCCGTTACGAAGGTAAACCACTGCCTAATTTAGACAACGTTCAAGCTTGGCTTATCATGCCAGATGATGAAAATGGCCGCGTTTACTTGGTATACAACAACTATAATGTGTTGATGAAGTGGAACCGTTCATATTATTTCGCCCTCGCGGTGAGCCATTTGGCGGATAGAATTACCTATTGATTTGAACCTTAATTGAACGCAAAGGGCTCATCATGAGCCCTTTGCTATTTCTGGAGAGCGTGTGCTAGTTGAACGTGCAGGGCAAATGGTGATATTTGCTGCGTTAATCAAACATCGAGGCTTTACCGCTGCGGCCAAAAGCTTAGGCGTATCAGTATCGCATGTTAGTAAGCAGTTGGCCTTACTGGAAGCCTCGCTCGGGGTGAAGCTCGTTCAGCGAACCACTCGCAGCTTCACCAAAACCGAGGCTGGAGAGGCTTTTTATCGCCATTGTATTGCGGTCGTTGGGTTGATGGATGCTGCGCAGTCTGAAATGGAAAGCCAGCGTGATGAGGTGTCTGGGCTGATTAAGCTTGGTCTTTCACAGTCGTTTGGTTCTTTGCACATTTTGCCAGCACTGGAGGCGCTTCGTCAGCGTTATCCAAAACTGCAAGTGGAAGTGCATTTGTTCGATTATCGAGTCGATATGCTCGAAGAAGGGCTTGATTTGTGGGTGACCAACAACGAACATTTGCCGGAAGGGTACGTGGCGCAGCGTCTCGCCGATTGCCAATTTGTGCTGGCGGCGTCACCGGAATACTTATTAAACCATTCACCCCCTAAGACACCCGGTGATCTGTTAGGTCACAACTGTCTTATCTACCGCAGTTGGGAGCGAGATTACACCAGCTGGTCGTTTGCCAATCCAGAGCAAAAGGTCAACATCAATGTGTCGGGTAACTATTCGGTGGATTTAGCCGAAGCCGTGCGTGACGCCGCCGTGGCAGGGTGGGGTGTTGCTTACTTGGCGACTTATTTAATTCGAGATGAATTTCGAACTGGTAAACTGATCCAGTTGTTGCCAGATTGGCACGCAAATCAAAGTATGCCTTTTTATGCGGTTTACCCGAGCCGACAACATATGCCGAAGAAAACCTCAGCCGTGATTGAATTTATCAAGGCTTTAATCGGTACACCTTGCTACTGGGATACTCAGTTAGAGCCTTACATCCGTTTGACAAAAGTGTAATGAGCACGGTTTATTATTTCCCAACTCAGAAACATCTTTTCTATATGGAAAAGATAAGCCTAAGCAATCGTTTAGCTTGTTACAAATCAACAGCTTGAAATAAGAGGCTTAAGGCTGCTATTTTTAAGCACACCTCTGTAACATTTGCGACTTGCGCATTCGTTTTCGCACGATAGAATGCGCGCCTTTCCTATCCCCGTTATCTGGATTGACAGCAAATGAACTCATTACTTGGCGTCGTCGCCATCTTATTTACGGCTTGGCTACTTTCTACCAATAGAAAAAACATCCAATTTAGAACCGTGTCGCTCGCTTTTTTATTGCAAGTAGGCTTTGCACTATTGGTTCTGTATGTCCCTATGGGGAAAGAAGTGCTCAACAGTGTCACGGGTGCGGTATCGAATTTGATCAATTATGGGCAAGAGGGAATTGGCTTTCTCTTTGGCGGTTTAGCCAATGGTAGCGTTGGTTTTGTGTTTGCGATTAATGTGCTTGGCATCATCATTTTCTTCTCCGCTTTGATCTCCGGTTTGTACCACATTGGTTTGATGCCTAAAGTGATTAATTTGATTGGCGGTGGTTTGCAAAAATTATTGGGTACGGGGCGTGCAGAGTCACTGTCAGCCACGGCGAACATTTTTGTCGGCATGATTGAAGCGCCGTTAGTCGTTAAGCCTTATTTAAAGTACATGAGTGATTCGCAATTTTTTGCGGTGATGACGTGTGGCTTAGCCTCGGTTGCGGGTGGAACGTTAGTTGGCTATGCCTCACTGGGCGTTAACCTTAACTATCTTATTGCGGCGGCATTTATGTCAGCTCCAGCCGGTTTGTTGATGGCGAAAATTTTGCTGCCGGAAACCGAAGCGCAAAGTCAGCAGGTGGCCAATGAAGAGGTTGAGATACCAAAAGCAACCAATGTGGTTGAAGCCGTAGCTGATGGTGCAATGTCTGGGCTTCGTATCGCGGTTGCGGTTGGGGCAACGTTACTGGCCTTTATCAGTGTGATTGCGCTACTCAACGGCCTATTGGGCTGGGTGGGCGGTCTGTTTGGCTTAACCCTTAGTTTTGAATTGATTTTAGGCTACCTATTTGCTCCAGTTGCGTGGCTGGTGGGCATTCCATGGAGCGAAGCGATGACGGCAGGCTCACTGATTGGTAATAAAATTGTCGTGAACGAGTTTGTCGCTTTTATCCAATTGATGGACGTAAAAGATTCGCTCAGTGAACATTCTCAAGCGATTGTAACTTTTGCTCTGTGCGGCTTTGCCAATATTTCGACCATGGCAGTATTGATCGGTGGTTTGGGCAGTTTGGTGCCAGAGCGTCGCAGCTTCATCTCTCAATATGGTTTTCGAGCGATCAGCGCTGGCGTGCTGGCTAACTTGATGAGTGCTGCACTTGCTGGGGTTATTTTGTCGCTATAAACGTAGCGTTTCTATTCATCGTTAAAAACTGGCTCGTTAAACATCAGCTCGTTAAACATTAGCTCGTTAAAAAACCCCAGCGCAGTGCTGGGGTTCTTTTTTGGCTCGCTGATCATAGCTATCAATAACCACTAGCAATAATCAATAACAAGAACCACTAGCAATAATCAATAACAAGATCAGTTATTGGGGTGAAATTGCTCGCACGCCAACAGGGTGTTTTCAATCAAACTGGCCACCGTCATTGGCCCGACACCACCCGGAACAGGGGTGATCAAGCTTGCTTTAGTGCGCGCTACATCGTACTCGACATCGCCAATCAGCTTGCCTGACTCCAAGCGGTTGATGCCCACATCAATCACTACGGCACCTTCTTTAATCCATGCGCCGGGAATAAAATTGGGTTTACCAACGGCCACCACCAACAAATCAGCTTGGCGAACATGGTGCTCTAAATCTTTAGTGAAGCGGTGGCATGTGGTTGTGGTGCAACCAGCCAGTAGCAGCTCTAACGTCATTGGTCGGCCGACAATATTGGATGCGCCCACAATCACCGCATGCTTACCACGCAGTTGAACGTTATAGCGCTCAAGCAAAGTGATGATCCCTTTGGGCGTGCAAGAGCGCAGTTTAGGAATGCGTTGGGCTAAACGGCCCACATTGTAAGGGTGAAAACCATCGACATCTTTTTCAGGAACAATGCGTTCAAGCACATGGGTTGTGTCAATCCCAGCAGGTAAGGGCAGTTGCACTAAAATGCCGTCAATTTCAGGGTCGGCATTGAGCTTATCGATTAACGCCAGTAGCTCCTCTTCGCCAGCAGTGGCCGGAAGATCATAGGATTTAGAAACAAAACCCACCTCTTCACAAGCACGACGTTTGCTGCCGACATACACTTGTGACGCAGGATCTTCTCCCACCAGCACCACCGCTAGCCCCGGAGCTCGAAGACCCACTTGAGTGCGAGCTTTTACCCGCGCCGCTACTTCAGAGCGAACCGTCTGGGAGATGAGTGTCCCATCAATATTTTGAGCAGTCATGGCTTTCCTTACACATTGGTCGCAAATATTTTTGGGCGCATTGTCGCAGATATTTAAAGTAACATCTATAAGCAAACGTTTGCCTTGTTCTGTTTTTCGACACTCGGCTACCGAATGGCAGTTTTTTAGGCATTTGAAACCGAATCTTAGAGAAAGCGATTGATTTACGGAGTTCAACTCGTATAATCCTGTCCCTGTAGCGCGCCCTTAGCTCAGCTGGATAGAGCACGTCCCTTCTAAGGATGTGGTCGTAGGTTCGAATCCTACAGGGCGCGCCATTTATTTCAGGGCGCAGCAAGCTAATACTTGCTGCGCCCTTTTTGTTGCGCGATAGCTAGTTGTTGCGCGATAGCTAGCCGCAAAGCAAACGGATTATTCGTTCTTGATTACTCACAAGGCGCTCTCTATCTCATAAAACCACACTTAACTCAGTCATAAAGCGAGGATTTTTGTGCTTCCACTGGTATCATATCGGCAATTTTCCATGTTTTAAGAAATCTGCAATGAACCACCAAGAACAACAATACCTCAAAGCGCTAGAAAGCAAACTCTGGACGGCGGCCGATAAACTGCGCGCCGCGTTGGATGCGTCACAATACAAACATGCGGTGCTGGGGCTGATTTTCGTCAAATACGTTTCGGATGCGTTTAGCTTGCGCCAGCAGGAAATCAAAGCTGAATTGACCAACCCAGAGCACGAATACTATTTAGACCCGCAAGATTTCACCCCAGAAGAATTAGCCGAAGAGATCGCGATAGAGCTAGAGCAGCGCGATTTCTACCAAGAGAAAAACGTGTTCTGGCTACCGCCGGAATCCCGTTGGTCGTTCCTGCAAGATAACGCACCGCGTGTGATTGGCGGCGCAGAGCTGCTGATTGAGGGCGCAAACCAACAAAAAATCACCAAAAAAATCACCTCAGTCGGCCATTTAATTGATAACGCACTGGAAGGGATTGAGCGCGATAACCCCAAACTCAAGGGTGTACTCAACAAACACTATTCAGGCCTTAAAATCGACCAAGCCAAGCTCAATGAACTGATCAACCTGATTGCGACCATTCCGTTTAATCACCAGTCGCTCAGCAGCAAAGACATTCTTGGCCATATCTATGAATACTTTTTAGGTCAGTTTGCGCTGGCTGAAGGCAAAAAAGGCGGCCAGTTTTATACGCCTGCCTCCATCGTTACCTTGATTGTAGAGATGATTGAGCCATTTGAAGGCCGTGTCTATGACCCAGCAATGGGCAGCGGCGGCTTCTTTGTCCAATCGGATAAATTTATTGAGCGCTATGCCAACCAAAAAGAGATCGACCCGCTGACGCAAAAGCAGAAAATCTCGATTTACGGGCAAGAATACAACTACACCACTTGGCAGCTTGCTGGGATGAATATGGCGATTCGAGGGCTAGAGTGTCAATTCGGTCAGCCTGCCAGTACCTATACCAACGACCAGCATCCTGATTTACGAGCTGACTTCATCATGGCGAATCCGCCGTTCAACATGAAAGAGTGGAACATCGGCGTTGATGATAACGATCCGCGCTGGGTATATGGCACTCCACCATCAGGGAACGCCAACTTCGCGTGGATGCAGCATATGCTTTACCACCTTGCGCCGGATGGCTCGCAAGCTTTACTGCTGGCTAATGGTTCGATGAGTTCATCCACCAATAACGAAGGCGAAATTCGCGCCGCCTTGGTCGAGAATGATTTGGTCGAGTGTATGGTGGCGCTGCCGGGGCAACTGTTTACCAACACGCAAATTCCGGCCTGTATCTGGTTTTTAACCAAAAATAAAAAAGCGCGCACCGATAAAGCAGGCCGTAAACTGCGCGATCGCAAAGGCGAAGTGCTGTTTATTGATGCGCGCAACCTTGGCTATATGAAAGATCGGGTACTGCGTGATTTTAGACCAGAGGATATTCAGAAAGTCGCTGACCTGTTCCATGCTTGGAAAACGGGCGAAGAAGTCAATGGCGTCACGTATCAAGACCAAGCCGGTTTTTGTAAATCCGCAACCTTAGCAGAGATTAAGAAACACGATTTTGTGCTCACTCCGGGACGTTACGTTGGCGCGACTGAAGAACTGGACGATGGTGTTCCCTTTGCTGAGAAAATGGCAACGCTAACCGCGAAATTGAGTGAGCAATTTGCAGAGTCAGAAATGCTAGAGGCTGAGATCAAAAAGAACTTAGCGGGGTTGGGTTATGAACTGTAATTGGTCAGTTAAGAAACTTGGCGACCTCGTTAAATTCACCTCAGGGGGAACGCCATCTAAGAGTAATGAAGCATATTGGGGCGGAGATATACCTTGGATAAGTGCATCATCAATGGATAGCACACGGTACTCTGAATCAGATCTAAAGGTTACAACTGAGGGTTCTAAGAATGGAACTCGTTTAGTTCCCAAAGACACCGTATTGTTGTTAGTCCGTGGTGGGGCGCTGCACAATAAAATTCCGGTAGGAATAACAACGAGAGAAGTTACCTTTAACCAAGATGTAAAAGCGTTAGTACCTAAAACTGACGAGATCACACCTTGGTATCTTCTGTTCTGGCTAATTTCTATAAAGAAGACCTTATTGGCTAAGGTGGAAAATACGGGAATTGGTGCTGGTAAATTGGATACAAAAATACTTCAAGAGTTAGAGGTTCCTTTACCACCCAAACCTGAGCTAAAGAGATTAGAAAAGTTCTGTAAAGCTCTTGATGATAAGATCATCTTGAACACTGACACCAACCAAACCCTAGAAGAAATGGCGCAAGCCATCTTCAAGTCATGGTTTGTCGATTTCGATCCGGTGAAAGCTAAGATGAACGGCGAGCAACCAGAGGGTATGGATTCTGCCACTGCCTCGCTATTCCCCGAAAAGCTCGTTGAAAGTGAGTTGGGTTTGATACCAGAGGGATGGGATGCTAGTTCTATGGGGGAGCACTTCAACATCACTATGGGACAGTCACCAAAAGGCGAAACTTACAATGAAGATGGCGAGGGAATTGCGTTCTTCCAAGGGCGTAGAGATTTTGGTTTCCGTTATCCTGATGTTCGCGTCTATACAACAGATCCTAAGCGATATGCTAAAGCTGGTGATACGCTAATTAGTGTTCGTGCACCTGTAGGCGATAAGAATATGGCGGCTATCGATTGCTGCATTGGTCGTGGTGTCGCTGCTATTAAGCACAGGAGTCAATCTCGTTCATTTACGTATGCGTTTGTGAGTCATATTGAGAAGAAGCTTGGTGACAGTGGTTCTTCCGGAACAGTGTTCAGTTCTATAAACCAGAATGAACTTAAGAAAGTTTCATTTGTTGCTCCTCCTCAAGAGCTAATCGAAGCTTTCCATAAATTTGTTGACCCGATAGATCAAAAAATTGAGGTTCTTTCAGGAGAGATTAAGAGCCTTTCAGCAATGCGAGACACACTGCTTCCTAAATTGCTTTCCGGCGAAATCGAGTTAGAAAAAGTCAATCTAGCATCGGGAGATTTATTATGAATCTTGAACTGACTACATCTATGGTCGCAAGACAAAATATCTTAAATAACCAGTATGCATTAACGCAATTGGAAGAACATTTAGATCTTTCTGGACTTGTTCTAGAAGGAAAGATTGTATTTACAAAAACACAAGTTGCTAACTTATTAGCCATTGATGAGCGTACTGTTGAACGTTATTTAGCTAAAGATGATGGTGAGTTAAAGGCAAGTGGCTATCAAATTGTTAAAGGAAAAACTCTTAAAAACATGAAGTTACGCTATGCGGGTGACACTGATGTCGGTCGGATGATTGATCCAAAAGCATCTAGTTTAGGGTTGTTCGATTTTAAAGCATTTCTAAACTTGACTATGTTAGTCACTGAAAGTGAAAGAGCAAAAGCCATACGAAGTCGAATTTTGGACATTGTGATTGATGTTATTGCTCAGAAAGCAGGGGGGCATACTAAGTATGTCAACCAAAGAGATCAGGATTACTTGCCGTCATCATTTCAAGAAGAAAGCTACAGAAAGCAATTCACTAATGCGCTTCGAGATTATTTAGAAATGGGCAATCACAAATATGCGATTTATACCGATAAAATATATCAAGTTGTCTTTTTGGGTAATGCTGCTGAGTATAAGCAAGTTTTGAAACTCGCCGACAAGGATAAGACACGTGACACCATGTACAGTGAAGTGCTTAATGTTATCGCAAGTTTTGAGCATGGTCTCGCGGAGGAAATGGAGCAAGAATATCAAGAAAAAGGCCGGAAGCTATTACCTGTCGAACTTGACTCTATCATCGAAAAAGCGAGTAGAACTCCTTATTTGAAACCTCAGATCGAAGATGCAAGAACTAAAATGGCGAGCAGAGATCTAGGGTTCCGTTCGGCTTTACATCAACGTTTAGAACATTATGTACAGTCAGTGCCTCAAAGTGATTTTGATAAATTTCTTGGAGACAAAAGTCGTTCTTTGGAAGAGCAGTTGAAAGATACGAGAACACTAGATGTTCTCAAGCGCTTGAAGGATCGCTAATGACTTTACCTCTCTTTTATTTTGATGTTGAGCACGCAGTAAAAACTCATGATTGGATCATTGATCACAGTGGTGGGCTGTCGGGGACTAAGAATGTTGGGCAGTTAGAAAGTGTGCTTGATCATATTCAGAATGACCTTTATTACCCGAATCTTGAAGAAAAGCTCACACATTTGGTTTTCTCCATAAATAAGTTTCACGCGTTTAATGATGGGAATAAACGTTCAAGCTTAGTTTTAGGGGCTTACTTTTTAGAGGTTAACGGTTATGACTATTGCCTCAAGAAGTTTGTTTTTGAAATGGAAAATATTGTTGTGTGGGTTGCTGAAAATAAGATAGATAAAGTGTTGTTACAAGAGATCATTACTTCAATCATCATGGATGATGACTACCCAGAAGCATTGAAGCTCAAGATAATTATTGCCACTGAGGAAAACAACGATGAATGAAGCTTTTCCTAAATTGCTTTCCGGCGAAATCGAGTTAGAGACACAGTGGGGGTAATCATGACCTTAGCCAATAAGCCTGATTTTGAATATGACCCAATTGTCCAACCAGCGGTTGGACATGTTCCTTGGCACCTAACTTCGTTAACTCAGAAACGTCAAAAATCAGCGAACCGTTGGTGGAAAAACTAATGCAGCCTCCATTTACCATCAATAACCCAATACTAAAGCTAGTCGCTGACATCAGTGAACGGTTGGGTAAGATCTCTGTGACTCACTCACAAGGCATTGACCTACGTTTAAGGCGCATAAACCAAGTCCGTACTATTCACGGAACATTGGCTATTGAAGGTAACGAGCTAACGGAAGCGCAAGTCACCGCTATACTCGCTGGTAAACGGGTACTGGCACCCGTAAAAGAGGTTCAAGAAGCAAAGAATGCGATTGCGGTGTACGAGAAGCTACCGAATTGGCATCCTGAAACTGAATCTCATTTACTGGCCGCACACAAGTGCTTAATGATGGGGATGATTGATTCGGCAGGGCAATATCGAAACAGTGGTGTTGGCGTGATGAAGGATGGTCAAGTGATCCATATGGCGCCTCCTGCTGATCGCACTCCAACGCTTATGCGTGACTTGTTCGCTTGGTTAAAAGCCAGTGATGATCATCCACTCATTAAAAGCTGTGTATTCCATTACGAGTTTGAGTTTATTCATCCCTTCTCTGACGGTAACGGCCGAATGGGCAGACTTTGGCAAACGTTGATACTGAGCCATTGGCAACCACTATTTGCAGTTTTACCCGTAGAGAATTTAATTTATCAGCATCAGCAGGAATACTACCAAGCCATTAATCAAAGCACGGCTGAAACAGACAGCCGTGCCTTTATCGAGTTTATGTTGGGGATGATAAAGCAAGCTTTGTTTGAGCTAGAGCAAGCCAAGACGAAGAACACCCCTCAAGTAAGCCCCCATGATACCCCCCAAGTTAGTTTGCTGCTTAGTCACATCGATGGGGAGATGAGCCGCGAGCAATTGCAGAGCGCATGTCTGTTGAAAGACCGTAAATCATTTACAGCTAGATACCTAAAACCAGCCTTGGAAGCTGGATATATAGAAATGACCGAGCCTAGTAAGCCAAGAAGCCGATCGCAGCGTTACCGACTCACCGATTTAGGTAATGAGCTGAAACGAGGACAACAATGAAAATTACAGAAGACCAACTAGAACAGCTCTGCCTTGATTGGTTTAAAGCGCTTGGCTACCAATACCAAAATGGCTATGACATCGCACCGGATGGCGCGGTTCATCCAGCCACAGGCGTTCCCGAGCGTGAAAACTATCAGCAAGTTACACTGCAAGCGCGGTTAGTGTCGACATTGGAAACCTTAAACCCTACTGTACCGAGTGACACCTTAATCGAAGTGGCGAAAACCGTTGCCACGCCGCCAACGCCTGTACTGATTAAAAACAACAAACTCTTTCACCAATATTTAATCGAAGGTGTGCCTGTTGAATACTCGGTAATGGAGCAAGAACAATGGGTGACCAAGCATACTCATGTTCGCTTAATTGATTTTGACAACCGTGAGAATAACGAATTCTTAGTGGTCAATCAGTTCACCATTACGGGCAGCAAAGGCAATCGCCGTCCAGATCTCGTAGTATTTATTAATGGATTACCCATCGCTGTCATCGAACTGAAAAACCCCGCCGATGATCACGCCGATATTTGGAATGCCTACAATCAAATTCAAACCTACAAACAAGAGATCGCCGACCTCTTTGCATTCAATGAAGCGCTGGTGATTTCTGATGGCTGGACGGCGCGAGTCGGCTCATTGACCGCGAACAAAGAGCGCTTCCTGCCATGGAAGACGATAGAGAGTGAAGACGATAAGCCGCTACTCGAATTCCAATTAGAAACCATGGTGCGTGGCTTCTTTAAGCCAGAATTGCTGCTCGATTACATTCGCTACTTTGTGTTGTTTGAAACCGATAACGACAAAGTCATCAAAAAAATCGCCGGTTATCATCAATTCCATGCTGTACGTGCTGCGGTGAAAGCGACGGTCATTGCGGCCACCACCGCTGATCAAATCACTGAACCCCGAGCCAATTACGCCAATGTCGTGGTGCCGGGAAGTAAAAAAGCCGGCGTGGTTTGGCATACCCAAGGCAGCGGCAAAAGCATTTCGATGGTCTGCTACGCCAGTAAGTTGCTGCAACAACCAGAGATGAATAACCCAACCTTAGTGGTGGTGACTGACCGTAATGACTTAGACGGCCAGCTATTTAACACCTTCACCATGGCGCAAGACACCTTAAAGCAAATCCCGCAACAAGCCACTGACCGCGATGCATTGCGCGAGTTACTGCTCAACCGTCAGTCTGGTGGCATCATCTTCACGACGGTACAAAAATTTGCGCTGCTCGATGAAGAAACCGCGCATCCTATTCTCTCTGAACGCTCGAATATCGTGGTGGTGTCTGATGAGGCGCACCGCAGTCAATATGGCAATAAAGCGCGCCTTGTTGATGTCAAAGACGAGGATGGCAATGTGGTCGGCCAGCGTTATGTGTATGGTTACTCCAAATACATGCGTGACGCACTGCCCAATGCCGCGTTTATTGGTTTTACCGGCACACCCATATCGCTAGATGACAAAGATACTCGCGGGGTGTTTGGTGATTATGTCTCTATTTACGATATTCAAGATGCGGTCGATGATGGTGCCACCGTGCCGATTTACTACGAATCGCGCCTCGCCAAGCTCGATATTAATCAAGATGAAATCGAAGCGCTTAACGATCAAGTTGAGGAAGAAATTGGCGAAGACGAAGAAACGGAAAGTCGCGAGAAAATAAAATCACAATGGTCAGCACTGGAAAAACTGGTCGGTGCCGAGCCACGCATCCAACAGGTCGCGAAAGATCTCGTCGAGCATTTTACCACCCGCTGTGAAACCTTTCCGGGTAAGGCGATGATTGTCGCCATGAGCCGTGAGATTTGTGTCGATTTATACGATGCGATTGTGGCGATTAAACCTGAGTGGCATAACGATGATCCCGCTAAAGGCGCAATCAAAATTGTCATGACCGGCAGCGCCGCTGATAAGGCCCAAATGCAGCCGCATATTCATGATAAGAAAACCAAGAAGCTGTTTGAGAAACGGTATAAAAATACCGATGACGAACTGCAATTGGTGATTGTGCGCGATATGTGGCTAACGGGCTTTGATGCGCCATGTTGCCATACCATGTATATCGACAAACCGATGAAAGGGCATAACCTGATGCAGGCAATTGCCCGGGTAAATCGCGTGTTTAAGGATAAACCCGGCGGTTTGGTGGTCGATTATATTGGCATTGCCAATGAGCTTAAAAACGCCCTCAAGACTTACACCAACAGCCAAGGCAAAGGCAAACCGACCGTTGATACCGCCGAAGCTTTTGCTGTCTTCATGGAAAAAATCGATATTATCCGCGGCATGTTTGCCACGCCAGTGGATGGTGAGGTGTTTCACTATCGCCCTGATTTTGAAACTCGGCCGCTGCAATTGCTGCCGGGGGCAGTCAACCATATCTCAGGGCTTTGCCACCGGAACAGCAAAGGTGAGCAAGTTCGCGATGGTAAACGTCGTTTCCTTGATGTGATGGCGGCGATGATGAAAGCCTTCTCATTGTGCAGTACGTTGGATGAAGTGAATGGCTATCGCCATGAAATCGCCTTCTATGGTGCAATCAAAACTGCTTTTTTGAAGCACTCGACGGTCGATAAAAAGCGCAGTGATGAGCTGCGAAACTCTGCCCTGCGCCAGATCCTCAATAACGCGATAGTGGCCGATGGCGTCGATGATATCTTTAAAACCGTAGGGCTGGATAAGCCAAACATTGGTTTGCTCTCCGAAGAGTTTCTTGAAGATGTGAAGCACATGAAAGAGAAGAACTTGGCGGTGGAGTTACTGGAAAAACTACTGCGTGATGAAGTGAAAGCGCGGATGAAAAACGATGTGGTGCAAGAGAAGAAGTACTCAGAGCGCATCATGTCGACTCTGCAAAAGTACCATAACCGCAGTATTGAAACCGCGCAGGTGATTGAAGAGCTAATCCAGTGGGCAAAAGAAATGCAAGCCGATGCTGAGATGATGGCTAAGCTTAATCTCTCCCCCGATGAAATTGCCTTTTACCGCGCGCTGATCGCCAATGAAGCCTCAGTACGCACCTTAGGCGATGATAACTTACGCAAACTGGCGATTGAACTGACTCACCAACTGCGTAATTCTGCTACGGTAGACTGGCAGAAACGTGAAAGCGTGCGGGCGCGGATGCGCAACTTAGTGCGTCGTTTACTACGCCGCTGGAAGTACCCACCCGATGCCGCAGAAGAGGCGATTAAGCTGGTGCTAGAGCAAGCCGAAGTGCTTGCTGATGGTTGGTATCAATAGCGCTCACAGAAGTGCATTATTGGTTCGATAATGGTGTTTTTCGGTAAACACCGTTTGCCGACACAAAATAAAACAGGTACTCAATGAGTACCTGTTTTATATCGCATCAAACTCGATTAAGCGCGAGCAGCTACGTAGGCAGCAAGTTCGTCGATGGAGGTCTCAGCAACTACTTCACCATCAATGGAGTAAGTTACGACATCACCTTCACGAACGCCAACCAATGTTGCCGTTTCACCGGTCTGGTAGGTAATTCCCATCTGTACCGTATTCTCGTCCACTTGGAACATCTCACCGCTTTGAATGATACGGTTCTGAGTGATAGGGCCTACCGGTGCTTCTGTTAAAGAGGGATCAAGCTTGTGGTTGATGTCTAGATAAGTCTCTGTCTTGATATCAAAGATATGCGGAGCCCCAGTGAGTGGGTTGCTACCAGTCCAGAACTCTAGTGAGTTGAATATTACGTAATCAGCAGCAATCGTTAGACCGTAAACAGGCGCAAGCAGCATGTTCAAGCCACCTCGAGCGTAACGGTTATCAACGGCCTTAATGTTGAATTTCATTAGGTAGCCCGTTACTGCGTTGCTACCCACACAACCAGATAAAGCAACAGATACCACGGCTAATGCTACTACTTTTGAAATGGTTCTTTTCATTGTTGTCTCGATATTTTAATTTGACTGCCAAAATGGCGCTGAATAATACCAGCAAACTCAGTGGCAAATATCTAGGTTAAGTCAATAAATCGTTAGAAATAATATAAAAAGAAAACGTATTGTCATCAACTCGGTGACAATACGAACGGCTTTGTCACCGGCTTGCTCTTTAACACTGGCTTTGCAAGGCGCGGTAAATTTATAAATGAGTATCGCCGTGTAGGTGCAAAATGACGATTGAGTGTGCTGGATAAATGTCTTCGCCTACTCACATATCCCCTTGCTACTTGAAGCTGCAGGGGTGTTGGCTACGTTCGTTCCCCCCAATCATAGAGTCTATCTATGCTCATGGGGACTCACTCACTTGCCGCCTACCTGCAGCTCCACGTTGTTTGGGTATATCGCTTTTTAACGACGAAACGAACGGTTACGTGCGGAACGCTCTTTATGGGCAGAAGCCGCTTTAGCCTGTGAGTTTAAAATGGAATCAACCGTCAGCTCCATTGGCTCTTTAGGTTTGAGGCCATGTGGGAAAGTGCGCGCGCGCGGTGGCAGATCATATTCTTCAGCTGAAGCGCGTGGCATACGTTTAAAGCGATATAGGTAGAAGTTTTCTACTTTCTCTCTCGCCCAATCGGTTTTATTGAGATATTTCACGCTGCTGGCAACCGATGGGTTGGTATGGAAGCAGTTAAAACGCATTGCCGTATCGAGAATATCCCAACCGTAAAAATCCACTAGTTCTTGCAGTAATGTTTCTAACTTAAGACCGTGTAATGGGTTATTTCTTTGTAATTCAATTCTTTCTTCTTCAGTCATCATAACGAGTTCCTAAGTAGTTCACTAACCGAGGCCAGCAGGGGTGTATGGTTTTCGTTGGTTTTTTATTCAAACAACGTGGCATCACGAATGATCATCTCTTAACACGCTAGTTGAAGGGGCCGCATTCTAACAGAATTCAGTGACCCTCCCTAAGATTATCGTGCGGAAGATCAGCGTTGTTTGATTGGTCAGATTTTTCTGCGTTCAATAAAAAGGATAAGCGCTTAAAGAGCTTGGATTGCCGTCTTTACACAGATTTACTTGTTACTTCATCTACTTTACGTTGTGATTGTTACTCTTATATAACCTTTCTATTTTAGTGGTTATTGTGATGAACAGAGCAAGCAAAATGGTTTTAATGATTATGGCCGTGGTTTCGGTACTCTGGATACAGGCCGAGCCAACGTTTTTTGTGTCTCAAAACCTGTTTCAATGGCGATCGGCTTTTATCCAGTGGTCAGGCATTTTGGCCATTGTGGCGATGTCATTGGCTATGGTACTGGCGCTTCGTTTGCCCCTTGTTGAACAGTGGACACAAGGAATCGATAAAGGTTATCGGATACACAAATGGCTGGGCATTTCGGCTACGTTGCTTGGTTTATTTCACTGGCTTTGTTACCAGATACCGAAATGGATGATCGCACTTGAGCTCCTGACTAAACCTAATCGGCTCAATGGCTCTGGCCCACAGGGGAACTTGTCGGGTTTTGCGCTTTGGGTAAAAGAGATGCGCCCGATTGGGTTAGCCATTGGCGAGTGGGGGTTCTACTCATTATTGCTGCTGGTGGGGGTATCACTGTGGCTAACCATTAAATACAAACCGTTTCGTTTATCGCACCGTTTGATGACGGTGGTGTACCTTTTGTTGGCTGGGCATTCGGTATTTTTTTTGAAAAAGGCGTATTGGGGCTGGCCGATTTATTGGTTAGTGTTGATGTTTATTGCGCTTGGCTCGGCGGCAGCAATCTACAGTTTGCTTGGATTTGTGGGCCGAAATGCACGTTATTCAGCGAAGATTAGCGCATGCCACTACTGTGCAGCGAACCAAACGTTAGATTTAAGAATTAAGATGGAGAAACCTTGGCCCGGACATAAAGCAGGGCAGTTTGCTTATTTGAGTTTTGTTGGCGAAGAGCCACATCCGTTTACTATTGCTTCGTACAATAAGGCTAATGAGCTGCGATTTTTGATTAAAGAGCTTGGCGATTTTACCACTGGCCTTCACAAGAGAATTACCGTGGGTGAGCCGATTGAGGTCGAAGGTCCATATGGACGATTTGAGTTTTATAGTGATAGGCCACAAGTCTGGATTGGTGGCGGTGTCGGCATCGCTCCATTTATGGCTGGGTTAGATTATTTACACACGGTAAAAGCGCATCCGGCTACTTATCTGTTCTGCTGCTGCCATCATGCAGAGCAAGCCCTGTGTGATGAGCTTAAGCAGAAAGCATTGCGTGCAGGTGTCTCCCTCACAGTGATTGATTCAAGCATTGCGCCGCATTTGTCTGCCGAGACTATTGCTCGCCAGTGTGGTGATTTAAGTGGTTTTGAGTTTTTCTTTTGTGGCCCTGTTGCGTTTTCACGGACTTTAAAACAGGCGTTGAAGCCTTACCATGTAGACGTTGAAACTCAGTTCCATGAAGAGTTGTTTATGATGCGTTGAGTATTTGTTGTGAAATGACCAAGCCCCATGTTTTCTAAGAATTACAGCACGAATGACAGCATGAACAACAGATAGTGACCTTGCGAAAAAGAATAGATAAATCAAGTCACTTACTTGAATAAAATTCATATTGCACTTCAATGTTATTCACTATGATCTTGCTCACAGTATGCTTCAATGGCACTGACCAATAAAGCATTATGGATACGATATTATGAGCAAATTAACCCTTCTTGATGGTGGCATGGGGCGTGAATTAAAAAGAATTGGCGCTCCTTTTTCTCAGCCACTTTGGAGCGCGCAAGCGCTGATTGAATCTCCACAACATGTTCGTTTAGCTCACCAAGGATTTATTGATAGCGGTGCCGACATCATCACGGTGAATAGCTATGCGTGTGTCCCTTTTCACTTGGGCGAGTCACTATATCAAACCGATGGTGCAAGGTTAGCGAACTTAGCCGCGCAGATTGCTGCGGAAGTAGCACAACAGTCAGAACGTCCGATTTTAGTGGCGGGTTCTATGCCACCGGCGATGGGAAGCTATCGGCCTGATCTCTTTCAAGCCGAAGTCGCGCGAGCGATTTCACTCACTTTGTATCAAGCACAAGATCCTTATGTGGACGTCTGGTTAGCGGAGACGATTGCCAGTTTAGAAGAGTTGAGCATGATCCAATCGGTGTTTGCCTCATCAACCAAGCCTTGCTATTACGCACTGACTCTGAAAGATGACTCTAATATCGCACAATTGCGTTCTGGGCAGTCAGTGTCTGAAGCTGCAGAACAAATCTATTCTGCGGGTGGGGCGGGTATTTTCTTTAACTGCTCAATACCCGAGGTGATGGCTGATGCCATTCAACAGGCGAAAATGGTGTTGGAAGGCCGAGCGCAAAAGATTGAAATCGGCGTTTATGCAAACAGTTTTACGCCGATTAAATCGGATCACGCTGCTAACGAAACCGTACAAGCCATGCGTGAGTTTAGTGCAGAAGATTATCTCGCATTTGCCAAGCAGTGGTATGCCCTCGGTGCAACCGTGATCGGCGGATGTTGTGGCATCACCCCTCGCCATATTCAAGCACTTTATGAATGGAGGCGCAGTTTTGAAAAATCTTAATTATGGATTGGCTTTTCCTGCGATTGCGTTAGTGCTTGTTTTGTTAACGGTATCTGCGCTTTATCCAGTCACCTCTCAAGCGATGGCGGCGCAAGCTATGGGCTGGGTGAGCCACTGGTTTGGCTGGTTAGTACAGATGGCAAGTTTGGCGTTAGTGGTTTTTTTACTGTGGCTGGCGTGTTCGAAATACGGCCGCATTCGTTTAGGTGAAGAAAAAACCGAATACAGTAATTTTTCTTACGGCGGGATGATTTTTACCGCTGGCGTCGGGGCGTCACTCATTTACTGGGCGATAGGTGAACCGATGTATTACTTACAATCACCGCCGTTATTTGCCGAGCCTAATAGTTATCCTGCTGCGGCATGGGCCGTTACCTACTCTATTTTTCATTGGGGCATTACAGGCTGGGCGATTTACTGCTTTCCAGCGATTCCGTTTGCTTACGCATTTTATGTACAAAAAAAACGCACGTTAAAAGTTTCCAGTTTGTGTTCTTCGGTAGTGGGTGACCATCCTTTGGTGGCAAAAAGTATCGATCTATTGTCTATTTTTGGTACGTTGGCCGCGTTTGCTAGCTCGCTAGCCTTAACTGTGACTTTGGTCAGCGCTGGTGTGGCAGATCTGTTACAGATTGAGAATAGCCTTGGCTTACAAGGTGCAATTATTGTGCTTTTTGTGGCTGCGTTAGTGGTTGTGATGGGGGTTGGTTTTAATCAAGGCATCAACATGATTTCTAACTGGACAGTCAGCATGGCGGTGTTGTTTGCCCTGTTTGTATTATTGGCGACTCAACCTTCTTTCATTCTTAATAGTTTCACTGACTCACTGGGCGTGATGTTGGATAATTTCTTTAGAATGTCATTGTGGACAGACCCTGTTCAGCAAAGTGGTTTTGCACAAGGTTGGACTCAGTACTATTGGTTTTGGTATTACGCGTACTTGATTATGATGGGCCTATTCATCACGCGAATTTCTCGTGGACGAACGATTCGTGAAGTGGTTTTGTACACCATCTCGATGGGCGCTTTGGGTTGTGCATTTTTTATCTCCATTTTTGGTGGCTATGCGGTGTGGGCTCAAATGCTGGGCGGTTTACCCGTTCAGGGCTGGATGGCAGAAGGTGGCTTAACCTACGCAGTGGTTTCATTGATAAAAACCTTGCCTGGGGGAAATGGGGTGCTTGGGCTATTTCTGCTCATTCAGTTTTTATTGATGCTGACCACTATGTCCAGTGCGAGTGTTGCGACGGCGATGCTCACCACCAATGAATTGGCTTTGAATGGTGATCCCGATAACCGAGTAAAATTGCTTTGGGCCTGTGCGATTGGGCTGATCAGTTTAAGTGTATTTTTGGCTGGGGGAGGGATTGAAACCATTAAGTCGCTTTGTGTGGTCGCAGGCCTTCCTATGATGTTCATTTACGCCATCATGCTCAAAACCTTTTTACATACTTTAGGCATTTTGCCCAATCAGCATGAGCGGGAATCTGATCAAGAACCCGTGTTAATGAAAGTCACTTAAAGCAAGCCTTAACCTTATAGCCTTTAGCAAAACAAGCCAGCACGATGAAGATGCTGGCTTGTTGTATTGAAAGAAGACCAATGACTCTCTTTGAGGTTTAAATATTATTGAGAACCATGAAATGGGTCGAAAGTGGGGTGAAGTCGATCATCACATAGCTCTCTTGTTCGTTGACGAAGAGCGTCAGCGTTTGTTGATTTAGCGGGTCGAATAGAGTGTGCTCACCACAGGTTAACTGCCAATAAGTGGTCAATGCTTTAGGTAAATGCAGTTTTACGGTTTTGCCACTTGTGGCACTGAAGTTCGCTGCGATGATCAGCTTTTGTGACGGGTTAGAGCGAGCAAAGGCAAATAAGTAATCTTGTTGGTCGGAGAAGTGTTCAACATTGGCGGCGTACAGATCATGATATTCACCGGTCAGTGCGGGGCTCTGTTTGACTAAATTCAGTAATGTTGAGTAGAAATGGCGCAGCTGCTTCTCGCTCTCGTTTAATTGGCCACCATCAAATGCGCCGTTATTCATCCATTTTTGGTGTTGTGGAACACCGATATAGTCAAAAATAGAGGTGCGAGAAGGCTGGCCAAAGCCGGCATGTTCCGCTCCAGGTTCGCCCACTTCTTGCCCAAAATAAAGCAAGGTTGGTGAGCTGGATAAACAGGCTGAAATCAACATGGCTGGGCGTGCTTTATGTGCTTCCCCTGCAAATTCAGGCGAGGCAATTCTCTGCTCGTCATGGTTTTCCAAGAAATGCAGCATGTGATGCTCAATGTCGCGCAGTTGATATTCAATACGACCAATCTCTTTGGTAGAGCCGTGTCCTTGCATGATGGCTTTGAGACTATCGTAAAGGTCGACTTTGTCGTACAGATAGTCCATTTTCCCGAGCTGGATATAATCGCGGTATAAATCTGGCTGATACACCTCTGCCATTAAAAAAGCATCGGGGGTGTGTAGCTTAATTGCCGAGTTGAGATAGCTCCAAAATTCAATCGGTACCATTTCGGCCATATCATAACGAAAGCCATCCACGCCTTTATCGAGCCAATAAAGAGCGATATCCCTAAATTTACGCCATGAATCCGGGACACTTTTGTCTTGCCAGAAAATGGCGTGTTCAAGGTGAGATAGGAAACGGTATTGCTGCGGAAGCTCGGCAAAATCTTTGCCTCCATCAGGTTTGATGCCGTAGTTTATTTTGACGGTTTCATACCAATCATCGATGTTCGGCTTGGCTAAACGAGATCCATTGCCTGTCCATTTTGCGGGGTGTTCGTAAAACGGGGTGGCTAAATCTGGGTGGCATTCACCGCCCAACGGTAGCAATGAGGTGGGCATATCTGGCAGTTTAAAGGAGGTGTCGGGTAGGTAATAGAAGTTATTGTCCCTGGCGTATTGCACACTGGTATCATCATTTTCACCAAAATCATTGACTCCGACAGGGTTATTGAGCCCTTGATATTGGCGCGCCACGTGGTTAGGGACAATGTCGATGATGACTTTCATGCCCGCTTGGTGTGTACGCTTAATCAAGGCTTCAAATTCGTGATTACGCTGAGCTGGGTCGTCGGCTAAATCAGGGTTTATCGAATAGTAGTCTTTAATGGCGTAAGGCGAGCCCGCTCTACCTTTGACAACACTTGGGTGATCATTCTCTATTCCCCATGCACGGTAATCACCCACCAGTGCGTGATGTAAAACACCGGTATACCAAATATGAGTGATCCCAAGTTGATGAATTGCATTGAGTGCATCGTCAGTGAAGTCACTTAATTTACCGACGCCATTTTGTTCTTTCGTTGCCCAAGGTGTGTAGCAACAGTTTGTATTACCGAATAAGCGCGTGAAAACTTGATAGATAGTGTATTTGTTGTAAGCCATAACGTGTCAACCTAAGCGATGATGGGATGCGAGAAATAGGAGATGAGTTGCAGGCTAATAGAAGTTGATGAAGACAGAATCATCCTTGAGTAGTGATTTTGGGGCGTAGAGAGAAAGAAGGCGTAAAAGTGTGATGCGGGAATGGTTTAGTCAACAAAATCCCACCGGGCGGTGGGATTTGTAAAGAAGCATTATGCTTATGAGCGTTTTTCTTGTTTAGGGCGAGGGCTACGACGCGGTGCACTTGAGTGCTCGTTATCACGCTTTTTCAAGTGGTAATTTAAAATGGAAATAGGCACGTCTTTTTTCGGTGTGAAACCTTCAATTTCTTTACGCACAAGCAAATGTCCTAAGCGGCTTTCAATCATGCACAAGTTTTTAAAATCATCGCGTGATACGAGAGAAATTGCTTCACCGGTTGCACCAGCACGACCGGTTCGTCCAATACGGTGAATGTAGTTCTCCGCAGGATAAGGCAAGTCGTAATTCACCACTCTTTCTAAGTTATCAATATCAATACCGCGCGCGGCAACGCCCGTTGCAATCAAAAATTGCAGTTTACCTGCTTTGAAATCGGCTAATAATTTTTCACGAACTTCTTGGCTACGGCCACTGTGAAACGCCTCTGCCGCAATGCCACGCTTTTCCAGTTGGCTCGCCAGCTTTGCCGCACCGTGTTTGGTTTCGATGAAAATCATCGCTTGTTGCCATTGGTTTTCAGTAATCAAATGGCTCAGTAGTGCAGATTTTTGATCTTTATCGACAGTGATAATCCACTGCTCGATTTGATTTGGCGTGCGGTTGTAACCAGCGACATCAATTTCAATCGGATCATTAATGGCTGATTTGGCCAACTCACGCACTGGACGAGAAAGGGTCGCCGAAAACAGTAAGTTCTGACGGTTTAGTGGCAGGCGATCAACAATTTTATTGATGTCTTCAATGAAACCCATGTCGAGCATGCGGTCAGCTTCATCCATCACCAACACTTCAAGCTCATCAAAATGAACGGCGCGTTGGCCATACATATCAAGCAAGCGCCCCGGCGTGGCGATCAAAATATCCACCCCTTCAATCAAGCGTTGTTTTTGTTTTTGCGAATCGACACCGCCGTACATCGCAAGGCAGGTTAAGGGCAGATACTTGGCGTATTGAGTGACGTTCTCTTCCACTTGCAGAGCCAATTCGCGAGTGGGCGCTAAAATTAATGCGCGAACACGTTTGGCGCGCTGAGTTGTTCCTTGACTAAGCATCTGCAAAATGGGCAGTACAAAGCTAGCGGTTTTACCCGTGCCGGTTTGCGCTGCCGCAATGACATTTTTACCCGTCAAAATGGCAGGGATTGCCTGTTCTTGAATCGGTGTTGGGGCAGAATAGCCGAGTTCGTGAACGGCTTTTAAGATTGGATCGCTCAATCCTAGGTTGGAAAATGGCATGCGGGCTCTCAGAGTTAAAAAGTCAAAACAGTTAGCAAGCGATGGCTTTCTCATCGTAAGGCGCTACGCCCTAATACTTTGAGTGCAACTCATCGCAAATTCGGCGCATTCTAGCATGAACTCTTCAAATGCGGTGAGATACCTCAGTGTCAGCGATCGTCTCTTTATTCAGAATAGCGCCTCGTTGCCGAGTCACTAATATGAGATACCAATAAGATTGTTATCAATGAGTGCAGGGAGTTGGATTGGCATCACAGAGCTTTTAGAACAAGTGGGATCTATTTTCGATATATTAACCTTACTTATTTGTCAGGGAATAGATTCATGGAATATCAGCAGCTACCGATTCAGTATACTGTGGTGAGTGCGTTAAAATTAGTCCAAAAAAATTGGCTGACTCTCATGCTGCAATCTTCACCTTTTTTGGTAGTGAATCTCTATTTCACGATTGGTGTTGTTGACTTTGATGATCCACAACAGTTGTTCACATTAACGAATGTCATTGTTTATGTGCTTTATACGGTAACGGCGGCGATGGCGACAGTGCGCTTGCATCGTTTGGTTCTGTTGGGTGAAAAATCTTGCCGTTTGAGCACGATTTTTTACTTAAGTTCGCGTGAATTGCGCTTTATTGGATGGTGGGCTGCGTTAGGCGCTATGCTGTTTGCCATTCTAATCATACCCATGTTTATCATTGGCTCGCTGGCAAATATAGTGACTATGCCAATGTGGTTAATCCAGCTTTGTACCTATGCAGCAATGCTGCCTATTGGCTGGTTTATCTCCCGCTGGTCATTAGTTTTGCCAGCAACAGCACTAGATCATCAACCTAGAGGTTTGAGTGTCGCGTGGCAAATGTCAAAGCCCCACGCCAAAGCACTATTTGTGCTGATAGGTGTGATCCCCATGCTTATCAACGCACTACTACAGCCCTTGTTTAATCTGCATTTTCTGCCATTGACATTACTATTGTCACTCGTCTGGTTAGTGGTTTGTGCGGTTGAGATTTGTGTGTTGTCGCTCAGCTTTCAGTGGATTGTGCAGCGAGAAGCGATTACCCAGAACCAAGAGTTACGCATTCCTGAATTTACCGCTTAAATAAGCCCTGTATTCACACAGGGCTTGATGAGGATTGAACGGTATTACTATTCACAAGGTGGTGATAGGTGGATTAACGCTAAGCCGCCTAACGAGGTTTCTCGATATTTCCGATTCATATCTTTCCCCGTCTGGTACATGGTCTCAATCACTTTATCTAGAGAAATTAAGCATTTGCTGGTCCGTTTTAGGGCCATGCGTGAAGCGTTAATCGCTTTCACGGCTCCCATTGCATTGCGTTCGATGCAAGGGACTTGAACTAAGCCACCCATTGGGTCGCATGTCATACCCAATGAATGCTCCATGGCAATTTCAGCCGCCATGCAAATTTGTTCGTTGCTGCCACCTCTTAGCGCGGTCAACCCTGCCGCTGCCATTGAGGAAGAGACTCCAATCTCCCCTTGACAGCCTACTTCGGCCCCCGAAATAGAAGCATTGGTTTTGTACAAAATACCAATAGCGCCAGCCACGGCGAGAAAATCTTTCAACTGCTTAGTGTCAAGCTCTCGGATAAAGCGGTGGTAATACATTAATACGGCGGGTATCACTCCTGCCGCGCCATTGGTTGGCGAGGTGACCACTTGCCCTCCCGCTGCATTTTCTTCACTGACCGCGAAAGCAAACAGGTTAATCCAGTCCATGATCTCCATTGGGTCACTTTCAATCGCCGCGTTAGCTTCCAGCTTTTTGAGCAGTGCTGGTGCGCGGCGCGTGACATGCAACCCACCTTCGAGAATGCCTTCCGTTTCAAAGCCGCGCTGCATGCAGAGCGACATCACTTTCCAGATTTGATCGGCTTTGTGGTTAATCGTTTCAAGGTCATGAAATGCTATTTCATTGCGCAAAACGAGACTGCCTAAACTTAAGCCATGTTTTTCGGCTTTAAAGAGTAATTCATCAGCAGAAGTAAAAGGAAATTCGACCTCCACGGGTGCATTTGCACTACCGTGTTCCAACTCTTTGGCGGTAGCAACAAAACCGCCTCCCACCGAGTAGTAAGTTTCAAAGGCTAACGTTTCTCCTTGCGCTCCCAAAGCGGTAATCGTCATACCATTTTCATGTAAGGGAAGATTAGTATTTTGGAAGAGGAGGTCTGTTTTTAGCTGGAATGGAATGAGCTTTTTTCCCGCTAAATTAAGCTCACCGTGTTCAATAGCATGCGCTAGCGCTTGATTGGCGCTGGTGATTTTGATGGTGTCAGGCTTATTGCCCAGCAGACCTAATATCACGGCGCGATCAGTGTGGTGGCCACGTCCTGTAAGTGATAATGAACCGTAAAGGTCAATCTGCACTCTTGCCACTTGCGTTAAATCAGCAATGATTTGGCTAAATTGATAGCCTGCAATCATTGGCCCATTGGTGTGTGAGCTAGAAGGGCCCACACCAATTTTAAAAATATCAAAAATGGATAACATCGACTTCACCTTGAATGTGACCTGTAATAGGTGACAACTTTGCCTAATAATACCCTAGTCTAGAGCTCAAGTATTTGCTAACGTGCAAAAGTCTAACCAAAAACCATATTATGAGGACTTCGCATGTCGATTTGGGATCAAGTAACACTGCACACTCGCTATGGTGAATTACCCTCGGTTTTTTATTCTCAAGTGAACCCAGCGCCTTTAGACAATGTGCGTTGGGTTGCTTGGAATGCCTCACTGGCTGGCGATTTGTCTTTACCAACACAACCTAATGATGAGCTACTGCACAGCCTGTCTGGCCAAGTTATTCCCACGCAATTTAAGCCATTAGCGATGAAATACGCGGGCCATCAATTTGGTATTTATAACCCTGATTTAGGTGATGGCCGTGGGTTACTGTTGGCCGAAATCGAGAGTAAAACGGGGGAAGTGTATGATCTGCATTTGAAAGGTGCAGGGCTTACGCCTTATTCGCGTATGGGGGATGGCCGCGCCGTACTGCGCTCCACTATTCGTGAATACTTGTGTAGTGAGGCGATGGCGGGTCTTGGGATTGCGACCACAAGAGCATTAGCGATGATGAGCAGTGACACGCCTGTTTATCGAGAAAAACAAGAGCGAGGTGCGCTGCTGGTACGTGTAGCGCAGAGCCATATTCGCTTTGGCCATTTTGAACATTTTTTCTATACCAACCAATTAGCAGAGCAAAAGCAACTGGCTGATAAAGTGATTGAGTGGCATTACCCTGATTGCCTTACACAAGAAAAACCTTATGCGGCCATGTTTAGTCACATTGTTGAGCGTACTGCTAAGATGATTGCCGATTGGCAAGCGGTTGGATTTGCCCATGGTGTGATGAATACCGACAACATGTCTATCCTCGGTCAAACCTTTGACTACGGTCCTTTTGCTTTTCTCGACGATTATGAACCGACTTATATTGGCAATCACTCCGATTATCAAGGCCGCTACGCGTTTGATCAGCAGCCGCGTGTGGCGTTGTGGAACCTGTCCGCTTTAGCACATGCATTGTCCCCGTTAGTGGAAAGAAGCGATCTGGAAGCGGCACTCGCTCAGTTTGAAGCGCAGCTAGGCCGTTATTTTAGCCAGCAAATGCGTCGTAAATTGGGGTTGTTGACCTCTCTGCCCGGTGATTCTGTGTTGTTTGAGCAAATGTTTGAGTTATTAACCAAAAATCACACCGACTACACTCGCTTTTTCCGGCAACTATCCAACTTGGATCGAGAAGGGGAGCAACCTGTATTGGATCTCTTCATTGACCGCGCTGCCGCTCAGTCTTGGCTTGAACAGTACCTGGCTCGTTGTGAGCGAGAAATCGACAGTTCGGGGAACGCGATTTCGATTGAGCAGCGCTGCGCAGAGATGAGAAAAGTGAATCCGAAATATATTTTGCGTAATTATTTGGCTCAACAAGCGATTGATAAAGCAGAACAGGGTGATTACCAACAAGTGCACCAATTAGCACAATTGTTAGCCAACCCTTATGCCGAGCAGCCGGAAAAGAGTCATTTTGCCCAGCTTCCTCCTGAATGGGGGAAAAAAATGGAAATCAGTTGTTCCTCATAAGTAACGCATTTTGTGATCTCTATCTAGACAGAATTCAAACTTTACATAAATATCAATAATCAAAAAAATGACCTATAGCTACACTGGGCCGATCAGTTGAAAATATGGATAGTGGACATGCAGGCAAGAACGCGCATTCTAGTCGTGGATGATGACGAAGAGATTCGGCAATTATTAGATGAGTATTTGACGAAGTCTGGTTTTGATATCGTCACCACCGCGGATGGCATCGAGCTATTAGCCTATTTGGAACGTAACAGTTATCCCGATCTTATTTTGTTGGATGTGATGATGCCCGGAGACGATGGTTTTACTTTATGCCAAAAAATCCGTCGTCATTCGAACGTTCCTATCATTATGTTGACCGCGGTTTCTGATGAAACTGACCAAATCATTGGTTTAGAAATTGGCGCGGATGATTATGTGGCGAAACCTTTTAACCCGCGTCAGTTAATGGCGCGCATCAAGGCTTTGCTGCGCCGGGTACAAGTCAATGATGAAAAAACAACCGATGCGTTGCCCAAACAAATTACGTTTGGTGATTGGCAACTCGATACCTTGTCACACCGAATTACACATCTAGAGCGTGCCGATGAGCATGACTTGTCGGGCAGTGATTTTGCACTACTGATGCTGTTTTTAACCCGGCCTAAGGAAGTGCTTGATCGCGATACCATCTCATTTGCTACTCGTGGACGTGAAGCGCTCCCTTTTGAGCGAGGTATCGACGTGCAACTTAGCCGTTTACGTCAGCGATTGGGTGATAGTGCAAAATACCCTCACTACATTAAAACTATGCGTGGCAACGGCTATATTCTGGCCGTTCCGGTCAGTTACGGCCATTAAAAATGACGCTAAGACGTCTCTTTTCACGCTTAAAACCCAACTCTCTTGTCTCACGAACACTGCTGCTGACTTTGTTGGCGGTGGTGATAGCGCAGGGCATTGCAACGGCGATTTGGTACAGCCAATCTAAACAAAAAGAGTTGGAAGGGATCAGTTCCGTTTCTTCTAGCATGGCAGGTATGTTTGCTTCCACCGTGACCTTTTTTCAATCACTACCCGTCAAGTATCGGCATATCGTGCTGGATCAAATTCGCAATATGGGGGGAACCCGTTTTTTTGTCTCATTCAATAAAGAGCCATTGACTGTGGAGCCGATTATCGATACGCCGCTCAAGCGAGCTTCAGTCGATGCAGTGAGGGAAGTGTTGCAACAAAAGCTCAATAACGTTGAGAGTATTCAAGTTGAATTTACCAAACCAGAACATTTGCGGTTACTAAAAAACGATATTTTTCTCAGCGACTTACCCAAGTCGTGGGCCTATCATACACTCACACTTGAACCGCTAAACCCGCCAGTGCTGGTGGTGCAAATCGAACTATCAAGCCATGAATGGGTTTACGTGGCGGCGCTACTTCCCGCCCCATACGTGAAACTGGATGACACTCTATTAAGAAAAGAGCAGATCTTATTTCTCTTTTTTTCCACCACCATTTTGTTAGCGTTGACCTACTTGCTTATGCGCCGCCAAGTTCGACCACTGAGAAATTTAGCCAAAGCGGCGAATGAGATGAGTATGGATATTGCCCAGCGTCCCTTGCGTGAAGAGGGGGCGACAGAATTGATCACAGCGACCCGCGCATTCAATCGTATGCAGCAACGAATTCGACGTTACGTGGCCGATAGAGAGCATCTGTTTTCGGCCATCTCTCATGATTTAAAAACACCCATCACCCGCTTACGCCTAAGGGCTGAATTGCTCGAAAGCGATGTTAAGCGCGAAAAATTTAACCGCGATCTCGATGAGCTAGAGATGATGGTTAAAGGGGCATTGCAGTGCGTGCGAGATACCGATTTACACGAAAATAACAGCAGTATTGATCTCAATGAGATGATTCAGACGATTGCTGAAGGGTACAACTTAACTCGCCAAGTGGTCCATTTTACGCCTACACAGCTTGAACCGATAATCGCTAAGCCTTTAGCTATTCAACGAGTATTGACAAACTTGATTGGCAATGGCGTGAAGTATGGTCAGCAAGTGTGGGTGAAGTTGGAAGAAAATCCAGAGTGGGTGATTATCACCATCCAAGACCAAGGCCCGGGGATCCCGATAGATAAATTAGAAGCGGTCTTTGAGCCCTATTTTCGCCTTGCCGATGATGACCAAGGCCACGGTCTTGGCCTTGGAATATGCCGAAGTATTTTACATGGACACGGCGGAGATCTCATTTTACGCAATCCAGCTCATGGTGGTCTGGAAGCACAAGTCTTTATCCCACCTACGTTAGCGGTGTAGTGTAACGCTTTCGTTACGTTAAAATTACGGTTTGTTTCAACGAAAAAAATTTTCTTTGATTAGACTAGTAGGTAAACGATCAGCACTTTAATGGTTAATAAAAGTTTGCGAATCAGGTTTGCCGAATCAAAACCAAGGAAGATGATGATGAAATTTCATAACACTCTGCTTGCTTTATCTTTCCTCTCTGTCTCTTTCATCCCTTCGACTCACGCTGGTGAAGTGGAAGTACTCCATTGGTGGACTTCCGGTGGCGAAGCCAAGTCGATAGCTGTGCTCACCGAAATGTTGGAGCAGCAAGGCCATAGTTGGAAAGATTTCGCTGTCGCAGGTGGTGGTGGTGAAAGTGCCATGACGGTATTGAAAACGCGCGCGGTGTCGGGTAACCCACCGTCGGCGGCTCAAATTAAAGGACACGATATTCAAGAATGGGCGGGGCTTGGTTTTCTCACAAATCTTAATGATGTAGCCAAACAGGGTGGTTGGGATGAAGTCGTACCACCGATGATCACCAATGTCATGAAGTGGAATGGCCAGTATGTGGCCGTGCCAGTTAACGTGCATCGCGTCAACTGGTTGTGGGTTAACCCTGCGGTACTGGCTAAAGTGGGTGCTAAAGTGCCAACTACGTTAGACGAGTTTTTTGTTGCGGGCGATAAGATCAAAGCCGCGGGTTATGTGCCACTGGCGCACGGTGGTCAACCTTGGCAAGACGCGACGGTTTTTGAAACGGTGGCGTTGAGCGTTCTTGGCTCACAAGATTACGTGAAAGCGTTTGTTGAGCTTGATATGGCTGTGCTCGCGGGCGACAAAATGGTTGACGTGTTTAGCCAGTTTAAAAAAGTTCATGACTACATTGATGTTAACTCTCCAGGCCGTGATTGGAACGTTGCGACTTCAATGGTGATAAATGGTGAAGCGGCGATGCAGATCATGGGCGACTGGGCAAAAGGTGAGTTTACCGCAGCGGGCAAAGTTGCGGGTAAAGATTACCTGTGCGTGGCCGCGCCAGGTACGGCCGATCAATTTATCCATAATGTCGATAGTTTTGTCTTTTTTGAGCTAACTGATGCAGACAATAAGCAGGCGCAAAAAGCGCTAGCCGCCACGATCCTAGATCCTAAATTCCAAGAGGTATTTAACCTCAACAAAGGCTCGATCCCGGTACGCACAGATATGAATATGTCAAAATTTGACCAGTGCGCGTTGGACTCAATGGCGGCCTTTAAAGCGACGGCTAAGTCCAACAACCTTGTGCCCAGTATTGCCCATGGTATGTCGACAACCAGCTATGCCCAAGGCGCGATTTTTGATGTCGTAACGAACTTCTTCAATGATCCGAAAGCGGATCCAAAACAAGCAGCACAAAAACTAGCGAAAGCGGTGAAAGCTGCGATGTAGCCCTAACCCCCAGAGTGGGTAGGTTTTTTAGCCTGCCTGCTCACCTTCTTCTTCTTTTTTGTAGCACACCACTTTCTGTGTGCTACTAACATAATCTGTCGGTTCTAACCAATTAGCGCGCTCTCCGATAAAGAGCTCGGGGGGAGTGCCCAAACTAGGCTTGCTGTTTGGGCGGAGGGTGCGCTTCCTTCCTGTTTCACATTTTTTCGTCATTCTCATCGCCACCCTCTGATGGATTTAGCTGGGTGTCATTTCCCACCCAAAATTCATATTCCTTGGGTCATTTTCTACCCATTTTTGCTTTCTATCATAAGATTCTATGGGTTGTTGTTAACCGAATAGCTGGTGACACCTTATGGTTACTGGCTTGTTAATGAAATGTGTCATGTTGGCTTGTTAATTGCCTTATAGAAAACAACCAGCACCCATTGATGGGGCTGATATGTTCAATCAAGGAGAATAATAATGTTAAAGCCACTGACTTTGCTGACCGCTTCCATTCTTGCTGTAACCAGTTTTAATGCGGCCGCAAATTGCGACCCCGGCGAAATCGTCATTAAGTTTAGCCACGTCACGAATACAGATAAGCACCCTAAAGGTATTGCGGCTTCGCTGCTTGAAGAGCGTGTTAATAAGGAGATGAATGGTAAGGCTTGCCTACAAGTTTTCCCTAATTCAACCTTATACGATGACGATAAAGTATTGGAAGCCATGCTAAACGGCGATGTGCAGCTAGCGGCGCCTTCATTATCAAAATTTGAAAAATTCACCAAAAAATTCCGTATTTTTGACCTGCCATTCCTATTTGAGGATGTGGACGCAGTTGACCGTTTCCAAAACTCGGCTGACGGTGAAAAACTGAAAAATTCAATGACACGTCGTGGTGTGAAAGGGTTGGAGTTTTGGCATAACGGTATGAAACAGATGTCAGCCAATAAACCTCTACTCGTTCCGGCGGATGCAAAAGGATTAAAGTTCCGCGTGCAAGCATCTGATGTACTGGTGGCTCAGTTTGAGCAGCTTGGTGCAAACCCGCAAAAAATGTCTTTTGCAGAAGTGTATGGCGGTTTGCAAACCAAAGTTATTGATGGTCAAGAAAATACATGGTCCAACATTTACGGTAAGAAATTCTTTGAAGTGCAAGATGGCATTACCGAAACCGATCACGGCATTTTGGACTACCTAGTGGTGACATCGAGCAAGTGGTGGGACAGCCTACCAGTCGACGTGCGTGACCAGTTCGCGACCATTTTAAAAGAAGTCACTGAAGCGCGTAATGCGGAATCAAATAAAGTCGAGCTCCAAAATAGACAATATGTATTGGAAGCCGGAGGCGTGATCCGCACTCTCACACCTGAACAGCGCCAGCAATGGGTTACAACGCTGAAGCCTGTGTGGCAGAAATTTGAAAAAGACATCGGTTCAGATTTGATTGAGGCAGCGCTGGCTTCAAACAAATAATCAGCCTCCAACCCCACCTTGCGTGGTGGGGTTGGACTCAACGCGTTTATTGCTCGTCTCATTGATAACTAACCTGAAGCCGTGCGGTGACCTTGAGTCAATTCCGATAATTACTATGAGAGCGATGTATCACATGGAACACTCTTTTTTCTCTAAAGTCGGCCGATTTACCGATGCGATTGAAGAAATGCTGATTGCATTCTTCTTGGGCTCGATGACCTTATTAACGTTCGTTAACGTTGTTTATCGCTATGTTTTTAACGGCAACATTTTATGGGCATTGGAATTAACCGTGTTCATGTTTGCATGGATGGTACTGGTTGGTGCGTCCTATGGGGTAAAGAAACACTTTCACATCGGAGTTGATGTGGTTATTAACATGGTGCCTGCAACCATGCGAAAAGTGTCTGCACTGGTCGCGGTGGCTTGTTGTTTAACCTTTTCTATTTTACTGCTCATCGGTTCGTGGAATTACTGGTATCCGTTTGCGACTGAGCGTGCTTGGTATGAAACCGACGATATTCCTATGCCGGAAATGCTGCAATTTCTCTCCGATTGGCTCAATGAAGGGGAGCGCTATGAAAAAATGCCGCGCTTTATTCCATACATGGCATTGCCTATCGGAATGGGATTACTCACTTTTCGCTTTTTACAAATCGCCTATCAAATTCTCAGCGGTAAGTTAGACAGAATGATTTCTGGCCATGAAGCCGAGGAAGATCTTGAAGCGCTGAAAGCGGAAATGGCACAAGTGAGCGAGACCATATTAGAGCCGAACCGCGAAGCGACCCCGCCTATTGATTCTCGCAAGGAGCGTTAATTCATGGATATTTTACTGCTGTTTGTTATGGTCATCGGCTTTATGTTAGTCGGTGTACCCATTGCTATCTCGCTCGGATTATCCAGCGTTCTGTTCCTACTTTGGCACTCCGATACTTCTTTAGCGTCAGTGGCTCAAACCTTGTTTAACGCTTTTGAAGGCCATTACACTTTGCTTGCGATTCCATTTTTTATTTTGGCTTCCAGCTTTATGTCAACCGGAGGTGTGGCAAAACGCATTATCCGTTTCGCTATCGCTATGGTGGGTTGGTTTCGGGGAGGGCTGGCGATTGCTTCGGTAGTGGCCTGTATGATGTTTGCAGCGCTGTCAGGTTCTTCACCGGCGACAGTGGTGGCGATCGGCAGTATTGTTATTGCTGGAATGGTCAAAAATGGCTACAGCAAAGAGTTTGCCGCTGGGGTTATTTGTAATGCTGGCACATTGGGCATCTTGATCCCACCTTCGATTGTGATGGTCGTGTACGCCGCTGCTACTGATGTATCGGTAGGGCGCATGTTTTTAGGCGGTGTGATCCCAGGTTTATTAGCGGGTTTGATGCTGATTGTTGCTATCTACATTTTTGCACGAATTAAAAACCTACCGAAACAACCTTTTGTGGGTTGGAAAGAAGCGATCTTCGCCGCCAAAGATGCCAGCTGGGGTTTGTTGCTGGTGGTGATCATTCTCGGCGGGATTTACGGTGGTATCTTTACGCCAACCGAAGCGGCTGCGGTGGCAGCGGTATACGCTTTCTTGATTGCCAATTTTGTTTACAAAGATATGGGGCCGTTCGCCGACAAAGAAAATACCAAACCAGCCTTGGTCAAAATTGTGCAAGCCTTTTTCCATAAAGATACGCAAGCGACTTTGTTTGATGCAGGCAAACTGACCATCATGCTGCTGTTTATTATCGCCAATGCATTGATATTGAAACATGTTCTGACCGAAGAGCGCATTCCGCAAATTATTGCCGAATCGATGCTTTCCGCCGGTCTCGGGCCTATAACATTTTTGATTGTAGTCAACATATTACTACTACTTGGTGGTCAGTTTATGGAGCCATCAGGGCTGCTGATCATTGTTGCTCCATTGGTCTTCCCCATCGCCATCGCACTCGGTATTGACCCCATTCACCTTGGGATCATGATGGTGGTGAACATGGAAATAGGGATGATCACACCGCCCGTCGGGTTAAACTTGTTTGTCACCGCAGGGGTAGCCAAAATGTCGATGATGAATGTGGTGAAAGCGGCGCTACCGTGGGTGGCGATCATGTTCCTATTTTTGATGATTGTGACCTACGTGCCTTGGATTTCCACTTGGTTACCAACCACCTTAATGGGGCCGGAAATCATCACTAAGTAACCAAAATGCTGACCTGAAATTTCTATGGCTGCGGCATGTTATTAGAGCTCTATATTTTATAGAGCTCTTTGTCTAATCCGTAACGCTGCATTTTGTCGTACAACGTTTTACGCGGTACGTTGAGTCTTTCCATTGTTTCATTGATACGCCCACCACACTCAATCAATGCTTGTTCAATCACTGATTTTTCAAATTCGGCCACTTGTTCGACTAAATGGGTGGGTAATTTTTGTGATGGCTCGTTGTCGCCTAACTGAGCCAGTTTCCCCAATAGCACATAGCGCTCTGCGGCGTTGCGTAGTTCGCGCACGTTTCCCGGCCAGTCATGGCTGATTAAGCGCTGCATTTCAGGTTGAGAGAGTGCGGTTGCCGCTTTACCGTAACGAGCCGCGGCCACTAACAAAAAGTGATGGAAAAGCGCAGGAATATCCTCTTTACGTTGGCGAAGTGGTGGAATATCTAATGTGACAATGTTTAAGCGATAGTAGAGATCTTGACGAAAGGTGCCTGCTTGAGCTGCTTGCTTTAAATCGACTTTTGTTGCGGCGATGACTCGAATATCAAGAGGAATCAAGGTGTTGGACCCGACACGTTCAATGACTCTTTCTTGCAATACGCGTAATAAACGAATTTGTGCCTGCATTGGCATTGATTCAATCTCGTCCAGAAATAAGGTGCCGCCTTGTGCATGTTCAAATTTGCCAATGCGTTTGGTTTCTGCGCCAGTAAAGGCGCCTTTTTCATGGCCGTAAAGTTCACTTTCTATCAAGTTCTCAGGCACTGCGCCGCAGTTCAGTGCGACGAAATTGAGCTCGCGGCGAGAACTCTGCTCATGTAACGAGCGAGCAACTAGCTCTTTTCCTGTGCCAGTTTCGCCAAACAGTAGAATATCAGCCTGAGTGTCGGCGACATGAGTGATGGTGTCCCTTAACGCTTGGATGTTGCCAGTATTACCGATAATGCGTGGTCCAAGAGTTTGGCTCGCTTTTAAGCTGCGTTTTAGCTGTTGATTTTCTAACGTTAAGTGGCGTTTTTCTATCGCGCGGTGGATGGTTTCTATCAAGCGTTCAGTAGCAAAAGGTTTTTCGATAAAATCGTATGCGCCATCGTGCATCGCTTGTACGGCCATCGAAATATCGCCATGTCCTGTGATCAAAATAACAGGGACCTCAGCATCTTGATGATGAATCGAGTTGAGTAAGCTCTGGCCACTGAGGCCAGGTAAGCAAATATCGCTCACCACCACAAGAGGCAGCCCGTCGGCTTTGGCCGCCAGTAAGGCTTCTTCCGCACTGGAAAATAACCGCGCTGTGAGGTCGGCGAGCTCGAAACTTTGCGCAATGGCGATACGGATATCCGCCTCATCATCGATAAAAAATACATCACACATTGGTTGTCCTTAACTGCTTTTTATCTTTAAACCATACTTTGTCTGTAAATCACACGCTTGGCGTAACGATCGGTAGAGAGACTGAAAATCGTGCCCCACACTGCGGTGAACTGGTCATCGTTAACTCACCGTCCATGCTTTGTATTATCTGCTGTGAAATCGACAAGCCTAAGCCTAAGCCATTTTTTTTCGTGGTGAAAAACGGTTCGAAAAGATGGGCTATTTTTTCTTGTGTAATTCCCGGGCCGTTATCATCAATATGGATCAACACTTGAGAGGCCTTGCACTCAGTGCTCAAACGAACGCATTTTTGATGTTGTTCCTCAAGGGCCTGCATCGCGTTGGTTAGCAAGTTAATCAAGACTTGTTCTAGTTGGATTGGATTGACACGCACCCAAAGATCCATCGCGGGTAATTCCATTTCAAATTGAATCAAATTCGATTTAAATTGCGGTTGCATCAACTCTTTTGTCGACAAAATGATCGGTAATAATTGCGCGTTCACTTTTTCATCGGTGTTACTTTTTCGCGCAAACGATTTGAGCTGTTCACTGATTTTAGCCATGCGTTCGGTGAGCGCTGAAATGCGAGTCAAGTTGTCATCGGTCCGTTCCGGCTTACCATTGGCTAAAAAACGCCGCCCATTGTCGGCAAAACTGCGGATAGCGGCCAGTGGATTATTCAGCTCGTGACTAATACTGGCGGACATTTGCCCAAGCACAGCCAGTTTCGCAGCTTGGATCAATTCATCTTGAGTTTGGCGTAACATGCTCTCTGTTTTACTTCGCTCCGCAATTTCCGCGTGCAGTGCAGAGGTTCGCTCCATCACCAGAAACTCTAATTTTTGTTTTGCTTCAGACTGTAACTGTTCGATTTGGCGCTGTTTGAGTTGGCGGTGATGAACCAGTAATAGCCCTAAGTAGACGATGGCAAACAGCATGCTGTTGATCAGAGTAAATCCAAAGCTATCCCAGAAAATGTTTATTTTGGGCGATAAAACCCGAATGTTGAGCCCGATACTGGGCAGCGGTTTGGTTGAAACGATGAAATCGCCTTTAATCCAAGTTTGATAAGGATTTTCCCATTCGGCAACGGATGCATTGAAATCGCCGATCAATCCGAGTGAGCGAATAGAGGTATCAAGATATTGGCGGCTATTTTGAACCGCAATTCGATCGCTTTCGCTCAGCATGGCAACACTTTTAAACAGCCACTCCGGTTGGCTGGACATGAAAATAATGTTGTTGTTGTCGGTGGCGACAAAATAGCTTTGTTTGCTCTGCCAGTTTTCCTCAATCGCGGAAAGATCCATCTTCACTACCACTACGCCAATGACATCCGCGGCATAAACGATAGGGTAGGAGTAGTAATATCCTCGTTGCCCCGATGTTGATCCTAACGCAAAATATTGGCTCTCTTGTCCAGTTATGGCCGTTTTAAAGTAAGGCCGCCAAGCGAAGTTTCGGCCAATAAATGAATGAGTGAGGTGCCAGTTACTTGCTGCGATCGTGTTGCCATATTGGTCGATGAGGTAGGTGTCAGCGGCTTGAATCACTTCATTGACCTGTTCTAAATAGCGATTAGTGATTTCAATTTGGGCGCTATTGCTGGGGCTGTGTAAAGCGTCAATGAGTTCTTTATCTTTGGCTAGCAATCTTGGGATATGTGCATATTTATCAAGTTTTGTGGTGATGTGGCTAGAGAATCGCTCTAGCTGAGCTTGATGTTCAATCAATAAACTTTGGTAGTTGTGCCGCCAAACAAAATGCGCCCCAGCCGCGGTAGACAAAAGGAATAACGTTACAAAAATAAGGTTTACTCGGCGAATATGTAGCATCCTTTCTCCATGTTCAGCGGCGCGACAAGGGCAGTTCTTTTGCGAGAGATATCCATTTTTGCAAGTGATAATGCTCCCAGCATTGACTCATAATTCTACTGGTTTTCCTTTGGGTGATGTTTAAAAAGAGCGCAATTGTGGGGTGCAAAACAGGAGCAAGATCTCTTTTTACGCTTTTGGGGTAAAAAAAGCCTCGATTCCCTTGAAAAAGCCTTTATTGTCCCCATTTCAAAACTGTGCTTTTTCACGTTGGTGGAATTTTTAGCACTTAGAAAGCAATTTAGGGTACGGAATCATCTCTCTGCGGTGATTGGCTCGACAGCACTGATTCTGGTCGGTAGAATGTCGCGTCTAAATTTTCTGTCCTGAGACTAATCAGAGATACCTTTTGTGATGCATTAGAGTCTCTAAAGATATCGCTTATTAGTCCAATATTGGGTCTTTTGGCCAATGTTGATGCTGGTTTTAATATAAGTGTTCGGATAGAGCACAACACAAGGATGCAGCCAAGCACAAGGCATCGCCTAAGTTGCGGCTCATATTGCTCAGAAATACTGGGCCAGTTTTGAGGTTTATAAATAATGCAAGTTACTGTTGAAACGCTAGAAGGCCTAGAGCGCCGTCTGAATATTACTGTTCCTGCTGCTAACATCGAAGATGCAGTTACAAAAGAGCTACGCAATATCGCTAAGAATCGTCGTTTCGATGGTTTCCGCAAAGGCAAAGTGCCTTTGAAAATGGTTGCGCAAATGTACGGTAAAGCGGTACGTCAAGACGTCATGGGCGAAGTGATGCAACGCCACTTCATTGAAGCTATCGTAAAAGAGAAAATCAACCCAGCAGGCGCACCAACATTCGCACCAGTTTCTATCGAAGAAGGCCAAGACCTTGTTTTCAATGCAACTTTTGAAGTATATCCAGAAGTTGAGTTAAAAGGTCTAGAAAACATCACTGTTGAAAAACCAGCGGTTGAAGTGAAGGAAGAAGACGTTGCTGAGATGCTAGAAACGTTACGCAAGCAACAAGCAACGTGGAAAGAAGTAGACGCAGCTGCGGAAGCGGGTTCGCGCGCGACGATCGATTTCGTTGGTTCTATTGATGGCGTTGAGTTTGAAGGCGGTAAAGCTGAAAACTTCCCTCTAGAAATGGGTGCAGGTCGCATGATCCCTGGTTTTGAAGACGGTATCGTTGGCAAAACCAAAGGTATGGAATTTGAAATCGACGTTAACTTCCCTGAAGATTACCACGCGGAAAATCTAAAAGGTAAAGCGGCGAAATTCGCAATTAAAATCAACAAAGTTGAAGTGCGTGAATTACCAGAGTTAAACGACGAGTTCGTTGCCAAATTCGGTGTCGCTGAAGGTGGCGTTGAAGCGCTGAAAGCTGAAGTTCGCAAGAATATGGAACGTGAACTTAAGCAAGCAGTAAAAAACCGCATTAAAGAGCAAGCGATTGAAGGTCTAGTAAAAGAGAACGATATCAATGTTCCTTCTGCACTGATCGATCAAGAGATCGACGTACTGCGTCAACAAGCTGCACAACGCTTTGGCGGTAACCCAGAAGCGGCCGCTCAACTACCACGTGAATTGTTCGAAGAACAAGCAAAACGTCGCGTAGTGGTTGGCCTACTTCTTGGTGAAGTGATCAAGTCTGAAGAGCTAAAAGCTGACGAAGATAAAGTGAAAGCATTGATCGAAGAGATGGCAACAGCGTACGAAGATCCAGCTGAAGTAATGGCATACTATTCTCAAAATCAGCAAATGATGAACAACATGCGTAACCTTGCTCTAGAAGAGCAAGCAATCGACGCGATCATTGCTAAAGCACAGGTTTCTGAAAAGGCTGTTAGCTTCAATGAGCTAATGAACCAGCAACCTGCTTAATAAGCAATATGTAGCGTAGGTGGTTGACTACAGGTTAACTATTCTGCTAACAATGGTCCGTGTGATACCCATCATTCGGGCCATTTATTTTAGGGACATAACAATATGAGCTACCAAGAAAAAAACGCAATGTCGCCAATTTTTGACGCGCTAGTACCCATGGTGGTTGAGCAGACTTCCCGCGGTGAGCGCTCATACGATATTTATTCTCGCCTACTCAAAGAACGAGTGATTTTCTTAACGGGTCAAGTTGAAGATCACATGGCTAACCTTGTTGTAGCGCAGCTGTTGTTTTTAGAATCGGAAAACCCTGATAAAGATATTTTCCTCTACATCAACTCGCCAGGAGGTAGTGTGACTGCAGGTATGTCAATTTATGACACCATGCAGTTCATCAAGCCGAATGTTAGCACTGTTTGTATGGGCCAAGCTTGTTCAATGGGAGCATTCCTATTGGCTGGTGGCGCTCCGGGGAAACGTTATGTGTTGCCTAACTCACGCGTGATGATTCATCAGCCGTTAGGTGGTTTCCAAGGCCAAGCTTCGGATATCCAGATCCATGCTCAAGAGATCCTTACCATCAAGCAAAAACTCAACAAATTGCTTGCTGAGCATACAGGCCAACCGCTTGAAGTTATCGAGCGTGATACCGACCGTGATAACTTTATGTCTGCTGACCAAGCTGTGGAATACGGTTTAGTCGATGCAGTCTTGCGTCACCGCGGCGAATAACAGTTCTCAGAATTGTTTAACGCATTTTGGCGTAATTTGAGTTACACTCAGACGATTAAAAGTAAAGGCTAAGAGGTTAGCGAATGACAGACAAAAGCAAAGAGAGCGGTAGTAGTAAACTGTTGTATTGCTCTTTCTGTGGCAAAAGCCAGCACGAAGTTCGCAAGCTGATCGCCGGTCCTTCTGTTTACATCTGTGATGAATGCGTTGATTTATGTAACGACATCATTCGTGAAGAGATTAAGGATGTTCTGCCAAAAAAGGAATCTGAGGCGTTACCTACGCCGCATAAGATCCGTGAACATCTTGATGACTATGTGATTGGCCAGGAACATGCAAAAAAAGTGCTCGCAGTGGCCGTATATAATCACTACAAGCGTTTACGAAACGGTGATAAAACGAGCGATGGGGTTGAGTTAGGTAAGAGTAATATTCTTCTTATTGGCCCAACAGGTAGTGGTAAAACACTGCTTGCCGAAACATTAGCTCGTTTCCTAGACGTACCTTTCACAATGGCAGACGCCACCACATTAACTGAAGCAGGTTATGTCGGCGAAGATGTTGAAAACATCATCCAAAAGCTGCTGCAAAAATGTGATTATGACGTTGCAAAAGCGGAACGTGGTATCGTCTACATCGATGAAATTGATAAGATTTCTCGTAAAGCAGAAAATCCTTCAATTACCCGAGATGTCTCAGGTGAAGGGGTTCAGCAAGCGCTGTTGAAATTGGTGGAAGGCACTATCGCTTCGGTTCCGCCGCAAGGTGGCCGTAAGCATCCACAACAAGAGTTTTTACAGGTAGACACATCCAAAATCCTCTTTATCTGTGGTGGTGCATTTGCGGGCCTAGATAAAGTGATTGAACAACGTGTTGCGACAGGTTCAGGTATTGGCTTTGGTGCGGAAGTTCGCTCTAAAGATGAAACCAAAACTATCGGTGAGTTGTTCAATCAAGTAGAGCCTGAAGATTTGGTAAAATATGGGTTGATCCCTGAATTTATCGGTCGTCTTCCCGTAACGGCTACCTTGACAGAGCTGGATGAAGAAGCACTGATTCAAATCCTGTGTGAGCCGAAAAACGCGCTGACGAAACAGTACGCAGCCTTGTTTGAGTTAGAGAACGTTGACCTAGAGTTTCGTGAAGACGCATTGCGCGCCATTGCAAAAAAAGCAATGAACCGCAAAACGGGCGCACGTGGTTTACGCTCAATATTGGAAGGTGTACTACTCGAAACCATGTATGAACTGCCATCGGTAAACGATGTCAGCAAAGTGGTTATCGATGAATCAGTCATTAATGGTGAATCACAACCGCTACTAATTTACAGCGGAAATGAGAGCCAAGCGGCTGGCGCAGAGTAAATCTCAATCAGAAATATTTAAAGGAGGTAGCAAATACCTCCTTTTTTTTATTCTGTTATTGAATCCAGTGAGTTAGCCCCCATATACTCGGTAATCAGTTGAAGCGGAAGAGAGAATAATATGAACTTGGAACGTTCCGAGCGTATCGAGATCCCCGTACTACCTCTACGTGACGTGGTGGTTTATCCTCACATGGTCATTCCTTTGTTTGTTGGCAGAGAAAAATCCATCCAATGCCTTGAAGCGGCGATGGATAACAACAAGCAAGTGTTACTTGTGGCACAAAAGCAAGCGGAAACCGACGAACCGAAAATTGAAGATCTTTTTGAAGTCGGGACAGTTGCAACGATTTTACAACTTCTGAAATTACCTGACGGTACCGTGAAAGTGTTGGTTGAAGGCCAACAGCGAGCGAAAATTGATCGCTTCATCGAGCGTGAATTTTTCTCCGCAGAAGCGCAGTATCTTGTCACTCCTGAGTTGGATGATAAAGAGCAGGAAGTCGTCGTTCGCAGCGCAATCAACCAATTTGATGGTTTTATCAAACTCAATAAGAAAATCCCGCCTGAAGTATTAACGTCGTTAAATGGGATTGATGAAGCAGCGCGTTTGGCTGATACCATCGCCGCTCACATGCCATTGAAATTGATTGAAAAACAAAAAGTTCTCGAAATTGTTGATGTCAGTGAGCGTTTGGAATTTTTAATGGGACAAATGGAAGCGGAGATCGACCTATTACAGGTTGAAAAACGAATTCGTGGTCGTGTTAAAAAGCAGATGGAAAAATCTCAGCGTGAGTATTACCTCAACGAGCAGATGAAAGCGATTCAGAAAGAATTAGGTGAGATGGATGACGCACCTGATGAATTTGAAATGCTGAAGAAGAAGATTGACGATTCCAAAATGCCGCAGGAAGCGCGCCAAAAAACGGAACAAGAGCTGCAGAAATTGAAGATGATGTCCCCAATGTCTGCAGAAGCAACCGTTGTGCGTAGCTATATTGATTGGATGGTCAATGTTCCTTGGGCAAAACGTTCAAAAGTTAAGAAAGATTTGGCAAAAGCTGAAGAGATTTTAAATGCCGATCATTACGGTTTAGATCGTGTCAAAGAGCGTATTTTAGAATATCTCGCGGTACAAAGTCGTATCAACAAGCTGAAAGGGCCAATTTTGTGTCTTGTTGGTCCCCCGGGCGTTGGTAAAACGTCTCTTGGCCGCTCGATAGCGGCGGCAACAGGTCGACAATATACCCGTATGGCGTTAGGTGGAGTGCGTGATGAAGCAGAAATTCGTGGTCACCGCCGTACTTATATCGGTTCTCTTCCGGGTAAGTTGATTCAAAAAATGGCGAAAGTTGGCGTGAAAAACCCACTGTTCCTGCTTGATGAAATCGACAAAATGTCTTCAGATATGCGTGGAGACCCATCTTCCGCATTGTTGGAGGTGCTTGACCCTGAACAAAATAGCACCTTTAACGATCACTATTTAGAAGTGGACTATGACTTGTCTGATGTCATGTTTGTTGCGACATCAAACTCAATGAACATCCCAGGTCCGCTGCTTGACCGTATGGAAGTTATCCGCCTTTCCGGATATACAGAAGACGAAAAGCTGAATATTGCTAAACGCCATCTAGTGACTAAGCAAGTTGAGCGGAATGGTTTGAAGCCTCATGAAATTGTTATCGAAGATTCAGCCATTATTGGTATTATCCGTTATTACACACGTGAGGCGGGCGTACGAAGCTTAGAGCGAGAGATTTCAAAAATTTGCCGTAAAGCGGTGAAGAAAATCTTGTTGAATAAAGACATAAAAACCGTGGTAGCCAACCAAGAGAATTTAAAAGAGTTTCTAGGTGTGCAACGTTGTGATTTTGGCAAAGCCGACGACAGTAACCAAATTGGCCAAGTTACGGGTTTAGCATGGACAGAAGTAGGCGGTGATTTGCTGACTATTGAAACCGAATCAATGCCTGGCAAAGGCAAGTTGACGCAAACTGGTTCTCTGGGCGAGGTGATGCAAGAATCCATTCAAGCTGCGATGACTGTGGTTCGCGCACGCGCCGAGAAATTAGGGATTAACGCTGATTTCTATGAAAAGCGTGACATTCACGTTCACGTGCCAGAAGGCGCAACACCAAAAGATGGCCCAAGCGCGGGTATTGCTATGTGTACGGCGCTTGTCTCTAGCTTGACGGGTAATCCTGTGAAAGCGGAAGTCGCGATGACGGGTGAGATAACGTTGCGTGGTGAAGTATTACCTATCGGTGGTTTGAAAGAAAAACTGCTCGCAGCACATCGTGGTGGTATCACCACCGTATTGATCCCAAAAGAGAATGAGCGTGATTTGGAAGAGATCCCTGCAAATGTGATTGCTGATCTAAAAGTCATTCCCGTTCAATGGATTGATGAAGTTTTGAAGATCGCACTTGAACGAGACCCTTCTGGGGTTGAATTTGAAGCTAAAAAATAGTGATGTGCAGCAAAAATAAGTAAAAGATCACGCTGATAGGCTTAAAAAGGCTTGTCAGCGTTTTTTTTGGGCGCTAACGTAAGCCCCTATAGCTTGCAGCCCAGATGTAATAAGGCTTCAAGCTAGTTTGGGAACTTAATGGAACGAAAAGTCACCGTTAAAAAATAATAATGGGTGACGCAAAGGGGAATCACAGTGAATAAAACACAATTAGTAGAAAAAATCGCAGAAAACGCTGACATCTCTAAAGCATCGGCAGGCCGTGCTCTTGATGCATTCATCGAAGCCGTTAGTGGCACTCTTCAATCTGGCGATCAAGTAGCGCTTGTTGGCTTTGGTACATTTAGCGTTCGCACTCGTGCAGCGCGCACGGGTCGTAACCCTAAAACGGGTGAAGAGATCCAAATCGCAGAAGCAAAAGTACCTGCTTTCAAAGCAGGCAAAGCGCTTAAAGACGCTTGCAACTAATCAAAATCGTTATTTTTTGCGGCTTAAGCGCAAAATTAATTCGAACCTTTTGAAATTATGCGCATCCTACTGATGCGCATTTCTTTTTCTGATATTATCGCGCTATTCAATTTTTAGGCTGAAGTGTGAAGCTTCTTATCCGGAGAGCAGTTAGATTATGATGGATCGATTACGCGAAGGCGTGAACAGCATCGCGGTGAAAATTATTCTAGGAATGATTATCTTATCATTCGTATTCGCAGGTGTCGGTAGCTACTTGGTCAGCGGTGGCAGTAATGCTGCGGCTAAAGTTGGCAATAGTGAGATTGGCCGTGGTGAATTTGAACAAGCGTACCAGAACGAGCGCAATCGCATGCAATCCCAATTAGGGGATTATTTTGCTAACTTGCTCGCTGATCCTCAGTATGTCGAGTCATTTCGTAAGTCAGTGCTTGATCGTATGGTTAACGATTTATTGTTGGAGCAGCATGCACAATCACTAGGTTTACGAGTGAGCGATGATCAGGTTCGTAAAATGATTTTAGACATGCCCCAATTCCAGACTGGCGGTAAGTTTGACCAAGAAATCTATCAAGCGGCTCTTCGCCGTGCAGGTTTCTCTGCTGAAAGCTTTGCAGAATATCTACGTCGTGATCTTATCCGTAACCAGTTACTTAGTGCTATCCAAGGTAGTGAATTTACGTTGCAGGGTGAAGTTAATCAGCAAAGTGAACTGATCTCTCAAACCCGTGATATCCGTGCGCTCACATTGTCACTCAGCGACTTTGCTAAAAATGTTGAGTTGAGTGATGAAGAAATTACTCAATATTATCAACAAAATGCAGAGCGCTATACCCGTCCAGAGCAGGTTAAAGTGGCTTATATCGAGCTTTCTGCCCAACAATTGAAAGACCAAATTGTAGTGTCTGATGAACAGGCCGAGCAGTACTACCAAGAGCATTTAGACAAATACTCCACTCAAGCACAACGTAAAGTAAGCCATATTTTGGTTCAAGGTGATGATAAAACTAAAGCGCAGGCGATTCTCGATGAACTGAATGCTGGCGCTGATTTCGCGACTTTAGCGAAAGAAAAATCAGAAGACGTAGGAAGCGCAGAAGAGGATGGTTCGCTAGGTTGGATTGAACATGATGTGATGGACCCAGCTTTTGAACAAGCAGCCTTTGCTATCGAACAGATAGGGGATATCACAGGGTTGGTCAAATCTGAATTTGGCTATCACATTATCCGTCTTGATGATGTTAAAGCCCCTATCGCACAGCCCTACGCACAGGTTGCCTCTGAAATCAAAGCTGAAATGGTAGACCAAAAGGCCGCTGATCAGTTTTATGAGTTGCAGACTAAGCTAGAAAAAGTGGCATTTGAATCACCTGACTCTCTGGATGAAGCAGCAAACGCTATCTCAGCTAAGATTCAGAAGACCGATTTTATTTCTCAGCAAGATGCGCCTGAAATTCTTAAAAATCCAGCTGTTCTTCAAGCTATTCTAAGCCCAGAGGTAAAAGAAGATAGGCTCAATTCTGAGGTATTAGAAGTTGCCCCAGAACACGTTATCGTTGTTCGTGTTGATGATGCTCGGGAACAAATAGTTCTTCCTTTGGCTGAAGTGAAAGAGCAAGTGGTTACTCAGCTTTCTAAAGTCAAAGGCGAACAACAAGCGATTGAGTTAGCCACAAAATTGATTGATACCCTAAAGCAAGGTGACCAATCCTTATTGGAACAGCGTGGGTTAAAATTTGCTGAGTTGGAAATGATTGATCGTAGCTCTCCATTGGCGAGTACGGTGTTTTCTCTCCCTAAACCCGCTACAGATAGTGTGGTTTACGGTCAAGCGAAAGCAATGAACGGTGATATTGTTCTTGTTGAACTACATAAGGTTGAGGCTAAAGTCACACCTCAGTACAACGATCAAATTACGGCTCAGTTAGAGCGCATCGGTAGCCAACGTGATTTGGCTGCGATACTTACAACTTTGCGTAAAAATACAGACATTGAATATTATGTTGTGAGCCAATAAAGGCTAGTAATGTAATTGATATGAAACTCAAAATGGGCTGCTTATGCAGCCCATTTCAATTTCTACCTTTTTGATTCCCTCTCATTTCCAAGCTCAATTAATATTGGTACCCATTAATAAACAAGGAAATGTTCATATGAAATTGAAAACAAAACTCGGGTTGTTACTTCTAAGTATCGTATTGCCTCTTTCACCGACATTAGCAGAAGAAAAGGTGGTAGAAACGCACCAAGGCATTGAAATTACGGTTAATATAAATCAGGCTTCCGCTGAGGAAATTGCTACTTTGTTGAAAGGTATTGGACTTAAAAAAGCACAAGCGATTGTTGAATATCGTCAACAAAATGGCGATTTTAAAACCAAAGAAGATCTGAGCTTGGTGAAAGGCATTGGTGCCGCTACTGTCAGGCAAAACGCTGAGCGTATCATTTTATAAAAGTCTCTATCAAAAGCGTCGCCCCCTAAAAGCGACGCTTGTATCACTGTGAAATTTCAGTCATATCACCATTCCTTCCTAGCGCCTGTAACGGATAAGCACTATAATTTGTCGCCGACAAAAGCGAGCAAGCAAGCCGCATAAAAACTAAGTGGAGTAAATCATGTCCTCTCACACTCCGGTAATTACCGTAGATGGACCAAGTGGTGCAGGTAAAGGCACTCTTTGTATGTTGTTGGCTAAGAAATTAGGCTTTCATTTGCTCGATTCTGGAGCTATTTACCGCGTTCTTGCATTGGCGGCGATTCACCACGGTGTGGATACGGAGTCGGAAGAAGCGCTTGTTCCTCTGGCGACACATTTAGATGTCCAATTTATCGCAGAAGGCGACTTGGTTAGAGTGATTCTTGAAGGTGAGGACGTATCGAAAGAATTGCGCAAAGAAGAGACAGGAATGGCGGCATCAAAAGTAGCGGCATTGCCTAGAGTTCGTGAGGCATTATTACGTCGCCAACGAGCCTTTGCGAAAGGGCAGGGACTGGTTGCTGATGGACGTGATATGGGCACAGTTGTGTTTCCTCAAGCAGAAGTGAAAATATTCCTCGATGCCAGTGCGCAAGAGCGAGCCCAACGTCGCTTTAAGCAGTTGCAACTCAAAGGGCTAGATGTTAAATTTGACGCCCTTTTAAGCGAGATCCAAGAGCGTGACGACCGAGATCGTAACCGCCCAGTGGCCCCATTACGCCCTGCAGAGGATGCGCTATTGCTTGACTCAACCTCAATGTCTATCGACGAAGTTGTAGAAGAAGCATTACAATATGTAGAATCTAAGCTGGCAGAGTAGTTCTGCTAGGTAAGAGCGTCGGTCGCAAGGATGATGACTGGCGAATTTAATAACCCCATGCGGTAGGATACCCATGGAAGTTTAATTATTGAAGATTAAATAAATGACTGAATCTTTTGCTCAACTCTTTGAAGAGTTTTTAAACGAAACACAATTTCAACAAGGTACAATCGTTAAAGGTACTGTAGTCGCTATCGAGAATGGTTTCGTTCTTGTTGACGCTGGTCTTAAGTCTGAGTCTGCTATCCCTGCTGAACAGTTCAAGAACGCTGCTGGCGAACTTGAAGTTGAAGTTGGTTCTGAAGTAGACGTTGCTCTAGACGCTGTTGAAGATGGTTTCGGTGAAACTCAACTTTCTCGTGAGAAAGCTAAGCGTCATGAAGCTTGGATCGTTCTTGAGAAAGCTTACGAAGAAGCTGAAACTGTTATTGGTATTATCAATGGTAAAGTTAAAGGTGGCTTCACTGTTGAACTAAACGGTATCCGTGCTTTCCTTCCAGGCTCTCTTGTTGACGTGCGTCCTATCCGTGACACTACTCACCTAGAAAACAAAGAGCTAGAGTTCAAAGTTATCAAACTAGACCAGAAACGTAACAACGTTGTTGTTTCTCGTCGTGCTGTTATCGAATCAGAAAGCAGCGTTGAACGTGACGAACTTCTTGAAACTCTACAAGAAGGCACTGAAGTTAAAGGTATCGTTAAGAACCTTACTGACTACGGCGCATTCGTTGACCTTGGTGGTGTTGATGGTCTTCTACATATCACAGATATGGCTTGGAAACGCGTTAAACACCCATCAGAAATCGTTAACGTTGGTGACGAAATCCTAGTTAAAGTTCTTAAGTTTGATCGTGATCGTACTCGCGTATCACTAGGTCTTAAGCAACTTGGCGAAGATCCATGGGTAGCTATCGCTAAGCGTTACCCAGAAGGTCATAAACTATCTGGCCGTGTAACAAATCTAACTGACTACGGCTGCTTCGTTGAAATCGAAGAAGGCGTTGAAGGTCTAGTACACGTTTCTGAAATGGATTGGACTAACAAGAACATCCACCCATCTAAAGTTGTTAATGTTGGCGACGAAGTTGAGGTTATGGTTCTTGATATCGACGAAGAGCGTCGTCGTATCTCTCTAGGTCTTAAACAGTGTAAAGCTAACCCATGGCAGTCATTCGCTGAAGCGCAAGCTAAAGGCGACAAAGTTACTGGTAAGATCAAGTCTATCACTGACTTCGGTATCTTCATCGGTCTAGACGGCGGCATCGACGGTCTAGTTCACCTATCTGACATCTCTTGGAACGTTCCTGGAGAAGAAGCGGTACGTGATTACAAGAAAGGCGATGAAATCTCTGCAGTTGTTCTAGCAGTAGATGCAGAGCGTGAGCGTATTTCTCTTGGCGTTAAGCAAATGGAAAACGACCCGTTCAACGCATATGTTGCTGATAACAAAAAAGGTACTCTAGTTAACGGTACTGTTACTGCAGTTGACGCGAAAGGTGCTACAATTGAACTTGTAGACGGCGTTGAAGGTTACATCCGTGCTTCTGAAGCATCTCGTGACCGTATTGAAGATGCGTCTCTAGTCCTAAGCGTTGGTGACAGCGTTGAAGCGAAATTTACTGGTGTAGACCGTAAAAACCGCGTAATCAACCTATCTATCAAAGCTAAAGATGAAGCTGATGAGCAAGAAGCAATGGCTACACTGAACAAAGCTGATGAAGGTGCGTTTGGTAATGCTATGGCTGATGCATTCAAGGCTGCTAAAGGCGAATAATCTAACTCGCTAAAAGGGGCCGTAAGGCTCCTTTTTTTTCAGTTAGTGCCTACTTTGATAAGTAATGAGGGAAACTATGACTAAGTCTGAATTGATAGAAAGACTCTGTGCTGAGAAAACGCACCTATCTGCTAAAGAAATTGAAGACGCTGTGAAAGATATTCTTGAACATATGGCATCAACTTTAGAAAGCGGAGAGCGAATCGAAATTCGCGGATTTGGTAGTTTCTCTTTGCACTATCGTGAGCCTAGAGTAGGTCGTAATCCTAAAACCGGTGATAAAGTGGTGTTGGATGGCAAATTCGTCCCTCATTTCAAGCCAGGTAAAGAGTTACGTGAGCGAGTTAATGAGAATATCTAAAGCGATTTAGAGAGTATTCTAAAAAACGGCATACAGTTTAAGTATGCCGTTTTTTTAAGAAAGGAATCCATAATAGACATGGTTTGTAAGGCCATTTTCCTGCATAATCAGACCAGATCAATACTGGATAGGTAGTGGCATATGAAAATTATAAAAATCGTTCTAATTCTTGCACTTTTTTTGATTGCTTTAGCATTAGGGGCTCAAAATCAAGCAGTTGTGACGTTTAACTATTTGATCGCTCAAGGCGAATTTCACCTGTCTACTTTACTTGGCACTGTCTTTGTCTCTGGTTTTTTACTTGCTTGTTTGCTTGGCAGTAGCTTCTACTTCAAGTCTCAGTTGCAAGTTAGAAAGTTGAATAAGCAACTGAAAAAGCAAACAGCAGAGAACAGCTCTGTAACAAGTAAAGCGTAGTGAAATAAAGGCTGACTTGATGTTAGAAATTCTCTTCTTGCTATTACCGATTGCCGCCGCCTACGGCTGGTATATGGGAAATCGCAGTGCTCAGCAAGATAAGCAGAAACACTCTCACCAAATTTCTCGTCAGTATGTGACGGGTCTTAACTTGCTGCTTTCTGATCAATCAGATAAGGCCGTTGACCATTTTATCGAGCTACTCCAAGTAGACAATGAAACGATTGATACCCACTTAGCGCTGGGCAACTTATTCCGTTCAAGAGGAGAGGTTGATCGTGCTATCCGCATCCATCAAAATCTCATATCTCGTTCAAGTCTTACTATTGACCAAAAAAATCTCGCCTTACAACAATTGGCAAAAGATTATATGGTGGCAGGCTTTCTCGACCGCGCTGAAAAAATATTTGAACAACTGATTGAAGAGCCTGAACACAAAGAAGCGGCGTTGCAACAATTGGTTTCTATTTACCAACAGACTCGAGAGTGGCATAAAGCTATCGATTACGCTTATGCGTTGGTCAAATTAGGCAGAAAAAGGATGCACAGTGTTATAGCCCATTTTTGGTGTGAACTTGCAATGCAAGAGAAGGCTGAAGGACGCGATAGCAAAGCGATTCAATATCTTAAAAAAGCGCTGTCTGAAGATCCGAAGTGTGTACGCGCAACGATCTCTTTAGGTAAGCTGTATCTTGAAAATGATGACTACCGTCATACAATCCAGTATATGCAGATGGTCTTGGAGCAGGACATTGATTTTATCGGCGAGGTATTGCCGACGCTTGCTGAGTGCTATCACCATATTGGGAAAGAGGGTGAACTTGTTGAGTTTTTACGCGAGTGCATTATCAATGAAGCTGGAGTGTCAGCTGAACTGATGCTCGCACAGTTGGTGGCACAACATGATGGTGCTGGAGCAGCACAGGAACTTTTGACACGGCAATTGGTTAAAAATCCGACCATGAAGGGCTTCTACCGTTTAATTGACTACCATCTCATCGAAGCAGAGGAAGGTCGAGCGAAAGAGAGCTTGTCGACCTTGCAAAAATTGGTAGGTGAGCAACTAAAAGTAAAACCTCACTACCGATGTAGAAAGTGTGGTTTCTCAACCCATTCTCTCTACTGGCACTGCCCATCATGTAAGAATTGGGGTTCAATTAAACCTATCCGTGGTTTGGATGGTGAATAGAGTTCATGTACTGGAGTTACTGATCGACTCGAAAACTGCAGCTTATGAAAGCTGCATTTTTTTAGCTTAATTATTTTAGGAGTGAAAATGAAAGACCAGAGAGTAATTGTCGCGTTGGATTATGAGCAACAAGCGGAAGCGTTAGCTTTTGTTGATAAAATTGACCCCAACAGCTGTCGATTAAAAGTGGGCAAGGAGATGTTTACCCTGTTTGGTCCCGATTTTGTGCGTGAGCTACACAAAAGAGGTTTTTCGGTATTCTTAGACCTAAAGTTTCATGATATTCCCAACACGTGCTCTAAAGCCGTACGTGCGGCGGCTGAGCTTGGCGTATGGATGGTGAATGTTCATGCCAGTGGTGGGGAGAGAATGATGTCGGCGTCTCGCCAGATTCTTGAACCTTATGGTAACGATAGACCACTACTTATTGCTGTCACAGTACTAACCAGTATGGAACAATCGGATCTTCGTGGTATTGGCATCGATGTTGCGCCTAAAGAGCATGTAATGCGTCTGGCTAGCCTAACTCAAAATGCAGGGTTAGATGGAGTGGTATGCTCAGCTCAAGAAGCGCACATGCTTAAGAGCCATCTTGGTCAAGAGTTTAAATTAGTTACGCCAGGGATTCGTCCTATTGGTTCTGAAACAGGAGACCAAAGACGTATTATGACTCCGAGTGAGGCCATAAAAGCTGGTTCAGATTATCTAGTCATCGGTCGCCCAATTACTCAGGCAACAAGACCGGATGAAGTCCTAAAAGCGATAAATGATACGTTAATTTAAATTAATGTTTTCTTTACGTTGTTGTATGAAAAAGGTCGCTTATGCGACCTTAAAAATACTTCCTAATCAAAAATAATGGGCTACCATTTTTTCTTTTCACCAAACAGTGCTTCCATATCACTATTTCTCTCGTTATCTTCAATTTGTTGAAGATCCGTTGCACTTTTTGTTTGGCGTCGTTTTTCTAAGTCATCATACATTGACTGAAGTTTTTCACGAGCTTGATTGGAATAAGCATCATTTTTTGAGCTAAGAACATCGATCCCTTTACGCAATAGCTGAATCGCAGTTCCGGGTTGCCCACGAACGATCGAATCATTTGCCCGCTTAACAACATTTTCAATGTTGATTCGAATTTGTATTGTTTCTAGACGCGCATTTTCAGCGACGTAAGATTGTGTTTCAAAACGTCCTTTATTGTGCTCACTACGAATCGTGTCTCTTAAACGTTTCACTAGTTTAAGCATAATCAAAGCTTGTTTATCGCTGGTGGGTACTTTAAACGTTGTACTGTCACCACCTGGGTGGTTTTCTTGTAAATGCTTAATTTGCCCTTTCATATGCTCAATGCGTTGTGCCAACTGCTTATTTTTCGGGTCAAGCTCATACATACTAAGTAGGGCATCAAGGATACGGGTATTTAAACACACTAAGAGTTCTTTACTAAACGGCATGTGGTGTGCGTTGCCGATAAGGTCTTCTGTCGCATCAATAATGGCGATATATCGAGTCGACTCCTGCTTTTTAGCTGACTCGACCTTTACTTTGTATTGAAGCATGATGTTATAGCCAAGGACTAACACCAGCAAAACTGCTACAAGAGCAATGATTAAACCTATATTCATATAATCCGTATCTTTATTAGAATTCAGTGGCTAGCAATTAAGAATACACGATCCTTAGTTATCACTACACCTTCAAATTGACTATTTTTATTATTCCTGTTTTGACCCCTAAAAACTGCCTTTTATTGCTTAGATTGGGCGATAGTTGGCAAAAATTTAGTCAGCTACGCAAAATACTTACTTTTTTCTTCGCTCTTGAATCATCAAGCTTTGAATTGAGAGTGTTAAGCGTTATAACTAATAATTATAAACTATGATTGAAAGATCTGGATCTTTGATAATGGATTACGGGGCCAATAATGAAGTTACAGCAGTTAAAATATATTGTTGAAGTGGTTAATCACAACCTGAATGTCTCAGCAACTGCGGAAAGCCTTTATACCTCTCAGCCAGGCATTAGTAAACAGGTTCGTTTACTCGAAGATGAATTGGGTATTCAAATTTTTGAGCGTAGCGGTAAGCACCTGACACAAGTCACGGGTGCAGGTGAAGATATTATTCGTATCTCACAAGAGATCCTTTCACGTGTGGAAAGCATTAAGGCCGTGGCTGGGGAGCATACGCACCCTGAGATGGGTACGCTGAATATTTCAACGACTCATACACAAGCTCGCTACGCGTTACCTGATGTAATCAAAGGATTCACTGCGCGTTATCCGAAAGTGTCGTTACACATGCACCAAGGTACTCCAAGTCAGATGTCGGAAGCTGTTGCAAAAGGCACCGCTAATTTTGCGATAGCAACAGAAGCGCTTCATCTGTACCAAGATGCCATCATGCTACCTTGTTATCATTGGAACCGTTCTATTGTTGTGCCTAAAGATCATGCTCTTGCAAAAAAAGAACGGGTAACGATTGAGGATTTAGCCGCGTATCCATTGGTCACTTACGTGTTTGGTTTTACTGGTCGTTCAGAGTTAGACACTGCATTTAATCGCGTAGGGTTAACGCCGCGAGTTGTCTTCACCGCCACCGATGCGGATGTGATAAAAACTTATGTCCGAATGGGAATTGGGGTGGGTGTTATCGCAAGTATGGCGATAGATAAATCACGCGACACCGATCTTATCGCGATTGATGCCAGCCATCTTTTTGGTGCTAGCACGACTAGCATTGGGTTTCGCCGAGGCACATTCCTGCGCTCTTATATGTTTGACTTTATGGAACGTTTCGCGCCTCATCTTACTCGCCCTGTCGTCGAACGGGCTACCTCGTTAAAATCGAATATCGAAATAGAAGAGATGTTTAAAGACATTGAATTGCCAGTTCGTTAAGCAAATTTTGATCATTTAAAACGAAACACTTCCTAATTAAACCATCACCTCCTAGAATTGGCCTTTCTAGGGGGGATGTATGCGCGCGCTTTTCAAACATATCGATGCTTTTTTAATTGAAAATCAACGTTTTTGGCGATTTGAGCCCTTTCATCATAGTGGCTTAGACAGTTCACCTTGGAAACATTCAGACCATAGGCTGGATCAGTGGTTGCAAACGCTATCTTTGGACAGTATCGATAGCTTAAAGTCATCGCCGCAAGTGCTCATTGAGCAACTTAATCCGTATATCGAGGGGTTAAAAGAAGCGGATATCATGATTAGGCTTCAAGATGCCCCTCGTAATACTCAGCAAGCACTCAGCCCTTACTTAGAGAAGGGGATCCCTGGCAGAAAGCTAGAACAAATTCGTTTAATGAGCGAATCACTCCTCTCTAGGCATTCAGGAACGGAATGGCTAGAGTGGTGCGCGGGTAAAGGCTTTTTAGGTCGAATTATCGCAGCGCAGTCAAAACAAAAAGTCACTAGTTTTGAATATCAGTCGCAGCTCTGTCATGCAGGACAAGCTTGCGCCGATGAACATGATCTTCCGATGCAATTTATTCAAGGGGACGCTTTTGAGCCGCAAGCGTTTGGCGTTTTCAATACCAATCAGCATGCCGTCGCTTTACATGCCTGTGGTGATCTCCATGTTCGCCTACTCGAATATTCCGTTGCTCATCGCTTGCCTGCGATTACGTTTTCACCATGTTGCTACCATTTAATCAAAGCCGATAGCTACCAACCCATGTCCAGCTACGGTCGTACTTCTTCTCTTGCCCTGTCCAAAGAAGAGCTACGTATTCCGTTGCAAGAAACCGTTACGGGGGGAGAGCGGGTTCGCCGTCATCGTTTGCAAGAAATGACGTTTCGTTTGGGTTTTGATTTGTTGCTAAGATCTGAGATTGGGCATCATCAATATTGCCCAATTCCGAGCCTCAAAAAATCACAACTAGCCGAAGGATTTTTAGCTTTTTGTTATTGGGCGGCGGCACAAAAAGGCATCGCATTACCAGAAGTGGATTGGCCTGCTTATGAACGTAAAGGCGAGCAGCGTTTTTGGCAGATGGAAAGGATAAGCTTAGTGCAACAGGCATTTCGCCGCATGATTGAGCTTTGGTTGGTATTGGATAAGGCACTTTATCTTCAAGAGCAAGGCTATGAGGTGCAGATTGAGCAGTTTTGCGCTAGGAAAGTAACGCCACGCAATATATTGGTTCACGCTTTTAAAAAATGAAAGCCAAGCGCATGACGCACTTGGCTAAGAATTGAGAGCTTTACCACAAATTGTTATCGTTAGTTAAACAGAGCGATAGCTTCAGATGGGTCAAGATATTCAAGGTTGAAACTCTCGGCGACCTCTTTACAGGTGACTTTACCGTGTATCACGTTTAAACCTTCTAGGAATCCTTTATCCTCTAATAATGCACGTTGATAACCTTTATTGGCCAGTTTAACAATGTAAGGCAACGTAGCGTTATTCAAGGCGAAAGTTGATGTGCGAGCCACTGCGCCTGGCATGTTTGCGACGCAGTAATGGACGACGTCATCAACGATATAGGTCGGGTCATCATGAGTGGTAGCATGTGAGGTTTCAAAGCAGCCGCCTTGGTCAATTGCCACATCAACGACCGCAGAGCCAGGTTTCATTCTAGAAATCAGATCTTTAGTTACGAGTTTAGGAGCTGCTGCTCCGGGGATCAGTACTGCGCCTATTATTAAATCGGCTTCGAGGACGTATTTTTCAATCGCATCCTTTGTTGAATACACGACTTTAGCGTGACCTTGGAATTCTTCATCGAGTTTACGCAGCATATCAACACTTCGGTCGAGAATCGTCACATCAGCACGCATTCCGACAGCAATTCTGGCTGCGTTAGCACCGACTACACCACCACCAATCACCACCACTTTTGCTGGTGCGACTCCGGGTACACCACCCAGTAACAAACCACAGCCCGCGTGTGATTTTTCTAAACACTGCGCACCTGATTGAATAGACATTCGACCAGCGACTTCAGACATTGGTGCTAATAGTGGCAAGCGACCCATATTATCTGTTACAGTCTCGTAGGCTATACAGACAGCTTTGCTCTTGATTAGCTCCTCAGTTTGTGGAAAATCTGGAGCTAGATGTAAATAGGTAAATAAAATTTGGCCTTCGCGGAGCATTGCTCGTTCAGCAGCCTGAGGTTCTTTGACCTTAACAATCATTTCTGCTTTCGCAAAAATGTTAGAAGCAGTAGGAAGAATGGATGCGCCTACAGCGATGTAATCATCGTCTGAAAAGCCGATGCCGGAACCGGCATTTGTTTCAACATAAACTTGGTGACCGTGTGAGACAAGTTCGCGCACGCTTGCGGGAATCATGCCCACACGATATTCGTGGTTTTTGATTTCTTTAGGAACTCCAATGATCATCCTGACTCCTTAGGTTTTTTTGGTTGTTATAACTATATGTAGGGTTGTTGTTTCGAATTTGTGACTAGTATAGATGTGAATGTGTAAAATTTGATACTGAATATTAAAAAGTTGTAGTATATATTTTTGCAAGGAAGTAATAAGGTGGAATAAAAAATGGCAGACAACTATAAAAGGCCGTCCAAGGATTTAGACCGTATCGATCGCAATATTTTGAATGAATTGCAGAAAGATGGTCGTATTTCGAATGTAGAATTATCAAAACGAGTGGGTTTATCTCCAACCCCCTGTTTAGAGCGTGTACGTCGTTTAGAGCGTCAAGGTTTCATTACCGGTTATACCGCGTTGTTGAATCCACAATATCTTGATGCTTCGCTGTTGGTATTTGTGGAAATTACATTGAATCGCGGTGCACCTGATGTGTTTGAACAGTTTAATACTGCGGTTCAAAAACTGGATGACATTCAAGAATGCCATCTTGTTTCGGGTGATTTTGACTATCTTCTCAAAACTCGAGTCTCTGACATGGGGGCGTATCGTAAATTGTTGGGTGATACGCTATTGCGTTTGCCCGGAGTCAATGACACTCGCACTTATGTTGTGATGGAAGAAGTGAAGCAAAGTAACCAGTTGGTTATCAAAACTCGATAACGCCAGATTGTCTGAATAGTGGTACTTCTTTCCACATTCTGACGTTCGCCAATTGGGTTTTTAACCTTGATGTGGTTAAATCACACAACAAACCGAGCGGCTTTTGCCGCTCGGACTGTTTTCACCCAAACCAACGCATCAAGCCGCAATAAACCTTGAGTGTTGGCGTTAATCAGAATCTAGGTTTATGTTCAAAGAGAACCAAAATAAAGTTGAGACCATTATTAAGACCAGCGAAGAGCCTCAGTCTTCACGCCTCAATGGATCGCAACGTCTGAAAGAGTGCGGGCTTATTGTCGCTGTGCTTGCCTCTGTGCTTCTTTCCATCGCTTTATTAACATTTAGTCCCGCCGATCCTTCATGGTCGCAAACCGCGTGGGGAGGCGATATTGAAAATGCAGGCGGTATTATTGGCGCATGGATTGCCGATACCTTGTTCTTTATTTTTGGATCGCTGGCCTACCCAATACCGCTCATGATTACTGTGCTAGCATGGGTTTTTCTGCGTAAAAGAGAAGAGAATGAACCCCTTGATTTTGTGCTGTGGGGAACGCGTTTACTCGGCTTAACCATCTTGATTTTGACCAGTTGTGGCCTTGCGGATATTAACTTTGACGATATTTGGTATTTTTCATCTGGTGGTGTGATTGGGGATGTCTTAACCAGTTTGGCGCTGCCAACGCTTAATTTACTAGGCTCAACCTTAGTATTGCTCTTTTTATGGGGCGCTGGTTTTACGCTGCTAACGGGTATCTCCTGGCTAAGCATCGTGGAATGGTTAGGCACGATGAGTATTTCTCTTGGCGTTGCGTTGATCAATCGATTACGTGGTGAGAAAGATGAAGATATTGCGCCCGTTTTGTCGCCAATGGAGTTGTCGCCGCTTGAATCATCATCCGCAGACTTAGCCGTTGTTGAGTCTAGTTCGCCAAATGAAGAATATGTCAAATCAGCCCTCGATGCGTTTGGGGCCGAGCAATACACGCCTGCGGTAGAGGTTGAAGAAGAGCTGGAACAGACTCACTCGCCAAGACGTTTTAATATTCACATGCCAGCGGCCAAAACTCAGGCTAATACTTCTCCTGAATTCAGTGAAACTCACTCAGATGAAGCGCCATTTGATCGCAGCAAGCAACTTAGTGCAACGATTGAAGAGTTAGAATCTGTTGCGTTGGAAGAGGATGACCTTGCTCTTTCATCGGCAGACTGGGTAGATGAAAGAGCTAATGAGCATCAAGCATTAGCCAGTGCCGACCTCGATGCCAGTCAAGAAGCTCAGCAATATGCATGGGTAGAGGACGAAGAGGTGAGCGATCCGTCGCTTACGATGACAGAAGTTGATCTTGAAGTGTCGCGTGTTGAACCGGTTATTTCCAATTTGGATGTGCTGGATGAAGATGAATCAGATCAAGCGTTGGCTGCTGATCTTGATGTGATGTCAGAAGATGACGAGCCACCGTTAGGCCAGCAAGATAGCGATGTGACGGCTTTTCAGAACATGGTGTCTTCGGCTCAGGCCAATATGGCGGCCAAGCAAAACCCATTTTTAATGCAAAAAGAGACTAACCTGCCTAAACCGACGGAGCCACTACCGACGTTAGAGCTTCTGTATCACCCAGAAAAGCGTGAACACTTTATTGACCGAGAGGCATTAGAGGAGGTTGCTCGTTTGGTTGAATCTAAACTCGCGGATTACAAAATCCAAGCGCAAGTGGTTGATATCTTTCCGGGGCCGGTTATCACTCGTTTTGAATTAGATTTAGCTCCAGGCGTAAAAGTGAGCCGTATTTCTAGCCTATCGATGGATTTGGCGCGTTCTTTATCGGCAATGGCGGTGAGGGTGGTTGAAGTGATCCCCGGTAAACCTTATGTTGGTCTTGAACTGCCAAACATGAGTCGTCAAACCGTCTATTTGTCAGATGTTATAAAAAGCCGTCAATTCCAAGAAGCGAAATCACCCACGACCATCGTTTTAGGGCAAGACATTGCAGGCGAAGCATTGGTCGCGGATTTAGCCAAAATGCCGCACGTGTTGGTGGCTGGTACAACAGGCTCAGGTAAGTCGGTTGGGGTCAACGTGATGATCCTCAGCATGCTTTATAAAGCGAGCCCAGAAGACGTTCGCTTTATTATGATTGACCCGAAAATGTTAGAGTTATCGATCTACGAGGGTATTCCTCACCTGTTAGCTGAAGTCGTGACTGACATGAAAGACGCATCAAATGCTTTACGTTGGTGTGTGGGTGAAATGGAACGTCGTTATAAATTAATGTCTGTGCTTGGTGTGCGTAACATCAAAGGCTTCAATGATAAGCTAAAAATGGCTGCTGCTGCTGGCCACCCCATCCACGATCCTTTGTGGAGAGAAGGGGACAGTATGGAGAGTGAACCGCCACTGCTGGAAAAACTGCCTTACATTGTCGTGGTTGTTGATGAATTTGCTGATCTGATGATGGTGGTGGGTAAAAAAGTAGAAGAGTTGATCGCGCGTTTGGCACAAAAGGCTCGTGCTGCGGGTATTCACCTTATTTTGGCCACTCAGCGCCCATCGGTTGATGTGATCACCGGTTTAATCAAAGCGAATATTCCGACCCGCGTTGCGTTTACCGTTTCGACTAAAACCGACTCAAGAACTATTTTGGACCAAAGTGGTGCGGAATCACTGCTCGGTATGGGCGATATGCTCTATCTACCACCGGGTTCTAGCCACACGATCCGGGTTCACGGTGCGTTTGCCTCGGATGAAGATGTGCATGCGGTGGTAAACAACTGGAAAGCACGCGGTAAGCCGAACTACATAGAAGAGATCACTTATGGTGACCAAGGACCAGAAGCCTTGCTACCCGGTGAGAAGATGGAAAGTGATGAAGAAGTGGATCCGCTATTTGATCAAGTGGTTGAACATGTAGTGGAAACGCGTCGAGGTTCAGTTTCAGGAGTGCAACGCCGATTTAAAATCGGTTACAACCGCGCTGCAAGAATTGTAGAGCAGCTGGAAGCACAAGGTATTGTGAGCGCTCCCGGCCATAATGGTAATCGCGAAGTACTATCGCCAGCGCCGCCGCGAGATTAATCACGGTCATTGTAGGCAACACAAACAAAACAGCGCCACCCATGATGCCATGAGCGGCGCTGTTTCAATTTAGCTAGCATAAACTCTCGCCAGCCTTGCTAACGGCTATTTTTCTTGCATCAGCCCCACCAGTGCTTGTTGCGTGTCAGATATTTGCTGCTGCGCGGATAGTGTACTGCCAATTCCCAATTGTTGTTTAGCTTCATCTTCAGAGAGACCTAAGTGGCAACACAGTAAATCAATCGCCATTTGATAGTTGCTCGTTTCAGCCATGATGCTGTCCTTTGTCCGTCGAAAATGTCTGTTTCCCATGCAATGTAGTCACTTTAGCTGGGACTCTCAATACGACCAAAGTCTTATGCGTTCAATTGCCTACGGCGTGCTGTAAGGGTAGGTTAACCATCTTGCTGTTCAATAACAGATTTTAGAAAACTCGGCGTCAGACATTAAATGTTTCAATTTATCGCTTAACCTTGTTTTTCAAATCTTAGACTATATGTATATGAAAAATTGTGTAGGTTCATGCTAGCGTCGCTTGCAGCCTACACTCATAATAAGCTTTTCATTCGGAGATAAGTAATGAAGCGAGTCATGTTATTTCTAGCAACCAACCTTGCGGTGGTTCTGGTTCTTAGCCTTGTATTAAATATTGTTTATGCTGTGACGGGGATGCAGCCGGGCAGTTTATCTGGCTTGCTCGTCATGGCCGCGTTGTTTGGTTTTGGCGGCTCATTTATTTCATTATTGATGTCAAAGAGCATGGCTCTGCGCTCGGTAGGTGGAATGGTGATTGAAAGTCCACGTAACGAAACTGAGCATTGGCTAGTGCAAACGGTGCGTCGTCAAGCTCAGCAAGCGGGTATTGGTATGCCAACGGTAGCAATTTATGATTCGCCGGACATCAACGCTTTTGCAACAGGCGCTAAACGTGATGATTCTCTCGTCGCTGTTTCAACGGGGCTATTGCACAGCATGACGCGTGACGAGGCCGAAGCGGTATTGGCGCATGAAGTGAGCCACATTGCCAATGGCGATATGGTCACGATGACTTTAATGCAAGGAGTGGTTAATACCTTCGTTATTTTCTTATCGCGCTTTATCGCAAACATCGTGTCGTCTCGTGATTCAGAAGAGGGTGGCGGTAGCAATATGATGGTTTATTTTGGCATCTCTATGGTGCTGGAATTGGTATTTGGCTTCCTCGCGAGCTTTATTACGATGTGGTATAGCCGTCATCGCGAATTCCACGCCGACGCAGGTGCAGCAAAGCTTGTGGGTAAACACAAGATGATTGCGGCGTTAGAGCGTTTAAAAATGGGGCAAGAATCTCAATTGGAAGGTTCCATGATGGCTTTTGGTATCAACGGTAAACGTTCAATGACGGAATTATTGATGAGTCACCCACCGCTTGATAAACGCATCGCCGCTTTGCGCAATAGTTAATCTAAGCTAACTAAAAAGAGAAGGCCAGCGAATTATGCTGGCCTTTTTGATCGTCGTAACTATTGGAATTTTAGTCTTTATTTTCTTTTTTGATCTTAATTCCTTGCAACCACGTATGCATTGAAAAGATACAAAGTTATACAAGAAATATTTTGTATAACTAAGTGACTTGTACTATTTTGTACATGTGAAGTTTTTGTATAACTTATGGAAACGTACAATGGATGTCGAATCGGTTGCTCAAGTTTATCGTCAACTCAACAAAGAGAACTTGCCTTTATTACGTCAGGTTTATCACGACAATGTCCTTTTTGAGGATGCCGCTCATCGAATAGAAGGTTGGCGTGCGCTATCGGATTATTTTGCTCGTTTGTATCAGAACGTAGAGCGTTGTGATTTTACCATCCATGATCACCAGCAAGTCGGTGACTGCGGCTTTCTCACATGGACTATGTCTTTGCAGCATCCTCGGCTAGCTCGTGGAAAACTTATACATGTGCAAGGGATGAGCCATCTCAAGTTTCAAGACAACCAAGTCATTTATCACCGTGATTACTTCGACTTGGGAGAAATGCTCTATGAACACATTCCGCTGCTGGGAAGTGTTATTCGTTCGATCAAACAGAGGCTAGGGCAATGAAGAGTGTACTTATCACGGGAGCCACTTCTGGTATTGGTTATCAGCTAGCTGTTGATTATGCAAAAACGGGTTGGCAAGTTATTGCTTGTGGGCGTAACCAAGCCAAGCTTAATCAAATGCATCAAGAGTATCCGCAGATCCAAGGTATTGCGTTTGATATTACCGATTTTGAGCAAACGAAATCGGCTTTATCGCAACTGCCTTTTACTCCTTCACTGTGGATCCTCAACGCTGGCGATTGCGAATACATCGATCATGGTCAAATGGATTCACTTCGGTTTAAGCGTGTGTTTGACGTAAACGTTTTGGGTTTAGCTCATTGCATTGAGGCGATACAGCATCACTTTGTTGCTAACCACCGTGTGGCGATCGTTGGTTCCATCGCCAGTGAAATCGCGCTGCCAAGAGCAGAAGCCTATGGCGCTTCTAAAGCGGCGGTTAGTTACCTAGCACGCTCGCTCATGCAAGATTGGCGAGCGCAAGGTGTTGCTGTGACGATGATCTATCCTGGGTTTGTTGCCACGCCTTTGACTGATAAAAATAGTTTTTCGATGCCAATGATGGTCAGTGCCGAGTATGCATCGCAGGCGATTCGCCGTGGGTTGGAAAAAGGCAAAACCACCCTCTATTTTCCGGCCCGTTTTACGAGCCTATTACGTTTGATTGGCAGCTTACCTTACGCATGGCAAGGCAAATTAGTTGCGGCATTACTTAAATAACGAGCTGTTTTGTAATTAAAGGAATTGAGTATGAAAATCGCCATTATTGGTAGCGGTATTTCCGGGTTAACATGCGGTTATTATTTGCATAAACATCATGATGTTACCGTGTTTGAAGCCAATCATTACATTGGTGGGCATACCGCCACCGTCGATATCGAGCTCGATGGTCAAAATCATGCAGTTGATACTGGTTTTATCGTGTACAACGACCGGACCTACCCAAATTTCATCGCAATGATGAATGAAATTGGCGTAAAAGGCATTCCGACTCAAATGAGCTTCAGTGTGCGTAATGATGCGAATGGGCTGGAATATAACGGTCATACCGCAACTACGTTGTTTGCACAAAAGCGGAACTGGTTAAACCCTGTCTTTTATCGCTTTATTTTTGAAATCATTCGCTTCAATCGGTTAGCGAAACAGCAAGCAGAACAAGCGCATCAATCGATGCAAACCTTAGGTGATTTCTTATTTGAGCACCAATTTTCTGACTATTTTTGTGAAAATTATATTTTACCGATGGGAGCGGCAATTTGGTCATCTTCCTTGGCTGATATGCGGGTTTTTCCGTTAAGTTTCTTTTTGCGTTTCTTCCTCAACCATGGCCTGCTAGAGATCACTAACCGACCACAATGGTATGTGGTTGAAGGCGGATCGCGTGCGTACATCGAACCCTTAACGCAAGGTTTTAAAGATAAGATTCATCTTGATAGCCCAGTTACACAAGTCAAACGCGGCTCGGCAGGTGTCGAGCTCATTGTTAATGGGCAATCACACCACTTTGATCATGTAATTTTTGCATGTCACAGCGATCAGGCATTAGGTATGTTAGAGCAACCGACAGAGGCTGAACAAGAGGTGCTCGGCGTAATGCACTATCAAGCCAATGAAGTCACTTTACATACCGACACATCACTGCTACCTAAGCGAAAAGCCGCTTGGGCAGCTTGGAACTATTGGCTTGATGGCAGTCCAGATCAAGAGTCGCGTTTACCAGCGCTGACCTACAATATGAATATCTTGCAGCATATTAAAGGCGCTCATACTTTTTGTGTATCGCTCAACAGCGGTGACCGCATTTCTGATGAGAAAGTTTTACGACAGTTTACTTATCACCACCCGGTATTCACCACGCAATCTATCGCGGCTCAGCAACGCAAGCCTGAAGTTAACGGTGTGAATAACACTTGGTACTGTGGCGCTTATTGGCGCAATGGTTTTCATGAAGATGGCGTGACCAGTGCGCTGGATGTGGTGACACAACTTGAAGCGCAAGCGCAGCAGTTAAAAGGCGCGGCGTGATGGAGACTGAGCCCAACAGTTGTTTGATGGTTGGCATGGTACGTCATCGACGCTTTACACCGATTGAACATGCGCTCAATTATCCATTGTTTATGCCGTGTATTGATCTCGATGAACTGGAGCAGCTGAGTGATTCAGTTTGGGGGTTTGGCGAAAAATGGTGGCACTGGGCGCGTTTTCAGCGCGCCGATTATCTTGGTGAAGGGGATTTAAAACAGTGCATACAAGATAAAGTTCATGAGCTGACGGGCGACCGCTGTTCCGGAAAGGTGATGGCAGTATGTCACCTTCGTTATTTAGGAATCTATTTTAGCCCGGTTAATTTCTACTATCTTTATGATCAACAAGGTGAATGGCAATACTTGCTGGCCGAAGTGAGTAATACACCTTGGAATCAACGGCACTACTACGCGGTGAAAGCACAAGCGGGAGAAGAGCAGCAACAGTGGCGTCATCAAAAGGCGTTTCATGTTTCTCCCTTCAATCCTATTGATCAGCAATATCATTGGAAGTTGAAGCCGCTTGGTTCGTCATTGAGTGTACATTTGGAATGCCATAAAGAAGGTAAAGTTTTCGATGCGACTTTATCGATGAAGGCACAACCATTTAATTCAAAAAATTTACTCAAGTTATTGATCAAAACACCCGTGATGGCCGTAAAAGTGACAATAGGTATTTACTGGCATGCTTTAAAGCTGTGGCTTAAAGGAGCACCTTTCTACTCCAATCCACATTCATAAATACGCAAGATCTACACAGAGACAGTGTCTAAATAACAATAACAAGGAGAACGCTCAATGCTTAATTCACAAACTCTCGCGTTGCCCAAGCAACTGACAGGGTTGCAAAAGAGTGCAAGAAGCTTCATTTTTCGCTGTCTACAGCGTTTAGACGTCGGCACTTTAACCATCATTGAAACCTTTTCCAATGAAGGCGCGTCCAGTCAGGAGACTTTTGGCGTACTTAAAGAGCATCAACCCCATGCAACTATTGAAATACATCACCCTCATTTTTATGCTCGTTTATTAAAAGGGGGTAGTATTGCAGCGGGTGAAGCTTACATGGATGGTTGGTGGGATAGCCCGAATTTGACCAGCCTAATGGAACTGATGGCTCGTAATGTCAGTGCATTAGATGGCATTGAAGCTCGCAGTAGTGTGTTGACCAAACTTTTTTATAAAGTAAGCCATTGGCTCAACCGAAATTCAATCGATAAAGCCAAAGAGAATATTCATGCCCACTACGATCTAGGCAATGATCTCTACCACACCTTTTTAGACAGTAATATGCTCTATTCCAGCGCGTTGTTTCTGCATCAGGATGAAACGTTAGAGCAGGCGCAAATTAATAAAATGGAACGTTTGTGCCAGCAGTTGCAACTCAAAGCAAGCGACCACGTGATTGAGATTGGCACCGGTTGGGGTGCGATGGCGATTTACATGGCCAAAACTTACGGCTGTCAGGTCACGACGACGACCATTTCTGAAGAGCAGCATTACTACACCGCACAGCAAATAGAGCGGCAGGGGCTGGAGAGTCAAATCACCTTGCTTAAGCAAGATTACCGCCTGCTACAAGGTCAGTACGATAAATTAGTCTCGATAGAGATGATCGAAGCGGTCGGTAAAGAGTACCTCGCCTCTTATATTGAAAAGTGCCAGTCACTACTAAAACCCAATGGTTTGATGGCGATTCAAGCCATTACCATTGCTGATCAACGTTATGATTATTACAGCAATAATGTCGATTTCATTCAGAAATACATTTTCCCCGGCGGTTTTTTACCCTCAATTACTGCATTGACAACGGCGGCGACACAGCACAGTGATTTAGTGGTTCGCAACCTGTTTGATCTTGGTCCTGACTATGCGCATACGCTTGCTCATTGGCGTCACCGTTTTGAGCTTGCAAAACATCAGGTTTCACAACTTGGGTATGATGAGCGATTCACGCGTATGTGGCGTTACTATTTCTGCTACTGCGAGGGTGGATTTTTAGCAAAATCCATCAGCACTGTACATATGACTTTGCAAAGACCGATGTAATGAAAACGCTGTTTGCTGTCTCTCTTTGGTTTCAAGCGATCTGGTTTGTTGCTGTGTTGGGGACAGAACGTTTGCAGTGGTTGGCATTGGCCATGATGTTAGCCGCATTGATTTTTTCCTTGCGGCACTTCTCTTACTCTTTGGAAAGGGTAATTGCCTTAACCATTGTGGGTATTGTTATCGATGCCCTTAATCAGTATTTCGGGTTATTACGCTTTGCTACCAATGACTTTCCCATTTGGTTAATGGTGTTGTGGGGCGCTTTTTCTTGGTATGTCTCCCATTTAGTGGTGCTGATGAAACGTTATCCATCCAAACTCATTTGTTTGATGGTCGGCGTGTTAGGCAGTTTAAGTTATTGGGCGGCAGAACGTTTAGGCGCTGTACATTTTGATTGGCCATTGGGTTTGACTATGGCCATCTTGTGGTTGCAGTGGATGATGATCGGTGCATTGATACTTAGGGTATTTAGCGATGATGTTAGCAAAGAGAAATAGGCTAAGAAAATTCAACCTGTTAGTTATAGTGATTGCCTTTCACAGCTTGGTGAATAACGCTTTTGCGGCGGTGGCAGACGATAAACTGGCCGAGTGGCAAACTTGGCCAGTGATTGGCCAAGCGAATTTAAGCTGGTTATGGCTAGATATTTATTCCTCGCAGCTTCGTACTCCTTCAGGGCAGTACGAGCAAGGAAGCGATTTATCACCTCATCCCTTGGCGCTTGAAATTGAATATCAGCGCGACATCAGTAGTAAACAGCTGGTGGAATCGACCGCAGAGCAGTGGCAAAAACTCAAATTAACCGAGCAACAAATTGCACCGTGGCTGGTGCACCTATCGTCCATTTTTCCCAGCGTTACTGAGGGCGACCGCTTGATTTACACTTCCGATGGGCAGCAGGGCGCTTTTATTTTTCATCCAAAGAACGGTGTTCAAGCGCAGGTTGGTACAGTAGTCGACGAAGCGTTAAATGACGCCTTTCTCGCGATATGGCTGTCGCCACAGACGCAATACCCACACTTACGCAAACAATTGATAGGAATGCAACCATGAAAGCGATAGCCAGACGCAGTTATCTGTTACTTCTACTTTGGTTAGTGGGGTGCAGCGCTGATCTCACTCAATACCAATCCACGCAACCTAAGTTTGATCTATTTGAATACTTCTCTGGTCGAACGTTCGCATGGGGGATGGTGCAAGATTATACGGGGATGCAAACGCGTCGTTTCGAGGTTGCCATCGACGGAACAGTTGAGGGGAATAAACTCACTTTGGTTGAAGACTTCAATTTTGATGATGGTGAAAAAAGCCAAAGAGTATGGGTGATTGAACGTTTTGCTGATGGAAAATATATCGGTCAAGCGGATGATGTATTAGGCCAAGCCCAAGGGGAAGAAGTGGGTAACGCTTTGCGTTGGCAATATGACTTTTCCTTACCTTATGGTGATTCTACGCTAACCGTTACCTTTGACGACTGGCTTTATCGGCAAGATGAAAAGCGGGTGTTTAACCTGACTAAAATTAAAAAATTTGGTATCGAGGTCGGTAAACTAACGCTGTTCTTTGAAAAACAATAAGGCTCCGTAAGGAGCCTTATTGTGCTGATCATATGGCTTTGGAATTATCGCTGTTCTGCGCGTGGCGCTCTTGGCTTAGAGGCTTGAGTAAACGGTTTGCCTTTACTTGTCGGGCGAGAGTGTGCAGGTTTAGATGCGCCGCCTTGGTTTTTCTTACCGTTGTCTGTCGCGCTGCTAGCGCGTGATTTGCTTGGTGAAGTAGCGCTCTCTTTACGCGGGTTAAGAGCATCAAAGCCCGGCTGAGTTTTGGTGTGTTTGGTCGCAAAACGGTTCGCTCCGTGACGGCCAGATTTACGACGCTGCGCAGGCGTGAGTGCATCGACATCATTCGCAGGCACTAAGCAGTTAGGTTTATCACCAATCAAATGCTTTTTACCCATGTTGATCAAGGCTTCACGGATAATCGGCCAGTTTAATGGGTCATGATAGCGTAACAGCGCTTTGTGCAGCCTGCGTTGACGCTCTCCCTTCGCGACAGTCACTTCTTCACGTTTTTTGTATTTCACCCGTTTGAGCGGGTTAGTCTCTGAGTAATACATCGCGGTTGCATTACACATTGGCGATGGATAGAAGTTCTGCACCTGATCACACTCAAAATTGTTTGATTTTAGCCACAGTGCCAAATTGAGCATATCTTCATCTTCCGTACCGGGATGCGCGGAAATAAAGTACGGGATGAGGTACTGTTTCTTACCTGCTTCAGCGCTGTACTTCTCAAACATCTCTTTGAAGCGATTATAGGTGCCCATGCCCGGTTTCATCATCAGATCGAGCGGATTCTTCTCGGTATGTTCTGGGGCGATCTTGAGATAGCCTCCTACGTGATGCGTGACCAATTCACGTACATATTCAGGAGATTCAATCGCCAAGTCATAACGCACACCAGAGGCGATCATCACTTTTTTAATGCCTTTGACTTTGCGCGCTTCACGATAGAGATCAATCGTATGTTTGTGGTCGGTATTGAGCTTATGGCAAATTCCGGGGAAAACACACGATGGGCGGCGGCAGTTCATCTCAGCTTTAGGATCACTACAACCTAAACGGTACATGTTCGCCGTTGGCCCACCCAAATCCGAAATGGTTCCAGTAAAGCCGGGAACTTTATCGCGGATCTCTTCCATCTCATTCAAAATCGACTCTTTTGAACGGTTTTGGATAATGCGCCCTTCATGTTCGGTAATCGAGCAGAATGAACAACCACCAAAGCAGCCGCGCATGATATTAACCGAGGTTTTGATCATGTCATAAGCAGGAATTTTACTTTTGCCATACATAGGGTGAGGCACGCGTGCGTAGCTCAGGCCAAACACGTAATCCATCTCTTCTGTGGTGAGTGGGATCGGGGCTTGGTTGACCCACAACTCACGGTCGCCATGGCGCTGGATCAGCGCCCGGCCAGAGTAGGGGTTGGTTTCTAAATGCAGTACACGGCTTGCATGCGCGTATAAAATCCGGTCATTATTTAGCTTTTCAAAAGCAGGCAAACGAACCGCTGTTGTCGCGGCATCATGGCGAGAAGGACGAATGGTGATTGGCTTCGCTTCGGCTTCTTTTTCTTGATTAGTTTCACACTGCGTTTCCACCGCGTAAGGGTTCACAGGAACAAACGCTTTACCCGGTTTCTCAATGCGTGATGAGTCAATGATGGTGTAATGCTCAGGCTCAGCGGCCAGGTTCACGGCCGTGCCGCGAATATTGGTCATATCAGCGATGTTATCGCCATTGGCTAAGCGGTGCGCTACTTCAACCAATGCGCGCTCTGCGTTACCAAACAGCAGTATGTCGGCTTTGGCATCAAACAGCACAGAACGGCGTACTTTGTCTGACCAATAGTCATAATGGGCAACGCGGCGCAAACTGGCTTCAATACCACCGAGCACCAGTGGCACATCTTTATAAGCCTCACGACAACGCTGCGAATAGACAAGTGTGGCGCGATCTGGACGTTTGCCCCCTTCATTATTGGGTGTGTACGCATCATCATGACGTAATTTTTTGTCAGAGGTGTAGCGGTTGATCATCGAATCCATGTTGCCGGCTGTGATGCCAAAAAACAGGTTAGGTTTTCCCAGCGCCATGAAGGCATCTTTATTTTGCCATTGCGGCTGGGCAATGATCCCAACGCGAAAGCCTTGCGCTTCGAGTAAACGGCCAATGATCGCCATACCAAAACTGGGGTGATCCACATAAGCGTCACCCGTGACAATCACGATGTCACAGCTGTCCCATCCTAGGGCATCCATCTCCTTTTTACTGGTTGGCAGGAAAGGTGCGGTTCCAAAGCACTCTGCCCAGTATTTTTTATATTGATGAATAGGAGTGACGTTGCTGTGCATATTTTGACCTCTGATTAATGAGCCGCGCATTATAACGACTTGCACTGGTAGTATCTAGCGGAACATTGGCTTTGCGTTCTATTTATAAAGAAAATTATTAATAAAGTGAGTGGTAAGTGTGTCGGAGAGATACTAAGTGATATGTGATAAGAAGGATGCAGCAATAGTAAAAAGGTCAACCAGTAATAAAACGGGTTGACCTTTAGACAAGAGTTAGTGGCTCATGTAACGACGTCGAATCAATAAGGCTGCCAGCATTGACAATAAAGTCATTCCACCAGTACTACCGCCGCCTGAACCTCCTGAAACTGGGGGTAAGGTAAAGGAGTAAGGCTTTTCATATTTCAAATTTTTGATATAAGCCGCATCATTGCCAGTTGCTGTATTTGATGTCTTTACATATTCAAAGCGTATATCGTTGACTTCATCATTCAAATATAACGTTCTGTTGCCACTACGTTCACCATCTTCGATTATGTAAGTGCTACCGTTCACTTTCACAATTAAGGAATCATAAAGAAAAGTAGAGGAGACTTGGAAATCAAAGCTTACTTTTCCTCTAGGGACGTTTTCAAGAAACAAAACCGATCTCGCTTTATCGTTCATAACGGCAGAACGTAGCCAACCACCTTCTTCTAGCCAAGGGTTTACATTCACACTAATACTGCTATTGGGTATGGTAATTAACCCCTCTAGTGATTTTGCAGCAGGTTGTAGAACCGTATTGAGCTTTAGTGATGAGGTGACGGTTCCTAAATTTAGTGGGCTGTTAGTGTCAATCTCTAAGCGCACATCAGCAGGTGTCATTGAATCAATGGTATAAGAAACATCAACATAACATTGGCTACTCGGAGCCAAGCCTTGTGAACAGTTTTCGGCTGTGATATTTGCAGAAGCTGGAGACAGTGTGACGTTGTTTGCGGTAATAGTCTCATCAGAGCCGTTTACAAAATTAAAGCGATGGGTATGAAGCCCATATTTAATCTCGTTTTTGTGTTGAGATTGTCGGAAAGAAACCTTTGATGTTCTTTGAGTCAGCCAATCATTAAAATGGTCGACTTTGGTATAAACGCCAGCCGCGTCTTGTAAGCCGCAACCACGCCCCCAACTAACGACACCATATTGAATAAAATTACCGCCGTCATTGATAAAAACAGGGCCACCGCTATCACCTTGACAGGTATCTTGCGGGTAACTGGTTGCACAAAAAGCGTCATTTCTTATACGAGGGTAGTTACTACCACCTAAAGCTTGACACGTTGGGGTATCCATTAACGATATTTCTGCTTTACGTAATACTTGAGAAGGATTGCTCGATTTATTCAACAGTTGATTGTAACTCGTTGTACCAAAGCCAATGGTCTCTAGAACCGTGTCAGCGGCTAGCGTATCAAGTGCACCAGTATTAGGTCGAGTGACTGCTTGTATTGGTAATGACGTTTCTAATTCAAGGATCGCGATGTCGTTGAATCTTTCGTTATAGTCAGCATGAGTTTCATCATCATAAGCTTCATGATAATAGATTTGTTTGACTTTCACCCGACGACCGGCATTAGTACGTAAGTCATACGCTCCAACCGTCACTTCAATATCCTCTGCATTGAGCGGATTTTTTCCTGTTACGCAGTGAGCAGCGGTAAGTACATACTTATCACCCAAGTAGCTGCCACCACAAAAAGAGCTTTGAAGAGTTGAATAGTGTAAGGCAACCATAAAGGGAAAGTTACCCGCGTCAGCAGGGGTTCCATTGATGATTCTAGTTGATATTCCAGATTCCGTTCCAGAAGCACTGAACTCAAAAGATGTAAACAGAAGCGCTCCTAGCGCGACTGAAAAAAGGGGTTTGTTCATTAGTACCTCGGATTAGTTTTTCCAGCACCTCTTGGGTGTGGGAACGGTACCATATAGGGGCTAATGAATCTCGTCAATCAATGATAATTATCATATCGACAATATATATTAATCAGATAAGGCAAGTTAATGTATTTCAGTAGTTTACAAAATGAACCAATTGGTCATTTTGTATCCATTTTTTTCTTTCGATTACGATAGTTCTAGGCTACTCCTTTTGAGGTGTATTGATGTTCGGCGTTTTTTATATGGCTTGTCTGGCCTAAAATAATAAATAAGCAACTGCATTTACATCATTAGTGCTAACTCACGGCTTGTGATTAAGTTTTGCTCTATGCTGTGCCATTAATGGTAAATCATTTGAATGAGTTGGAGTCTATATGACACAGGTGAAGTCTCAAGAGCTACGAGAAAAGGCAGTGCTTCGAGAACGGCCAGTGGCTCGATATGATGCGATTGATTGGTCGTTTAACCTGACGACTTCCGAGTTTATTTGTGATCTGAAAGCAGCGAATGCGTTATTTCATTCCAGTGTTTCGATAGCCAATATCCAAGAACTCTTGCTCTATATGACGCCGAGCAAAGCTGCAGAGATGAAGCGCTGCTTCAAGTATGTGATTGAAAGTGGCAAAAGCCATGCTTTAAATTGCAACCTTGTTATTTCGGATCAGGCGTTAACTTATGTGGAAATTTTTATCGAGCGTACTTCTCTCACGCAGTTGCAAGGTACGATTCGACCGCTGCTCAAACTGGAATCATTGCAAGAGGTGGCCAAGCTTTTTGAAGGAGTGTTTGATAATACACATCATGGTTTGATCCTAACCGACGATCAAACGCGGGTTTTGGCTTGTAACCACTATTTTGAGCAGCATTCAGGTTTCAAACAAAATGAGCTACTTGGATTAAAAGCCAACCTATTTAATGCAGGCAAGCATTCCAAAGAGTTTTACCAATCGATGTGGCATGACATCAACACCAAAGATCATTGGAGCGGTGTCATTCTCAATCGTCGGGCATCTGGGCTGGTTGCACCACAAGAATTAACTATTCAAAAAATCGTACTGCAAGATGGCAGAGTGTTCTTTGTAGGGATGACGCTTGATTTAGCCGATAATCTTCACCGCGTAGCTGATACGGCACTTGGGGATATCGATCTTTTGACGCAACTGCCTACCGAACAAAAGTTTAAAGCCTTGCTCGAAACATATTGCGTGGAGAACCCCCAAGGCCAAACACAAATTGTTTTGGCTTTTCAACCTGCGTTTGAATCAGATCGACACCATATAGAAACTTTAATGCTTTCCAGTTTTTTGGCGCGCTGTAAAGAAGCTAAGTTGGTGGGCTATGTGGGAAAAGATATTTATTTAGTGAGTTTGAGCTGTTCAGAGTGCCAAAAAAACACAGATTTTCGTCTCATCCAGCATGCGATCCGGCGCTTTATGAAAGAGTTAAAGAACGAATCCAGCTCACATACCGCGATTATTAATGGCCGAATTGGTGTGTCTGTTTTAGGGTTCGATGCAAAAACGCCAGCTCGAATGGTGACGCATGCGATGCAAGCAATGCTTGAACAACATGCAGGGGAAGCGCGTAACATCAGTTTCTATCACAGTGAAATACATCAACAAGTGAAACGTAGAAAAAACTTGGAAGACAGAGTCGCCAAAGCGATTGCGCAGAAGGAATTGGAAATACACTACCAACCGATTGTCGATACTAAAACATGGAACATTGCGAAATTTGAAGCGTTATGCCGTTTTAAGCCTGTGCCCGATTTACCTTTTACCACGCAAGAAATGATTAATATAGCGGAAGAGTTAGATTTGATTGCCGAGCTTGATCGTTGTGTCAGTATTTTGTCTTTGCAAGATTTACCAAAGATAAAAACCTTGTTTGGCCAAGGTGTTGGGGTAACGATCAACCGCTCTTTAAATACCAAAATGGATGCGACGCAGATTTTAGCCAATACCATGGAGATCATTGATCGCTACACGGATACGCCTCAGTCAGTCACCATTGAGCTAACCGAAAGCGCCTATTTTGATAGCCAATCTCATCAGGTAGATGCCCTCAATGCTCTTCGATCGCGCGGCGTAACGGTTGCGATTGATGATTTTGGTACGGGTTATTCCTCTTTTACCTACCTCAGCGATTGCAATTTTGATTATTTAAAAATAGATCGCGAGTTTGTCACGGACATTCAGGTCAACAGCAATAAATACAGTATTGTTAAAATGATCACTGAGCTATCGCACACACTCGGCGTGAAAGTGGTTGCCGAGGGAGTAGAAACAGAGCATGAGGTTTGGGTGCTTAAATCATTGGGCATTGACTACATACAAGGCTATATTTTTTCAAAACCACTACCGCTTAAGGAACTGGTTCGGGCCAAGGAGTATCGTAACCGTTTTGCGTATTCAGGCGCTAAAGTGGAACAAGAGCGAAAGACCAACTGTTTGCTCAATCTGTTCAAAGAGGGGAAACCACATTTGGATCCCAGTGAGCCAATCTCTCTTGCTTATCAGTATATTAAAGCGACTAAAGTTGATGTGTTGCCAGTCGTCAATCAAGGAGAGTGTGTCGGCATCGTCGATGTAGCCTCACTCAATTTATATCTGACGCCGAACATGGGGACCGATCTTGAAACCACGCGTGAAGCGGCCGTATGGCGTAAGCCCGTGAATCAGATCATGAAATTTCATTTCACTCAGCTTGACGCGTACACCGAGCTGAATCAAGTGGTGAATTTGATCGAAAAAGGACATGCGTTTCCATGGGTACTGGTCGATAACACTCGTTACAAAGGCTTATTGACTCAAGCGGACGTGCTGAGGTATTTGGCCGAAAGTCAGTAACCTTCTCTGGGCATCCGCGCTTACTCTTTGCTATTATCGCGCCCAGATGTTTCCAGATGATGTTTAGATTATGATTCAAACCTTACTTTCTGTTTTTTCACCCATGCTGCTCGGTGCGCAAATCTTACTGACGTTAGTGCTGGTCAAAGGGGATATTTGTCCTGGACAACGTGGCCGTATTCATCGCGTCTTGCCAGCCATTGGTGTGCTTTGGTTGGCAGTGGCTTCACTAAAAATTGAAGCCTTTTTGGTCGTCTTTTCCATCTTCTATTTCTATTCACAAGTTCAAACCAAGAAAACTCGAGATGAAGGCCCGTTATGGGCACTGTATTTGGCGAATGGCCTTGCCTTGGCTTATGTCGCGATTCAGATATCAGAGCAGGGTCATTGGTCAGCTTCTATCGCCATGTTGCTGTTGGTTGGTTTGTTGGGCGCGAGTTTCTCGCACCTTCTACTAACGATAGCGCGCTCGCGTTTACAAGCTTTCCATCGAGTTCTACCCGTTGTGGGCATTCTCTGCTCGATGGGCATCGCTTTATGCGTTGTGCCGCACGCGTACGGGTTAGATGACGAAACGTTGGCTCAAGCAACATTGCCGTTACTAACGACATTCGGTTTCATGATTGCAGGTATTATCGTGTGGTGCTGGCATATCCTGTTTGCCAAAAGCGCTGAGAAAATTCAATTAACGGCAGCCTTGTTATTGATGTTGGCAGCCAGTATTTGTTTTCAAGGTTTGTTTAATCTCTAGACCTGGGTCACTCTTTAGTGCGAATTTTACCGCTAGTCTTTAGTGGTCTCTTTGCTATAGGAGTGAGCCATGGATTTGAGTAACGTCAGCCGTTTTGATAGCAATATATTACTTGGCATCGTCAATGAGAAGCTACGCTTAGAGTGTGACAGCTTCGAAGAGCTTGCCAGTATGTATGAAATGGATAGAGAAAATGTAGTCGGTAAGCTGGATGTTTTAGGTTACCAATACGACCCACTGACCAACCAATTTAAAGCGAACCAACGCTAGTGCTAAGCAGCGTGCAGTGACAGTTAACCAACCGCACTGTCATTCAAATAGCCATGTCGACACGACGAATAGTTTAAGCCATCTTGATCCCGTCAAGGTGGCTTTTGCATTGTTGGCGCGCGGTGGCAAAAAAAGCTTGTAAATAGTGGCGATCTTTTTCGCTGTGGCGTGTTGCGGCAAATAGTCGACGCCATAAACCTTTCCCTAGTGGCTTGCTGGTAATAAGCCCCTGCCTAGAGAACTCGCTGATGGCCCAATTTGGCAGTGCTGCCACACCTAATCCAGCAGAGACCATTTGTACTAGCATCAAAGTGTTGTCGGCTTGTTTCCACTTCGCGGGTTCAACACTAGCAGGTTGTAGAAAGTGTTTCACCACATCCAAACGCTGCTTTTGTACGGGGTAAGTGAGCATCGTTTGTGAGGCGAGATCCTCTGGTTCAATCACCGATTTTCCTGCAAGTGGGTGAGTTGTAGAGGTGATAAGGCGCATTTCAAAATCAAAGAGTGGTTCGTAATGTACCTCTGAGCGAGGCAAAATATCGGAAGTGATGACCAAATCAAGTTCGCCGGCCAGCAATGCGGGTAAAGGTTCAAAGCCAAAGCCGGACGAAAAATCTAACGTCACACTTGGCCAAGCAAGCTGGTATTCGCGCAGCGCTGGCATCAACCATTGAAAGCAAGAGTGACATTCAATCGCCATGTGTAAGCGCCCATTGACGTCTTCTTTCAAACTGGCCAAGCCATTTTCAGCTCTGGCCAGCTTTGGCAGGATCTCGTCAGCCAGTTTCAGTAGGATCTCTCCTTCTGAGGTAAATTTCACTGGGCGAGTTTTACGTAGAAACAGTGGCCCGCCAATGCGTGTTTCGAGATCTTTAATCTGATGTGAAAGGGCCGATTGCGTCAAATGGAGCGCGGTAGCGGTTGAGGTGAGTGAGCCACTGTCCCTTAAAGAAACTAAAGTCTTCAGATGCTTAAGTTCAATCATTGCCATTATTTTCCTTCATTCCTTTGAGAGAACGCTGGTTAATACCATATCGTGGGTTGCATCAACACGGTGACCATTCTGCTGTTCTGAGCTAAGTTACGCTTTTAATATGGAGCTGTAAACATCTAGACGTCTATTTATCTTGATGTCAATTAAAGCTCTCTGCAATCAACATGAATTTTTTTAATAAACAAGTTGAATAATTGCACCTTGTCTGTGGGTCAGTTTCGATAGATAGTCTAGCCATCCAGACATCTTTATCTCATGCGATAAAGAATCAGACACGATCAACAGCAAAAGGACTAGGGACATGACAACGACGACTCACATCTTAGGTTATCCACGCATTGGTGAAAAACGCGAACTGAAATTTGCGTTAGAAAAATATTGGCGTGGCGAAAGCGATCAAGCGCAGTTACTGCAAGTGGGACATGACATTCGTCAGAAAAACTGGGCTGAGCAGCAACAAGCGGGTCTGAGTTTTTCAACCGTAGGCGATTTCGCTTGGTATGATCACGTACTCACAACCACATTGCTCCTTGGACACGTTCCTAAACGTCATAAAAACGGCTTTCCTGATTTAGATACACTCTTTCGCGTTGGACGTGGTCAATCACAAGCGGGTTGCGGCTGTAGCGGAAGTGCAGCTTCTGATATGACTAAATGGTTTAATACCAATTATCACTACCTTGTGCCGGAGTTCAGCCAAGACGATACGTTCGAAGTCAGCTGGCCTCAACTGTTTGAGGAAGTCAATGAAGCGTCGAAAGCAGGCCACCAAGTTAAGCCTGTACTGCTTGGCCCGCTGAGCTACCTCTACTTGGGTAAAGAGGTCGAAGAGGGATTTGATCGCCTGACCTTACTGCCTCGTTTATTGACCGCTTATCAAGCAATTTTAGCTAAGCTTGCTAAACAAGGAGTGGAATGGGTACAAATCGATGAGCCTATTTTAGCGTTAGAGCTAGAACCAAAGTGGCAAGATGCATTTAAGTTGGCTTATCAAGTGATCGCTGGTGATGTAAAACTGTTACTGACTACTTATTTTGATTCGGTGCTTGATACGCTCGATAAAATCATTGAGCTACCAGTAAATGGATTGCACATCGATCTCTCCGCTTCTGCCGATCAATTGAACGCGGTACTAGAGAAATTGCCAAAAAATTGGGTACTTTCGGTAGGTGTGGTCAATGGACGCAATGTGTGGCGCGCCGATCTTGCGACGTTATTGGCTCGTTTACAGCCAGTGAAGCAGCAACTTGGGGATCGTCTGTGGATTGCGAGCTCGTGTTCACTCTTGCATAGCCCGGTCGATTTAGATCTTGAGCAGCAGCTCAGTGATGAAGTACAAAGTTGGTTTGCATTTGCCAAACAAAAAGTGACAGAAGTTGCTTTACTTGGTAAGGCACTGGACGGTGATGACGCGGCGATTCTGGCCTGTGAAACTTATAGCCAACCGATACTTGCACGTAAAACGGCAACTCACGTTAATAAACCGCATGTACAGGCGAGAGTCAACAGCATAACGGCGGCACTCTCTGAGCGCAGTGCACCTTATTCAGAGCGCGCTCATCACCAAGCTGAAGTGTTAGGGTTGCCATTTTTGCCAACGACAACCATAGGCTCATTCCCTCAAACGAGTGAGATCCGTCATCAGCGCAGTGCTTACCGTCAAGGTAAACTGGCATACGCTGATTATATCAATGCATTGAAAGGGCACATTGCCGATGCAGTAAAACGTCAAGAGGCACTTGATCTCGATGTGTTAGTGCACGGTGAAGCTGAGCGTAACGACATGGTGGAGTACTTTGCCGAAAACTTAGCCGGTTTCCAGACTACACAATTTGGCTGGGTGCAAAGTTACGGCTCACGCTGCGTAAAACCGGCTATCGTGGTGGCCGATATTGAACGTGAAAAACCGATAACGGTGGAGTGGTCTACTTATGCTCAATCATTGACTGCGAAGCAAATGAAAGGAATGTTGACTGGGCCTGTAACGATTTTATGCTGGACGTTTCCTCGTGAAGATGTTTCTCGTCAAACCATCACACAGCAATTGGCTTTCGCTTTGCGTGATGAAGTGGCAGACCTGCAGCAAGCGGGCATTAACATCATCCAAATTGATGAACCTGCGATTCGTGAAGGATTGCCATTGAAGAAGCGTGACCATCAAGCATATCTGGCGTGGGCAGTTGAGGCATTTAAAATTGCGGCGGCGAGTGCGAAACCCGAAACGCAGATCCACACTCACATGTGTTACAGCGAATTTAATGAAATCATTGACTCAGTAGCGGCACTGGATGCCGATGTGATTACGATTGAAACTTCTCGCTCGAATATGGAACTGCTCAAAGCGTTTGAAGAGTTTAACTACCCGAATGAAATTGGCCCAGGTGTGTACGATATTCACTCGCCAAACATTCCCTCTCAAGAGTGGATTGAAGGTTTGTTGCGTAAAGCGGCGGAAAAAATTCCAGCAGAGAGATTATGGGTTAACCCTGATTGCGGCTTAAAAACGCGCAATTGGAATGAAGTGGAGGCAGCACTGACCAACTTAGTGTCAGCAGCTAAAGCGCTGCGCAAAGAGCTTAAACCCCAGCAAAGTTAAGCCACATTAATCTTGACAGAGGCCTCAAATGAAGCCTCTGTTTTTTACGAATAAAGTGGTGGTCATCACTAATAAGGGGAGGACTATTGTGCCGAACAAGTTGCTTTACTAATGAATTGGTCTACAACAAGTTGGCCCCGCGTATTGCGCATTTTAATTCGATAAGTTAAGCCGAGGTCGAGGTTAGCGCGTGTGGTTGAATCCGAGCAGTAGGTATTGATGCTGGTTTTCAACACTTGATCAATCGGCTTTGCTCCTTTTTGATCCTCATTGTAAATCATCATAATTTCCACCGTACTGCCTTTAGCACTGGCACGCATCACGGACAAAGGGCCAAACTCTAAGGGTAACTCAGCGCTAATCACATTCGCGCGATTACTGGCTACGGCTTCCAAATATTTTTGCTGATCACCATTCGAGCTACAACCCACCAGTACCAGCGTTGTAAACAGAGCACAGAGAATGACTTTCATCTTAAAACACTTTCTTGAAGGGTTTAACGATAACATGTTGATACACACCGGCAGCAACATAAGGATCGGCATCCGACCATGCTTGAGCTTGTCTTAAAGAATCAAACTCAGCGATGACTGTTGACCCCGTAAACCCAGCTTCTGCTGGATTCTCCGAATCAATTGCTGGCATTGGCCCTGCGGTTAATAGACGACCTTCATCTTGCAAGGTTTGTAAGCGCTCTAAATGTTGTGGCCGGACACTCATGCGTTTTTCCAACGAGTTTTCTACGTCTTGAGAGAAAATAACGTACCACATATTGATATCCTTATTGTTTGATAATGAAGTCGAGGCCTTACTGTACTGAAACTGGCGCGTATTGAAAGCAACCAAACTGAATTTCTGTGATCAGTTGCTAGGCTTAATCGGTCGAGGGCGGCCATCGGTATCAATGGCGACATAATTGAAGGTTGCTTCACATACTTGGAAACGATCTCCCACGCTGTCGTATTTGATGGGTTTTACCCATACTTCAAGATTGACTGACATTGAAGTGCGGCCAATTTTGGTGCATTCACCATAACAACACACCACATCACCTACCTTGACGGGTTTTTTAAACGTAATGCTAGAAACAGACACAGTGACAACGCGGCCAAATGAGATCTCTTTGGCTAAAATTGCGCCAGCCAAGTCGAGTTGAGACATGATCCAACCGCCGAAAATGTCACCGTTGGCGTTAGTATCTGCTGGCATGGCTAAGGTGCGTAGCAATAATTGGCCTCTTGGGGCGCTATTTTCCTGATTCATTTTTCGACATCCACAACAACAAAACAGCGACCAAAGTGGTCGCTGAAAAATAGGGACGGATTATACCAAAGACAGCCTGTTTTGCACTCAAAGAGTCCTCTGAATGAATTCTAGCGAGAAGGTTAGTGTAATCAGTGCTCGTGCGAGGAGGGTTTGCTCTCGGAAACTTGCTTCTCTTTTGGCAGGTGTTTGTAGATAAAAACGCCTGTTAATAAGGTATAAACAAAAGTTGCGGCTAATAAGCCAAATACTTTGAAGTTGACCCAAACATCCAATGGCAGTTGATATGCAATGTAGATGTTTAGTACAGCGCAAACGCTGAAAAAGAAAACCCACGCCCAGTTGATTTTTGCCCATACGTGTTCAGGTAAGGTTAGCTCTTTGCCAAGCATTCCTTTAATGGCTGATTTGCCCATGATGTGGCTGATGGTCAAGCCCAAGGCAAAAACAACGTAAACAATGGTGACTTTCCATTTAATGAAATTGTCATCGTGAAAGAAAATCGTCATACCACCGAAGATAGTCACCATCAAAAACGTGATGATCTGCATTTTTTCAACTTTCTTATACAGTGCGTAGGTCAGGGCAATCTGTACCGCACTGGCCACGATAAGTGCCCCTGTGGCGACATAGATGTCGTACATCTTGAAAAGGGCAAAAAAGATGATAAGTGGTATAAAATCAATAAGTTGCTTCATTCGTATTTATGCTTCCGATTTAAACGTTGCGCACAGTCTAACCAAAACCGTGTCAGAGCTAAATAGAAAGAGACAATTCGAAACAAATTAACTAGAAATGCATCAGCGTTCCCAGCCGCTGGTTTCAAGTTGTGGTATTGCTCGTTTCATATCTTCTAAATAGCCTTCACTTTTTAAATTGGCGACAGCTATCTGCAATTCTTCATCTGTCATTGAAAAACAGGAATCTTTGCCAGTAATTAAGCCTAGATATTGGTGGTATTCAAATTCACTGAAATGGCCAATCCGATCGATAACCAATTCTCGGATCCCGTGGTGAATCAAACCATAATAAGTATCACGATGAATATCCATTACTCATACTCCAAGTCGATTCGTGCTAACGCCAAAAGTTTGCCGCTGCTATGTGGTACGAAAGAGGTGTCGTTTATTATAGCAATCGCAATGCCAACTTTATCGTCAGTCATAGGGCGCTTTAATGATTAACTTTAGTATGAGAACTGTTTTTTTTGCAAATTGCGATGCAAAAAGAAAGCCGCATAGGATGCGGCTTGTATTGGATCAATGATGCTCTGTGATGAGTTAGGCTTTTTGCTGCTTCAATGAGGCCTCAGTGGCTTCTTCTTCAATCAAAGCATCAACAATAACGGCACACGCGGCATCCCCTGTGATGTTGAGCGCGGTACGGATCATGTCGAAGATACGGTCAAGGGCGAACAGTAGTGGCAAACCTTCAATTGGAATCCCAGCCGCTAGCAAAACGGCCACTACAAGGAAAGAAGGACCAGGAACACCTGCTTGACCGACGGCGCCCAGTGTCGCTGTTACGATGATGGCAATGTAAGCGCCCATCGAGAGATCAATATTGAATAGCTGGGCGAAGAAAATCGCAACTAAACCGTAATAGATGGCGTTGCCAGACATGTTGATGGTGGCACCTAACGGCAGAACAAAGGCGGCAGTTGAGTTGCGTACGCCAAGGTCGTGTTCTACGGTATCCATAGTGACAGGGAGTGTCGCCATTGATGACGCGGTTGAAAGGGCTACGGCTTGAGGCTTTTTCATCGCAAGGATAAATTTCTTAGCCGACGTCTTGGTTAAGACCTGAATCATCAGCGGGTAAGCAATAAAGCCGAAAATTAAAATGGCCGCGACATAAACCAAAAAGAGTTTAAACACCACCATCAGTGCACCAAAACCAAACGTGCCGACGGCTTCAGCCATCAAACCGAATACACCGATAGGCGCGATGATCATCACTTTGTTGATCATCCACACCATGGCATCAACAATGGTGTTTACGCCATTGATGATCGGGTCACGTTTTTCTTTGCTCTGTTTAGAAATGGCAATGCCAAAGAACAAGCAAAAAACAAGGATTTGTAGAATGTTGGCATTATTCAGTGACTGGAAAACGTTGGTTGGGATCATACCCGTAATGGTTGCCCAAAAAGTAGGTAGTTCACCTTTTGCTGCGTATTCGGCAGAAAACATACCTTCAACGCCCGAAATATCGACGCCGATACCCGGTTGGAAGACTTCGCCCATTACCAGTGCTAGCGTCACGGCGAGTGCGGAAGTGACCGCAAAAAAGCTGAGTGTGACAAAACCGACTTTACCCGCCGCGTGGCTATTACCAAGGCCCGCAGCACCGGAAATAAGCGCAACGGCCACCAGTGGGATCACCAGCATCTTAATTAGGTTGATAAAAATGACACCCAGTGGCGAAAAGACGGCCGCATCGTGTCCCATCATGGCACCAACGGCAGTACCAATGATCATTGCAATGACGACTTGCACGCCAATGTTGCTTAACAAACTCTTTTTGTTTAACACTTCCATAACCTCTGTGCTAATTAATTGTAAATTCCTAGTGTTACCCACTACATAAATATCAATCGGTGGATAAATATTTCGACTAGCTTTTTACACGGATATTTTACATTTAGCAATATGGTAACAAGGTAAATTGACAAGATTATTGATAGTTCATTGACATGAAACGTGGTTTTTTCAAAAAGAAAACGTTTGCTATTTGTTTTGTCAATTTAATGAGTGGTTGGTTTGTGTTTTGTGAATGAATTTGGCGAGGCGTAAATGTTAAAAAAAAAGATCGATTTCTTGGTTTGACTCAGAAATCGATCGGGTTGGTTTTTGCTGTAAACCAATTTATTCCAACGTCGCTGCTTTCATGCTGGAAACGAAATGGCTGAGAGTCGTTAACATTTCATCTGGCTGATTAAGTCGTTGTTCAATAATTTTCACCACTGCGGATCCCGATATTGCGCCAGCGGCACCGGCGGTGATGGCCTGTTTGACTTGCTCAGGTTCTGATATTCCAAACCCAAGCAATGCGGGTGGGGCATCAAATTGGTTCAGTCTTTCCAACAAGGCATGTACTGGCATATTGGCTTTTGTTTCTGCTCCTGTCACACCGGATCGAGACAGTAGATAAGTATAGCCACGGCCAAGTTTGGCGACCGCGGCTAGGGTCTCATCACTGGCGGTGGGTGGTGCGATGAAAATGGGTTGAATCCCGTATTTGTCTGCCGCCGCGACAAATTCACGGCTTTCATTAGTCGGAACATCGGCGATCAATACTGAATCTACACCCGCATTTTTACAGCGTTGGTAGAAGTTTTCGATGCCGCGTGAATAAACTAGGTTGGCATACATGAGTAGTCCGATAGGCAGGTCGGGATATTGCGCGCGAATTTTGGTGATCAACTCAAAGCAGATATCTGGAGTCGTCCCTGCATCCAGTGCACGAATATTAGCCCCTTGGATGGTTGGGCCATCAGCGAGCGGATCAGAGAAAGGGATACCGAGTTCTAATGCGTCTGCTCCTGCTTCCACTAGCGTTTGCATGATGCGCAGTGATTGCTCTGGATCTGGGTCCCCGATGGTCACAAATGGAACAAACGCACCTTGATTGTTGTCAGCTAAACGCTGAAATAGGGTTTGATAGCGATCCATTACAGCGCTCCTTTCTCTTCTAATAGTTTATGGACGGTGAAAATATCTTTATCGCCGCGACCGGATAGATTCACGACCAATAACTGCTCTTTTTCTGGCTCGGCATACGCCATCTTCACGGCGTAAGCAACCGCATGTGATGATTCCAGCGCGGGAATAATGCCTTCGTTACGTGCGATCGATTGGAAAGCATCGAGTGCTTCGTCATCGGTAATGCTTTCGTACTCAGCGCGGCCTGTCGCATAAAGATGAGCGTGCTGAGGGCCAACAGAAGGGAAATCAAGCCCAGCGGACACCGAGTAAGACTCTTCTACTTGCCCGTTTTCATCTTGCATCAAAGGTGATTTCATGCCGAAGAAAATACCTGTCTTGCCGTGCTTCAATGGCGCGCCATGCTGGTGGGTATGAATGCCTTTTCCTGCTGGCTCAATGCCAATCAAACGGACATTCTTTTCTTCAATAAAGTCAGCAAACATGCCAATCGCGTTCGAACCGCCGCCGACACAAGCAAGCACCGCATCTGGTAAACGACCTTCGCGAGCCAAAATTTGCAGTTTCGTTTCTTCGCCAATCATGCGTTGAAATTCACGGACTATGGTTGGAAATGGGTGAGGCCCCGCTGCAGTACCTAATAAATAGTGGGTGGTTTCATAGGTGGCAGACCAGTCACGTAGCGCTTCATTGCACGCATCTTTAAGTGTTGCTGATCCTGAATGAACGGGGATCACTTCTGCGCCCATTAGCTTCATACGAAACACGTTGGGGCTTTGGCGTTCAACATCTTTTGCACCCATATAAACGCGACATTTTAGCCCCAGTAGTGCGCAGGCCAACGCTGTTGCAACACCATGTTGCCCTGCGCCTGTTTCGGCAATAATTTCATGTTTACCCATACGCTTAGCAAGCAGTGCCTGACCAAGTACTTGGTTAGTTTTGTGTGCGCCACCGTGCAATAAGTCTTCACGTTTTAAGTACAATTTGGTTTTTGTGCCTTTCGTGAGGTTTCGCGTCAAAGTTAGCGCCGTTGGCCGACCTGCATACTCTTGTAGTAACGTCATGAATTCAGCACGAAATTCAGGATCTTCCTGCGCATCAATAAAAGCTTGTTCCAATTGGTCAAGCGCTGGTACTAAAATTTGTGGAACGTATTGACCACCGTATTCGCCAAAATAGGCATCGAGTTTTGCCATGATTCGTATCCTTAGTCTCTGTGTTACTGCTGAGTGATTCAGCGGTAATGAATCTGTTGTTATCCCTTGCTACTTGACCTTGCGGCTGGGTGAGTCACTCGCTTTTCAAGCCAATGGGAATCGATTTAGTGTTAGTACTGCCGAATAGCGTCGAACGCTAGGGTTAGCTTGTGTAAGTCTTTTTTCCCCGGTTCGCTCTCAACACCTGAATTGAGATCGAGCCCTAAACAACCGATGTTTGCTGCTTGCTGAGCATTTTCAGGGGATAAGCCACCCGCCAACATGACATCGTTTACCTCGGTTAGTAATTGCCAGTCAAAACGTTGGCCAGTGCCGCCAGATTGCGTTCCTACTTTTGCATCGAATAAGTGACGGTCAATGTGGCGCTCAAGCTTGGTCGGTAGGCAGTCGTTCACGCCATAAGCTTTCCAGATTTCAATCTGGCTAGGTAAGTGAGCTCTCAATTGGTCAACATAGGCTTGATCTTCTTCGCCATGCAGTTGCACCGCAAAGAGTTTTAACGTCGTAGCAATCTGCGTAATGGCTTCAATGGTGTGATTTTGAAACACGCCCACGTAGCGCAGCGGTGCGCCGCTCATCGTCAAACGTGCATTGTCCAAGTCGACATAGCGTTTGGATTGCGGCACAAAAATTAAGCCACCAAACACGGCTCCAGCTTGATAGGCTTTGGCCGCATCGTCAGCATGAGTTAAGCCGCACACTTTGTTTTCGCCGAGCGTCACTTTACGTACCGCTAGCTCTAAATTTTCTTCGGCCATTAACGAGCTGCCGATTAAAAATCCATTGGCGTATTGCGAAAGTTCACGCACTTGTTGGTGAGTATAAATACCAGACTCCGAGATGATCATGGTTCCTTCTGGGAGTAAAGGTGCCAGCTGTTTAGTGCGATTTAGATCGGTTGAGAGATCGCGCAAGTTGCGGTTATTAATGCCAATAACTTTTGCTTGCAAGGCGACTGCCCGGTGCAGCTCTTCCTCATTGCTCACTTCGGTTAAAATACCCATACCCAATTGGTGAGCCACATTGGCTAGCGTTTGATAGTGTTGATCATCAAGGACGGACAGCATCAATAAAATGGCATCTGCACTGTAGTGACGAGCCAAATAAACCTGATAAACATCAACCATAAAGTCTTTGCAAATCACAGGTTGGCTTACTTGCGCGCGAACGCGTGGCAGAAATTCGAGGTTGCCTTGGAAATATTTTTCATCAGTCAAAACTGAAATGGCGTCTGCATATTGATGGTAAACCGAAGCGATATAATCCAAATCAAAATCTTGGCGAATGAGCCCTTTGGAAGGTGAGGCTTTTTTACACTCCAAAATAAAAGCGGTTTTACCCGTATTTAACGCATCATAAAACGAGCGATCCGATGCGGTTAATAAGTGTTCGAAGCTGCCCAATGGTTGCTGCGTTTTACGCTGCTCGACCCATTCATATTTGTCATTGACGATTTTGGCCAACACTTCAGCCATTTGAGTATGCTGGGTTGAAATGTGGTCAGAAAGTTGCTCAGGCATGGGGCTTAACCTCTTTGTGCCAGTTGTTGGACAAGCTGATAGGCTTTGCCCGAGTTCATTACACTAATGGCCTGTTGTGTATTGGCTTTGAGATCTTCTTGGCCAAAAAGACGCAGCAGCAGCGCCACATTGACAGCGACGGCAGCCAGTTGCGCTGGCGTGCCTTTCCCAGTCAGCAGGTTGGTGATAATGGCGCGATTCTCCGCAGGCTCACCACCTTGAATGGCTTCGAGTGGGTAGCTTTCAACACCAAAATCTTTAGGTGTTAAGGTGTATTCGATGATGTGTCCATCACGAATTTCAGCCACTAAGGTTTCACCATGAATCGCCACTTCATCTAAACCACTGCCATGAACGACCGCTGCACGTTTCAATCCCATTTGTAACATGGTTTGGGCAATAGGCAGAACCAGTTCTTTACTGTAAACACCCATCAGTTCAATGTTGGGGCGAGCAGGGTTAATTAGCGGTCCTAATATATTGAAGATAGTGCGCGTTTTCATGGTTTGGCGCACGGGCATCGCATGACGCACGCCACCATGATATTGCGGCGCAAATAGGAAAGCGACGCCCAAATCATCGATGGCTTGGCGAGTATTTTCAGCGCTCATCGCAAGGTTAATACCAAATGAATCCAGTAGATCAGAAGAGCCTGATTTGCTCGATACTCCACGATTACCATGTTTGGCAATTTTTACGCCACAGGCAGCAGCAACAAATGCTGCGGTGGTTGAAATATTAAAAGTATTTGAGCCATCACCACCAGTGCCGACTATGTCTGCAAAATCATAGTCTGGCCTTGGAAACGGGGCCGCGTTAGCCAATAATGCTTTGGCTGCGCCAGCAATTTCATCGGGTGTTTCACCTTTGATTTTCAGTGCCGTCAATACCGCTGCCATCAAAATAGAGTCGAGTTCACCACGGATGATGACATCAAACAGTTGCTGGCTTTCTGCTTGCGAGAGCGACTGCTGCGCGTAAAGTTTATTAATGATGTTTTCCATAAAATATCCCTATAAATCCGTTAGTGGGTGCTTTTTTCTAAAGCCCAATCGATCGCATTGGCAAGCAATGCTGCGCCATGAGTAGTCATGATGGACTCTGGATGAAATTGAAAGCCGCACACTTTATCTTGCTCTTGCACCACGGACATCACGAGCCCATCAACCTCAGCCGTGATGGTTAAACTATCTGGAACCTCAGTAGCCACTAGGGAATGATAACGAGCAATGGCTAGTGGTGACGGTAGCTGTTGGTAAATACGATGATGTTGGTGTTCCATCATCGAGATTTTGCCATGGATAATTTCGCCAGCACCCGCGACAGTGCCGCCGTAAGCTTCAACAATCGCTTGGTGACCTAAACAGATGCCAATGATCGGCACTTTGCCCTTAAGGCGTTGGATTAATTGTGGCATGCATCCCGCGTCTGCGGGCGCGCCCGGTCCGGGGGAGAGTAGCAGCAGCGGTTCATCCAATTGAAAGACCGCTTGTTCAATGCTCTGTGCGGCGATGTTGTTGCGATAAACTGTCACCGTATGGCCGAGTGAGCGGAATTGATCAACAAGGTTGTAGGTAAAGGAATCAAAGTTATCGATAAAAATAATGTTGGCCATGTCTGCTACTCCTGATGCGCGGCTTGAATTGCAGAGATCACGGCTTGTGCTTTACCACGTGTCTCATCGGCTTCCGATTGAGGGTCGGAATCATAAACGACCCCAGCGCCCGCTTGAACTTGCGCAATACCCTGTTCTACATAAGCCGAGCGGATCACGATGCAAGTATCTAAATCGCCTTCCCCGGTAAGGTAGCCAACCGCGCCACCGTAACTGCCACGGCGGGCTTTTTCCACGTTACGGATAAGCTGCATGGCGCGAATTTTCGGCGCACCAGTGAGTGTGCCCATATTCATGCAGGCTTGGTAAGCGTGCAGTGCATCGAGATCGCTTCGGAGTTGACCCACCACGCGAGAAACCAAATGCATAACGTGACTGTAGCGATCCACTTTCAATAAATCAGCGACGTGGCGCGTTCCTGCTTGTGCAATACGCGCGACATCGTTGCGCGCAAGGTCGACCAACATCATGTGTTCAGCGTTCTCTTTTTTGTCGCAACGTAGTTCAAGTTCAATGCGGCTATCTAAATCAAAATCAATTGAACCATCGGCGCGTTTACCACGGCGGCGAGTCCCTGCGATAGGGTAAATCTCAATCTGGTTGGTTTCGGTGGCGTATTTCAATGCGCTTTCAGGAGAAGCGCCAAACAGAGTAAAGCGTTCGTCTTGCATATAAAACATGTAAGGGCTTGGATTGCTCTCTTTCAGTTTTTTATAAGCAGCAAGTGGTGAAGGGCAAGGCAGGGTAAATCGGCGAGAAGGGACCACCTGAAAAACATCGCCTTTCACGACAAATTCTTTTAACGCTTGAACGGTCTTGCAAAACTCTTGGTCAGAAATATTCGTTGTCACGCTTACGTTAGCTACGGTTTTGGCTTGCGGTAGTAATTTGGGTGCGGCACATTGCTGCGCGATCTCTTGTAAACGAGTAATTAATGTTTCGCGCATTGTTGGCGTGGGGTTAAAAACACTGGCTTGCAACTGACAATGCTCAGTTTTATGGTCAATCACCAACAAGGTTTCTGCGATATAAAAAACGTAGTCTGGACACTGATTAGTCGTATCGGCATTTCCTAGCGGTTCGAAGTTGGCCACCAAATCGTAGGCAAATAAACCGCCTAGAAAGAGGGCATGTTTATCGTGATGACGAAGATCGAAACTGTGCTGCACGAGGCGTAGTGCATCAAAAGAAGAGGCTTCGCGTAGGCGAGAATCTTCGTCTAGCGTGTCGCATGGTGCTTGAAATTGAAGCGTTAAGGTATTTTGTTGTAACTGATGTTCAATATCCGCTTTAATATTACGCTGTAGATGTTCGATGAGCTGTTGACCATTGTCTGTCAATGCGTGAAAAGTGACAACGTGACCAAAGCAAGTGATGCGCACGGCTGCATCAACCAATAATAGACTTTTGAGATCCTGTTTTGAGTCGATCTCGGCGGATTCTAATAGCAAACAATCTGTTTTTGACTCACATAGCGTATGAAATAGACGTGTTGGATCTTGGGTATAAGGCACGGACATATTGATTACGTCAATTTGGCCTAAGTTTTTAATTTCAATGGTCTTATTCACAAGACCTCCTTGATGAATTTTAATGTTCCTGTCGTCCATACTCGCATAATCCTCTTAGAGACCCAATCTTCACTTTGGGGGTTTCGCTGTTTTATTGCGCAATGTAATGTGAGCTATTCGACAAAATAAAAAGCCCGCTCATTGAGGCGGGCTTTGTGAATTCGTGTTCTATTTTAAAAGTACACGGTTGCCCACCAAGAACTTGTCCAAGTGTGCCACCAATTGAGCTCAGATGAAGCTGCGCTTAAATTGTGATTATGGTTTTGGTTAAATTCTTGTAACATGGTCAACCTCAAATACGTGCCTTGCATTTGTGTACTAGTTAACTAGTGCGAGAGTAAAAAGTCAAGCCTAAAAGATGGCCAAAATAAAATTATGAGAATTGATCTACATAGCCACACCACTTCTTCAGATGGCAGGTTATCGCCGCAAGCGTTAATCGATAGGGCGCTAAGCTTTGATATTGAGGTATTGGCGATCACTGATCACGATACGACTGATGCATTAACTATTGCTCATGACTATATTAATCAGCAACAATTACCCATCACCTTGATCGATGGCATCGAGATTTCCACGGTTTGGCAAAATAAAGATATTCATATTGTTGGGCTCAACATCGACTCAAACGCTCAAGCTCTGCAGCAGTTAATTGAGCAGCAAAAGGCACATCGTGTGCAGCGCGCACAATTGATTGCACAACGATTGCAAAAAGTGACACGTGAAGGGGTGTTAGAAGAGGTGCAAGCCATCGCCGGAGAGGCACCGATTACTCGTGCGCATTTCGCAAAATGGCTGGTTGAACAAGGTTTTGCGAAGAACATGCAGCAGGTGTTCAAAAAGTTTCTCACCCGCGATAATCCCGGGTATGTACCACCAAGTTGGTGCTCGATGACCGATGCCGTTGAAGCAATACACGCCGCTGGTGGCCAAGCGGTATTAGCGCATCCTGGACGATATGACTTGACGACCAAGTGGCTCAAGCGCTTAATAACGGCGTTTGTAGAAGCGGGTGGTGACGCTATGGAAGTGGCACAGCCACAACAAGCGCCACAAGAAAGACGTAATTTGGCCGATTATGCCATACAATACAATCTATTAGCTTCTCAAGGCAGTGACTTTCATTACCCCTCACCTTGGATGGAACTGGGGCGAAATCTTTGGTTGCCTTCTGGCGTCGATCCTGTCTGGAAAGATTGGGGTTTAAGCCCCGTAGATAGACTCAATAATGAGGAATTACAATGAGCCAGTTTTTTTACGTACATCCAGAAAACCCGCAGACTCGCTTGATTACTCAAGCGGTTGCCATTATCCGCAATGGCGGAGTTGTTGTGTACCCAACGGATTCTGGTTATGCACTAGGCTGCCAGCTAGAAAACAAACAAGCATTAGAGCGTATTTGCCAAATTCGCCGCCTTGATGATAAGCATAATTTTACCTTGCTGTGCCGTGATTTGTCAGAGCTCTCTTTTTATGCGCGTGTAGATAATACCGCTTTTCGCTTGCTAAAGAATAACACACCTGGCCCTTATACGTTTATTTTCAAAGGGACCAAAGAAGTGCCACGTCGGTTGATGAATGCGAAGCGTAAGACGATAGGTATCCGTGTGCCTAATAACCGTATTGCACTTGATTTACTTGAAGCGTTAGGTGAACCGCTAATGTCCACTTCACTTATTTTGCCCGGCAACACCCATACAGAATCGGATCCAGAAGAGATTCGGGATCGCCTTGAGCACGCCGTGGATGTCATTTTAAACGGGGGTTATTTAGGTGAACAGCCGACGACAGTGATTGATTTCAGTGAAGATGAGATGGTGGTTGCTCGCGTGGGAGCGGGCGATCCAACACCTTTTGAATAGCTTTTGAGTAGGCCATCAAAACGAGTGCTTTTTGGCGTAGAATTTGAGATACTATGCGGCCGCGATTTTGGGGTCGCATTTTTTCATTCGACGTCTGTGAAGACGACACATAGGTAGATAAATGAGCGAAAAGTTACAAAAAGTTTTAGCACGAGCTGGTCATGGTTCTCGTCGTGAGTTAGAAGCTTTGATTAGAGCAGGACGTGTCAGTGTTAATGGCAAGGTAGCTATGTTGGGCGAGCGTCTAGAAGATGATAACGCAGTTGTGCGTATTGATGGACATGCTGTTTCCGTTAAAGCGCCAGAAGAGGTTATTTGTCGAGTGCTTGCTTACTACAAACCGGAAGGTGAGCTTTGTACACGTCATGATCCAGAAGGTCGTCGGACGGTATTTGATCGTCTACCTAAAATTCGTGGTTCGCGTTGGATTTCAGTTGGCCGCTTAGATGCCAACACCTCAGGCTTACTTCTCTTTACTACCGATGGTGAATTGGCTAATCGCCTTATGCACCCAAGCCGTCAAGTAGAACGCGAATATTTAGTGCGTGTTTTTGGCGAAGTGAACGAGCAGAAAGTGCGTAACCTCGTTAAAGGGGTTGAGCTAGAAGATGGCTTGGCACGCTTTGAAGATATCGTTTACGCTGGTGGTGAAGGTATGAACCATACTTTCTACGTCGCGATTAACGAGGGCCGTAATCGTGAAGTTCGTCGTCTTTGGGAATCTCAAGATACCACAGTGAGCCGTTTGAAACGCGTTCGTTATGGCGAGATCTATTTGGACAAAAAACTGCCACGCGGCGGTTGGATGGAACTGGATCTTAAAGATGTAAACTATTTACGTGAATTGGTTGAACTGCGTCCTGAAAAAGAGACGATGCTAGATTTGAGCAAAGACAACACTTCACGTACTCGTGAGCGTGCGCGTAGCCAAAAAATTCGCCGTGCCGTTAAGCGCCATGAAGAGCGCGTAACGACGACAGGCAAGCCTAAAAGTCGTACGACCAATGGTACAACGACGAATGGTAAAAAAACTAACGGTACGACAACCAATGGCACAACGACTGGCCGTCGCAAGCCTGCTTCAAGTACCCGTAACAGTGGTGCCGATGGTAGCCGCGGCACTGGTCGGCCTCAAACTGGTAAAGCGAAAGCGCCACGTCGATAAGCGAAACTTTCTCGTTGCCTGTTAATTGATATTTAAATCCCGAGCTAAGCTCGGGATTTTTTCGTTTAAGACATTGATAATAAAATAAAAATTAAAACAATAGAGTTGGTATTGAGCACTTGTGCATGATTGACATCCCTATGTTCATATTTTCTGGTATTAAGTGAGTAGAGTGAAGAAACAGGCTACATGTGGCATGTATGGTATGGTTGACTAAATTTTAGTGATGCTACAATGTTACGATCATAAGCGGGTACATTTGGAGTCAGTTAAACATGGATAGAGCAGGCATCTCAGCCGTTAAAGTGGCACTTATCTACGCAACATTTGCCGTGCTCTGGATATTATTCTCGGATATGACAGTCGAATTATTGCTAGATAACGCCCAGTTGCGCGCTCTCGCTCAAACCTATAAGGGGTTGATGTTTGTCATTATTACCGCCTTACTTTTGCTCATGTTGGTGCTTAGAGGGAATCGCTTACTAGAAAAGGCCAATGATATGGACAGCCTCACTGGGCTGCACAGTCTTAGTATGTTTGTGCGTACTCTCAATATCACGATCAAAAAATTAAAGTCTAATGAGCGATTTATTCTTTGTTACCTCGATGTCGACGATTTTAAAAGTATCAACGAAACTCTGGGGTTTGAGCGTGCAGATGCATTTTTGCAGGATTTAGCTCACGATATTAACGAAATGACTTTGCCCGGCTCATTAGTATCGCGCTTACATGCCGATCAGTTTGCCAGTTTTGTAAAGTTGAGTGACGCTGTAGATATGGATTCTCATGTTCGGAGCGTCCAACGTCTGTATACCCATCGGGCCAAGCAACACAATATTGAAACAACTTGCTGCATAGGTGTTGCCATTTACCCAGCCGATGGTATCAGCGCCAGAGAACTGATGGTTTCCGCGACTGAGGCTCTTAATGTTGCAAAGAAACAAAAGAATGCCATTCAGTATCATGACAAAACATTAACAGAAAAAGCGATGCAGCGCCGGCAAATGGTCCTCGACCTGCGCTTAGCGATCGACGACGATAGCTTAACGGTTGTATATCAACCTAAATATGACCTAAAAACATTAACAGTCAACGGTGTCGAAGTACTGATTCGTTGGAACCATCCTGTTAAAGGCGCTATCCCGCCTGATGTTTTTATCCCATTAGCCGAGGACAATGGCTTGACGGGCGCTATCTCCAAATTTGTGGTTGGAAAAGTATCACAGGAGCTGGGGCGTTCAGGAATATTGGGGACACAAATTAAACACGTTGCTGTTAATGTCTCCGCGACTGAGTTCAATAATGCTGATGAGATGTATGAACTCACGCGATTTATTCAGCAGCATGAGAATTTGAACTCATACATACGCATTGAAATTACGGAAACAGCAACGCTTACCGATATGAAAAAGAGTGTTGAAATTATTTCTAATCTGCAATCTAACGGGATTACTTTTTCCATCGATGATTTTGGCACGGGTTATACGTCACTTGCCATGCTCAAAGATCTTACTGTAGATGAAATCAAAATTGACCGCAGTTTCGTCTCTGAAGTAGAACATGATGATCGCTCAAGAACGATAGTGAATGCCATTATTGCTATGGCGCAAAGTTTTGACATCAATATTGTGGCAGAAGGCGTAGAGACAGCCAACCAATTGAAAATTTTGCAGACAATGGGCTGTCAACAAGTGCAGGGCTACTACCTAGGACACCCAATGCCAGTGGAAGATCTTATTAACCATCTATCTTTGAATATTAATTAAAAATCTCACCTATAAAATGAGTAGTACGCTCAGTACTTATTAAGCTGATGAGGTACGTATTTAGCGAGTTTGGTTGACTGCCGCTTCTTTGCAAGGCCGCTTCTTCACCCTCATGCACTGACTCTCAAAGCAAGAGGGCGAAGATTTTTCATACCAAGCTTCAGTTACCTAATTCAGCATAGTGTTCCTAAAAAAGATAAGTCTCATAACGAGCAAATGACAAACGATGGCTACAAGGTTTGCTGTAGTTGGAAATAGCGGCCTTGTTTGGTCAATAACGCTTGGTGGCTACCGTATTCCACGATTTCACCTTGTTCAATCAGGCAAATAGCATCCATTGTTTCTAACTCGACCAAGCGGTGAGTAATAAAGAGGACCGTTTTATGCGCAAAATGCTGTTGAAACAGAGCCAGAATTTGCTGCTCTGTTTGTTTATCCAAGCCTTCCGTGGGTTCATCGAGTAATAAAATTGAACCGTTGTGTAGCAGCGCGCGCGCGATACCGATGCGGCGTTTCTCTCCACCAGAGAGCTGACGGCCGCCGTCACCCAGCCATGCGTCCAAACCTAGATCATCCAATAGAGTATGTAAACCGACTTGCGTTAAGGCGTGAGCCAACTGTTGATCGTTTGCGCCTGGATTGGCCATCGCGAGGTTGTCTCGCAGCGTGCCATTGAGTACATCTACACGTTGGCTAACCACACTGATGATTTGGCGAAGTTCGCTCTCATTCCATGCTGTTAAGTGGGTACCTGCAATGGAGACGCTACCTTGCTGTGGATCCCAATAGCGTGACAGCAGTTGCATTAAGGTTGATTTGCCAGAGCCTGTTTGTCCCACTATTGCAACGCGATGCCCTGCGGGAATATGGAGGTTGACACCGCGTAGCACATCTTGGCTGCTGTCAGGATAGTGAAAGGTTACGTCTGAAAATTCAATATCGAATTGACCTGAGTGCTGAGTTGAAGCGGTAGGAAATTGGACTTCAGGCTCAGCCAGAATAATATCGTTGAGGCGGCGAGCAGAAGTGAGTGTTTGTCCTAAATGTTGAAATGCACCAGCAATCGGCATCAGCAGTTCAAAACTTGCCATAGTTGCAAAAGCCACCAGTGCAATCATCGGGTCGGGTTGATTACCTGCCACACCATCGGCGGCAAGCCAGATCACTAACACAAGCGTCCAGCCATTAGCGAGCATGAGCAGTGCTTGTGCAAGGCCAGAAAAATGAGCGTTAGCCAATTGATTGACCAGCAATTTTTGCTGCGCGCTAAGAATCGCTTCACGGTAACGGTTTTCTGCACCAAACAGGGTCAGTTCACTGTAGCCTTGCAACCAGTCAAGCGTTGCAATACGCAAATCCGCCTTGTGCTGGGTGAGCTCGGCACCATTACGCTGACCCAGTTTATAAAAGAGGACTGGCCACACGAGTAGTAGCGTTAGAAGAATTGCACCAAGGGTTAAGCCAATGGCAGGGTCGAACCAACATAAGAATGCCGTTAACGCACTAATGCCCAGTACACCCACGGTTACTGGGCTGATTAAGCGTAAATAGACGTGATCCATAGCATCGATATCTGCCACTAGACGGTTGAGTAAATCAGCGTCTCTGAGGTTTGACACACGACCTGGGATCAGTGGCGCGAGTTTTTGGAAGAAGAAAATACGCAGATCCGTCAGCAGCTTGAATGTAGCATTATGGCTGACAACACGCTCACCCCAACGTCCTGCAGTGCGTCCCATGGCAAACCCACGTACAAACGCGCCCGGTAGCATGTAGTTGAATGTTTCACGAGCAATGGTTAAGCCAGCAATGGCCGCTGCGGATAAAAACCAGCCGGATAAGGTCAGTAGGCCAATCGAGGCAAACAGGGTTAAAAAGGCCAGCAGCATGCCGAGAGATAAACCAAACCAGTGCTTTTTATACAATTTAAGGTAAGGGATGAGATCACGCATCAAGGTTCCCCTTATTGGCTTCATCAAGCGCTTGATTAGCTTGTAACATATCTGAAAACAGACCCTTTTGCTGGCTGAGTGTGTTGTAATCGCCTGTTTGAACTATCGCCCCATTTTGCATCACCAAAATCTGTTGCACCGATTTTAATGGTGCTAATTGGTGCGTCACGATTAAAGCGGTGTGGTGTTGAATTTGGCGGTTCAAACCTTGCATCACTAACTGTTCGCTGCGGGCATCTAAGCTGGCGGTTGGTTCATCAAGTAGCCAAAAATTGCCGTTTTGTAGCAGCGCGCGAGCAAGTGCAATTCGCTGAGCTTGTCCGACAGATAATCCACCGGATCGATCGGTGATGGCGTAATCCAAACCATGTTTGTCGACAAATTCAGCCGCATAGGCATTGTCTAAAGCCGAATGAAGCGCTTCGTCACTCATGTCATGCTTGCCGAGGCTGATATTCTCAATGATGGTTCCGTGTACCAATAGTGGGTTTTGCCCAACCCAACTGATCTGCTTACGCCAGCTGGTATGCTCAAGATCGCTCAGTTCAATACCATTGATTTTCAAACTGCCTTGGTAAGGCATGAAGCCTAAAATGGCGTTTACTAAGCTGGTTTTACCTGCACCGCTTGGCCCGACAAGCGCAGTGGTTGAATGGTTATCTAACGTAAATGAAATTGGACCGACCAAGCGTTTTCCTTCTGGACTAAACACTTCGAGATCTTGCGCTACAATGCCAATCTGCTGTGCACCGTCGAGCGAGATAGATCCTGATTTCACCTTGCTGATGTCTGTTTCCAAAAACTCGACAATGCTTTCAGCCGCGCCGACAGCTTGTTGTTTGGCGTGATAAAAGGTGCCCAAATCACGTAATGGTTGATAAAACTCAGGCGCAAGGATCAAGATAAATAGGCCGGAAAATAGAGTTACGGCTGTACCGTAGTAGCCGAAATTCAACTCGCCAATAAAGCTAAAACCAAAGTAAACGGCGGTGATGGCGATCGATATCGAGGTGAAAAATTCTAACACTGCTGATGATAGAAAGGCGATTTTCAATACATCCATTGTGCGAGTGCGAAAGACTTCAGAAGCGCCTTTAAGCTGATCGGCTTCGGCTTGTGTACGGTTGAATAGGCGTATTGTAGTCATCGACTGCAGGCGATCATAAAAGTGACCAGATAACCGCTGCAGAGCTTTGAAATTTTTACGATTAGCATCGGCTGCTTTCATACCGACTAAGGCCATAAACAGCGGCACTAAGGGTGCGGTGATTAAGAAAATCAAACCCGCCGCCCAGTTGACGGGAAAGACCACAATCAAAATCATAAACGGGATCAACACAGATAATGACATCTGCGGTAAATAGCGCGCAAAAAAGTCCTGCATGTTTTCGACTTGTTCAAGCAGTAATGTTGCCCATGCACCGGCAGGCTTACCTTTAATGTAAGCAGGGCCCAACTCGCGAACTTTATCCAGTATTAACTGACGGATATAAATGCGGATCTGCTCTCCGCAGCGAAAACCCGCAATTTCACGCCCCCATGCGCACGCGGCACGTGCGGCAATCGTCACCACCAAACCAAGAAAATAGGGAATGAGCTCTGCTTTATCAACTTGTTCAATAATCAGTTGATGCAGAATGGAGGCGAGGAGTGCGGCCTGAGCCAGCAAAAACACACTTGATAATACGCCAAGGCCAACAGCAATCATTAACCAGCGTTTTGCCAGTTTACTTTGCTGTTTGAGCCAATTATTCAAGCTACGTTGCTTTTTCTTATCCATTTCGAAGGCTTAATGAGAATTATTATGTAAACGGAAGGGCGGTAGTATACAAAATAAAGCCCGATGGATATACCACCGGGCTGTAGGGTTTTGTTATAAAACTGGAAAATAACCTTTTGCTTACTTGTCGTTCATGCCTACTTATCGTTCAAGCTATCTAGGTAACGTTCCGCATCTAAGGCGGCCATACAACCCGTTCCTGCCGAAGTGATCGCTTGGCGATAGTTGTGATCCATCACATCACCAGCAGCAAACACACCTTCAATACTAGTTTGAGTTGCATTACCATCAAGGCCAGATCTGACCACGATATAGCCCTCTTTCATCTCTAGCTTACCAGCAAACATGTCGGTATTCGGTTTGTGACCAATCGCGATAAAGACGCCCATCACGTCCAGATCTTCTGTCGTTTCTGATTGGGTGTGTTTCATACGAACACCCGTCACGCCAGTCTCATCACCTAAGACTTCCTCTAAGGTACGGTCAGTGTGTAGCACTATATTGCCGCTTGCGACTTTATCCATCAGACGGTTAATCAGAATTTTTTCTGCGCGGAACGAATCACGGCGGTGGATGAGGTGAACTTGTGCCGCAATATTAGATAGATAAAGCGCTTCTTCCACAGCGGTATTGCCGCCACCTACAACGGCCACTTTTTGGTTACGATAGAAAAAACCATCGCAAGTAGCACAAGCGGAAACTCCTCGTCCTTTAAAGGCTTCTTCTGAATCTAAACCTAGGTAACGTGCGGATGCACCTGTTGAAATGATCAGAGCATCGCAGCTATATTCTGCACTATCGCCTTTAAGGCGGAATGGCCGCTGTGAAAAATCAACTTCATTAATATGATCAAACACAATCTCAGTTTCGAAGCGCTCTGCATGCTCTTTCATTCGCTCCATTAAAGCAGGGCCCGTGAGGCCTTCGGCGTCTCCTGGCCAGTTTTCTACTTCTGTAGTGGTCGTTAACTGACCACCTTGCTGCATACCGGTAACGAGAACTGGATTAAGGTTAGCGCGAGCTGCGTAAACGGCTGCCGTATAACCAGCCGGGCCTGAACCAAGAATAAGAAGTTTGCAATGTTTCACGTTGCTCATGGGGACTCCAGTATCGAAAATGCTCGAAAATTTAACACGATTGTAGGGAATATCTCGAGTCAATTAAAGCGATTACATGGGCTAGCTTAGAAATAATCGTTATATAGCCAAACTAAGCAATGATGGGACTTGGCTAATAAGTCAGCCAACGTGTTTTTAAGCAATTTCGGCCGCTGGCTTTAGCCGCATAAAGCAGTTGGTCGACTTCTTCACACAATGCTTGGAGGTCTAAATCCGTATTCGTTGCGGTCAACACGCCAAAACTCGAAGTGACGGATACCGATTCTCGTGATTCGGTTACAAAATGGTGATCTTCAATTTTTCGGCGCAAGGTTTCGGCAATTTCGCTAGCGATGCTTAAGTCAGTGTCGGGTAGTAAGATGAGAAACTCTTCCCCACCGTAGCGAGCGACAACATCGGAAGAGCGTACCGATGACTTAAAGATAGCCGCAATTTCCACTAATACTTGATCGCCGAAGGCGTGACCATAAGTGTCATTAATGACTTTAAAATAATCAATATCGGTCAAAATAAGGCTAATCGGTTTTGCATCTTCATTATGTTGGATTTGTTCGTCTAATTGCGCTGAGTCGAATGGTTCGGCGTTTTTTTTAGGTGAAGATTGACCTTTGAACCAAGTTTGTTGCCACATCAAAATCCGTTGTGCGAGTTTAATAAGCGCTTCGCTACTATTTTGGTAAGATTTGGATTGATGTTTTGCAAATCGTTCTTCCATGTAGCGTCGATTATACAAGCCAGTCAAGGTGTCCGTTTTGGCAAGCATGCCCATTTTGATGCGAGAGCGGTTGGCCCAGATAAATATGACCAATAATCCGATTAATGCAAGAGCAAGGAAAAAGACAATTTCACCTAATAGATGAAACGTTTTCTGATGGTTTTCAATTTCTAGCTTTTGAAGCACGTTGTTCCAGTTTAGATCCTGATTTTCATATTGTAGACGCTCAAGATCAAACAACATTTGTTGTCTCTGTAAGTTCTCTATCTGTTCAACATTGCGAAGTGTGAGCGATCGTAAATGATAAAAATCATAAGTTTCATAGGCTTGTTTGTAGTTATTTTGCCCAGCATAAGCCTGTGCTGCCACTTTTAACAACTCTATCTGTTGAATAAGTAGATTTGATCTTTGTTTGATATGCGCAATGAGTGGTTCTACAAATTCAATCACTTCACCGTAGCGTTTTTGTTCCAATAGATCTTGTGTTTGTAATAGCTGAAAAGTGGCAAGGTAGCCTGGTTGGCTTTCTCTGTACTGCAGTTCCTCTGCTTTTTTCAAGAAAAAGCGCATTTGATCTCGGTTGTTAGTATCTCGATAAAGCCGTGCAAGTTCGATGTTAATACGAAAGCGATGTCGCCCGTCACCCAGTATTTGTGCCAGCTTGAGTGCGGTTTTATAGGTTTCGATCGCCGCCGTGATTTGATTACGTGACTCTTGCAACTTAGAGATGTCGAGTAAGCTAACCAATTGGCTATAAGACATTTTACGCTGCTTGAAGTAACTGTAGGAATTTTCAAGTAACAGTTGTGAACGATCAAAATCTTGTAGCTGAACCAGTATTTGACCTAGACCGTGAGATATTCTCTCCATTAACTCTTTGTTATCAATGGATTTTGCTGTATCAATTGAGGTCATTATTGCGGCGTACGATTTTTTAAACTCGCCTTGTTCTTGGTAATAGAGACTTTTAGCTAGTAATACTTCTGATTCGATTTGTGCATTGTGATCGTTTCCTGCTTCAACTAACAGTGCGTCAAGTTTCGGCAACACGTCGACTTTTTGGTGCCGTAAAGCTTGAATCTCTCTTAGTTTGAGAGTGAGCGTTTCAACGTTGGTGTGTTCTGTTCGCTTTAATCCTAATTGTGCCGCTTCTAAGCTCCTATCATATTCCTCTAGTAGCCCATATACAGTGGCTTTGGCCAAATAGTAACGTACAACGAGAGCGGAAGGCTGTGACAATATGATGTAGTCTTCTTCTAGTTCACTAATTTGTGCTTTTGCCTTGATCGGTAGTGAATAGGTGATCTGCTCAATGCCCTCCAATGCTTGGAGAAATTTATCTTTAGGATCCATAGCCGCATAGGCATTGATTACACTGAAACCTAATGCGATGAAAGTCCACAGTGTGACTTTAATACTAGAGTTCACGAGTTGAGGATCTCCTTATCAGCTGAGCGATGTTTCAACTAAGTCTTAATAGTCAAATATATCAATTAGTTTGATGATCTAGTATTAACTTTAGTCTAATTTTTGGCATGGCTTACTACTTAAATGGTGCTAATTTCGAGTTAATGAGATGCTATATGGCTCATGGATTAATACTTGCTAAATTTAGTCGAATCGAGCTGATAAATTAGTTACTGATATTTCCTTTAAACCCGCCCATGGTCTACATACCATTCCTACATCATCCTAATGTTGGTAATTCATTGTTTTTAAAAGCTTATTAACCTTGAAGTAGTGAGCTTGTCTAAAAATCGCTATGTGTCATGCTCGCTATTGGATGTTAATTCTTATTTTTGTGATTATTTAAGTATTAAATTTTATATTACTAGTCACATACAGATATAACATTCATTTTTACTTGAATGTGCAATATTAGTGCGTATCCTTAATATAAATTAATTGTTAACTTAATGTGTCCAATCATTTAATTAAGGAGCTGGTGATGTTAGCTGTACACGAAAACACTTTACAGATTACGCAATTAAGTCAAAAAGCGATTCAACAACTTGCTCCCTCCTTTGCGCAATTACCACATACGGAGCATGCTGATGGTCAGTATCGTTTACGGCGCTACTCTGTGGTTCAATTTAACAAAGGGAAAGTCGAGGCGTTGGACAAGCATGACTTTATGCAAACCGATCAAATCAATCATTTTCAAGGCAACATTAAGCGTCATTTCGATCCTATTTTACCCTCTACGTTACAAAGTGAGGGGATGAGAGAAGTGTGCGAGGTGTTTGTGAGTACGAATGGTCTGCCTAATGGGCAAGAGATTGAAATCCATCAGATCCGAATTGCTGCTGTGTTTGATGAGACGCAAGTCGCGCCAGAAGGTGTCCATCAAGATGGTTTTGATCATATTGCGTTGGTGGGGGTGAATCGCCACAACATCGTCGGCGGTGAAATTATGCTGTATCAAGACTGCCATGAAGCCCCTTTCTTTCGGAAAGTGTTAGAAAATGGTGAGATTGCGATGCTCGCGGACAGTAAGTTATGGCATAACGCTTGTCCTATTCGCTCAATTGAGCATGGGCAAGAAGGTCATATGGATGTTTTTGTATTAACCGCTAAGGATGGCCGAAATGATCTTCACTCCTGAAAAAGCGCGTACCCAGTTTAGTGCTTTGTCGCAAAAATATCATGGTAAGTCAGTGAGTTTCTTAGATGGTCCAGGTGGCTCGCAAGTACCTAAGTCGGTAATAGAAAAAATGAGTGAATATCTGGGCCATTTTAACTCTAATTTGGGCGGACACTATTTTTCAAGCCAAATCACCACTGATTTAATGCAGCAGGCTCGTGAGTCGGTGCAAGCGCTTCTGAACGCTGAGTCATCAGGAAATATTGTATTTGGCGCGAATATGACCTCGTTGACTTTTCAGCTAAGTCGAGCCATTAGCCGAGATTGGCAAGCGGGCGATGAAGTGATTGTTACTGCGCTTGACCATTACTCCAATGTCTCCAGTTGGCAGCAAGCGGCGCAGGATAAGCACGTTACAGTGCACCAGGTAAAGGTGAACCAACAAGATTGTACTTTGGATATTGAGCACTTACTGTCATTGCTCAATCCTAAAACAAAGCTGGTCGCGGTCACTTATGCTTCGAATACCACAGGATCTATTGTCGATGTTAAACGCATTGTGGATGCGGCGCATCAAGTCGGCGCGATGGTGTATGTGGATGCCGTTCACTATGCTCCGCACCATTTAATTGATGTACAAGAATTGGGCTGTGATTTTTTAACCTGTTCGGCATATAAGTTTTTTGGTCCACACGTTGGTATCGCTTATATCGCTTCGCAGTGGTTACATGCACTTAAACCCTACAAAGTTGAACCTGCAACCAATATTGGTCCGGGACGTTTTGAAACCGGTACGCAGAGTTTTGAAGGTTTGGCAGGCGTGATTGCTGCAGTGGAATATTTGGCGCAATGGGGAGACGCGAGTGGCTCATTAAGAGAGCGTTTGATCGATAGTTTCATTCAATACAACCAGCATGAACGCCAATTGAGTGAGTATTTTCTGTATAAACTTAAAGGATTGAGTTCGGCTAAGCTCTATGGCCTGACCAAGGCTAACAGTGAGCTACGCACACCGACCTTTGCCATTCGCTTAGCTAATCACCACCCAGAATTTGTGGCCAAAACATTGGGTGAGCATAATATTTGTGTGTGGAATGGGCATTTCTATGCGCTTGGTTTAGTGCGTCAGTTAGATCTTGAAAACAGTGGTGGAGTTGTCCGTATCGGTTTTATGCACTACAACACGCGCAGTGAAATTGACGCTTTGTTTGATGTCTTATCCACATTAGCGTAACCAAAGTGGCCCGGAAATCTGTCGAAGGAAAGGTTTCTGGGGCGCAGTGCCTCTTTTAGCTTTCATCTTCGGTTGGCTCTAAGGGTAACTCTTCGATCACAATTGGCTCTTTGGGACCTAAAAATTTAGGTTGAGTATTCGTGATATAGAGATCTAAAAATGCTTTCGTACGAGCAAAGACCTCACGCAGCCTCACTTTAAAACCAGAACGAGTTGTTGGCCCTGCAACCGCTAAACACTGAGCATTAATGTTATGGTAGTTGGCAATAAAGAGTGCTCGCTCACAATGAAATTGTTGAGAAATGATCAAAAAATTGTCGGTTTCGAAGATGCGTTTTGCGCGAACAATGGAGTCCAAAGTACGAAACCCTGCATAATCTAAGTAAATATGTTCGCTCGGGATCCCAGCGCGCAGCAGATCGCGTTTCATCGTCCACGGTTCATTGTACGAACGGTGAGCATTATCACCACTGAGTAAAAACCCTTTTACCTTGCCTTGCTCATACAAAGCGATCGCGGCTTCAATTCGGTGGGTATAGTAGTCATTGAGCGTTTTACCCAAGTACTTACTGGTTCCAAGTACAACAGCGACTTGGAATTGACCGACTTGATTTTGCTCGGTGACGATTTGTTTTTCGGCTTGCCAACTGACCCAGCGATCAATGCCAAGCACAAAAAGGCTTGAAATGAACAACAGTACAGACACGTAGCGAAGCAGCGTGTGAACCCGCTTTTTCCAAACAGGGCGAGAGTGATTTGAAGATGAAAATTTTAACACTAAATTTGACGGTTCCTTTGTGCCCAGATCCCGATAGCAATAAAGCAGAGCATAATAATGCTAAACATCATGCCTGATTCTAACTGCGAAAGTGTCCGAGCAAGGTAAGGGCTCGCTTTGATGATCACCAAACCGTAGCCGAAAGCGTTAATCAATATAAACGTAAATGTGCGAACGACAAAGTGTTGGTTGCGCATTAGCTTGCGCATCGCGGCGTTAATCTCTCCACCGAGCATCACGAGCAAACAAGCGATCAATGCAGTTGATATCTCCGTTAAATACGGTGATAAGTAATGCCCTGCGGGCGCTAAAAAGTTCATCATATTGACTCACAGAAAAAGCCCCTAAACATCAGCCGAAGCTTAGGGGACAGCAGAGTAGTAGCTTAGAAAGCAGTGCGTTTGTAGCGGCGGTATACTGGCTGCCAAAAATGCTGCTCAATAGCGGTTTCTAACACATCATCTGGGATCTCCAGTGCAACGCCTTGCTCAATTGCTTTTTTCGCTACCGCAAACGCAATTTTCTTGGAAACGGAGTGAATGGCTTCCAGTGGTGGAAGTAACGCACCATGCCCATTAAGCGCCAGAGGTGAACAGTTGGCGAGTGCGCGGCTTGATTCCATCAGCATCTCATCAGTAACTCGACGCGCATTGACCGCCAGTACGCCTAAGCCGATACCAGGGAAAATATAGCTATTGTTGCATTGTGCAATTGGGTAGGTTTTACCGTTATGCAACACGGGAGCGAACGGGCTGCCTGTGGCGACGAGTGCTTCACCGTTGGTCCAACGGATAATGTCATTGGGCGTCGCTTCAACACGGCTGGTTGGGTTCGATAGTGGGAAAATAATCGGGCGTGGGCAGTGTTTATGCATCTCAGTGATAATCTCTTCACTGAATAATCCCGGAGCCCCAGAAACACCGACCAACACCGTTGGCTTGCCATTTTTCATTACTTCCAATAATGAGAAACCATTACCTTCTGTGTTCCAATCATGCGTGTCTTTGTTTTTTTGCACGAGGCGCTGTTGGAAATCAAGTAGGTTAGGCATTCCTTCTTGCAGCAGACCCCAGCGGTCAACCATATAGACTTGAGAACGAGCTTGAGTATCTGAAATACCTTCTGACACCATTTGCGCGATGATTGCTTCGGCAATACCACAGCCTGCAGAGCCCGCACCAAGAAAAGCGATACGCTGCTCGGAGAGTTGACTGCCCGCGGCTTTGCATGCGGCCAATAGCGAACCTACAGTCACCGCCGCAGTGCCTTGAATGTCATCGTTAAAACAACAAATACGGTTTTTATAACGCTCTAATAGTGGCATTGCGTTCTTTTGTGCAAAATCTTCAAATTGGATCAGTGCATCAGGCCAGCGACGTTGCACCGCTTGGATGAACTCTTCTACAAATGCATCATATTCAGCCCCGGTAATCCGAGGGTGACGCCAGCCCATGTACATCGGGTCAGCCAAGCGCTGTGGGTTATTGGTTCCAACATCGAGCACGACCGGTAAAGTATAAGCAGGGCTAATACCACCACATGCGGTATAAAGTGCCAGTTTGCCGATAGGAATACCCATGCCACCAATTCCTTGGTCACCCAAGCCGAGAATGCGTTCACCATCGGTCACTACGATAACTTTTACGTTATGGTTCGCTGCATTATTAAGTAAGTCATCGATGCGATCTCGATTCGGAAAGGAAATGAACAGACCGCGGCCGCGACGATAAATATTTGAAAAGTTTTCACACGCGGCACCCACCGTTGGCGTGTAGATGATGGGCATCATCTCAGTGATGTGGTTTTGTACTAAACGATAGAATAGGGTTTCGTTGGTATCTTGAATATTACGCAGATAGATATGCTTATCCATATCACTTTCAAAGCTGCAGTATTGTTGGTATGCGCGAACAACTTGTTCTTGTATCGTTTCCGTTGTTTCAGGAAGCAGGCCTTCTAAGTTGAAGGAACTGCGCTCTTCAGCACAAAATGCACTGCCTTTATTGAGCAAAGGCGTGCTGAGTAGAGCGGGGCCCGCATAGGGAATATAAAGAGGGCGTTTATCATTATTCATTGTCGGCCTATTTTAGGGTAGAAGGGAACTCAAAAATGATAACGGTTTACTCATGAGATTGTAAATAGACGAGCGGCGACACATGGCACAGAATACTGAAGAATGCCGATAAAAACGGTAGAATTCTCCGTGTTAATTGCTGAGGGCACCAATGTACACATTTTTGTCTATTGGTCTCCTTAAGCAGAGATTTCAAAAGTAGTGTTGAGCGATGATCACTTTAAGTGATAAAGCGACTTTTTGTTCACGGTTTGAAATATTAATCAATCAGACACATATGTCAGTAAGTCTGTTTATGCCTTGTTACAAACCTGGTTTTGATATAGCCAATCCATTCGGTTTTAAGGCATAAAAGACTGTTTTTTTATATCCTATTGCTATATGAACAATCATGGATGATATTGAGTACAGTGTGCTGCCAATTTGTCGGGGGACAAAATGAATACACAAGAAAGGAGACGGGTGGTGTTTGATTACACTACATTTCTTGGCGCGTCATGTAATAAGAAATGGACATTCCTCGAAGCCATGACGTCATTTGCACCGATTTTTGGTACGGTATGGAAAGACAGCATTAAAGAATTATCAAGCCCAGAGGATCGCCTATGGGAAATGGCGTTGAAGTCGTTATCAACACGCCGTAGTGATGAAGCGAATTTAATTTCACTGGTGAGATTGGCGAAATTAGAGGGGATTGAAGAGCTAAAATTAGTGATGCCGTATGCGTTGGATTCTGAACAGATCCAATTGATTCAAAATAAAAGCCAATCTTTGATAAAAAATACAAAACCAGACGAATTTATTATCACCCTGTAAGGGGATAAACAGATAACGGGGCATATTTAATGTCCCGTTATTGTTTTGAGTACTAGTCAATCAAGCCATATTGAGAACGCAGGATCGTAATGATCTCTTGCTTTGGGTTTTGGCTTAATACGATCGGTTGGCCAACAATTTTCTCTGCAATCGCAAGATAGGTGTTGGAAATATCCATTAATGCAGCCAAAGGCAGCGCATTATCACGTGCAAGCGCTTCTCGCTCAGCCATCCGTTCTTTGTTGAGTAAAATATCTGGGTCAGAGAAGTAGTTGAGCAAGAATTGACGAAAACCCTCTTTCGAATTTTCCACAATACGTCCTTGCTGATAGGAAGCGCTGTCCCAGATGCGAGAAGAGTCCGGCGTACCCACTTCATCCATATAAATGAGTTTCTCAACGCCGTTGGCATCGGTGACATAACCAAACTCAAACTTGGTATCGACGAAAATTTGCTCTACTTGGCAGAGTGCATGGCTAATGACGCTGAAGCCTTCTTTTAATAGCTTTTCGTACAAGGCAATATCTTCGACACGACTGAAGTTAAAAGCGGCAAAATTCTCTTCAATATTATGACGTGAGATATTGACATCATCGGCTTCTGGAACACCGGGAATGCCTTTTAAGATGCCTTTGGTTGATGGTGTAATGAGCAGTTCTGGCAGTTTTTTATCTTTCTGCAAGCTTTCTGGTAATTGAATACCACAAAAATCTCGTTCACCTTTTTCGTAAGCACGCCACATTGAACCGGTAATATACTGGCGACAAATCGCTTCAATTTTGATTGGCTTGGCTTTTTGCACAATCCATACAAAAGGATGGGGAATATCTAAAATATGGCTATCGGCTAACCCGCTCTCTTGAAATAGCTTAAACCAGTGGTTTGAAATCGCGTTCAATGCCGCGCCCTTACCCGGTACACCTTTGATGCCACCTTCGGCATGCCAGATACAATCAAAAGCAGAAATACGGTCACTGATTACCATAATGGCTAAAGGTGCATCAGGAGCAACGTTGTAACCTTTTTCTTTGATCAAACGCTGGCTATCTTCTGGAGTTAGCCAATAAACAGAGCGAACTTTGCCGCTATGAACAGGTTGGTGAGTGCGAATTGGGAGGTCGTCATTGACGGCAAGGATTTGATCAGCAAGGCTCATTTAGACATTCCTATCTTTTTCAAACGTCATACAGAGAAGATATCGCTTAGCTCAACGCTAGTAAGGATATCGATAAACTGTGCGCATCATACCAGAACTATTTTCTGCTGCCAGATAAAAAGCAAACGATTGCCTTTCGTTTGGAAAATTAAGCAGTGGTGAGTTGAATTCAGGAGAAAAGATGCAGTTCTGAGCCGATAAAGCGGCAAACATTGAGATAAAAGCGAAGTAAATAGAGGGGCGATGGCTCGCCAAAAGCCACACATGTGACTTTGGGCGAGTAGCACTGAGGATTATTAGGTTTAGCTGAGTAAAATTAAAATAGTTCCTGTCAGTGTCATCAGTATATTGGCGATAGCATAGGTGCCGGCATAACCCAATGCGGGAATGGTCGATTTTGCGTAGTCGTTAACGATATCCATCGCTGGTGCGCAAGTTCGTGCACCGATAATCGCACCAAATAGAAGCGCGCGGTTCATTTTCAAAATGTACGCACCGACCAAATAGGCAAAGACGACTGGCACCACGCTGACTAAAAATGCAAGGCCGATCACTTGTACGCCCACTTCTGAGAGGTGCTGGAACATTTTCCCGCCAGCACTTAAGCCAATGCCTACCATAAAGAACATCAAACCTAGGTCTTTCACCATATTTAATGCCCCTTGCGGTACATAGCCGAAAGTGGGGTGATTGGCTCGTAAAAAGCCAAGCATAATACCAGAAAGCAGTAGCCCAACCGCGTTGCCTAAACCGAAGGAGACTTGTCCAAAGGTCATGGTGATCAAACCAAACAAAATGCCGAGAATAAAGAAGCTACAAAAGGCGAGTAAATCGGCCATTTGACTATGGATAGAGATGAAACCGATTTTATCGGCCAAGCCTTGAACACGGCTTTTTTCACCACTGACTTGCAATACATCGCCTTTGGCAAGCACAATGTCTAAGTCCATTGGCATTTCAATTTGTGCGCGTATCACTCGGTTCAGGAAACAACCATATTCGGATAAATTCAGATCCGATAGGCGTTTACCGGCAATACTGTCACTTTTTACGACGATTTCCTCTTCAGAGATGCGCAAATCAAGTAAGTTGCGATCAAACACCTCTTTGCCATTTCGAAAGCTAGGGTCTAGCCTTGCATGGCTGTCAGGGAAGCCAACCAGTGCAATTTCATCCCCTTCTTGCAAGATGGCGTCACCGTCAGGATGGGCAAGAATACCATTCCGTCGAATGCGTTCAATATAACAACCCGTTTGACGATAAATACCAAGCTCACGTAAATTGCGCCCATCAATCCAGTTGATCAACTCTTGACCAACACGATAGGCACGGATGATGGGTAAATAGACTTTGCGTTGACCGCTGCCACCCAAACCACGCTCTTGAGCAATCTGTTGAGCAGAATCAGAGAGGTTTTGTTTTTGCAACTTAGGCAGTAACTTGGCAAACATGATCATACTGATAAGACCAATTAAATAAGCCATCGCATAACCCACCGAAACATTATCTAAAATAAGGGATAAATCCATATTTCTTGGAATGGTGGCTAGCCCGGAGTTTAACGCATCTTGTGCGCCTACTAATACGGGGGTGGAGGTTAATGCGCCTGCCATCATACCAGCAGCTAAGCCAAAATCGAGGCCGAGATAATAACTGCCAAAATAGGTGATCCAAGTGGCGGTAATGAGCACCACTAAACTTAAGATGAGATAATGTTTTCCGTCACGGAAAAATATGCCAAAAAAGTTAGGGCCAGCTTCAATGCCGACACAATAGATGAACAGCATGAAACCTATGGTTAAGGCTTCAGCATTGAAGGAAAAACCAAGGTGCCCCATGATGAGTGATGTAATTAACACCCCAATAGAGTTGCCCAGTTGTAAGCTACCAAAACGAATTTTGCCAAAACCAAGGCCAATCGCTAAGACAACAAAAATAAGAAGAATAGGGTTCTGATCAAGCAAAAGTACGACGTCGATATTCACGGCTCAACTCGTTATGTGTGCCAAGTGGGGTAGGTAAAGTGTGGGAATTGTATCTGAATATTGCAAAAAGATAAGTGAAATTTGTGACAATTGACATTTCATTGACCTAATTTGAGAGAAAGAGCCATTTATCTATAAATAGCAAAAACCCGCTAAAAATCAGCGGGTTTTTATGTTTCTTGGTTTTATTCGTCGAATAAGCCTAAATGTTCTTTCGCATAAGCTTCAAAATCAGTGCAACCACCGATGTGTTCTTGATCAATAAAGATTTGTGGCACAGTTTCAACTGGTTTACCCACTGTCTTTTCTAAATCAGCTTTGCTGATGCCTTCCGCGTGAATATCGACATAACGATAGTTAAAATCATCGCGTTTTAATTTCAATGTTTCAGCGTGTTCTTTTGCGCGAACACAGTAGGGGCAACCAGGGCGGCCAAAAATAACAACGAACATAGCTTTCTCCTTCATTCTTGTTGCATGCAACTATGCCCGATTCAAGGTCGGAAATAAAGTGGCATTCACCAGTTACTTCAATAGGTAAAAGCTATTGCTTATTCCTTAATCAAAGCAAGCTTACCTCTCGATGGTGTTGGGAATAGATCAATAATGGCTTGGCTGTGACATGCCGCATAAACTTGTGTTTTTTATGTGGTTATTTGCTCCACATTGCACTGCATCAAAAAATTTTTTTAACGATAGGTGCACTCTAAACAGAGCTAATCTAGATGAGAGAAAAGGGAGTTATTCATGTTCCAATTTATGACGGCGACACGGATCATTTTTGGAGAAGGAGCGTTATTGAATTCACTTTCTGTTCTCAACCAATATGGTTATAGCGTACTGCTGGTTTCGGGAAAAGAACAACAACGAGCTTCCCCTATTGTTCAATACCTGAAAATGCAGAATATGCGCTATCAGCATGTAGCTATTGTTGGTGAACCTAATATTACCATGGTGGAGGAAACGGCCATTTTAGGCCGACGTTTTCAACCGGACATGGTCGTTGCTATTGGTGGCGGTAGTGTGATTGATATGGGCAAGGCACTCGCGGCAATCATTCCTAACCAAGGTAACGTTTATGATTATGTGGAAGTGGTTGGCCGAAATGTGCCGTTAAAGACAAAACCGCTGCCATTTATTGCTATTCCAACCACCGCCAGTACTGGATCCGAAGTCACGCGTAATGCTGTGTTGAAATCGGGACAAGACAAAGTAAAAGTAAGCTTGCGCAGCCCAGATATGCTGGCAGATGTTGCGATTGTTGACCCCACGTTGACCTATGGTACCGACAGTTACACATCTGGCAGAGGCGCAATGGATGCTTTTACGCATTTAATGGAAGCCTATGTGTGTGGTGAACCCAATCCACTCACCGATATGGTGTGTGAAGAGGGGCTGCGCAAACTCAGTCGTTCTATATTGCCAGCGTGTCGAAAAGATGATCATAAAGCGCGAGCGGATCTCTCTTTTGCAGCAATGCTTGGAGGAATGGCAATTACCAATGCAAAGCTTGGCGCTGCACATGGCTTGGCATCGGCATTGGGAGGGAAACTTGATGCTCCACACAGCGTGATCACGGCGCGTTTGGCCCCTCATGTTATGCGAGAAAACATTCGATCAGCGCAAAAAGCAGGGCGAAATGATGTACTTACACGTTATAAAAAAATCGCTCAAATCGTGACTGGCAGAACAAATGTTCACGTTGAAGATGGCGTGCTGTGGGTGAAAATGATGTTAGATAAGTTGCAACTGCCTAAACTCAACCAGTTTGGTGTGTGCAATACCTCGTTTGATCGCGTGGCGTTAGATGCTTTAAAGTCGGTCGCGATTAAAGGTAACCCTTTGCCTTTAACACAAGAAAGGTTAATCCATATATTAAATCAAGTTTGCGAGTGCCAAGGTGAGTGTGAGGAGTGGCAACCGAATTCATCCAATCAGGTAGAAGTTAGGCATGATCCAGTCGCGCCTGAAAGTAGCAAGCAAAGTTGATAAAAAAACGGAGCAATTGAGCTCCGTTCTAACGATTATTTTAGGATCGCGATTATCTTAGAACTGTGACAGCTTATCGTAGCGCGAGTCTTTTAGTACATCCTTGACGCGTTTAAGATTTTCACGAAAACCAGAGCCACGGCGCAGGGTGAAACCAGTAGCCAGTACATCAATTACCGTCATTTGCACCACACGGCTTGCCATGGGCATATAGACGTCAGTATCTTCAGGTACGTCAAGAGAGATCGACAACGAGCTTGCTTTGTCCAGCGGTGAATCTTTTGCCGTAATCGCAATGACAGTCGCACCATTTTCGCGCGCAAGATTGGCGATTTCCACTTGGCTTTTAGTACGACCTGTATGCGAAATTAAAACAATTACGTCATTATCGGTACAGTTGATACAACTCATGCGTTGCATCACGATATCTTCAAAGCAAGTGATCGGAATGTTAAAGCGAATAAATTTGTTTTGGGCATCTTTTGCTACAGCAGAAGATGCTCCTAAACCGAAGAAAGAGATCCGTTTTGCTTGTGTGAGTAAGTCAACTGCACGGTTAATTTGCATTGGATCCAAGCTGTTTTTAGCCACATCCAAACACGCCATAGTCGATTCGAAAATCTTATGGGTGTAGGCGTCTGGACCATCATCTTCTTCAACATTTCGGTTTACATACGGAGTTCCGTTAGCAAGGCTTTGCGCTAAATGAAGCTTAAAGTCGGGAAAGCCTTTGGTGTCGAGTCGTCGACAAAAGCGGTTTACCGTTGGTTCACTGACATCGGCCATTTTGGCGAGCGTCGCAATACTTGAGTGAATCGCGGTTTGGGGCGAAGCCATAATTACTTCGGCGACTTTACGTTCCGACTTGCTAAAGTTTTCCAGATTTTTTTGAATTTTTTCTAATGTATTCATAGTGTTCACGCGGGCGAAGAGAACAACTCGTTGGTTTTACCCGGTCGCCCTTTGGGGGGATTGGAAATAACACATTTCCAAAAAGGTAAGTTAAACCAACGCCATGCAATGAGTATAAACCTAGGATGTAGATTTCCGTAACAATTCAAGTTAACAATTGATGAGAACATGACAAGCCTCAAACAAAATTTCATGAAAACTACAGAATTTAGATTTAAATCGATGATTAATGGAAATTTCTAGCTCATTAATGATGTATTAGTTACAGCAAAAAGAAATAAATTTTCAATTCGCTGTAACTTATAGGGATTCTAGCTGATGATTCTTTGAGCAAGCCGCTCAATTTTGGCCATCAAATTAGGGGCTAGCGTGGCAATATGTCGTTGCTCATCTAATATCGAATGCAAGATAGCATGTGTCGTTAGCGGGTTGGCTAGTACCACGCGGAATACGATGGTATCAAGCTTGTCCCAGCGTTCTGGGTTTAAACGGGTTCGAGAGACAAATGAACGCCCCGTTTCCCTTTGTTTTTTCTGCACAAACTGGGTGATTTCATTTAGCAACTCGTTCAGTTCTGCTTTTTGATTGGGCAAGGCTTGTTGCAGTGCTTGGCGAACAAAAGCAGGAATATAACGATAAGTTAAAAGACACAGTTCGGGTTCAGAAATCAGCTCAAAGTCGTCTTGTTCTTTAATTAGATCGGCGAAATAGCGAGCTTTAGCTAGGCTTTGGTCAATCAATAATTCGTAGCCAGGGCGACTAATAATGTGCATGCTAGCGTACACCAACATGGCCATACCTGAACGAGAACCTTCTAACGTATGGCTGCCTAGATCTTTTGAACCTTTCCGCAAAATATACTGCGCATGGTGCTCAATTGAATGCATAGCATCAGGCTTTTTGAATAGTACCATGCCTGCACCCATAGGGATGTAGAGCTGTTTATGTGCATCAATTGTGACGGAGTCAGCCAACTCAATACCATTGAGTAAGTGTCGGTGATTATTCGACATTAATGTTGCACCGCCCCAAGCGGCGTCTACGTGAAAATGACAACCTTCTTGCTGGCAAATATTGGCGATATCTCTTAAGGGATCAATGTTGCCCGTTTCTGTTGTTCCGGCGACGCCAACAACCGCAAAAGGTTTAATTTTCTGGCTTTTTAGGTGTGCCATTTTGGCTTTCAAATCTTGTGGGCATAAGCGGTTGTTGTGGTCGGTTTTTACACAAACCAAGCCTTCTTGGCCGATACCCAATACGTCAGCGGCTTTCTTTAAAGAGTAATGGCCACGATCAGACACTAAAATGGCTAACCCGTGGTAACCATAATGACGCATGGCTTTAAACAGCCCCTCTTTTTCGACGCCTTGAAAATCACCATCGGCTTTCAAAGCATTATTACGAGCCACCCACAATGCCGTGATATTGGCAATTGTTCCGCCAGAGCAAAATGCACCGAGCGAATGATTAGCGCTATGCATCCATTGGCTGTAAAAAGCGTCGTTTTTTTGATAGATCAAACGATGCAACATACCCAAAACCTGCCGTTCTAGCGGTGTAAACGCTTTTGACGTTTCAATTTTGACTAAGTTTTGATTCAGCGCAATCATGATCTTTGATAACGGCATCAAGAAATATGGCAGTGCAGATGTCATATGACCAATAAAGCTAGGAGCCGAGGTATGCACTGAATGAGCGACTAAATTATCCAACAAATGCTGAGTATGTTCTGAAACGAACTCCGGTGACTCTGGAATTTGCGGATTAGAGAAATCTTTTTCGATCTCTTTGAGTGGTTTTTCTTCAGCGACAATATGTTCACGCAAGAAGAGGTTCAAATTGCGCGATAGCTCTTGGTCTATTTTTGTCAGTGTTGAGTCGGGGCCTTCGGGCACAGTGAAGATCCGTAACAAGCTCTCGAAACTCACATTTGCAGTTTTTTGTTCTGATACCATACAGCTTCGTTATTTTGATTTTATGGAATGCGAGCGGCACAATCTAAACGAAAACGGGACAGTTGTCCCGTCTTAATTCGGCTAGAGTAGAGGCGGCGACTAGTTACAGACTTTCTTTTCGATCAAGGCGATGGCATCGTTATATTTATTCAACGCAGCTTCGATCTGCTTCGGATGACTGAGCAATTCGGCTAAAGCTGAACGTAATTCATAGTTTTTTTCGTTAGGCTTTGCTTGGCGATCTTCATAGGTGATTTTAGCAATGTGGCCGAGATCATCACTGCGTGAGGCCAATACTTTAATGTCGTGCTGTTCTAGTTTTAACCAAGCTTCTACAGGTTGCGAGGTGGCGACTTTAGAAGGATCGTTGCTCAGGTAATAGTGGACTGCCGCACGGCTTAATTCAAAGTGATGCTGGCGTCCTTGCAGAAACCATTGGCTAACTTCAGTAAGTTCAGGATATTGCGCGGTCGTTAAGTCTGCGAGATCACTATACCAATGGAGAGACGCGTCGACATAAGCGTCATATTTTTCGGATAAGCATTGGTTATCAGCAGCGAGAGCAACATTCGCTGAAGTTGAGAGTAGTAGGGCAACGATAACACGTTTCATAAATCTTCCTTTGGGCTTTGTTATTGTGTGGGAGTTTTCTACTCCCTATTGTTAGTTTAAATGAAGGCTAAAGTGATTCCTGAGATCTAGCCTGCAAGTGATACAAAGAACAGCATAAGAATAGGCACCAGTAGGCTGAGAATAAACCCACTGACAATCGCGATCGGTACGCAACGAACCCCGCCAGTTGTCTGGATCACGGGCAAGGTGAAATCCATCGCGGTTGCCCCAGCATAGCCGATGGCAGAGCAAGGTTTGGTTCGGATTAGCATGGGGATCATCACTAAAGCAACCAGTTCTCTAAGTAGCTCTATCATGAAAGAGGCACCACCATAGACGGGGCCGAAAGCATCACCCATTAAAATCCCGGCAAGTGAATACCATCCAAAACCGGAAGCCATGGCTAGTCCTCGATAAATTGGGATATCAAGAATCATGGCCGCAATGATCCCCCCAATCCAAGAGGTCAATATAATGACTAATGCGATGACCATTCCGTATTTATTGAGCAAAATTTGTCGTAGAGTTAAACCACTATTTCTCAACTGAATACCAATAAAGAAAAGTAATACGAACAAGATCCATTCACTGGCGGTGCTCACCCAACTTAAATCGAATCCTAATACAACCCCAAGCGCCAATCCTCCACCGACAACCACAATCAGCTTTACGGATTCTAACGCCATGCTAGATAGTGGTAGTTTTGAATGGTTCGCATCGGTTTTTATGGGTAGAAATTTGTCAATAAAAGGCAAGACCAATAAGTTGCAAGAACCAATCATCAAGAAAAATACGGTGGTAAATTTGAGTATCAACTGTAGGTTACTGCCCAAGTTATCGAGGGCTGCCAAGCTTAAACCCATCAGAAACAGAATGACGTAAACTAACCAAGACGTGGCTTTATTTAATGCTGCTAGCCACTGTTGATTGGCAATAGAAAATAGGTACCCCACTATTAGTGGGGCAAAAATAAATAACATCCCTGAGAACATCTCATCCTCTGATTATTTTGGGTTTAGAAGCCGCTTGCGTTGATCACATCATTGAGTTTTGATTTGAATTCAAGCTCACTAAGGTTACTTAAGTTGTATAGCACCTCAGCTCCGGTCGCATTTATTTCGACGTCATGCTCTTCAATCTCTTCATCTTGACGACGAAACAGTAAAAGATGGTGAGCAATACGTGCCACATCAAGGTAACTGACTTCGTGAGAAGATGCGACTAAAGATTGATTTCCTGCTACTTCAAGGAAATCTGAGTCGAACCCCCAACTTCTTAACACAAGCTGACTGGTTTTTGAACATCGCGACTGAAAAATCTGTAGGGCGATGTCTTGATCGAGATAGTTGCCTTTCTCAAGATATAAATGATATTCGTGTACCAGACAAAACAAGCCAATATCCGCAAGTAGACCGACAAGTAAGGCTTTTTCCTGCTCTAAATGTTGATATCGGCTTGGTTCAAGTTGTTTAAATGCGTGAGTTACCATCACCATGGTTGCGCCAAGCTCCCGCGATATGGTGGCGCTATTAACCAATATTTTATTGCATTCTTTGCTTAAGTTTACAGAGTGCTTTAACTGCTCAATCGCTTGGGCTGTTACAATGTCGCGTACTCGTAGTATGCCTAAGCGTGATACAGCCGTGACTAAATCCGTACAGGTAATATTTCGACGATTAAAGACAACAGAGTTTGCTACGCGTACTACAATTGCAGTCAGTCCGGGATCTTCAAGTAGACAATCGGCGACATCTGAAATTTCTGTAGATTCTAATGTGCATAAGCGCTGTATTTTTAGAACAACATCAGGAATAGGAGGAAGTGAAATTTTTCCTGTGCTGAGTGAGTGTTCAACCAATTGAGAAAATTCACTTTCTAACCCTTGGATGAGCATTTGATGATGATCTGGAAGCCAGTAAAAAGATAGATGATTCATAAATTTGTGCTCAATCTGTACTGAAGGCATTTTACCGTCTGCTAACCCAAATAAGCAATCAATTCACCATCAATCGCATTAATTTGTTTTCTTGATGCATTAATCTTAATACGTTAATGGAAAGCGTATGTGTCAAAAAAATTTATTCATAAACACAATGATGTGATTTCTATCTCATAACTCTGCTGAGATATGTCTATTGATGTGATGTATGCCCAGACTTATTTTGTATCGTTAACTATGATAGTACCCATATTAAGCAAGCTAATACTAAACTACTACAAGCTTGTTGCTAACTTACTCTTTTTATTCGCAAAAATACGCTGCTATCTGGTGATCACTATTAATCGGGGAACTTGATTAAGGATCAATGGATATGATTGAGCATGCATTTTTCAATTACGTTATTAAATTTGGCGCATTTCAAAAGCGTTCAATGTTTGGCGGTGTTGGGCTTTTCCAAAAAGAAGCGATGTATTCACTGATTAGTGAAGAGTCTGTTTTTATTCGTGGAGGTGAAGAGCTCGATGATGCACTCACAAAATTAGGCTGCGAAAAATACAAACACGTTAAAAAGCAGACCACAGCAACCGTTAATTATTATGATATTACTGAGCTTTTTGTGAGCAATCATGAGAGCCTAGATACGATCATTGAACGTTCCATCCGCTATTCTGTTGAGCAACGTAGCTTTCAAAAATCCTCTGCAAGCCGTCGACTACGTGATTTACCAAACATGCAGTTAACGTTAGAGCGTATGGTTAAAAAAGCGGGCATTAATGATGTGGAAACGTTCATGCGCTTAGGTGCTCCTACGATATTTTCTAAAGTGAGAAAAACGTACGGTAGTGACGTCGATGTAAAACTACTGTGGAAGTTTGCTGGTGCGATCGAAGGTATTCATTGGAAATTGCTGCAAGAGCCTCGCAAGCGTCAATTATTAGAAAGCTGCTCATTACGCTGACAGTTTTGTAGCACAGTTATCAAATAAATAGTTATCAAATAAAAAGCCGAGTCTTACGTCTCGGCTTTTTATTGTATTTAGCTTACACCTAGAACTTAAAACGAGTCGTAAACATCAGTTGATCGCCGTAAGCATCATTGATGCGAGCCTCGGCACCGAGAGAGAAAAGTTCTGTAGAATGAAAACGGGCATAAACAGACGCAATCCAGTCATCATTGTCATCGATAGAAACAAAGCCACCTTTGCCACCAACTTCTAACTGTGGTCCAAGCCATTGACGTACGCCAAGGTTTAATTCCATTCCGGTATCGGTGCTTTTATTATCGCGGGTATCTACGACGCGTAATAGCATTTCACCCGTGAAGTCAGCCCAGTTGTTAATAGGAGCATGAAAGCCAAAACCTGCGGCTGCGTCAAAATCACCTTCAAACTCAGAGTCTATACGACCAATAATATGTGCATTTGGGTGAATTGATTTGCTCATCGCAGCACCAAAGGTGACTGGACTTGCTCCAATACGAGCTTCGATATAGTCATAACTAAAATTGCTCATAACGGATGGGCTATTTCGGTCTATTTCTGCCAGTGTTTGGCCTGAGGCTAGCAGCAAAGCGGCTGCAATGATTGTTTTACGCATAGTCACTATAAACCTATATTTTTAGTTTATTTCCATGGTCAGTCGCGGAATACCCGCGGTGACATTAAAGAATTTAGACATCATAGTGCATAGATTGACATTGTCGCCATTAAAAAGTGTCATTCTTTTGTTGTCTTCGCAAAAAATAAGCAAAGAGAGTGCCATTTCTTCGTTAGGATATTTTATTCACCAAAACTGATGCGGTTTTGTGCGATCGCATTGAAGATTTTCTCGGCATCCAAGACTCTAGCCCAAGGCATTAAATCTGATTCGTTTTCAATCATATATTGTGTTAATTGATCTTTGATAACATCGCGAAGTTTGTTCCCATCCCAAGGTTTGGCTACATAAAAATGTAGGCTGGCATGATTCACCGCTTCTACGGTGTCTTCTAGCCCTGCTTGGCCTGTTAGTAGTACTTTGCGTGTATGTTGCGTCTCTTCATTGCGGCTTAATTCAATTAAGAAACTAATGCCTGTTTGTTCGGGCATAATGTGATCGCACAAAATTAAAGCCAGCTTGATATTTTGAGCTTGGTGATCGGCAATCACTTCTTTTGCCTCTGCAACAGATTCTGCGGCTTCTAAGATAAAAAACTCTTCAAATTCGTCGAGGTCTTGTATGACGCTGTCCAATACTTCACGTTCATCGTCCACGCATAAGATCAAAAATTTGTTCATGATATTCTCCTTAATCATCAGCACGACAAGTTATCGATTAACTGGCAGCCATACCGTCATTGTCGTGTATTTATCCTGTTCAGATTGAACATCGATCCAACCTTGATGCTGGTGGACTATTTGTTGGCAGACAGAAAGCCCAATACCGAGTCCAAAGTTACCTTCTTTTTTCGTCGTGTAATTTAATGTGAAGATACGCTCTTTCTGCTCGTACGGGATCCCACAACCATTATCCGTGAAACTGATGGTTACAAAAGATTGATTACCCTGTTTTGCTAATGTGGTTGCAATGTGCAGTACGCCATTGGCTGGGAAGGCATCAATAGCGTTGGAAATGAGGTTTGTCCATACTTGTTGTAATGCAATCGGCTGACAGGTAATCAAAGGTAAGTCGGCATACTCTTTTTCGACTTTGTGGCGCTTAAGACGATTTTCGAAAATAACCAGAGTGTCTTCAATACCTTCATGAATATTGACCTTGTGCAGCGCTTCATCATCAGGGCGAGCATACCCTTTAAGGCTTCGTACCATATCGGCGATGCGTTGTGCACAAACATTGATAGAACGAAGTGTACTACCTGTTAGGAAATAGTTTTCTAATTGTTCCAGTGTTTCTAACGTTTTCTCAGGATCGTGCTTAGCCGATTGTCGGAGCGCAAGATCATCATCTAGATTGAGTTTGACCAATTTTTTCGCGATCAAACGATGATGAATTTCATTTTCTATGGCTTTAGCGCGTGCCCGCTCTTCTGATGTAGAAGTAGGTTTGGCTGAAAGTGCATTCCTTAATAGTTGGCTGCCTTTATGTTGCAGATTTTTATGTTCAGTCTCTTGGACTAAGTGCTCAATCTTGTCTGACAATGTTTCGGTTCCACGTAAAATTGCGGCGACAGGATTGTTTAGTTCATGAGCGACGCCTGCAACAAGCTGACCGAGCATGGCCATTTTTTCCCGCTCGATTAATTGCTGATGAGCTGACTCAAGTGATTCGAGCGTTTTTTGTAGTTGCAATTTAGTGTTAATACTGCGTTGTAAGCGGCGGTTAAAATGGCGGAGCAGCAAGTTAGTAAATAGGGGCAATAGCCGAGTATCCGAATGCATGACTTTTGCAAACACATCTCGGTCTAGTTTAATCACATCGGTTTTAGTCAGGGTGACGGCAGTAGAAAAAGATTTCTCACCAGTCACAAAAGACATACCACCGACAATGTTGCCTTTTTTGTGGCGAACCACTTCTCTTTGTTGCCCTAAATCATCTTTTTTATACAGGGCCACTTCACCTTCAGTGATGAACCAAAGAAAGCGGTTCTCTTCTCCCTCTTTGGTAAGAAAGTGATTAGTGGAGTATGTACGGCAGGCGCGAGTTTCATCTTCATTTTCAAAAAATTGGTGTAAAGCACCAATTACTTGTTCAGCCAGTTCTGTATCAGAAAGCTTGTGGTAATCGGAGATAAAACCATCTCGATAACTGCGCATCTTATTATCGATGTGCGCGCGTAAGATGCGCTGTTGATCAAGTACGGTGCTGTAGTTGAGAATGTTGTCTTTATCGTGATCTAAGATGTAGGTCGTGAGCTCTTTTTGGACGGTTTTATAGAGCACGTTATTTTGTAGTGGCTTAGTGAGGCAGTGATCTAATCGCCCCTCATTGACGGCGGTGAGAATGGCTTGAATATCTTGTCCGCAGCTTATCAGCACTTTCCGCGCTGAACGCGTGTGGATTGATTTATCGAGTTGAGTCAAAAAATCCGCACCATCAAACTGCTCATGGTGACTGGCAATGACCAATGCAATCGTTTGTTGCTGTTCGTGCAAATATTCTAGGGCTTGCTCAGCTTCATCTATGGTGTCCGCTGTATGAAGATCAAATTTAGTGGCGAACGGAGCTAACTCAGCTCGCAACTGTTCTGTGCTGATTGGGTTATTGTCTAAACAAAGTAGTGCGTAATGGTTCACACAAGCCTCTACTGTCATCGCTGTTTTGACTACTGTAGCAAGTATTACGCAGTGGGTTTGAGAGCTAGGTTTTAGAATTTCTCATCACATCTTAGCAATACTCTGACCTAACTCCATGTTTTGGTTTTCAATTGTTTACGGTAGACTGGGTAAAATCTTCAGGAATGGAACACTATGAAACAGTTAAAAATCATTGGTGCGGTTGGTGGTGCTATCGTCTTAGCAGCATGTTGGCCGTTGGCTGTCGGGCAAATCGGTGAAAAGGTGATCACTAACGGTATTGCAAATATCTCTTCAGGTTCAATCGAGGCGGACATTGTCAGTTATAAGCGTGGTTACCTTTCATCAACCGTGCAAACCCGCTATCAGATTGCAGATAAAACGCTCAAACAACAGTTTGTTGCCGATGGTTTACCGACCCAAGTTTTAGTCAATAGCGAAGTTAAGCATGGCCTGTTGAGTTTAACAGCAACATCCGTTATTGCTGATCAAGAAAATCTACCATTGACGATGACCAGTATCACGCAGTTGAATGGCAATACTCAATACACTGTGGCGCTAGACAGTTGGCACTACCAAAGTGAAGATGGCGAGATGACGTTCTCGACAACGCCCGCCACATTGAAAGGTGATATTTCTGTACTAGGTGAAATCACTTATCAACTGAATATTCCTTCTGTTGAGTTGGATTTTACCAGTGGTGAAAAAATGATGCTTTCACAGCTAACTGGTCAAGGTATAGGTAAACAAGATAAAGGCTTCTGGCTAGGACAGCAGTCATTGGCGTTAGCAAAAATTAATCTTGTCGATGGCCTAGGTGAAAATACGCTGAGTATGGACAACATGCGTTATTCCTTTGATTCGGTATTAAAAGGAGAGCCTTCTCGTTTTGATAGTAATCACTTGATTGAGATGGATAAATTAACTTATAGCGAAGGCGAGGTGAAGGACCTCAATCTTGATTTTACCTTGGGTGATTTAGATGGTGACGCTTTTGAGAAGCTCTCAACGCTTTACCAAAACAGCCCAGAACTTTCTGATGAGGACATTCAGCAAGCACTACCTTATGTGCAATCATTATTCGAGAAAGGTTTTTATCTATCGATGAATAAAATGGCGCTAAAAGTTGGCCAAGGTGAGTTTGAATCAAACTGGAAGATAGCGGTTCCTGAAGGGACAAATAATGTGGTGCAAGATCCGAGTACCATTTTACCAGCCTTAACCGGCCACATTGATACCTTCATTTCTAACCAGCTGGTTGAAGATTTTCCTTTTATCCAGCAGGGTATTGATGAGCTTGTTGTGATGGAAATTATGCAGCAAACCGATCAAGGATATCGACTCCAAGCTGAACTGAAACAGGGCAACTTGGAATTTGAAAATGGCAATCAAATGCCGCTATTGACACTATTACTTCCGGCATTGATGCGATAGCGAACGGCGCTCAAGCAAACGATTTCGCGAGTTTTAGCAATCAGTAAGAGAAAAGAGCCGATAGAAGCTCTTTTCTCGCTTTTTATCCACATCAAAAAGTGGTATTAATCACATTAATTGTCGATAGCAGGAGCAAGGAACTCATGGAATCAAATCAAGCGGGCCCAGTCTATAATTTCAGCGCAGGCCCAGCAGCCTTACCTAAAGCCGTGATGGAAAAAGCGCAAGCCGAGTTTATTAACTGGAACGAGCTTGGCACGTCCGTTATGGAAATTAGTCATCGCAGTAAACCTTTTATTCGCGTTGCTCAAGAAGCGGAGCAAGATCTGCGAGATTTGCTTAATATACCGAGTAATTACAAAGTATTATTTTGTCAGGGTGGAGCGCGCGCTCAGTTTGCGGCGGTGCCTTTAAACTTATTAGGCGATGCGACTAAAGCGACCTATATTGATGCGGGTTACTGGGCTGAAAGTGCGGTCAAAGAAGCGAAGAAATATTGTGAAATCGATGTTTTCAACGCCAAAGTGACCAAAGAGGGCAAAACAGCGGTATTACCAGCCAGCGAATGGAAAATCGATCCTGAGTCAGCTTACGTGCATTTTTGTCCGAATGAAACGATAGATGGTATTGAGATTAATGATTTACCAGATACAGACAAACCGATTGTAGCTGATATGTCATCTACGATTTTGTCGCGCCAAATAGACATCTCAAAGTACGGGGTCATTTATGCGGGAGCGCAGAAAAACATTGGGCCAGCGGGGATCTGTATTGCGATTGTTCGTGATGATTTGCTTGATTTAGCCAGTGATGTGCTACCGACTATCTTGAATTATAAAGTGCAAGTTGAACAAGATTCTATGTTCAACACGCCGCCTACATTTGCGTGGTATTTGTCGGGTCTCGTGTTCAAGTGGCTAAAAGGGCAGGGTGGTGTCGCGGCGATTGAGAAAATCAACCGCGAGAAAGCAGCGCTACTTTATAACGCAATTGATGAGTCACCTTTCTATCGCAATACCATTCACCCAGACAACCGTTCACTGATGAATGTGCCTTTCCAATTAGTGAAACCAGAGTTGGATAGTACGTTTTTAGAGTTGGCTGAAGCGCGTGGTTTAGTCTCGCTGCAAGGTCACCGAGTCGCGGGTGGTATGCGTGCCTCGATTTACAATGCGATGACACTGGAAGGCGTTCAAGCCTTAGTTGATTTTATGCAAGAGTTTGAACAGCAGTACGCCTAACGTCTTTTATGGTATCAAAAACGATATAACATAAAATACGACCTTAAAAAACAAAGCCCACTAAGTGGGCTTTGTCATTAATCGGCTAGATTGAAGAGCATTACAATTTGTCGGTTAACTCAATTGCTTGGCCAATGTAGTTGGCTGGTGTCATCTCTTTCAAGCGTGCTTTTTCCGCTTCAGGTAGCGCAAGGCCATCAATAAAGTGGCGCATCGCTTCACCATCGACTCGCTTACCGCGCGTGAGTTCTTTCAATTTTTCGTACGGTTTTTCGATGCCGTAGCGGCGCATAACCGTTTGCACTGGTTCAGCAAGGACTTCCCAGTTTTTATCGAGCTCAGCAAGCAGCGCATCACGGTTCACTTCCAGTTTACTGATCCCTTTTAGCGTTGAAGTGTAGGCGATGATCGCATAACCAACACCCACACCAAGGTTACGCAGCACGGTTGAATCTGTTAAGTCACGTTGCCAGCGAGAAATAGGCAGCTTTTGTGCTAGGTGATTGAACACGGCATTAGCAAGGCCTAGGTTGCCTTCTGAGTTTTCAAAATCGATCGGGTTGACTTTATGTGGCATTGTCGATGAACCAATTTCACCCGCAATGGTTCTTTGTCTGAAGTGGCCCAAAGCGATATAGCCCCAAATGTCACGATCGAAGTCGATCAGAATAGTATTGAAGCGGGCAACGGCATCAAATAGCTCTGCGATGTAATCATGTGGCTCAATTTGTGTGGTATAAGGGTTCCACGCCACACCTAGCGATTCAGTGATAAACTCTTCACTAAAGGTATGCCAGTCGAGTTCTGGATAGGCTGAAAGGTGAGCGTTGTAGTTACCTACTGCGCCGTTTACTTTTGCGAGAATCTCGATATTGGCAATCTGCTTATATTGGCGTTCCATACGGTACGCTACGTTAGCCATCTCTTTACCCATAGTACTTGGTGATGCTGGCTGTCCGTGGGTACGAGACAATAACGGAATATCGCGATACTCTTCTGCTAAGTGACGAATCGCATCAATAATGTTGCGCATTTCAGGAAGAAGCACGGTATCGCGCGCTTCTTTGAGCATTAGCGCGTGAGATGTGTTGTTGATATCTTCTGAAGTACAAGCAAAGTGAATGAATTCATTAACGGCGTGCAGCTCAGGAACACCCGCTACTTTTTCTTTTAAGAAATACTCTACAGCCTTAACATCATGGTTCGTTGTGCGTTCAATTTCTTTAATACGAGCGGCATCTTCTTCGCTAAAATTGTCTGCTATCGCATTAAGAAATTGATTGGCTTCATCACTGAATGCTGGAACTTCGGCAATTCCAGCAGTGGCTGAAAGCTTCTGTAACCAACGAATTTCAACAATGGTCCGATACTTGAGGAGACCAAACTCACTAAAGATACTGCGTAACGCAATCGTTTTACTTCCGTAGCGGCCGTCTACCGGTGAAACAGCAGTCAAGGCTGACAGTTCCATGTTTTTCTCCTGAATTTTGAGGTTAAGTGTGAGAGTGAATTCTTTGCGTCAATATTAGACTCGAGCTAATAAAATCTGAGCTTGTTCGATCATTTTCTTACGACCGAAGATCAGATGGCGACGCTTTCCTCCAACCTGACGCCACAAGACAGCGCAACGAATTCCTGAAAGGAGTAAGGCGCGCACTTTGTGCTGGGTTGAAGTTTGTTGAAGTATGGTAGGGGTTCCAGTGACTTGGATTCTCGGGCCAATAGGGCTGATAACATCCAAGTAGATACTGGCAAGGTTGCTGATCATCTGATCATCAAGCAAGTCAAAGTGGTTGACTTGACGTTCAATCGTTTGAATACGATCGCCCAGCTGTGACATCGCATCACGACGAGCGCTTAATTTACGCTCTAATGCCATCAGGCTAATGATATAGCGAGTGATTTCACTCCCTGATGGCGTGCTATCAATACCTTTCACCAAACATTCGAGGCCAATTTTTAAGTTGGCCTCAGAGCCGAAGACATCAAGTGTATTGTTTGGATTAGTACTTAAGATAGCCGTTAGAGAAGTTTCAAACGCGTCTGAATCACAGTGACCATTTTTTGCTACGTGTTGCACTAAAGCGACAGCTTGGCAGATACCCGCAAAAGCGATGGTACGGTCATAAAGGGTGTTAGCCACGTTTATTACTCCTAAGTTGTTTAAATTCGCTGCTCAATAATTCCACCGCCAAGACACACATCGCCTTGATAGAAAACCGCGGATTGACCAGGCGTGACGGCCACTTGTGGCTCATCAAAAATGACTTTAATGTTTTCATCATCAATAGGGATGATGGTACACGCTATATCCGTTTGACGGTAACGTGTTTTTACCGTGCAGCTTAGCGTTGCTTGGATTGGTGTACGATCAACCCAGTGTAATTGGGAAGCGATCAAGCCATGAGATTTCAATAATGGGTGATCAGCGCCTTGGACTGCAATCAAAACGTTACGTTTAAGATCTTTATCAGCGACATACCATGGGTCTTCGTTACCGCCACCGCCTTTTTGGCCACCAATGTGTAACCCTTTGCGTTGACCTAAAGTGTGGTACATCAGGCCTTGATGTTCACCAATAACGAGACCTTCTGGTGTTTCAATTTTACCCGGTTGTGCTGGTAAATAGCGAGACAAGAAGTCGGTAAATTTGCGCTCGCCGATGAAACAGATACCAGTTGAATCTTTTTTCTTCGCCGTCACCAAACCTTGTTCTTCCGCAATGCGTCGAACTTCGGGTTTTTCTAAATCACCGACAGGAAATAAGCTACGAGCCACTTGTTCATGGCTTAATGTATAGAGGAAGTAGCTTTGGTCTTTGTTGTTGTCCAAGCCGCGCAGCATTTGTGGTTTGTCATTACCTTCAGGGAAGGTGCGCCGAACATAGTGGCCCATGGCGATATAATCGGCATCTAGCACTTCATCTGCAAACTCTAAAAAGGCTTTAAACTTGATTTCTTTGTTACAAAGAATGTCTGGGTTGGGAGTTCGCCCTGCTTTATATTCCTCAAGGAAATATTCAAATACGTTGTCCCAATATTCGGCGGCAAAATTAATGGTATGAAGAGGGATGTCTAACTTATCGCACACGGCTTGTGCATCGGCTAAATCTTCCGCCGCTGTACAATATTCCTCGTTATCATCTTCTTCCCAGTTCTTCATGAACAGGCCTTCGACTTGATAACCTTGCTCTTTGAGAAGATACGCCGAAACGGAGGAGTCAACACCACCGGACATGCCGACGATGACTTTCTTTTGGCTGTTTGCGCTGCGGTTGTCTGACATTACTTAATACCACTCAATTGACTTGGTCGCAGATTCTAGCAGAAAGATTTTCGTCGCGACAGATCCGAGACAGCAATCACACTTCTATCTGGTTTAATTGGCGTCGTATCTGTCAATGTCAGCAGAAATTAGTTTTAGAATTCTACAATGGCTTATGGCATAGTGCGTGCCATTTTAAAGCGTAATAAAAGGCCACAAAATGCAAGATGACAATCAGATTATGGATGACGCGTTCCTCATCGAAACAGTAGAGAATCAACTCGCGGACGGAAATCCGTTAAAGGTCAAAGAAACCTTGATGCGCTTGATGATGACAGGTCACTCAAGGGAGGATGCTGTTGCCTCTATTGCTTGTGCGCTTGCAATTGAGATTTTTGATGTGATGAAAAACGAAGGGCAATTTGACCTAAAACGCTATTCAGAGCATTTAGATAGGTTACCTGATCTCAGCTTTATGGAAGGTGAATAAAAATAATCAAGAGCAAACGTTTGCTATAATTGCCTTAGTTGCCGCGCTAATGGGTGCGCGGTAGAATCGCGCATCTTTTTCTCCTCTACTCAGACTGACGTTATGAAATTTCCTGGCCAACGCAAATCAAAGCATTACTTTCCTGTTCATGCACGTGACCCACTTGTTATCCAAGCACAAGAAAATAAAAAAATGTCACGTACACATATTATTGGTATTGACCAGACCTTGGTGGATATAGAAGCGAAAGTAAATACTGACCTCATCGAAAAATATGAGCTTAGTAAAGGCCATTCGTTAGTGATTGACGATCAGAAGGCCGAAGCTTTGTACACTGAGCTCAAACAAAATGGTCTGATTACTAACGAATATGCTGGGGGAACGATTGGCAACACATTACACAATTATTCGGTGCTGGCAGATGATCGCTCAACGTTGTTAGGTGTGATGAGCCAAGATATCAAAATTGGTAGCTACGGTTATCGTTATTTATGTAATACATCAAGTCGGATGGATCTGAATTATTTACAAGCGGTCGATGGAGCGATTGGGCGCTGCTTTGCCTTGATCACAGAGGATGGAGAAAGAACCTTTGCTATTAGTGAAGGGCAAATGAACCAACTTCGCGCAGAAAGTGTTCCAGAAAAAATATTTAAAAGTGCTTCAGCCTTAGTATTGACTGCTTATTTAATTCGCTGCAAAACTGGTGATCCAATGCCAGAGGCAACAATGAGAGCGATTGAATATGCTAAGAAATATGATGTACCTGTTGTTTTAACCTTAGGTACTAAATTTGTTATTCAAGATGACCCTCAATTTTGGCAAAATTTTTTGCGTGATCATGTCACTGTTGTTGCCATGAATGAAGATGAAGCCGAAGCATTAACCGGGGAAAGTGATCCTCTTGCAGCGTCAAATAAAGCTTTAGATTGGGTCGATCTTGTATTATGCACCGCAGGACCAGTCGGTTTATTTATGGCAGGATATACTGAAGATGCAGCGAAACGTGAAACATCGTTGCCACTATTACCTGGTTCTATTGCTGAATTCAATCGTTATGAATTTAGTCGCCCAGCATCAAAAATAAGTTGTGAAAATCCGATACGTGTTTATTCTCATATTTCACCGTATATGGGTGGGCCTGAGAAAATTAAAAATACTAATGGTGCGGGAGATGCGGCGTTGTCGGCATTGCTGCATGATATGGCAGCCAATAAATATCATAAAGAGAACGTCCCTAATTCGAGCAAGCATCAGAATAACTTTTTAACCTATTCATCCTTCTCGCAAGTTTGCAAATATTCCAACCGTGCCAGTTATGAGGTGCTAGCCCAGCATTCACCTCGTCTGTCACGTGGTTTACCTGAACGTGAAGACAGCTTAGAAGAAGCGTATTGGGAAAGATAAAAGATTAAAATAATAAAAAGGCTCCGTTAGGAGCCTTTTTATTTGCTAAAGAGTTATTAAATCTCGAATTCTTCTAGAGATTTACCTGCATCAAGTTGCTCTTGAATTGCAGAAGGTGTGCGACCTTGACCTGTCCATGTTTTTTCTTGGCCATTGGCATCAAGATATTTGTATTTTGCTGGACGAGGTGCGCGTTTGCCTTGAACTTTAACTTTGTTCTTAGTTTCACCAGAAAGTGCAGAAATTAATGCGCTTACATCAATACCGTCTTTGGCAATCTGTTCTGCAATCGCAGCCAGCTTCGCTTCTTGTTCTGCGCGAGCAGAGCGTTCTTCTTCTTCCGCTTCTCTGCGTTCTTGAACAACGATCGTTAATTTATCTAGTGCTTCTTCAAGCTGCTCTAGAGTGAGTTCACGGGAAAAAGCGCGTAGGCTACGAATATTAAGTAGAGTTTTTGTTAATTCAGACATGACTATTCCTATTTGATTTAATTTAGTCGACACAGCAATAATAAACTGCTGAATTGGTACTTACAATATTAGATTCAAATATTAATGAAAATTTTATAGATAAATAAAAATCAAAAAAATATGAACTTGTTAGTGATGAGCTAATTTCATACATAAGTAGTAGTATCAAGAAGATCATCAATGATTTTTAGATAGACTTATAATTAATGTTTTTTATTATAATCTTCGTGATATTCATTGCACCACATTATGAAAGAAGTCTCAATGTTTCTTAATGAATGTGACCAATAATTGATGCACTTTGATGACATGATCGGTTGCAATGCATTCGTTGTTAAGTACAATGTCATTTACCTAAAGCGAAGTAAGACATTTATCATTGTTAAAATGACTTAATAACGGTGATTTATTGTACTTTCTTTGACGTAGAGGTGCGGTAAAAAATAGTAACTTCTGTTGGGGTAATGCCAATGAACAAAAGTGAAAGGTTTTATCGCCGAAGTAAGTATGCACATTAAAGCAGCTTGCTGGGGTTGTATTCGAATAGGAACAACACTGCCATAGTCTATTCTTTTTTTAAACTATGGAGCGCTACTGTAGGGTTGGGTGAAGTGTTCGCTTCCCTTTCGCTTAGTTCAACATGAATTACGTGGTTATCTTAGCTCGTAATTTGTCTGCAGTAGATCTCTAACCATTTACTTACTGGTTTTTGAAGATCATGAATTTAATCGATTTTGCATCATCTCCTCTGTCGCTGTTACCGCCTCTGGTAGCATTAAGTTTGGCTGTTCTTACACGCAGAGTACTTGTTTCATTAGGTGTCGGTATTGTATTAGGCGCGGTATTACTCGCGGATTATTCTTTTGGTAGTGCATTCAGTTATGTTGCTACTAAGGTATCAAGCGTCTTTGTTGCTGATGGCGGCATTAACACTTGGAATATGAGTATCGTCGGGTTTTTGCTTTTATTAGGTATGATGACCGCGCTATTAACTTTGTCTGGCGGTACTCGTGCTTTTGCCGAATGGGCACAAGTCCGCGTAAAAAGTAAACGTGGCTCAAAACTGCTGGCGGCATTTTTGGGTGTGTTTATTTTCGTTGATGATTATTTTAACAGTTTAGCCGTAGGTTCTATTTCTCGTCCTGTGACTGACCGCTTTTATGTATCTCGCGCTAAACTTGCCTATATCCTTGATTCAACTGCAGCACCAATGTGCGTTGTGATGCCAGCTTCTAGTTGGGGCGCGTACATTATGACGATTATTGGCGGTATTCTCGTTTCTCACGGGATTACCGAATATTCGGCATTGGGCGCATACATGCGTTTAGTACCAATGAATTTTTATGCCATTTTTGCATTACTGATGGTGTTTGCGGTGGTGTGGTTCCAATTAGATATTGGTCAAATGCGCCAGCATGAAATTAATGCCTCCCAAGGCCGTGGATTTGACGACGCAAATGAAAACGATAGCCAAGACGCACATGAGTTAAATGAAGAGCTTGATATCAAAGAGAGCGAACATGGCAAAGTGTTGGATCTGGTTCTGCCTATCGTATTACTCATCATTGCAACGGTTTCAGCCATGTTATTTACGGGTGGTCAATCTTTAGCCGCAGACGGTAAAGCATTTGATCTACTGGGTGCGTTTGAAAACACCAATGTCGGCGCTTCATTGATTTACGGCGGGCTAGTTGGCTTGGCGATGGCTCTGTTTACTGTGTTTAAGCAAAAGCTGCCAATGAATGACATCAGTAATACATTGTGGATCGGTGCTAAATCGATGTTTGGTGCGATTTTGATCCTGATTTTTGCGTGGACAATTGGCTCTGTTATTGGGGACATGAAAACCGGTGCGTACATGTCATCTTTGGTTCAAGGTAATATTGATCCGCATTGGCTACCGGTCATCTTATTCTTACTATCGGGCGTGATGGCGTTTTCAACCGGCACTTCTTGGGGAACGTTTGGCATCATGTTGCCCATTGCTGGAGATATGGCCGCGGCGACCGATATCGCTCTAATACTCCCTATGCTGAGCGCGGTGCTCGCTGGTTCCGTTTTTGGTGACCACTGTTCTCCTATTTCTGACACCACCATTTTATCGTCGACAGGCGCGCGTTGTAACCATATCGATCACGTTGCGACACAATTGCCGTATGCACTGGCTACGGCCTTGGTTTCGAGTGTCGGTTTTGTTGTTTTAGGAATGACAGCGTCAGTGCTGATCTCGTTGGCTTGTGCCTCTGTTGCATTTATCATTGTGTGCATGATTATGGCCGCTATGGCGAAATCAAAAATGACACATTGCGAGACGTTGTAGCTGTATTTTGGTTAAATAGAGTTGATGAAAGGGAAACGAAAGTTTCCCTTTTTTATTACTGGCGCACGACGGCGAAAAAAGATTTTAAAAAAGCAAAATTTTTAGTTGAAAAAGAACATCAGCTTGGTTAGTGTGGAGTCAAGACAGCAAACCAATAAGAGCTGATAAGTATGCGTAATTTTGTAATGAACATTCATCATCACCATCACCCTAAATAATCTTTCGGGGAGATGTACGCATACCCGGGAGGCAGGAAACTCCCGGTGGTTAAGTCAAAGCATTTAGATTAAAACCCTCGGGAGAACGCAAATCTCCCGAGGGTTTTTTCATTTTGCTTTAACTCAATTCCAAATACATTCAATACATTGCACAGGGAAATTGTCATGCAAACACAACGCCTAAGAATTGCCATCCAGAAGAAAGGCCGCTTGAGCTCAGAGTGCCAAGACTTACTTAAAAAATGCGGCGTGAAATTCAATATCATGGGTGAGCGTCTTGTCGTTCACTCTCTCAATATGCCGATCGACCTACTGCTAGTGCGTGATGACGACATACCCGGTCTGGTGATGGACGGTGTGGTTGATCTCGGTTTCATTGGTGAGAATGAACTGGAAGAGGTGCGTTTAGAACGCTTGTCGCAAAATAAGAAAAGTGAGTTTGTTTCACTGCGCCGTCTTGATTTTGGTGGTTGCCGCTTATCCATCGCGATCAATAAAGATCAGCAATACAACGGCCCTCAAGATTTGGCGGGTAAACGCATCGCCACAACTTATCCGCAGCTACTCAAAGCGTACATGGATGAAAAGGGCATTGATTTTAGCACTTGTGTGCTCACAGGTTCTGTTGAGGTTGCGCCACGAGCTGGCTTAGCTGATGCGATTGCTGACCTTGTTTCTACCGGCGCAACATTAGAAGCAAATGGCCTCAAAGAGGCTGAAGTTATCTTCCAATCCAAAGCAACACTCATTCAGCGTCAAGGTGAATTCAGTGAAGATAAGCAAGCATTGATTGCTCGTTTATTGACGCGTATGCAAGGCGTGATTCAAGCCAAAGAGTCCAAATACATCATGCTGCATGCCCCGGTTGATCAATTAGAAGCGATTAAAGACTTACTTCCGGGAGCGGAAGACCCAACAGTGCTGCCTTTATCGGCGGAGAAAAATCGTGTTGCAGTACATGTGGTCAGCACCGAGAACCTATTTTGGGAAACCATGGAGCGCCTAAAAGCATTAGGGGCGAGTTCTATTTTGGTTTTACCTATCGATAAAATGATGGAGTAACGGCGATGAGAACTGTCGTTTGGCAATCGTTGAGTGAAACTCAGCAAGATTCAATTTTAGAACGCCCGGCCATTACTGAAGGAGCCAATGTCACTGCTGCCGTGAGCGCCGTGATTGCGCAGGTGAAAGCGCAAGGTGACCAAGCTTTAATTGAGTTAACTGAAAAATTTGACCGCGTGAAACCGGATTCAATTCGCGTTTCAAGTGGTGAGATTGATGCGGCGTGCGAGCGTCTTTCTGACAAGATGAAACAAGCGCTTCAACAAGCTTATGAGAACATTACTAAGTTCCATAAAGCACAAAAGCTGCAACCGATCAAAGTGGAAACGCAGCCGGGAGTGGTGTGTGAACAAGTCACGCGTCCAATTAATACGGTGGGCTTGTACATTCCCGGAGGCAGTGCGCCTTTACCTTCTACCGTATTAATGTTGGGTGTTCCTGCACAAATTGCAGGGTGTCGTAAAGTGGTGCTCTGCTCACCGCCACCGATTGCGGACGAAATCCTCTACGTGGCCAAGCTGTGTAACATTGATGAGGTGTACAACATTGGTGGTGGTCAAGCGATTGCAGCAATGGCTTATGGGACTAAATCCGTTGCTAAAGTAGACAAAATCTTCGGCCCCGGTAATGCCTACGTGACAGAAGCAAAACGTCAAGTGAGTAATGATTTTCGCGGTGCAGCGATTGATATGCCAGCGGGTCCTTCGGAAGTGTTGGTGATTGCTGATGATACGGCTGATGCCGATTTTATCGCGGCTGATCTGCTTAGCCAAGCTGAGCACGGACCTGATTCACAAGTTGTGTTAGTGACCCCTTCAGCGGTGATTGCCGATCAAGTAACAGATGCAGTGCAAAAGCAGCTAAAAAGCTTATCTCGCGCCGCCATTGCAGAAAAGGCCTTGGCTTCTAGTTTGATTATCATCGCTGAGTCTTTGACCCAAGCGGTTTCTATCTCGAACTACTACGGTCCTGAGCACTTAATTGTGCAAACGCGGAACCCTCGTGAGCTGTTGCCGTTACTTGATAACGCTGGCTCAATTTTCTTAGGTGAGTGGTCACCAGAATCAGCCGGTGACTACGCTTCGGGTACCAACCACGTTTTGCCAACATACGGTTACACGCGTACTTATTCTAGCCTTGGTTTAGCTGATTTTAGTAAGCGCATGACGGTGCAAGAACTCAGCGCAGAGGGCTTACAAGGGTTAGCGCCAACCGTGGTCACAATGGCAGAAGCTGAAGGATTGGATGCACACAAACGTGCGGTCACCATTCGAGTCGAAAAATTGCAAAAGGCGAAAAAATGATGGAAAAACTGGCTCGTAAGCAAATTCAAGCACTAAAACCTTACTTATCGGCTCGCCGTATTGGCGGCAGTGGTGATGTGTGGCTCAATGCCAACGAATCGCCATTCAATAATGAGTACAAAACCGATTTTGTACGTTTGAACCGTTACAGTGATTGCCAACCCAAAGCTATGATCGATGCGTATGCGGCTTATGCCAAGGTACAGCCAGAGCAGGTGTTGACCTCACGTGGTGCCGATGAAGGGATTGAACTTTTGATCCGCGCATTTTGTGAGCCCAATCAAGACGCTATTTTATACTGTCCACCGACTTATGGTATGTACGCGATTAGCGCTGAAACGTTCGGTGTCGAGCGTAAAGTTGTGCCATTAACAGCGGATTGGCAGCTCGACCTGTCAGCCATTCGTGCCAATTTGGACAGCGTGAAGTTGATCTTCGTTTGTAGTCCTAATAATCCAACCGGCAATTTGGTTAAGCGCCAAGATATTATTGCTTTGCTGGAAATGACTAAAGACCGCGCTATTGTCGTGATGGATGAAGCCTACATTGATTTCTGTCCAGAAGCCTCAACCGTTGATTTATTAGCGCAATATCCGAATTTGGCGATTTTACGCACCTTATCCAAAGCGTTTGCGCTTGCAGGTTTGCGCTGCGGTTTTACCTTGGCCAATAAAGAGCTGATTGATGTGCTGCAGAAGGTAATTGCACCTTATCCCGTGCCAATTCCGGTAGCAGACATTGCCGTGCAAGCGTTATCGGAAGCTGGGCTGGCTCGTACCAAATTCCAAGTGTTGGATCTCAATGCAAACCGTGCTTACTTACAAGCAGGGTTGTATATGGTGCCCAATTTAACTGTGTTTGAAGGGTGGGGAAACTACCTATTAGTGAAATTTCCCGATGGTGATGCGCTGTTTAAAGCCGCTTGGGATCACGGCATTATTTTACGCAATTCTCCGATTGAAAATTGCGTGAGGATCAGTATCGGTAATCGCGAAGAGTGTGAAAAAACACTCGCTTTTATTCGCAATTATTATCAGTAATCAAGCACCATAAATAGCCCAAAATGAATAAGAGCCAGTCGTTTAAGTGACGTTACTGGCCAATAGAAAAGGATATTCCAGTGAGCAAACAGCAAAAAATTCTCTTTATTGATCGTGACGGAACCTTAATTGTTGAGCCTCCGGTCGATTTCCAAGTTGATCGTTTAGACAAACTGAAACTAGAGCCGTATGTGATCCCAAGCCTACTGGCTTTGCAGGCTGCGGGTTATCGGCTGGTAATGGTCACCAACCAAGATGGGCTGGGGACGGATAGCTATCCTCAAGCGGATTTCGATGCCCCTCATGCGATGATGATGGACATTTTTCAGTCCCAAGGAGTGATCTTTGATGATGTGCTGATTTGCCCGCACTTTGAAAAAGATAATTGCTCTTGCCGCAAACCCAAACTGGGGATGGTTAAAGAGTATCTGCAAGGAGGCAAAGTCGATTTTCAGCAATCAGTGGTGATTGGCGATCGAATGACCGACCTGCAACTGGCTGAAAATATGGCGATCCGTGGTATTCAGTATCATCCGAAAAGTATGGGATGGCGTGAAATAGTTAAAGACTTAACCGTGAAAGCGCGCAGCGCCGAAGTGGTAAGAACCACTAAAGAGACCGACATTAAAGTTGCGGTCAATTTGGATGAAACGGGTGGTAATCAGATTACAACGGGGTTAGGTTTTTTTGACCACATGCTTGACCAAATCGCAACCCATGGTGGTTTTCAATTGAAGTTGAGCGTCAATGGTGATCTGCACATTGATGATCACCACACCATTGAAGATACCGCATTAGCACTCGGGCAAGCCTTAAAAGAGGCATTAGGCGATAAGCGTGGCATTGGTCGTTTTGGTTTTTCGTTGCCGATGGACGAGTGTTTAGCACAATGCGCACTCGATCTATCGGGTCGCCCTTATCTGAAATTTGAGGCCACCTTTACACGTGAGCAAGTGGGCGATCTCTCCACTGAAATGGTATATCACTTCTTCCGTTCATTAACCGACACTTTGGCCTGTACGCTACATCTCTCATCCAGTGGCGAGAATGATCACCATATTATTGAAAGTTTGTTTAAGGCTTTTGGCCGCACATTGCGCCAAGCCATTAAAGTGGAAGGCAATGAACTACCTAGCAGCAAAGGAGTACTGTAATGTCGTCAGTCCGCGAAGCGATGAGTGATAACAGCAGCCAGCCGCAAAAGGTCGTCATCATTGATACAGGCTGCGCTAATGTTTCTTCCGTGAAATTTGCCATCGAACGCTTGGGGTACCCAGTCACTATTTCAAAAGATCCTGATGTGGTGTTGACGGCAGATAAGCTGTTTTTACCCGGTGTCGGTACGGCAAGTGAGGCGATGAAAAATCTGCAACAGCGCGATTTAATCACGCTGGTGAAACAGGTTGAAAAGCCACTGCTCGGCATCTGCTTAGGCATGCAACTGTTAGGTCAGCTGTCAGAAGAAAAAGGACAGCAAGCTAACGATCAAGCTAATGACATTGTTGAATGCTTGGGGTTATGTGACGGCGAGGTTCGCCTGATGGATACAGGCGATTTACCACTGCCACATATGGGTTGGAACACGGTCAATGCCGAAAGAGGCCATCCTCTGTTTAAAGGCATTGAGCAAGGCGAATATTTCTATTTTGTCCATAGCTACGCCATGCCCGTCGGTGAATACACGATTGCTGAATGTGAATACGGTAAGCCTTTCACCTCGGCGCTGCAAAGCGGTAATTACTATGGTGTCCAATTTCACCCAGAGCGCTCATCCAAAGCTGGCTCAGCACTGATCAAGAACTTCTTGGAATTATAAAAGGGAATTAGTAATGATTATTCCAGCATTAGATTTAATTGATGGCCAAGTGGTTCGCTTATTTCAAGGCGATTATGGTCAAGTTACCGAATACAAAGTGGATCCTGCAGAGCAGTTTCGCCTCTATCATCAGGCTGGAGCTAACTGGTTGCACCTTGTCGATTTAACGGGTGCAAAAGATACCTCAGCCCGACAGCTTGATCTGATTGCCAAACTGCTTGCCAGTACCCCTGCCAATATTCAAATTGGTGGCGGTGTGCGTAGTGAGCAAGATGTGGTGGATTTATTAAATGCGGGTGCGCAGCGCGTGGTTGTCGGTTCTACGGCCGTAAAACAGCCTGAATTAGTCAAAGGATGGATGGAAAAGTATGGCGCAGAAAAAATTGTGCTAGCGCTCGACATCAACATTGATCAAGACGGCACACGTAAAGTGGCCATTTCCGGTTGGCAAGAAGATTCAGGTGTAACGATAGAAGCCTTGATTGATGATTACCTAACGGTCGGTTTGACGCACGTATTGTGCACTGATATTTCCCGCGATGGTACACTAGCCGGTTCTAACGTTGAGTTGTATATCGATTTATGCAAACAGTACCCACAAGTACAGTTTCAATCCTCAGGTGGTATCGGTAGCTTAGCGGACATCAAAGCCTTAACAGGCAGTGGCGTCGCAGGTGTGATTGTCGGTCGTGCCTTATTAGATGGTAAGTTCACCGCTCAGGAGGCATTCGAATGTTGGCAAAACGCATAATCCCTTGTTTGGATGTCCGCGATGGACAAGTAGTGAAAGGGGTGCAGTTTCGCAACCACGAAATCATTGGTGATATCGTACCGCTTGCAAAACGCTACGCCGAAGAGGGTGCGGATGAGTTGGTATTTTATGACATTACCGCGTCGAGTGATGGCCGAGTGGTTGATAAAAGTTGGGTGGCGCGTGTCGCGGCAGTGATTGATATTCCATTTTGCGTCGCGGGCGGTATTAAATCTGCCGAAGATGCTGCGCGAATTTTAGAATTTGGTGCAGATAAAGTCTCCATTAACTCTCCAGCGCTCGCTAACCCACAGTTGATTACTGACTTGGCGGATAAATTTGGCGTGCAATGTATTGTGGTCGGCATTGACTCTTACTTCGATCAAGAAACGGGTCAGTATCAGGTCTATCAATTTACTGGCGATGAGACGCGCACTAAAGCAACGCAGTGGCAAACTTGCGATTGGGTACAAGAGGTACAAAAACGTGGTGCGGGTGAAATCGTATTGAATATGATGAACCAAGACGGCGTGCGCAATGGTTATGATCTACAGCAACTCCAGAAGGTACGTGCTGTGTGTCGCGTGCCACTTATCGCTTCTGGCGGGGCGGGAACGATGGAGCACTTTGCGCAAGCTTACCAACAAGCTCATGTCGATGGCGCGTTGGCGGCATCGGTTTTTCACAAGCAGATCATCAATATCGGCGAATTAAAACAATATTTACAAGCAGAAGGTGTAGAGGTAAGACGATGAGTTTTCAAGTATCGAGTGCGGTTGCACTTTCTGAGCGTATTGATTGGAACAAAGTTGATGGCCTTGTTCCGGCGATAGTGCAAGATTTTCAATCAAGTCAAGTGCTTATGATGGGTTACATGAACCAAGATGCGTTGCAAAAAACCGCGCAAACAGGCCAAGTGACGTTCTTTTCTCGCAGCAAACAGCGCCTTTGGACCAAAGGAGAGACCTCTGGTCATGTGTTACAGTTGAAAAACATGGCGCTCGATTGTGATAATGACACTTTATTGGTCAAAGTGAATCCCATTGGGCCAACGTGCCATACTGGAACCACAACCTGTTGGGATAACGATGCACAAGAAGAGTCTCAAATGGTGTGGCTTCATCAGCTTGAGCAGCTATTGGCTGCCCGCAAGAGTGCCGACCCTGATTCCTCTTACACCGCTAGCCTTTATGCCCGTGGAACAAAGCGTATTTCGCAGAAAGTGGGCGAAGAGGGCGTTGAAGTTGCGCTTGCGGCGACGTCGGGCGATAAGGCGGAGTTAGTGTGTGAGTCTGCTGATTTGATTTATCACTTATTGGTGCTATTGCAAGACCAAGGATTAGCGTTGAGTGATGTGATTGATAAGCTTAAAGAACGCCATAAATAAACACAGTGAAGCCTCTTAAATAAAGAGGCTTCCGTTTTTTGAGAACGGTGTTAGAGGGTAATTTCTTTCCACTCACCGGGTTGTAGATCGCCTAAAACAATGTCGCCCATCGCGTAGCGCACTAAGCGCAGTGTTGGAAAGCCAATATGCGCAGTCATACGTCGTACTTGCCGGTTTTTACCTTCAGTAATGGTAATCGCAAGCCATGTGGTTGGGATTTGTGCGCGAAAACGAACCGGTGGATTACGTTCCCACAAGGTAGGCGGTTGCAAAATCTCAACCTTGGCAGGCAGCGTCATGCCATCTTTTAACTCTACACCTTGGCGCAATTTATCTAAATCGTTTTGAGCGGGTTCTCCTTCTACTTGAACCCAATACGTTTTTGGTAATTTTGACTGCGGCTGCGTTAGTCTCGCTTGCAAGATGCCGTCATTGGTGAGCACCATCAAACCTTCGCTGTCTCTGTCCAAGCGACCTGCGGCATACACCTCTTTTACGGGAATAAAATCAGCGAGAGTTTTGCGCCCATCACCATCAGTAAACTGGCTTAGTGTATCAAAAGGCTTATTAAAGATGATGACTTTTCGATCAGCAAGTGATATTCGTTTTTTTACCTCTTCTGCAGATGAAGAGGAGCGGGCGGTTGAGCGCTGATGTGGATCGCGCCGTTTAAAATGAGAAGAGCCAGAGGGTTTTGATACTGATGAAGAATCACGACGCAAGCGGGATGACATGTTAACTACCTTGCAAAAATGTAAATGAAGTGTGTTTGAAAGTTTTCTGAACTTTGGATTTAAGCTATGATTTGCGCGCCCAGAAACAGGATTGACGCACAAGATAATAGACTATTATCCTAGTTTTGTTTAATTATACTCAACCCATGCTATTTGGATTCAGTATCAATAAAGGGTTTGGGTGTATACGTATTTTCACTCAATGACTAAAATCGGATAACGCTCAACGACATTCGATTCAGTTTTTGAAAGAGTGACGCTATCGTGTTCAAGTCGCGAGGATGCTAACCCACTTGACACGGACAATCACACAGCGCTGTTTCATCCAATGGTGCTGCTAGAACAAATAGGGAAATTTTTCATGCCTACAGAAAAACCTACAATTATTTATACCATCACAGACGAAGCACCAGCACTGGCCACTTATTCTTTATTGCCGATTATCCAATCCTTTACCGCCTCGTCAGGTATTAGCGTTGAAACCCGCGATATTTCACTGGCTGCGCGTATCCTTGCCAGCTTCCCAGAACATTTAAAAGAAAATCAACGTGTAAGTGATGCGCTTGCCGAATTAGGTGAACTGGCGACCAAACCAGAAGCGAATATTATTAAACTGCCTAACGTTTCGGCATCGGTCCCACAATTGAAAGCCGCGATTAAAGAGTTGCAGGAAAAAGGTTACGACCTACCAAATTATCCTGAAGAACCAAGTACCTACGAAGAAGAAGCGATTAAAGCGACTTACGATAAAATCAAAGGTAGTGCGGTTAACCCTGTGTTGCGTGAAGGAAACTCCGATCGCCGCGCACCACTATCAGTCAAGAATTATGCGAAGAAAAACCCACATTCAATGGGCGCATGGTCACCGCAATCCCGTTCACATGTTGCCAGCATGCAAGACAAAGATTTCTATGGAACAGAAAAGTCAGTCACCATTGAAGGTGACACTAAGGTCAAAATTGAGTTTGTCGGCCATGATGGCTCGACTAAAGTCTTAAAGAAAGAGTTTGCGCTGCTTGATAAAGAAATTATCGATGCTTCAGTTCTAAGCAAAAAAGCGTTAGTTGAGTTTTTCGAGCAACAAATCGCAGCAGCGAAACAGCAAGATGTGCTGCTTTCCTTGCACATGAAAGCAACCATGATGAAAGTGTCTGACCCAGTCATTTTCGGCCATGCCGTTAAAGTGTACTACAAGGACGTATTTGCGAAGTATGGCGCGTTGTTTGACTCATTAGGTGTTGATGTCAACAATGGCCTAGGCGATGTTTACGCGAAAATACAAGCATTGCCACAAGCACAGAAAGAAGAAATTGAAGCCGCGATTCAAGCGGTTTATAACACGCAGCCACCGCTTGCTATGGTCGATTCTGACCGAGGTATTACTAACCTACATGTCCCAAGCGATATCATTGTTGATGCGTCAATGCCAGCAATGCTGCGCGCTTCTGGTCAAATGTGGGGGCCAGATGGCAAGCAACAAGACACCAAAGCACTGATCCCCGATCGCTGCTACGCTGGCGTTTATCAAGCGGTGATTGATTTTTGTAAAAAGCACGGCGCATTTGATCCCACCACGATGGGCAGTGTGCCAAACGTGGGCCTTATGGCGCAAAAAGCTGAAGAATATGGATCGCACGATAAAACCTTTATCCTCGATGCAGCGGGTTCGGTACGTGTTGTGGATACCTCCGGCAAAGTATTGCTAGAGCAAGCTGTTGAAGCTGGTGATATTTTCCGCATGTGCCAAGTGAAAGATGCACCGATCCAAGACTGGGTGAAACTGGCCGTGACTCGCGCCAGAGCTACTGGCGTTCCTGCGATTTTCTGGTTAGACGATCAGCGTGCGCATGACCGTGAATTGATCAAAAAAGTCAACGTCTACCTTGCTGATCATGATACGGCTGGCTTAGATATTCAGATCCTATCACCCGTTGAAGCGACTCTGTTCACACTTGAGCGTCTCAAAGCGGGTAAAGATACCATCTCAGTTACGGGTAACGTACTGCGTGATTACCTCACGGATCTATTCCCCATTCTTGAGCTCGGTACTTCGGCTAAAATGTTGTCGATTGTTCCCTTGATGAATGGCGGTGGCTTGTTTGAAACAGGTGCTGGTGGCTCTGCGCCAAAACACGTTCAGCAGGTTGAGAAAGAAAACCACTTGCGTTGGGATTCGTTAGGCGAGTTTTTGGCGCTGGCGGCGTCTTTGGAACATTTGAGTGTTGTCACTGGAAATGTGAAAGCGAAAGTACTAGCCGATGCGCTTGATAAAGCCACAGGTAAGTTCCTTGATCTCAATAAATCACCATCGCGCAGAGTTGGTGAGCTTGATAACCGTGGCAGTCACTACTATCTTGCAACCTATTGGGCTGAGGCCTTAGCAGAGCAGACGGCGGATGCTGATTTAGCGGCGGAATTCGCACCGATTGCGAAACAGCTGCAAGAAAATGAACAGGTTATCGTCTCTGAGCTGAATCAGGCACAAGGTACTCCGGGTGATTTGGGTGGTTACTATGCGCCAGTGTTTGAAAAAGCATCAGCACTAATGCGTCCAAGCCAAACCTTGAACGCGATCATTGGCGCTTAACCTTCAGTTATTCACCTCTAAGCAATAAAAAAACCCGCCAGTTCGGCGGGTTTTTCATCAAATACACGTTTGGCAGCGATTATTTTGCAAGTTGACCTTCGATTGGAACAACAGCGCTAGCGTGATAACCTTTCGGCCCCTGTTCAATCTCGTAGGAAACTTGTTGGCCCGCTTTGAGTGTGCGGTAGCCTTCCATTTGAATGGTTGAATAGTGAGCAAAAATATCGGTATCCTCACCTTCTGGACAAATAAACCCAAATCCTTTGGCGTTGTTAAACCATTTTACTGTACCTGTAGCCATGCTTTACATCCCTCATTGCATTTTAGTTACTGATGTTGTTATCGAGAAACTTATCCTAAAAACGTTACCCGAATGTGAATATCAATTCAGCCGCTGCCAAATTTTTAGTCACTAATTGACCAATGTAGTCAATGATTCGGCGCAGTCAATAGGCAAAAGGTATGATACTCGACATATTTGCAAATAAATCACTTTTCAGGTTTACATTGTTGTAACGATTAAATAGGGCGTTAAGAATGAAATAGTTAAAGAAAGCAGTTGCTTTTGTTTTCTTTTTAATCAACTACGCCGTTGATAGTTCGGAATAGCAATGTTTTATTTGCAGCGATACAATTGCTGCATTAGTCTCTAAGTAAGGGTTGTTTTTCAACTGTGTCGGTAGCACTAATAACATTAATAGATTCCAACGACACAATGGTTACTGAGAGGCACACGGTTCCACTAGGTAGAGAAGCACTCTAAATACGGTCATCATGAGTAAACATTTTGAATGGGTGACTCCAGACTCAGATCTTCTGGAGAAAGAGAAGACAGCAATTAAACCACCAGCGATGTACAACGTAGTTCTCAATAACGATGACTACACGCCGATGGAGTTTGTGATTGAAATCCTTGAGCGATTCTTCTCGATGGATATCGACAAAGCAACACAGATAATGCTCAAGGTGCATTATGAAGGGAAAGCAATTTGTGGCACGTTCAGTGCTGAGATTGCAGAGACCAAAGTAGCTCAAGTTACTTTGTACTCAAGGGAAAATGAGCATCCACTGCTTTGTACTATGGAGCAAGCGTAGTCGCTTGCTGGAGCAACAAAGTGGTTCCTTAAGGAGGTACTTATGCTTAATAAAGAACTAGAGTCGAGTCTAAACGGCGCGTTCGCTCGAGCGCGAGACAAAAGACATGAATTCATGACCGTCGAGCACCTCCTACTTGCGTTATTAGAAAATGATGCAGCCAGAGAGGCCTTATTAGCCTGCCAAGCGGATTTGGATGCCTTACGCCAAGAGCTTGATATTTTTATTGATCAAACCACCCCTCTTATTCCTGAAAGTGACGAAACACGTGAAACGCAACCTACATTGAGTTTTCAACGTGTGCTGCAACGTGCTGTATTTCATGTGCAATCCTCTGGCCGCAATGAAGTCACAGGGGCGAATGTACTGGTTGCAATCTTTAGTGAGCAGGAGTCACACGCGGCTTACCTACTGAAAAAAAATGACATCAGTCGCTTAGATATCGTCAACTACATTTCACACGGCATCACTAAAGCTTCCAGCGCAAGTGATAATTCAGCCTCTTCCGACTCTTTTAGCAGCGAATCAGCTGATGAAGTCAGTTCTGATGAACGTTTGGAAAGCTTTGCCAGCAACCTCAACCAATTGGCAAAGCAAGGGTTGATTGACCCGCTAATTGGGCGTGATAAAGAACTAGAACGAACCATTCAAGTGTTGTGTCGTCGCCGTAAAAATAATCCGCTGTTAGTGGGAGAAGCGGGAGTCGGTAAAACGGCGATTGCGGAAGGGCTGGCGTGGCGTATTGTGGAAGGCCAAGTGCCTGAAATCATTCAAAATAGCGTTATTTATTCACTGGATATTGGCTCATTGCTCGCTGGAACTAAGTATCGTGGCGATTTTGAAAAGCGTTTTAAAACCATTTTGAAACAGCTTGAAAAAGAGCAGGACGCGATCCTATTTATTGATGAAATTCATACCATCATCGGTGCGGGTGCCGCTTCTGGTGGTCAGGTGGATGCGGCTAACTTAATCAAACCTCTGCTTAGCAGCGGTAAATTGCGCTGCATCGGCTCAACGACTTATCAAGAGTACAACAACATCTTTGAAAAAGAGCGCGCGCTGGCTCGTCGTTTTCAAAAAATCGATGTGGTCGAGCCATCGTTGGATGACACCACTAAAATACTTATGGGTCTGAAAACAAAATACGAGGCGCACCATGATGTGCGTTACACCAATAAAGCGTTACGTGCGGCCGTAGAGCTTTCTGCAAAATACATCAATGAACGTCATTTGCCAGATAAAGCGATTGATGTGATTGATGAAGCGGGAGCACGTTCAAGGTTGGCACCTGCAAGTCGCCGCAAGAAAACCGTTGGAGTGGCCGATATTGAAGCGATGGTTGCTAAAATGGCGCGTATTCCAGAAAAATCGGTATCTTCTTCCGATAAAGACATTTTGCAGCACCTTGATAGAAAAATGAAAATGTTGGTATTTGGACAAGATGACGCTATCGATGTATTGAGTGAGGCGATCAAACTCTCACGCGCTGGCTTAGGTGCTGACAATAAACCGGTGGGCTCATTCTTGTTTGCAGGGCCAACAGGCGTGGGTAAAACAGAAGTGACAGTGCAGTTATCGAAGCTACTTGGCATTGAGCTGCTGCGTTTTGATATGTCTGAGTATGGTGAACGTCACTCAGTGAGTCGTTTAATTGGTGCTCCTCCTGGTTATGTTGGGTATGACCAAGGTGGCTTGCTAACTGATGCTGTGATTAAACATCCACATTCAGTGGTGCTACTTGATGAGATTGAGAAAGCGCACCCTGATATTTTCAACTTGCTACTTCAAGTCATGGATAACGGCACTTTAACGGATAACAATGGACGAAAAGCGGATTTCCGTAACATCATTTTGGTGATGACAACCAACGCAGGTGTTGCAGAGACAGTGAAAAAATCGATTGGTCTTATCCAACAAGACAATAGTTTTGATGCGATGTCAGAGATTAAGAAAGTATTCACACCCGAATTTCGTAACCGTTTAGATAACATCATCTGGTTTAATCGTTTGGATGAGCGTGTAATCCATCAAGTGGTTGATAAGTTTATTGTTGAACTACAAGCTCAACTCGATGCGAGGGGTGTATCGTTAGAGGTTTCTGAGGATGCTCGTCATTGGCTTGCTGTGAAAGGCTACGATATTGAGATGGGTGCTCGTCCAATGGGCCGCGTGATTCAGGATAAGTTGAAAAAGCCATTAGCGAATGAGTTGTTGTTTGGCTCGTTGGTCGATGGTGGCACAGTGAAAGTGGATTTAGATGGCGAAGAGCTTAAGTTTAAGTACATTGGTTCTCGTGAAGAAGCGGTTCACTGATCGGTAATCCCGATGCTTATCACCTAATAACAAAAGCACGCTGAGGCGTGCTTTCTTCTATGCATTGCATTTAATCCAGTTCTATAAGTAACAAAAAACGGAGCATTTAGCTCCGTTTTTTGTTGCGTTCGAAAATCAGAGATTAACGAGCACGGAAGACGATGCGGCCTTTAGTTAGGTCGTATGGAGTCATCTCTACAGTTACTTTGTCACCAGTAAGAATACGAATGTAGTTCTTACGCATTTTACCAGAGATGTGAGCTGTTACTACGTGGCCGTTTTCTAGCTCAACACGGAACATTGTGTTTGGAAGAGTATCAAGGACAGTGCCTTGCATCTCAATTACGTCTTCTTTAGCCATTTAATCCTCTTTAGAAACTTGGCGATTTTTAACGGACGCATTCTGCCGCTAAAAGATAAATATGTAAAGTTGGGGCGTATTCTACCCTTGCCAACGTTGATTTACTAGCTTTTGATGGCGCTCAAAGCGTACTTTGTAGTTCATTGCTGGGCATTCATCAATTTGATAACCCAAATATAACCATTGTTTCTGTGTGGCTTGGCAATATTGCAGTTGAAATAAAACGCCAAGTGTCCCGAGTGACAGATCTGACTCTGGATCATAAAAGGTATAAAAGGCGCTGGCACTGTTTTGTAAAATATCCGTCACCGCAATCGCGACCAGTTGTCCGTTTTGATAAATATGCAGGTATTGAGTATCTAGCCAACGACAAGCGGAAAAGGTTGCAAACTCCTGCTCGTTGGGAGGGTACATGCTGCCCTCTTTATGTCGCGCTTCAATATAGCGGGCATAGAGTGCAAACCAACCCGAATCCATGGTTGGTTTCAACTGCCACTGAAAAGCGTGTGCCTTTTTGAGTAACCGCTTTTGACTGGTTGATAGCTTGACTTGGTCAACAAAAACACGCAATGCTTGGCAGGAGTTGCAATTGTCACAGTGAGGTTTGTAAATGGTATCCCCACTGCGTCGAAAACCATTTGCGAGTAGAATTTCATAATTCTCAGGCGATTGCATGGCGGAATCTAAAGTCACAGCGACACGTTCTTGCCTATCTTTTAAATAGCTACAAGGGTGGTTATTGGTTAAACCGATGCGTATTTGCTGTAAATCTGAGCTCATGGTTATCCTTCATTAGACAAGGTGATCCACTGGGGTGTAAAGCAGCGCTCATCGACAGAGCTATCTCTAAAAGATAGCAAGGATTTGAGAAAATCGTCGCGCTCTAATTCGAAAGCTCCCAATGATGCCAGATGCGGATTCATCACCTGACAATCAATCAACTGTCCACCGTGTGATTGAAAATGCTGGCAAAAATACCAAAGCGCAATTTTTGATGCATTGGCTTTGATACTAAACATCGACTCACCGCAAAACATTTGGCCCATTTGTATGCCATAGAGCCCGCCGATCAATTTATCTTCCTGCCACACCTCAACCGAATGACAAAGGCCAGAAGCCGCAAGGGCGAGGTAGGCGCTGCGCATCTCTTCATTTAGCCAAGTTTGATCTGCGGGTCTTACGTTGGCGCAACTTGTAATTACCTCTTTAGTTGCATTGTTAAGGCTTATTTTATATTGATGTTTTCGCTGGAATTTTTTAACGCTTTTAGCTGGAGAAAAAGTTTGTGGGTTAAACACAGCTCGTGGAGCGGGGCTCCACCAAAGAATAGGCTCTTGTGGGCCATACCAAGGAAAAATTCCGTGTCGATAAGCATTATAAATACGTTCTGGTTGTAAATCTCCACCAAACGCGAGTAGTCCATTTGGCTCTTCTAGCGCCTCATCAGCGGAAGGAAAAGAGAAATCATCAAGCGCAAGCTGAGGAAGGTAAATAGTCATGTTCGATCCGATCTGGGTTAACCATCAAGATAAGGCCACGGAATGAGGATAGTAGGGATTTTTCAATAGTTTGCCAATCATTACTATCAGGCCATATTTGTACTGGAGTTCGCTTTTATTTTTAGATAGGCTGCAAGTACGAAGAATTTTCATTTTCCTAGAGCAAACAGGAGCTCTTTGGAAGATGCAAGGAAACACAACTCGAATGGAAAGCCTCACGTTACAACCAATAAAAAAAATTAATGGGCAAGTCAATTTACCCGGTTCCAAAAGTGTCTCAAACCGAGCGCTACTGCTTGCCGCTCTGGCAAGTGGTACGACTAAGCTAACGAACTTGTTAGACAGTGACGACATTCGCCACATGCTCAACGCACTAGCAAAACTTGGTGTGGAGTATCGTTTGTCAGACGACAAAACGGTCTGTGAGATAAAAGGTTTGGGTCGGCCTTTTAGCATCGAGCAATCCGTTGAGCTGTTTTTAGGTAATGCAGGGACGGCAATGCGTCCACTTGCGGCAGCATTAGTCCTTGGACAGGGTGAGTTCATTTTGACTGGTGAGCCGAGGATGAAAGAACGTCCAATCGGTCATCTCGTTACAGCGTTACGTGAAGCGGGCGCTGATATTGAGTACCTTGAAAACGAAGACTTCCCGCCGTTAAAAATTACGGCAACCGGCCTTAAAGCTGGAATCGTGGCGATTGACGGTTCAATCTCGAGTCAATTTTTGACCGCCTTTTTAATGGCTGCGCCACTGTCTGATGGTGAAATGACGATCAACATCGTCGGTGACTTGGTCTCAAAGCCCTACATTGATATCACGTTACACATCATGGCGCAGTTTGGTGTAAAAGTGATCAACCATAACTACACTCAATTTGTGATCCCAGCTGGGCAATCGTATGTTTCTCCTGGGCAGTTTTTGGTGGAAGGGGATGCATCCTCTGCTTCTTACTTCCTCGCGGCGGCGGCTATCAAAGGTGGCGAAGTAAAAGTTACTGGTATTGGTAAAAACAGTATCCAAGGGGATATTCAATTTGCCGATGCGCTAGAAAAAATGGGCGCAGTCATCGAATGGGGGAATGATTATGTCATCGCTCGTCGTGGAGAGCTTAATGCGGTTGATCTCGATTTTAATCACATTCCTGATGCGGCTATGACCATTGCGACGACCGCATTATTTGCCAAAGGCACCACAGCCATTCGCAACGTATATAATTGGCGTGTTAAAGAAACTGATCGTTTAGCCGCAATGGCGACGGAGCTGCGTAAAGTGGGTGCAGAGGTTGAGGAAGGGGATGATTACATTATCATCACACCACCAACGTCATTACAGCATGCGGCAATCGACACTTATGACGATCATCGAATGGCGATGTGTTTTTCGCTGGTTGCACTGAGCGATACCGCAGTGACGATTAATGATCCTAAATGTACTTCGAAAACGTTTCCTGATTATTTTGAACAGCTTGCGCAACTAAGCCACTAGGCATTGAGCGTTTAAACCCAATAATGAAAAGCCTCGAATGAGGCTTTTTTTCATCAAGAATTACGATTGAACGAGAGTGAATTGCTTTGATAAATGCAAGGCAAGGTACTTGAACATGTTAAATACCGCAGTGGTATTAGGTGTTGGCAGCCCCTTGTCGTCTAAAAAGTAGTTGCCTTTAAAAACTAATACATCCTCTTTTTCTTCAACGCTATCGGCGCGCATGCCAACGATATAAGCGTCATGTTCTTGAATGATTTGGTTTGCAATAAGTAACAAATCAAATTCAGTAATAGATTGTTTTTCGCTCATCTTTTACGGTCCTATGAGTAGATGTGCGAGGATAGTGCCGTAAAAGGGTAGGTAATTTCAATGATTTCAAATAGAATTCGGCGCAAAATTCGATGGAGTGGATTCTCAAGCTTTGACCAAAGAGAGAAGTCACGTCTAAGCTTAATCAAGAAAGCCGATTTTTTATGCAATGAGAATGTGTGACTTACGGCATATTTCATTGGATTTATTTCGCGAACTGATAATACTCACTTTAGTATGAGCGCCAAAGCACGTTTAGTAGAGTGCTGCAGCAATGAAAGTCAAGCTCACAAGTACTACAGGATTCGATTTTAAACTTCTCAATTTAGGTTGGAAGGCTGGCGGAGAATAGGCCACTGAGCTCTGGTTGCATTTTGACCAATTATTGAGTGGTTGAATTTTATTTTTAAAAAACATGTTGATCTTCTTGTTAACTGGCTCGATAGTAAAAAAAGAAGCAATAATTTAGAACGTCATGCGATTTACTTTCGCGTAATGATTAAGGGCATTTGAGTCAATTATGGGTAAATCACTCGTTATAGTGGAATCGCCAGCCAAGGCTAAAACGATCAATAAATATCTTGGTAAAGATTTTATTGTTAAGTCGAGCGTAGGGCATGTTCGTGATCTTCCAACCGCAGGTCAAAGTACCGCTAAAAAAGCAACGCCTAGTTCTTCTTCAAAGAACCTTAGCGCTGAAGAGAAAGCACGCTTGAAAAGCGAGAAAGACCGCAGTTCGTTAATTAAGAAGATGGGCATCGACCCTTATCACGGCTGGGAAGCGAATTACCAAATTTTGCCGGGTAAAGAAAAAGTAGTGGCGGAATTGCAAAAGCTTGCCAAAGATGCCGACTGCATTTATCTCGCAACCGATTTGGACCGCGAAGGAGAGGCCATCGCTTGGCACCTTCGTGAGATCATCGGTGGCGATGAACAGCGATACAAACGAGTTGTATTTAACGAAATTACTAAAAATGCAATCCAACAAGCCTTCCAAACACCGGGTGAATTGAATATCGACGGTGTAAACGCCCAACAAGCGCGTCGTTTCATGGACCGTGTGGTGGGTTTTATGGTCTCTCCATTACTTTGGAAAAAAGTGGCGCGTGGCTTGTCTGCGGGTCGCGTCCAATCGGTGGCGGTGAAATTACTTGTTGAGCGTGAGCGTGAAATTAACGCGTTTGTCCCTGAAGAGTTCTGGGATATCCATGCTGATACGAAAACGCAAGATAAAACGGATTTCCGTCTGTTGGTTGCGCAAAAAAATGATGTAGCGTTTAAACCTGTCAACGAAGCGGAAGCTAAATCAGCGGTTTCGATTTTAGAAAAAGCTTCTTACGAAGTGTGTAAACGTGAAGACCGCCCAACCAGCAGTAAACCTTCCGCTCCTTTTATCACCTCGACGTTACAGCAAGCAGCCAGTACTCGCTTGGGTTACGGAGTGAAGAAAACGATGATGCTAGCTCAGCGCTTGTATGAGGCAGGTTACATCACTTATATGCGTACCGATTCAACCAACTTAAGTGCTGAAGCGGTTGAAGCGGTTCGCAGCTATATTGGTAGTGAGTTTGGACAAGCCTACTTACCTGAGAATCCGTTAGCTTATGGAAGTAAGCAGGGCGCTCAAGAAGCGCACGAAGCGATTCGTCCATCCAGTGTGGATGTTAAAGCCGATGATTTACAAGGTATGGAAGCGGATGCTCATAAGCTATACGCGCTAATCTGGAATCAGTTTGTTGCTTGCCAAATGACGCCAGCTCAATACGATTCGACCACTGTGAGCGTGAAAGCGGCAGAATTTACCCTTAAGGCTAAAGGTCGCATCCTTAAATTTGATGGTTGGACACGAGTTCAACGTCCAATGGGTAAGAATGAAGACCAAATTTTACCTCCAGTGAAAGTGGGCGAAACGTTGTTATTGCAAACGTTAGATCCAAAACAACATTTCACTAAGCCACCGGCACGTTATACGGAAGCTGCGCTGGTAAAAGAGCTTGAAAAGCGTGGTATAGGCCGACCATCGACGTATGCTTCTATCATCTCTACCATTCAAGATCGCGGCTATGTGAAAGTGGATCAGCGACGTTTTTATGCTGAGAAAATGGGTGAAATCGTCACCGATCGTCTGGATGACAGTTTCAATGACTTGATGAACTATGACTTCACCGCGCGAATGGAAGAAAAGCTGGACCAAATTGCAGCAGGATCTGCAAATTGGAAAGGAGTCTTGGACGATTTCTTTAAAGATTTCACTGCAGATTTAGAAACGGCTGAACTGGATGAAGAACAAGGTGGTATGAAACCCAACCACATCGTGATGACCGACATTCAATGTCCGACATGTTCACGTCCAATGGGAATTCGTACAGCCTCTACAGGGGTGTTCCTCGGTTGTTCTGGTTATGCACTACCACCTAAAGAGCGTTGTAAAACCACCATTAACCTAGGTGACGAAGAAGGCGTCATCAATGTCTTGGAAGAAGATGTTGAAACAGCTGCACTGCGCGCTAAAAAACGTTGTCCTATCTGTGAAACGGCGATGGATGCGTACCTAATCGATGACACACGTAAAATGCATGTGTGCGGGAACAATCCGAACTGCGAAGGTTACGTTGTAGAATTCGGTGAGTTTAAAGTTAAAGGCTATGATGGCCCAGTTGTCGAGTGTGACAAGTGTGGGTCAAACATGGTGCTGAAAAATGGCCGTTTTGGTAAGTACATGGATTGCACCAGCGATGACTGTAAAAATACGCGTAAGATCTTAAGAAGCGGCGAAGTTGCTCCACCAAAAGAAGATCCTATCCATTTCCCAGAATTGCCTTGTGAAAACTCGGATGCGTATTTTGTACTGCGTGATGGCGCTTCAGGTCTGTTTCTTGCAGCGAGCAATTTCCCGAAATCTCGTGAGACACGTGCGCCATTGGTTGAAGAATTGGCTCGTTTCAAAGAGCGCCTAGCACCAAAGTATCAATACTTAGCTGATGCGCCTGCACATGATCCTGATGGTGTGGCGGCGGTTGTACGCTTTAGTCGTAAGTCAAAAGAACACTATGTCCGCACTGAGATAGATGGTAAACCCTCAGGTTGGACGGCGTTGTACGATAATGGGCGGTGGGAAATTACCGATAAGCGTAAAAACGCTAAAAAATAGCCTTTAATGTGATCAATGCGAAAAGGTAGCCTTCGGGCTACTTTTTTTTTGGCTGGAGTTTGAGCAAGTTCAACTATTCATACTATTCATGGAAAATGTGTCGCCAATATTTTGACATTCCATGTGTAAGGCAGTATTGATTAACTATCCGTGAGCGGGCGGGGTGTCGGATGTTCAGAGTCTTGTGCACAGGAGATAGCCCTATTACACCAGCATGTTGTGAATTGTTCAGTCGGTTCAACAACTAAAATGGAGCTATTTGGTGTAATTAATATTTATGTCTTTAACCTAGTAAACATAGCGTCATAAATTCGTTGTATTTTTAATAAAAAGAGAGTGTATATAAAATTAAGAATGCATCAATAAAGTGAATAAAAATGATTAGTTAATACATTGTTATGTTTATATGTTACACCGAGCTGTAAATGTGAGCTAGGTTAGGAGTTAGCAAACTAAAGGGTTCAGACAAGTCAGAACAGCGTATTTAAAATTGTATTATTTCTTTAATTCGATAACGTATAAACAACCAATTGCATTTAGGGTGGTGAGGGAGTTTCATACAGCCCACTGCAAGTGGTCAATAAGGATAGCATCCATACATCCCCTGTAAATTAAGGTATGGAATGCAAATATAAGAATGAAATAAGGAGAATTAAAATGGCTGGTGTTTTAGGAATGATCCTTGCTGGTGGCGAAGGCTCGCGCTTGATGCCTTTAACGGAATCTCGTAGTAAACCTGCAGTGCCATTTGGTGGCAGTTATCGTTTAATCGATTTTGCTTTGAATAATTTTGTAAACGCGGATTTGATGCGTATCTACGTGCTTACACAATTTAAATCACAATCGTTGTATTTACATATGAAGAAAGGCTGGAACCTTTCGGGTATCACTGATCGGTTTATCGATTCAATCCCCGCACAGATGCGTGATGGCAAGCGCTGGTACGAAGGTACTGCGGATGCTATCTACCAGAACATTCGTTTTATTGAACTCTCTACCCCCGACCAAGTATGTATTTTTGGCTCTGATCATATCTATAAAATGGACATCCGCCAGATGCTCGATTTCCATAAACGTGTAGACGCAAAACTGACCGTTTCTGCGCTGAGAATGCCGCTGAAAGAAGCGTCTCAGTTTGGTGTGATTGAAGTTGATGAAGCCGGAAAAATGGTCGGTTTTGAAGAAAAACCTTGCAACCCTAAAGCGATCCCTGGGCACCCAGACCTTGCACTTGTTTCTATGGGTAACTACATATTCGATACAGATAAACTCTGTGCAGAACTGCGTCGTGATGCTGAAGATAATCACTCCAGCCATGATTTTGGCAAAGATATTATTCCTAAACTTTTCCCAGAAGGAGAGGTTTATGTCTATGATTTTTCAACCAATAAAATCAAAGGCGAAAAAGACACAACTTACTGGCGTGATGTTGGTACGATTGAGGCCTACTGGGCAGCGCACATGGATCTATTAGAGCATGATGCCGATTTCTCGTTGTATAACCGTAGCTGGCCTCTCCACACTTATTATCCACCGTTGCCACCTGCAACCTTTGTTGATTCACACGATCGTAAAGTACAGATCACCGACAGCTTGATCTCCGGCGGAAGCTACATTCAAGGTGCGAAAATTTATAAATCGGTACTAGGCTACCGCAGTAACATCGGAGCCAACACTTTAGTGAGTGAATCCGTGATCCTCGGTGATGTTAAAATTGGCGAAGGATGTACAATTAAGCGTACGATTATTGATAAAAATGTCGAAATAGCACCAGGTACTATCATTGGTGAAGATTTAGAACTCGATAGACAACGTTTCCATGTTTCTGATGAGGGCATCGTTGTTATCGCAAAAGGAACAAAAGTTGGATTCTAGAATGGAAAAAATCGATGTTTGGTTTACCGTTTCAGAAGCTCAAGGTTTGATCAAAAGTGGTGGTTTGGCCGATGTGGCCAAAGCACTGCCTAAAGCACTGCAAGAGTTAGGTCATCAGGTAGCTATTGTGCTACCTGCTTATCGTTCTATATTGGGCATTTCAGATGCTCCTGTTGTGCTAGAAACTGAGCTTACCCATTGGCCTCATACTGCATATCTGGTCCGCCAGATGGAGCTAGATGGAGTGGCCGTGTACTTAATTGAATGTGAACAATATTTTGGCCGAGCACAAATGTATGGTGAAAATAACCAAGCGTACGCTGATAATGGTGAGCGTTTTGGTTTCTTTTCAGCAGCTAGCCTAGATGTTTTACCTAAGCTCGGTAAAAAACCACAGATTATCCATGCAAATGATTGGCATACAGGGTTGGTTCCATTTTTGTTGAAAACGCGTTACCAGCATGACGCTTATTTTTCTGATATGAAAAGCGTATTGACCGTTCACAACGCGATTTTTAAAGGTATTTTTTCTTATCATCAATTAGAGATCATCCCAGAATTGAACTTATCTGGCATGGAATTTTTACGCTACGGACACGATCACGTCAGTATGCTAAGAGCAGGGATTGCCTTTGCTGACAAAATCAATGCCGTTAGCCCTAATTATGCTTCCGAGCTGCTAACACCGCTTGGCTCTCATGGGTTAGTAGATGATTTTGTTCATCGAGCTAGAGATTTGCACGGCATCGTTAATGGGTGTGATTATAGCGAGTGGGATCCACAAAACGATGAATTTCTTCCTCTTGGCTACTGTGATGAAGCTGAATCACTTCAAGCGGGCAAACGGGCGAGTAAGCGTATGTTGCAAGAGGAGCTGCAATTACCTCAGCGTGACTTGCCTTTGTTTGGGATGGTTTGTCGACTCACCCACCAAAAAGGTTTCCACTATATTTTACCTATACTAGAGTCGTTCTTACGCAATGATGCCCAGCTCATTATTGTTGGCACAGGAGAGCCTGAAGTTGCTGTTCAGCTACATAAAATGGCGGCGAAGCATGCTGATAAATTTGCGTTTGTTGAAGCTTATAGCAATCGTTTTGCACATTTGGTTGAAGCCGGTTCTGATTTCTTCTTAATGCCTTCAGAATTTGAAGCTTGCGGTTTGAATCAGATCTACAGCATGGCTTATGGCACGCTGCCCATCGTTCGTGAAGTTGGTGGTTTAAAAGACACCGTACGTGATTATGATAAGTTTCCTGAAGAAGCGACCGGCTTTGGTTTTCATGATCCTTCTCCAGAAGCACTGCTTATTGCAATGCAGCGAGCGATGCTGTTTTATCTTCAACATCCCGAAACTATGTTGGAGGTTCAGCAGAGGGCGATGCGACAAAATTTTAGCTGGCAGGATTCAGCGAAAGAGTACATCAAGATGTATCATCTCGCGTTTCATGACTGATGTTTTTATAACAAGTAAGGCGCTTTGGCGCCTTACTTGTTTAGCCGAACGAGCCCGCATGATTTTTTGCTATTCAGCCCCCGTTTTGTGGTAGTCTTGCGTTTCTCAAATTGAAGCTGATTAACGGTTTTGTATGTCTCATAGCCTACTTTTCCATAAGACCTACCTGCATCCCACCAGTGATGAATGGGTTGTTTTTGTGCATGGTGCAGGTGGAAGTTCATCCATCTGGTTTAAGCAAATCAAAGCGTACCGTGAGCATTTCAACCTGTTATTAGTTGATTTACGAGGTCATGGCAAGTCAAACCAACTGTTTAAAGAGTTGATGGCAAATCGTTACACGTTTAAATCCGTCACTCTTGATATTCTCAAAGTGCTCGATCATTTGAAAATTCAGTCTGCTCATTTTGTTGGAATGTCACTCGGCACCATTATTGTGCGTAATCTTGCTGAAATGGCGACTGGGCGAGTTTGCTCTATGGTTTTGGGGGGAGCGATAACCCGTTTGAATGTGCGCTCTCAAGTGCTCGTAAAGTTGGGTAATTTGAGTAAACACATCATTCCTTACATGTGGCTTTATCGTCTGTTTGCTTACATTGTGATGCCACAACGCAACCAAAAAGAGTCACGGCATCTTTTTATTCGAGAAGCGAAGAAGCTGTGCCAAAAAGAGTTTAAACGCTGGTTTATGCTGACTTCCGAAGTCAATCCTCTGATGAAATGCTTCAAAGAGAAAGAGCTGCCCATTCCCACTCTTTATCTTATGGGAGAGAGAGACTATATGTTCATTCAACCCGTTAAAGACATGGTGGCAATGCATAGACAAAGTGTGTTATTAGAGATCCCAGATTGCGGCCACGTGTGTAATGTTGAACAATCTGAGATGTTTAACCACCACTCAATTGAGTTCATCCGCCAGCATCAGACTCGTTAGTCTGAATCTAAACAACCGCAGTACCAGCAGGCTGCAAACTGCGGCCCATTTTCCTCGTTGCACTGTCCACAAACCCAGTTAGGTTCTTCGTTTATCTCTTCTATCTGATAGGCCAATAATTGTGCTTGAGCCTCGGCAATTTGAGTTTCATCCAACAGCCATATATAGGGCAAGGTTTCTTCTGAAAAAGGGAGCTCCCCACCTAAGCCGTATAAGTTATCGCCTCTCACTTCACAGCGAATATTGAATTGCTGTAAATACTGACAAACTATATATGCCTCTATCGGGTGGTTTGAAACACAAATTTTCATCATTATTCACTTCAGGCGGAAGTTGGGTTTTTGTTCAATCTGGCCATAATCCACTTGGTGAGAATAGGGAAAAGACCTAATAGAGCAAATGAAAGCAAAACCGAAGGAGATACAATACCGGATAAGCTTTCAATTTCAGCTAGTTGAGTACCAGCATTCAGATAAACGGCAGTGCCGGGCAACATACCGAGTTGGCTAATCAGGTAAAAGCGAGCGGTTGATATGGGTGTTAGGCCCATTAATAAATTAATCAAGAAAAAAGGGAAAACCGGAATTAAGCGCAGTGAGAATAGATAAAATGCCCCATCTTTTGCAACGCCTTGATTAATCGTTTGCAGCTTTTGACCAAATTTTGTTTGAATCCATTCACGCAGTAAGAAACGGCTACTCAAAAAGGCGATAGTTGCGCCTATGGTGCTGGCAAAGGAGACAAGCAGTAAGCTAGTCCAAAAACCAAACAGCGCAGCGCCCAGTAACGTGACGACCGCCGCTCCTGGGATAGAGAAAGCGGTGAGCACAATATAGAGTGAGAAATAGATCAAAGCAGCGCTGATCACGTTTTGGCTAATGTATTCGTTTAATAGCATTTGCTGTGCTTTGGCATTATCTAACGTTAGATAGTGGCCAAAATTTACAATCAAAAAGATAATAAAGGCAAATAAAGCCAAGCCTAAGAGAAGTTTTTTATTCATGGTATTCCTCAAAACGACATATTTTACTAGATATAGTGAAGAAGACAGAGGAAGTCGAATTTATATTTCAAAACGGGATTAAAAAAACGCCCGCATGGTGATGCGAGCGTATTTGATTATTTAATCGAGAGATTTATTTACTCTGAAGTTAAAGGCTTTTAGCTAATTCATCGCGTCGAGATTGTGGGATAACCGACCAATGCTTGCCTTCAATAGCACCTTCAAGGGCCCATAGCAATTCAAGACTGATTGAAGAAGAATGGGTTTGCTGAATCGCTTTATAGGCTTCCAAAGCCCCCTTTGTATGCAAATCCGTTACAGATTCTATCCCTGCTTTCTTAAGCATACGTTCGGTGGCGAGTCGAAGGTTCGGGAGATCTTTTAGGCGTTCTGGCTTTGTTTGGGCTTGAACTTCTCGTTCTTGTTTGGCGATTTCAAGTGCGACAGCAGCATCTCGTAAAATGAGCGAAGGGTTTTCCCAACAATTGTCAGGTAATGCGAAGTATTTTGTGACGACAGGGAAACCACGTTTTTTATAGATATAGGGCTCATAGCCTTGCTCTTTAAAGCGAGAGGTTGATAGATCGTCTGCGCGAATATGAAGTTTATCGTTTACGACCAAAGCAAACATGGTGTCATCGACAAAAATGCCGAAGCCGCCAAACATTGAACGAGACTTAACGCGTCCAAGTTGTTCGAAGAGTCGCATTGAATCTTTAAGTACTGGTTTATCCATGCTGTAAATTCTCGGTGTATGGGAAAAACGCCACCAAAATCAGGTCCGAGAGATTAGCAAACTTATGCAGAAAGAGTGTCAGTAAGGGGTAAACTTAACGTTTGCATATTTGCCATCGGCAACCCCGCTACCTACCGAATAGTCGGTTTAGGCCGGAGGCTTTGCGTCCCATCTTTTCAAATGGTTTGCCCTGTGCGTGACTTCTAATAGTAAGAATATATAAATTTTTGGATGAGCATCACATTTATTTATTATTTGCGTGATGCTCATTCCAAATTTACTATTATTTAATACGGCGTTCTGTCTCGAATATAGGAAAATCCATAAAATTGACATTTGTCGCTTGCTTTAAATAATGACACTATTTCGTTATGTTTTTTACTGTGTTGCGTTCAACAATCTCGGGATGCATCTCAAACACACGACGTTCATGCTCTTTGTCTTTAATGCGTTCCAATAGGATTTCAAAGGCGTTTTTCCCTACTCGTCGTTTTGGCTGGTGAACAGTGGTTAACGGTGGCGAGAAATATTCAGCAAGTTCAATATTGTCATAACCAATAACAGACATGTCATCAGGAATACGGATGCCTTTTTGTTGCAAGCGACTCATTAAACCGAGAGCCATTGTATCGTTAAAGCAAAAAACAGCCGTTGGGCGCTTGTCCATGGCGGCGATCTTGTCGGCGGCGAGCACCGCAGTATCACACTCGAAGTTACCTTCCAAAATCCAATCTTCATGAACGGTTAGGCTTGCTTCGGCAAGAGCACGCTTAAACCCTTGAATACGCTCTTGGCACGCCGCTTTTTCGAAGTGTCCACTTAAGCAAGCAATGTCAGTATGGCCATGATCAATAAGGTATTTGGTCGCGAGATATCCGCCTTCCTCTGAGTTATCAATAATTTTATCGGCTTGAGAACTTTCAGGGCCCCAGTCCATGATAACTTTCGGAATGTCTGAATGACGATCAAGCATCTCAAGCAGTTCTTGGGTGAGGTCCGAGCACATAACCAACATACCATCGACACGTTTTTCCGCTAGCATGCGGATGTAGTCACGTTGCTTCTCGTAAATACCACCGGTATTGCACAAAATAAGTGTGTAGCCTTGGCGGTAGCAGTAACTTTCAACACCATCGATAACCTCAGAAAAAAATAAGTTTGTCGATTGGGTCACTAACATACCAATGGTACGGGTGGTGTTGCATTTTAAGCTGCGAGCGACTGCACTTGGTGCATAGTTAAGCTCTGATACCGCTTCCATCACTCGTTCTTGGGTTGCTTCAGCCACAAAGCGAGTTTTATTGATTACATGCGATACCGTGGTGGTTGATACGCCCGCTAAGCGTGCAACGTCTTTAATCGTAGCCATAAATTCTCTGTCCTGTCGATAACTGCTGAAAGTGATAGTCACGAAGAGCAATTCAGCGGTATTAGGCCTATCGGTGTTATATTGAAGCCTAAAAGTAGTAAAAACACAAAAACCGCCTCTAATCAGCGGTTGCATCTTAAATTCATTTTTTATCGTTTGCGGTCAAGATTCTAGTCCGCAAATGTCCATCAAGCAACGAAAAATCCACCGAATAAATCGGTCAACAGTCACAATTGACCGATTTAGTAATAGGTATTAACTAGGTTATCTCATTAGTTTGATAAATAGTCGCGGTCTAAGTGAAGAAACGCGACCAACAATTCGCTTGCGGCACCGTAAAAACCAAATTGATCAATTTGTTGGCAGCGAAGATGGAATTGTGGGATCCAAGAGAGCAAATGTTGTTCAATAAAATCACACTGCTGCGTAAAGGCTTGTTCAAGGTGTGTCTCTTGTTCAAGCTCATTGGAGCGAATGATCAAGTTACCTAAGAAATCCAGTTCAATCGCAATGTGGTCGGCGGGTTCGTTGAGTGTATCGTTGACTGCAATGTGATGGGCTGCCATCAAATCCGACATTGCTCTGGCTGGTTCGTCATTGAGCAACCCTGATTTTCCAATGTAAATTGAGGCATAGGGTAGCGCGGACTCCTTATTGGATTTTAAAAAAAGATCACAGAAATCGGCTGCGAGCTCAAGCTGTGCGTCTTCTTTGTCTTGCAATCGGTTCAGTGCATCAACTAATTTATCAATGGCAGGTTTAAGTGTCGCGTTTTCTGCTAATCCTGAAAGAAATGTGCGAATAGCGGGCGTATAGTATTGCTCTAATTCATGCTCCGAAAGTTCTTTCACAAATAAGCTCGAAAGCCACCAATAAATCTCGGCACGCTGTTCATTAAAAGCTTTGATGTCTTGCATGGTATTGGCTCTCCAAGGGGGTGGTTTTGCGAAAATCGTTTTTAAAAAGTAATTGATCTAAGTGTAACTAATAAAAATGAATAGCAGTCGCTAAGAAAATGAAAAAATATGAGTGATTTTTTCATTAAGTTAATGGATGTCTGGAAGGTTGTTTTGAATCAATAAACTCTCATCTTTCTTAATTTTAAAAGTGATACGACTAGAATTATGACTATTTATGAATAGAATGGCTTTGTACAGAATCTCGAGCCGAGGTTTGAACATTTCTATAGAGTAAAGTGGTGTAAATGAGCTATCACGTATTAGTAGTTGAAGATGATGCAGTCACTCGCAGCAAGCTAGCTGGATACTTTCAAAGCGAAGGTTATATGGTAACGCAAGCGGAAAGCGGTACTCAGATGAGAGATGCTTTGAAAAACAGCGCGATAGATCTGATTATGCTAGACATTAATTTACCCGGTGAAGATGGTTTAATGTTAACGCGTGAGCTACGCAGCCAATCTGATATTGGCATCATATTAGTGACAGGGCGCACGGATAGCATTGATAAGATTGTTGGTCTTGAAATGGGGGCCGATGATTACGTAACGAAACCTTTTGAATTGCGCGAGTTGCTGGTGAGAGTGAAAAACTTGCTGTGGCGGATCTCGACCGCAAAAAACAAACTGAACGAAGAGAGCGGTGTATCTCACAATGCGAATTTAGTGCGCTTTAGCGAGTGGACCTTCGATATCCAGCGCCGAGCGTTGAGCCGTAATGGTGAGCCCGTAAAACTGACCAAAGCGGAATATGAGCTATTAGTTGCCTTGTCGTCATATCCGAATCAAGTCCTTAGCCGTGAACGTATTTTAAATATGATCAGCCATCGTGTGGATGCACCTAACGATCGAACGATTGATGTACTGATTCGACGCATGAGGGCGAAGATGGAGTTTGATCCCAAGAATCCGCAAATCTTTGTGACTGTGCACGGTGAAGGTTATATGTTCGCTGGTGATTAGCTGAGTGGTCGCGTGTGTAAAATTGGCGTTGGGCCGTGCCTTTTTATTCCCATGATTTTTTGTAGCCGCGATTATCAAGAAAAACGGAGCACATAAGTGGCTCCGTTTTGGGTTGAATACAATTGCTAATTGCTATTGATGTCTAACTCTGTATCGCCATGCCCGGAGGCCCAATCACGTAAGTCTTGCCACAGCAGCCCTAACGTTTCATACCAGTAACGCTCGGTTTGTTCTAAATAACGTGCTCGAGGAGCGTATTTTTCCCAAGGTTGCTCAATATTCGTTTGCGCTAAGAAATTGGTTGGCGCAGGTATTGGGTCAATACCTGCAGAATTAAACTCTTTTAACGCTCTTTCCATATGACTGGCTGACGTTACCAAAACCAGCCTACGCTGTTGAACAAAGGCGGCGGCTTGTCGTGCTTCTTCCCAAGTATCTTTAGCTGTTTCTAGCAAAATAATATCGGATTTATTCACTCCAAGCGCGAGTGCCACCACGGCTAGCATGCGCGCATGGCTAAATTCCGACCCGCCAGAGTAGCCTGATAAAATCAACTTTGATCCGGGGTACATACGCATGACACGTATGCCTTCGTTTAAGCGTACCAACGCAGTGCGGCTGAGTTCCGAGGTCGGCGGGATTTGGTCATCCACTACGTGGCCGCTACCTAAAACCATCACATAATCGATGGTGCCATCAACGGGGAGAAAAGCTGAGTATTGTCTTTCCAAAGGCATTAACATGCGCGTTGCAAAGGGTTGGAAAGAGATAAGAAATATCCCCACTAAAGAGAAGAGGACAAACATACAGCCAGTCTTACGTCTGACGGTGAACATTATGAGCATTAATCCGACAAAACCGAGGATTAGCATTGCCGGAAGAGGCATTAATAATGAGGAAATAACTTTTTTCAGCTCAAACATATACAAAATAGTCCGAAAAAACACCACTTGATAATAAAAAGGAACAAAGCCCCTTTATTCCTGCCATTCCTATGACAGAATAGCAGCACGATTCGCTATCATAACTCAAGCCACTGTGACTGAAGACCGGAATTTCGACGATATTGCCCACAAATTTGCAAAAAACATATACGGCTCTGACAAAGGTGAAATTCGTCAAGTCATTGTTTGGCAAGATCTTGAGCAACTGCTCGCTTTGTTGAGCAACCACCCAAAACCTTTGCAAGTGCTTGATGCTGGCGGCGGTTTGGCACAAATGTCACAAAAAATAGCCAAGCTTGGACACCAAATCACGCTGTGTGATTTATCCTCGGAAATGCTCCAGCTAGCCGAACAAGAGATCCGCAAAAATGGTCTGCTTGAGCAGTATCGGTTGGTACATTCCCCCGTGCAATCCATCCAATCGCACCTTAGTGCGCCAGTGGATGTGTTGTTGTTTCACGCGGTGATGGAATGGTTAGCCGAGCCAAAACCCGCATTGCAGAATTTGTTAGAGCAAGTTAGGCCAGGTGGTATGGCATCAATCATGTTCTATAACCATCATGGCTTGGTGTACAAAAACGTTGTCTGTGGCAACATTCCCCATGTATTGGAGGGCATGCCGCATCGCAAGCGGTTTAAGCTCCAGCCTCAGCAAGGGCTAAAACCTGAAGAAGTGTATCAATGGATCGAAGAATCAGGATTTGAGATTTGTGGAAAATCGGGCATCCGATCATTCAGTGACTATATTGGGAATGTGAAAAATATGGGTGACTACCAATATGAAGATGTACTGGCACTCGAACAACAATTATGTAGACAAGAGCCGTACCTCTCGCTAGGTCGATACATTCATGTATGGGCGAAAAAGAAAATAGAGCAGGAATAACAATGAGTGAGATGACTCAGAACGCTGCACAGCAACCTATTGATGAATTGGTTAGTTGGGTAAAGCAGCATGATTTCTCATTGAACCTGACGACAGAACGACTGGCGTTCCTTATTGCCATTGCAGTATTGAGTAACGAAAGGTTTGATGAAGAATTAGGTGAAGGTGAGTTACACGATGCGTTTGCCATCGTAACTCGCTTATTTGAAGAAACCGGTGAAGCCTCCGCGTTTCGTGCTAATAATGCGATCAATGAGTTGGTAAAACAGCGCTTAATGAGCCGCTTCACCAGCGAGATGACTGATGGCGTTAGCATTTACCGTTTGTCACCGTTGGCTATTGGTATTACGGACTATTACGTCCGCCATAGAGAGTTTTCCAAGCTGAAGCTCTCAATTCAGCTTTCTATGGTCGCCGATGAAATGGCCAAGGCGATTGAAGCCGCGAATAAAGGTGGTACTCCCGGGCATTGGAAAAAGAACGTTTACGGCGTATTAAAATACTCGGTAGGAGAAATTTTTGATCGTATCGATTTGAACCAACGTGTGATGGACGAGCAGCAGCAATCGGTCAAACTGCAAATCGCAGAGTTGCTGAATAAAGATTGGCGTGAAGCGATCAACAACTGTGAATCGTTACTGTCTGAAACCTCTTCAACGCTGCGTGAACTGCAAGACACTTTACAAGCGGCGGGGGATGAGCTGCAAACGCAAATTTTGGATATCCAAGAATTGGTTTATGGCGAAGCTGAACTCGAATTCATTGAAGAAATCCTGTTTGGATTACAGATGAAACTTGATCGCATCACCAGCTGGGGACAACAAGCGATCGATCTCTGGATTGGCTACGATCGCCATGTCCATAAATTCATTCGTACCGCCATTGATATGGACCAAAACCGAGCGTTTAGCCAGCGTTTACGTCAATCACTGAGCGACTATTTTGACGCGCCTTGGTATCTCACTTATGCCGATGCTGAGCGTTTAACCGACCTTCGTGATGAAGCTCTCGTGTTAAGAGATGATGAGGTGATGGGGCAAGTGCCTCCAGAAGTGGAGTACGAAGAGTTCCAGCAAGTCAATGATGAGCTCTCCTTGCGTATCGGCAGCATGCTCAAAGGTCATAAAGATCAAGGGATGCCAATTGATTTAGGACGAGTACTGAGAGACTACCTCGCCACTCATCCCCATACACATCATTTTGATTTAGCCCGAATTATTGTTGATCAAGCGGTGAGGCTTGGCTACTCAGAGCAAGATTACCAAGCCATCCAACCTGACTGGCAAGCGATCAACGATTTTGGTGCAAAGGTACAAGCAAATGTCATCGACAGATATTAATGAATACATGCCAGAAAATCTGGCTAAAGCGATTTCAAATCCTTTATTTCCTGCGCTAGATAGCCAGCTTCGAGCTGGGCGTCATGTTTCTAGTGATGATTTGGATAATCACACCTTTTTATTGGATTTTGAGCCCGATTTAGCGCTGTTTTACCAACGCTATAACACCGAATTAGTCAAAGCGCCGGAAGGCTTTTTTTACCTGCGTCCTCGCTCTACTGCTTTAATCAATCGTAGCGTGCTGTCTGAGTTGGATATGCTGGTCGGCAAAGTGCTCTGTTTTCTTTATTTGAGTCCTGAACGCCTTGCGCACGAAGGCATCTTTACTAATCAAGAATTGTACGAAGAGCTACTGTCTCTGGCCGATGAAAAAAAACTGATGAAGCTCGTCACCAACCGAGCCAGCGGTTCAGACTTAGACAAAGAAAAGCTGTTTGAAAAAGTGCGTACCTCATTGCGTCGTTTACGTCGTTTGGGGATGATCATCCATTTAGGTGATACCAATAAATTCCGCATTAGCGAAGCCGTATTTCGTTTTGGTGCCGATGTGCGTATTGGTGACGACATGCGTGAAGCACAACTGCGTTTGATCCGCGATGGTGAAGCGGTTGTCCACGCCCAAGAGCCGAATCAAGGCAGCTTGCTGGATAACGAAGACGAGATTGAAGAACAAAATGTTAACGAGCAAACAGAATGGGAAGGTGAAGCATGATTGAGAGAGGTAAATATCAATCGCTAACCATGATCAATTGGAACGGCTTTTTTGCTCGTACTTTTGATATTGATGGATTAGTTACCACCTTGTCAGGCGGTAACGGTGCGGGCAAATCGACCACCATGGCGGCATTTATCACCACCTTGATCCCAGATCAAAGTTTGCTCCATTTTAGAAACACCACCGAAGCGGGCAGCTCACAAGCGTCTCGCGATAAAGGCTTATACGGTAAACTGCAAGCGGGCGCATGTTACGCCGCGTTGGATGTAGTGAATTCACGCAAACAGCGTTTACTGTTTGGCGTTAAGCTACAACAGGTGGCGGGGCGCGATAAAAAAGTGGATATCAAACCGTTTGTGATTCAAGGCTTGCCAAGCCATGTTAAACCAACCGATGTGCTGATTGAAAACGTCTCAGACAACCACGCGCGCGTGCGTCAACTCAATGAAGTGAAAGAGATTGTCGCGAAAATTGAAGGGGCGCATTTTAAAGCGTTTAGCTCCATTGTCGATTATCACGCGCAGATGTTTGAATTTGGCGTGGTGCCGAAAAAACTGCGTAACAGTAGTGACCGTTCAAAATTCTATCGCTTGATTGAGGCTTCTTTATACGGCGGTATTTCCAGTGCCATTACTCGCTCGTTGCGTGATTATCTGTTGCCACAAAATGGTGGTGTGAAGAAAGCATTCCAAGATATGGAATCGGCGTTGCGTGAAAACCGCATGACGTTAGAAGCGATCAAAACCACGCAAGCGGATCGCGATCTCTTCAAGCACCTGATTACCGAATCGACAAATTACGTGGCCGCTGATTACATGCGCCACGCCAACGATCGCCACAATAAGCTAGAGCAAACGCTCGCGTTGCGTAATGAGTTGTTCGGCTCTCGCCATACATTGATTGAGCAAAATCGATTACTCAATCAAGTTCAAGAAGAGCTTGAACTGCTGTTAGAGCAAGAATCTACCTTAGAGCAAGATCACCAAGCCGCTTCTGATCACTTGCAACTGGTGCAAAACGCACTGCGTCAGCAAGAGAAAATTGAGCGCTATCAAGAGGATTTACAAGAGCTCACTATTCGCCTTGAAGAGCAGATGATGGTGGTGGAAGAGGCGCAAGAGCGCGTCATGATGGCTGAAGAGCAAGCGATTATTTCTGAAGATGAGGTCGATAGCTTAAAGAGTCAATTGGCCGATTACCAACAAGCATTAGATGTTCAACAAACGCGAGCCTTGCAATATCAACAAGCCGTACAGGCGCTCGATAAAGCCAAACAGTTGCTAAATGATGATCAGTTAACACCAGAGCGTGCCCAAGCGCAGGTTTCTGATCTCAAGCATCAGCAAGACGCTAACACTACCACCTTATTAGCGTTAAAGCATAAATTGGACATGTCTTCGGCCGCAGTCGAACAGTTTGAGCAGGCACTGCAACTGGTGCGTAGTGTAGTGGGTGAGGTGCCTCGTCACGATGCCGCTCAGCATGCAAAAGCCATCATGCAGCAAGCGCGTAACGCCCAGCAAATTAGCCAAAATGAAGCACAGTGGTATGCGCAGCAGCGAGATCTGGAACGTCGCTTAAATCAGCAGCAAGTGGCGCGTCAGTCCGTGGCTGAATACCAAAAACAACACCATATTGACTTGCACGATGAGCTAACACTAGAGCAAGAGCGCGAGCGCCACGCCGCTCTGATTGAATCGCTGGAATATGAACAAGAAGCGCTGCGTGAACAGCGCAGTGAGCAGCGCCGTACCGAGCAAGATAAACAGGCTGAAATTCAACGACTGGAATCGATCGCTCCGACTTGGATTGCTGCCAACGATGCATTGCATACTTTACGCGAACAAAGTGGTGCAACATTAGAAAATAGCCAAGCTGTGATGGCGCAGATGCAGCAAGTGCTTGAGCAAGAAAAAGCACAATCAATCGCTAAAGATAAGCTGGCAGAACGTCGCGCGCAGCTTGAAAATGAAATCGAGCGCTTGGCGTCTCCTGGTGGTTCAAATGATCCTCGCTTGAAAGGATTAGCGGATAGCTTAGGCGGCGTTTTACTGTCTGAAATTTACGATGACATCACGATTGACGATGCACCTTATTTCAGTGCCATGTACGGCCCAGCTCGCCATGCGATTGTAGTTTCGGATTTATCTGGCATCAAAGAGAAGCTGGTCGAGCTTGATGATTGCCCAGAAGATCTGTACATCATTGAAGGGGATGTCGATGCCTTTGATGATAGCTCGTTCAATGCTGACGAATTGGAAGGAGCGGTATGTGTTCAGCTCAATAACCGCCAAATGCGTTATTCTCGTTTACCTGAGATCCCACTCTTTGGCCGAGCTGCGCGCGAACAACGTTTAGAGTTACTGCGTAACGAGCGCGAAGAAGTGGTGGAAGAGCACGCGAAAGCGGCGTTTGATTCACAAAAACTGCAACGTCTATACCACAGCTTTAACCAATTTGTTGCTTCACACATCCAAGTCGCTTTTGAAGCGGATCCAGAACAAGCGTTGCAAGCGGCACGTGAGCAACGCAATCAACTGGTCCGTGTATTGGCTGAATTGGACGCAAAAGAGCAGCAGCAGCGCAACCAGTTACAGCTAAGCAAACAAGCGTTAACGATGCTCGATAAGCTGGCTCCTAACATGTTGCTCATTGAAGATGAGGCATTGCAAGCACGTTTCGATGAAGCCGAGCTGAACATTAATCAACTGGCGGAAGCGAAAGCGTTTTTAAGCTCGCACGGTAAAGCCATCGCGGAGTTAGAACAGCTTGCTTCAGCGCTTGAGGTTGACCCGCAGCAATTTGATGCACTCACTGCACAATATCAGCAAGCGGATCAAGCTCTTCAGACATTGAAAGTGCAGATCTTTGCACTCTCCGACGTGATTGAACGCCGCCACTATTTTAGCTATTCCGATTCGGTTGCTCTGCTCAGTAAAAGCAGCGAGCTAAGTGAGCAGCTCAAAAATAAATTGGTCGAGGCAGAAAGCGCCCGTACCCGTACTCGTGATGAGCTCAAACAGGCTCAAAGCCAAATGAACCAATATAACCAAGTGTTAGCGGCCTTAAAAAGCTCGCATCAAGCTAAGTTGGAAACGGTTCAAGAGTTCAAGCAGGAGCTACAAGAGTTTGGTGTGCATGCCGATGACGGTGCGCAAGAGCGTGCTGAACGTCGTCGTGATGAATTGCAACAGCGTTTGCATGCCTCACGTACCCGTAAGAGCGAGTACGAACGTACACTGACCGCAACTGATCTTGAAATGAAAGCGTTAGTTAAACGGTTGAAAAAGGTGCAGAAAGATTATCAAGATCTGCGCACATTTGTGGTGAATGCAAAAGCAGGGTGGTGCTCTGTATTACGTTTGGCGCGTGATCACGATGTTGAGCGCCGCTTGCATAAACGTGAGCTGGCGTATCTATCGGCCGATGAACTGCGTTCCATGTCGGATAAATCGTTGGGCGCGCTGCGTTTAGCAGTCGCAAGCAATGACGACCTACGCGATGCGCTGCGTTTGTCGGAAGATAACGCACATCCAGAACGCAAAGTTTTGTTCTACATCGCCGTGTATCAACATCTGCGTGAGCGTATTCGCCAGGACATCATTCGCACTGATGATCCTGTTGAAGCGATTGAAGAGATGGAAGTAGAGCTTGCGCGTCTAACTGAAGAGTTGACTCAACGTGAAAACCGTTTAGCGATCAGCTCTGAATCGGTGGCCAGCATCATCAAAAAAACCATTCAACGTGAGCAAAATCGTATTCGGATGCTCAACCAAGGTTTGTCTAACATTAACTTTGGTCAGGTGAAAGGCGTCCGCCTTAACGTGAAAGTACGCGAGAGCCATGAAATCCTACTCGCTGGATTATCTGAAAAACAGAGTCAGCATAAAGATCTGTTTGAGAGTACTCGTTATACCTTCTCTGAAGCGATGGCGAAATTGTTCCAGCGTGTTAACCCGCATATCGATATGGGGCAACGTTCACCGCAAGTATTGGGTGAAGAGCTATTGGATTACCGTAACTACTTAGAGTTGAGTGTTGAAGTAAATCGCGGATCCGATGGCTGGTTGCAAGCGGAATCGGGCGCGTTATCGACTGGTGAAGCGATTGGTACTGGGCAGTCTATTTTATTAATGGTGATTCAAAGTTGGGAAGAGGAATCTCGTCGTCTACGCAGTAAAGACATCGTTCCATGCCGTTTACTGTTTTTAGATGAAGCGGCGCGTTTGGATGCCAAATCCATTTCAACCTTGTTTGAACTGTGCGAGCGTCTGGATATGCAACTTTTAATTGCTGCGCCAGAGAACATTAGCCCTGAGAAAGGCACGACTTATAAATTAGTGCGCAAAGTGTTTAAAGATCACGAACACGTTCATGTGGTCGGTCTACGGGGTTTTGGTCAAACTGAAAAACCAAAATCAGAAGCACAGCAGATGGCCGAAATGCTGTAAGCATCGCCTCCATCGCTAATAAAAAAGCCCAATACTCCTGATAGAGATTGGGCTTTTTAGTGATTAAATTTGGTGAGAGTTACTCGCTTACCTCACCTGAACCGAATTGCTTTGCGGCATAAGCCACGCGTTCTTCGGGGCTGGGATAGATAAGTTGCGTACCTAAACTTTCAATATGCTGCAAGCGTGGCAACAGCCCTGCGCCATTGGCTATCTGGATAGCAAGCCCTGGGCGAGCGTTAAGCTCAAGTACCATCGGGCCTTCTTCTTTATCCAACACCATGTCGGTTCCCATATAACCAAGGCCAGTCATTTCCCAAGCGCTAGAGGCTAAGGTGAGTAGCTTTTTCCAATGTGGTACTTGCAGCGTTGAGAGCTCTTTGCCGGTATCTGGGTGCTCAGTGATGGGTAAATTAAACTGCACGGCTCGTACTGCTTTTCCTGTCGCAATATCAAGACCTACGCCAACAGCGCCTTGGTGTAAGTTGGCTTTACCATCAGAAGCCGAAGTCGAAAGGCGCATCATCGCCATGACGGGGTAACCTTTGAAGACAATAATGCGTACATCAGGCACACCTTCATAGCTAAAGCCTTCGAAACAATCGTCAAACTTAATTAGGTTTTCAACCACAGCAACATCATTTTTACCGCCTAGTGAAAATAGTCCGGCCAAGGCATTACTGATGTGGCGCTCAACATCTTGCTGGTTGATGGTCGCACCAGAAGGTTTAGTGTACACACCATCCTTGTGCGACATAATCACTAAAATTCCTTTACCACCGCTTCCGCGTGCAGGTTTTATCACAAAGCCCGGCCACTCTTTAACCATGGCATGGATCGACTTCACATCCGCTTGATTACTGATCACACCAATCAGTTTTGGCACAGTACAACCCGCACGCTGCGCAATCAATTTAGTTTGTAACTTATCATCAACCAATGGGTATTTTGAGCGATCGTTATAGCGACCAATGTAGCTATGGTTGCGCTTGTTCATGCCCATAATGCCTTTACGGCGTAGCTTAAATGGAGAAGTGTATTCGGATAATGAAAACATCTTTACTCCTCGGCTAACGGTTTAAAACGGCGAAGTTCAGTTAAACGGTATCCAGTATAGGTTCCCAATAGCAGAATGGCAGCTAATACGATCAGCTGTAAGCCAATAAAATTAAAGGTTAGGTGTTGGACATAAGAGTTAGTCATTGCTAAGTAGATTAAGATGGAAGTAAAGAGCGAGCCGCCACCTTGTAAAATCACCTCTTTTGCTCCTTCTTCTTCCCACAGAATCGACATACGTTCGATGGTCCAAGAGAGAATGATCATCGGGAAGAAGGTAATGGATAACCCTTCGGTCAGCCCGATCTTAAAGGCAACGACGGTAAAGACAGAGATGATGAGTATTACCGCAATGATGACCGCCGATATCCGTGCTACCAGTAGCAGGTTCAATTTCGATAAATAGCTACGAATGATCAAACCTGTTCCGACGATAAGCAGAAAGCCCACGATACCCGTCAGTAATTGAGTTTGAACAAACGCCACGGCGATAAGTACCGGCATGAAAGTACCTGAGGTCTTTAGCCCAATAATCACCCGCAAGAACACCACAATTAATGCGCCGATAGGAATCAACATGATGGTCTTGAACATCGCTTGCTCTTCAAGCGGCAAACTGTGAATAGAGAAGTTTAAGAGTTTGTCGGCCTCAATTTTATTATTGGTTGCCGTTTGAGGTGAAACATCTTGAGACAGCATAGTGAAGTGAACTTGGCTGTTTTGCCCACCCGTGACATCCAGCAGTGAAACGTTGGATTCATCCCAAACCAGTAGGTTAGGGTGGTTGGGCTGCGTGCCCGTTTCAGGGTTAAAAAGTACCCACTGATCACCATTCCATATTTCGTTCATGTGTTGAATCGTTTGACGGCGGCGACCATCTTCGAGCTGAATAACACCAACGACTTTATTGGGAATTTGAGAGTATGACAGCAGTTTTTGTGTGGCGTCCACTTTGCTCATTTTATTAAGCAGCAAAGAGGCGTTTTGGCTATCGGCGTCATTGAGATTTTTAATCAGTTCGCGGGTAAAAGTGATGTTATCCGCCGAGCGTTGATTCGCTCGTTCAATTAATGCGATAGCCGCTGCTTCTTCTGGGCCATCAAAGGTTGGCTTAACCACATCACCCATCGGGGGGATAGGGTCCGCTTTCGCTTGAGGATCGACTAAAAATTGGCTTTTGTAGTAAATCGTTTGTGGGCCAGTTGCTTTGCGGATTGACCACTCAACACGTTTGCCCGTGTCAGTAGTAACGTAAGCTACGCCATAACCTGGTGATGATGACGATTCATTGATCAAAGTATATCCATCTTGAGTATGAGGCGCAGCTAAAGAGACTTTGGCTTCTTTGCCTAACGCATTGAATTCAACACGTGCTTCAATATCCCAAATTTGGCGAGTTTCCCCGGGTGTCCATGGCACCCCATAAGTTTGGTGGCGAACTACACTCAATGTAATGCCAGCCGCTATCAGTAACAAGACTGATAGATAAAATGGAACTCGTGACGTCATAAATATCCTTGCTGTTATTTGGTTTCGGTGTGGATGTATTTGCGACTGACATCGACTAGGGCGATATCACGAATAAATTCGCGTCCTAAGAGGATAGGATGGCTCATTTGAGAGCGATCAGCCAAGGTGAACTGTGCTTTTTCGTGAATACTGCCTAATTTTACCCACAGCTCAACAACGGCTCTGCGTTCCATTTCTTCATTGGTCGATTGGCGAATTTTAACGTAGCGAATAATAGGGGATTCTATCCAGTTCGTTTCATCTGTTGCTTTCTCACCATCGGAAAGGTGGAAACGCACCCAGTTCTTTCCGTTACGCTCAAATTCTTCAATATCAATGGCATTAAGCGAAGAAGTTGCGGCTCCTGTGTCAACACGCGCGTCAAATGTTTGTTTGATCGAATCAATCGTTACCTTTTCAACTTCACCTAAAATAACGTCATAACGAGATCTTGGCATCGATGGAGTCGCAGCCGGAACGATAAGGTCATCGCCGGTTGTTGCTTCTGTATGTGACTTTTGGGCGTTAGCGGCAATCACCTTGAGTTTAGAGAGCTTTTGATCGAGCTTTAACATCTGATTTTCAAGGTTTTCAATGTAATCATTCTGGTTACTCAACTGAAGTTCCAGATTGGTCATTGTATTGTTGAGGTTCGATTCCGAAGTCTGAATCGCTGCTAGGGTAGCTTGGTGGTATTGTTCACCATTTGTTAGGGTGCAGCCTGACAGTAAAGCAATTGCAACAACGGATGCTATTGACTTAAACATTTGCGACCTTATGTATTTGTGATGGATAACTACTGATAAACCGAAGTTTAGCTGATAAAAAAGGATGCGTGTAGCATCCTCCGATAAGGGTAATATTATACGCAGAATCAAGCGTTAAAACTGTGTCAATTATAGTTTTTTTGCCACCAAAATAGCGCGTCTTGGTGCCGGATAACCTTCTAAGGTTTTGCTTGGGTCGCTTGGGTCAAGATAGTCAGGTAACGAATTGTGCGTCATCCATTGTGTGGTACGTTGTTCACCAACGGAGGTGACACTCTCATCAACGATACGTACGTCACCAAAACCACATTTCTCAAGCCACACTTTGAGCGCTTTTGCGGAAGGGAAAAAGTAGACGTTGCGCATTTGTGCGTAGCGGTCGACAGGGACCAACACCGCATTTTCGTCGCCTTCAATAACCAGCGTCTCAAGAATCAATTCGCCCCCTGTGACCAACTGATTTTTCAATTGGATCAGATGATCTAGCGGTGAGCGGCGATGGTATAGGACACCCATGCTAAATACGGTGTCAAAGGCGTTCAATTCAGGTAATTGTTCAATGCCTAGTGGCAGAAGATGAGCACGTTGGTCATCACCCAATAGTTTACGCACCGCTTCAAACTGCACTAAAAACAGGTGCGAAGGGTCGATACCCACACACAGGCGAGCACCTTCGCCAAGCATACGCCACATGTGATAACCATTACCACAGCCAACATCCAGCACGGAACGGTCTTTCAGCGGTGAAATGTGGGGCAATACGCGATCCCATTTCCAATCGGATCGCCACTCAGTGTCGATATGGATACCGTGTAAGTGATAGGGTCCTTTGCGCCAAGGATGAAAAGTTTTAAGCAAACTTTCCAATTTCTTCTGTTCGCCTAACGCCAGCGGTGTGCTATTTGAGAGAGTGACTGACTGTTTGAGCTCAATCAGATCAGGTGTACCCGAGGGGATTTTATTTAACGCACGAACCCAGCGGTCAAAGTCGCCATGCTCTGCATTTTGCCAGTCCGTCAACTGTTGTGGCAAAACGTTTAGCCAAGGTTGGAGACGGGTATCTTGAGCGATCAGTTGATAAAAATTGGCAAAGTTAAACATGCAAAGCGTATTCCTAGATTAGGTAAAAAGACCCTAGACAAATGGCAAATCAGGTTTTGGCCCTTCTAGGGAAAAAAGCCAAAACGGCATTCTATTATTTAATGGCGAACATTGAACCAAAGTTGAAACACTGGAACCACATTTCATAGCTTGAAAAGCCAATTTGTTTAAAGCGAGCTTTATGTGTTGTGATGGAATCTGGGCACATCACATTTTCAATCGCACTGCGTTTTTGACTGATCTCTAATTCGCTGTAGCCATTGGCTCGCTTGAAATCATGGTGGAGATCAATTAGCAGCTCATGCGCCGTTTCATCTTCAAAAATGTACTTTTCAGATAAAATTAGTATGCCACCGGGGCGAAGACCCACGTAGATTTTTTCAAGCAGTGCGAGCCTATCTTCTGGCGATAGAAATTGCAGCGTAAAATTGAGCACCACCACAGAGGCATCACGAATTTCAATCTCACGAATGTCGGCCTCAATCACCTCGACAGGCGTATCCGAACGATAGGCGTTAATGTGCAGCTTGCATCGTTCAACCATGGCGGACGAGTTATCAACCGCTACAATTTTACAACCTTCTTGGCGAATATGACGACGCATCGAAAGCGTAGCCGCGCCTAAAGAGCAACCCAAATCGTAAATGGTAGAGTGTGGTTTAACAAAGCGCTCAGCTAACATGCCAATGGCCGAAATAATATTGCTGTATCCCGGCACTGAGCGTTGGATCATATCAGGGAAGACTTCAGCAACACGTTCATCAAAGGTGAAATCACCAATCTTATCGATTGGGGCAGAAAAGATGATGTCTTTATGATTGCTCATGGTGTACCTCATAGCGGCGCGCAACAAGCAGTGCTGACGGCTGCACTACCTTAAAAAAGGCGCACATTTTAAGAGAAAAGCGTGCGCGTGTCATTAACCTCGCACGACTCTCGATGAGATTATATTAAAATTAAAACTGGTCCGGTCTTTAATGGGTTTTTAAGCTGATAACAACTCTATCATACGCTGACAGTGTCAAGACGTTTTTGATGAATAAAGATGAATCTAATAGCACGCGAAAGATTCACATCTTTGCATTTGAATTACTGAGCTAGTGAAAGAATAATTATTTGCATAAAGACATACATTTCTTATAGGTCAAAAAAATGATATATCCTTCTTTTCTATTTTCATCCTCTATTTCTGGAATTGGGTGTCAAGCTATTAAAAAAAATAATAACTCATTTTCTAAACAAGTTAAAAAAGTTAAACGGCTTAAGAAGAGAAAAAATAAAAATAGCTCACATGATTTTAGTAAACCATTTTATAGAACGTTTCTTATAGAAACCGCGATTAAAGCAATAAATGAAAGTCAAGGTATTTTAAAAAATAAAGAGAGACGCATAAAAATACTTCAAGAGTCTCTTCCTGAAGAGGAGCAGTGTCTACCTCTTGAAGAGGAAGCTGAAATGATAAAAGCTACAGAAAATAAAATAGAAAAAACATTGAAAATAGATAATTCCTTCAGAAATCGCTTAAGAAAAAAAGATGTTAAATTAATGAAGAAAAAATGGAAGAGAGAGAAGTTATCTATGCTAAATAAAACTAAGCATAGCTGGGTTATTTTAAAAAATAATATTACTACACCTACAGGTGAAACATATAATAATATTATGACGCCTGCAGGGAAAATGAAGCTAGGTGATAGTGATATATTCAGTCATAGTTACAATGATGAAGGTATTTCCAGTGGAAGTATATGTGAATCTGAACATGCGGTAAATCTATGGATGTCTGAGCTGACATCAACATCGGGAGATGTGCTTTTTAAAGGTATAAGGCATGGGGTTTTGTCACCGTATGGACTTGATAAAAATAGTCAAGAGCGCAAAGTCGGTAGAGTCAATCGAGGGAAAGAGGTTATATTGGCTGCCTTGTATGCTAATCAGGCGATCTTAGAGTCTGCTATACAAAACCCTGATGAAGTGGTGCCTTTACAATTAACATCAACCTCTCTAGTTACCGCTGGTAATGTTTGGTCTGTCACTGAAGGTGATCAATTAGAGGACCAAATATATTCATGGAATGAATTATCAAATAAAGTTATAGAATTAGAGGTGGTAGACAAATCTGGAAATTGTCAAAAAATTAAGGTTAAACCAGAGATCATTCCTTTTAATTTTGGAGTAAACGAGCTTTCTTTGAAATTTAAAATTGGTCAAAAGAAATCGGACAGTATAAACCTAGAGGGTTTAAAGATTCTGTTGGGGGATGGTTTTTGCAATAGTACTGATCCACAAGGTTGGGTCGGTAAATATTTGGCCGATAACCCTAAAAATAAATCGGTTGTTTTGCAATTGGTACAACAAATAAAAGAGATTTGGGAAGCTAAAGCACATAATACCGATGAGAGTGACCCATACAAAATGGCAAGATGCATTGTGTTATTAACGTATGAAATTGGGATTATTCCTGCTTGGAATTGCAAAAGTGGTAAAGATCGTACGGGTTTTCTTGACGGAGAAGTTAAGCGAGAAGTGATTAAATTACATCAGAATGAATCGGTTACTCCTTGGGGAGCACTTGGCAGTGAAGATCAGAAACTACTACAGAAGGTTTTACTCAACAGTGGTAACTTACAAATTCAGGAATCGAACACAGGAGGAGCTCAGGGGAATAAAGTGTGTACAAAAACACCTTGGATGCTGAGCTCAGCAGAACTGTCTCTAAAAAGAAAGAGAATTGGTGATAGAGACGCATGGAAAAAGATAAAAGGTTTGTCTAATTTTGTGAATTCATGAAACTGAATACCAAAAGATAGTGGCATTCATAAAAGCCTGATGGTTTGTTACCCCACATTTTTATGTGTTCGCATGAACTGGATTCCCCCTTTTGTTACACAATAGGGGGTGTGTATTAGTGGTGAGTTTTAGTATCAAAATAGGGTGATTTGGTGCTGGTCATCTTGGGCTGGAAATGTTGTCAATGTAGGTAATGTGAGTCGTTGTTGCAGCTGTTGGTATAGCTCGGCGGCTAATAATGGGGCTTCAATATTGTCTGGCGTGTGGACCATAAGATAAGGTTGTTTTCCTTGTTCGATCCAATGTGGCAGTTTGGTCATCCACGCTTCAAAAAAGGGGTAATTGGCCTCTAATTCTGGGTGGCCGATAAAACGGATCATCGGCGTTTGTGCCGTGGCAATGGCGTGAACAGGGACTTTAGGTTTCTTTTTCTGAGCATCAATGATGACGTCGGTCGTCGGTTTGGCCGAAAAGATAGGACGACTATCCATAATGATTCGGTCAACCGACGATTCAACTAACCATTGATTAAGCGCTTTTTCAGCTTCTCCCTTAGCAAAAAACTCAAGGTGCCGCACTTCAACACTCAGTGGAAAACCTGCGGGAAAATAGGCGCAGAATTTTTTCAACTGCTCTAAGTGCTGTGGGCCAAAAGTAGCTGGCAGTTGGATGGTCCATAATCCAACACGAGAGTGCAGAGGCTCCATGAGCATCATAAAATCTTTTAACTGATCTTGGCAGCCAGTGAGCTTATGTTCGTGGGTAATAGCTTTGGGCAGTTTGAACGTAAACCGAAAATCATCATGAGTGGCGGCGCGCCAGTTCTGCACTGTGTTCATGGAAGGTGACGCATAGAAAGTAGTGTTGCCTTCTACGGTATGAAAAACCCTCGCATACTTTTCAAGACGCTGCGCAGCAGGCGTTCCCGCGCCGTAAAACGTACTTTGCCAGCCTGGATGTGACCACATGGTAAGGCCGAGTCGCAGTGGTAAATTCATCATACTGACCTTTTATCCATTACTAAAAATAAATACTCTACGAGAGTTTTGATGATTTTGGTATTTTAACGCTATAATCAGCCGCAATTTCTCAGCGGTGTTGCTATTTTGGTTGATTATTGATTTAAAAAGCAGCAACCCTTGATAAAACACAACAAATTGTATTCTGGAAGGTCGATTTTGCACATCTTTCAGCGTATAAATGGAACTTTGCGCTGCTCAGATAATGACGCTGAGCGGCTTAGAATTGATAACTAATTAGAGATTGGGAAATTCATTATGCGTAGCCATTATTGTGGTCACCTGAACAAGTCCCTCGCAGGACAAACTGTGGAGTTGTGCGGCTGGGTTAATCGCCGTCGTGATTTAGGCGGTCTTATCTTTATTGATATGCGAGATCGTGAAGGCATCGTTCAGGTGGTGGTTGATCCAGATATGGCGGATGTATTTGCAGTAGCTAACCAACTGCGTAATGAATTCTGCATTAAGCTCACTGGTGAAGTACGCGCGCGTCCAGAAAGTCAAATCAATAAAGAGATGGCGACTGGCGAAGTAGAAATTCTCGCGAGTGGGATTTCGATTATCAATCGCAGTGATGTTTTGCCACTGGATTTCAACCAAAAGAACTCAGAAGAGCAACGTCTAAAATATCGTTACTTAGATCTACGCCGTCCAGAAATGAGTGATCGCATTAAATTGCGCGCTAAAGCGTCTAGCTTTGTACGCCGCTTCCTTGACGAACACGGTTTCCTCGATATTGAAACGCCAGTTTTGACGAAAGCAACGCCGGAAGGGGCTCGTGACTACTTAGTGCCAAGTCGTGTGCACAAAGGCAGTTTCTATGCACTTCCTCAATCGCCACAACTGTTTAAACAGTTGTTGATGATGTCAGGTTTTGACCGTTACTATCAAATCGTAAAATGTTTCCGTGATGAAGATTTACGTGCTGACCGTCAACCAGAATTTACTCAAATCGATATTGAAACGTCATTTATGACGGCAGATCAAGTGCGTGAAGTGACCGAAAAAATGGTTCGCAACATGTGGCTAGAACTACTAAACGTTGATCTAGGCGATTTCCCTGTGATGCCATACAGCGAAGCGATGCGTCGCTATGGTAGCGACAAGCCGGATCTGCGTAACCCACTGGAATTGGTTGATGTTGCAGACCTTGTAAAAGATGTGGATTTCAATGTTTTCTCTGGTCCCGCTAATGATGCTAAAGGACGCGTGGCGGTTATTCGTGTACCGGGTGGCGCGGCATTAACTCGTAAGCAAATTGATAGCTACGCTGAGTTTGTTGGTATTTATGGCGCGAAAGGTTTGGCGTGGATGAAAGTCAATGACCGCGCTGCTGGCTTAGAGGGCGTTCAATCTCCGGTCGCGAAATTCCTTTCGGCTGACATTGTGGAAGGCATTTTGGCGCGGACTCACGCTGAGTCTGGCGACATCATTTTGTTTGGTGCCGATAAAATAAAAGTGGTGACTGAAGCCTTGGGTGCGCTGCGTTTGAAATTGGGTAAAGATCTGGCGATCACCAATGAAAATTCATGGGCTCCACTATGGGTTGTTGATTTCCCGATGTTTGAGGAAGATGACGAAGGTAACTTGCATGCTATGCATCACCCATTTACCGCGCCACTTAACTTAACCGCGCAAGAGCTGCAAGCCAACCCCGCGGTTGCAAATTCAAATGCTTACGACATGGTATTAAACGGCTATGAAGTGGGCGGTGGCTCGGTGCGTATTCACAATGCTGAAATGCAATCTGTGGTGTTTGATATTTTAGGTATCGATGCGCAAGAGCAACAACTGAAATTTGGCTTCCTATTGGATGCGCTGAAATTTGGTACACCACCACACGCAGGTCTTGCATTCGGTCTTGACCGTTTGGTGATGCTGTTGTGTGGTACGGAAAATATTCGCGACGTGATCGCTTTCCCTAAAACAACCGCAGCCGCTTGTTTGCTAACGGATGCACCGAGTCTGGCTAACCCAGCGTCGCTCGAAGAGTTGGCGATTGCGGTGACGGTCGCAAAAGAAAAAGCGCAATAAACGCAACGGTAGCAGGGTGGCGAAAGTCACCCTCTTTTTTGCCCCCGCGTAGGGTTATCCTTTTTTATTTGAGTGAACCTTGTTCTCTCGCCAATTGACTTAGTGACAGGAATCTCTCTTTTGGCTCAAATGTATTTCTATTACTCTGCGATGAATGCAGGTAAATCAACCACTCTTCTACAATCTTCTTTCAACTATCAAGAGCGTGGTATGACGCCCGTGATCTATACCGCCGCCATCGACGACCGTTATGGTGTTGGTAAAGTAAGTTCAAGAATAGGATTGGAATCAGACGCCCAGCTTTTTACCGCTGAAACGAATTTGTATGATGAGATCAACGCACTGCACGAGCAACAAAAGCGTCACTGCATTTTGGTTGATGAGTGCCAATTCTTAACCAAAGAGCAAGTCTATCAATTGACTGAAGTGGTCGATAAAATCGGCATTCCGGTACTGTGCTATGGCTTGCGTACCGATTTTTTAGGTGAGCTATTTGAAGGGAGTAAATATCTACTTTCTTGGGCCGATAAGCTGGTGGAATTGAAAACAATTTGTCATTGTGGCCGTAAAGCGAACATGGTCATTCGCACCGATGAACATGGAGTGGCGATTGCCGAAGGTGATCAAGTCTCTATTGGTGGTAACGATAAATACGTGTCGGTATGTCGTCAGCACTATAAAGAAGCCTTGGGTAAGTAAATTCATTACTTCTGCGCCTTGAACAAATTATTCGATAGGGAGGTTTAAGCCTCCCTATCTATTTTGTATGCCCCACAACTTTGTATGCCCACAACTTGTGTTACCACTCAAATTGACTCAGAACTTGGTAAGCAAATGTCACATCGTCTGGGATCGGTTGCTCAATCTGAAATCCTTGTGCTGGGTAGTCGCGGACTCGCACAAAATCGTCTAATAGCGCACTCAATACAACATCAACGGTGAAATCCTCATCAAGATAATCGAAAAATGTCTCTCCGCTAGAGGTCACCATCAATGACTCAAATGGGGCGGGCCACTGCTTAACAAATGTGGCGTAGGCACGACGTTCCATGAAGGGTTTTTGAACCACAATAATACGTTGCGCAGTGATCGATTTTTCTGCCAATAGATGGTGACTAAATCGTACATTTTCTCCAGAGTGAGTCGCCTTTTTTTCCAGTAAAATCGCGTGGGTTGGGACGCCACAATCTTTGGCTATGTCAGCAAAGGTTTCTGCTTCGCTTTTAGCAAATTTACCCTCAGTAAAACGCCCTTGTCCGCCAGAGAAAAGAAGGTAGGGGGCCAAATTTTGTTGGTACAAATGTGCAGCATACTCAGCCACGCGCAAATCATTGCTACAAAACACCATAATGATATCGGCCGCGACGAGCTCATGCTTCATCTGCATGTACTGCCACAAGGTTTCAATGTGTTGGTAGAGATGTTTACTCATTCAGTGCCAGTGCCTCTAACGTGTGTGAATAATGAAATTGATAGCCCAATTGGCTCAGCTTGTTGCTTAAGATACGCTTGTCGGCAATATCGACAATTGGCGGCAATGGTGAGTCTAGCTCGGCGGCCGCCAACGCGGCTTGATAAAACTCAGCTTTACTCACGGTTTGTGGTGTGGTGGCGTTAACGACCTGTTTGGAGAGTTTTTCGCTGGCAAAAATCAGTGCACCAATGGCGTCTTTTTGATGCAACATATTAGCTGGTGCAAGCCGGCTGACTTGCGCCAAACGCGCTGCAAATCGTGAGGGATGACGGTTTGGTCCGATCAAGCCACTACAGCGTACAATGACATAATCTAGCCCTGAATCGATAACGTGTTGCTCGGCTTGTAACATAATTCGTGCTCCTTCACTGAAGTTTGAGTCATTTTGCGCCAGTGACAAGGAGGCATGCTGTTCACTCATTGGCTGTGCAATGTCAGGATAGACGCTGGTTGAGCTGACCATGACGATTTTACGCACATTAGCCAGCTTTGCTTGTGCGACTAAATGCTGCCACTGCTGCGCATACTCTTGCCCTCTTCCCTTGCGAAAACCGGGTGGAAAGCTGCCTATCACAATCTCACTTTTTTGAGCAATAAAATGCTGCGATAAGCTTTGGTCGCGCAGAGAAAGATCGCACACAAAGCCTGTGATGCCATGTTGCGTTAACTCAAGCATTCCTGCCGTTTGGGTGCGGCTGGCGTAGACCTGGTGGTTTTCGGTAAGAGCTTGCGCTAGAGGAAGGCCTAGCCAACCTGCGCCAATGAGGGTAATGGTGCTCATAAAATGTACATCCTGTATTGATTGTATGCCGATCAGGCATCGGTGAGTGGACTAAGCTGGCGCAACAACTGCCTGACCATTTTATGGATAGGATCGGCGCTCATGCGCTGGTGCTGAATGACATCAATATTGGTATACCAAGCCAGCTGTTCAAACTCAACAGGGACACGCACTAATTTCCCCATCGCTTGTTCACTTTCGGCTAAATAGCTTGGCAGCAAACACCATCCTAAACCGCTTAACGCCATCTCTAATAATAGATAGTAGTTATCGGCGTACCATATCTCGGGGCTAAAGGCTTGATGGAAACTGCTGGTTTTATGGCTGCGTGAGCGGATAACGAGTTGGCGATGCAATCTTAGCATATCGATATGGGGCGCTTGATGCTGAGCCAATTCATGCTCTGCGGCCACATAAACATCAAAACGGATTGAACCGACATTTTCAAAATCAAGGTTATTCGGTAAGGCCAATTCACTGAAGATGATCCCGCAGCTAGCGCGACCTTGTTCCACCATCTCAATCACATCGGTACTTGATGCACTTAAACATTCAATTTCAATGTGTGGAAACTGTGTGGCTAACTGTTTGAATAAATGGGTTAACCCTTGTAACGGGATCCCTTCATCCATCGCGAGCGAAAGCTGTTGATTGGGTGATGAAGCAAGCAGTTGTGCTTGTTGCGCTAAGCGTTGATGTTGCTGCAACGTCGCTTGCGCATACGGTAGAAGTCGCTCGCCTTGCGCGGTTAATCGTGGATAACGGCCGGAGCGATCAAACAGTTCTACGCCGCAATCAATTTCTAAATTGATGATGTGTTGGCTAACGGCTGATTGAACTTTGCCCAACTGTCTTGCCGCGCCGGAGAAAGAGCCACTCTCAACGGTTGCGGTGAAGGCTTGCAACTGATCAATACTCAACATATCTCATTTACCGATACTATCTAACTTTTTAGTATCTTCAATATAGATGAAAATGAGCCCATTCAACACCTCAGACGAAGAATAAAGAGGAGAAAAATGATGTCAATGAGAGAGCTGTCGATGAAAGAGCGCCTTTTCCATGCAATAACGTTTGAAGTGACCGCATTAGCGTTAATTATTCCAATCTCCGCATTGGTGACAGGGCAGGGAACGGGGGATTTAGCCATGATAGGTATTGGTTTGAGCCTATTTGCCGTAGCGTGGAACTATCTATACAACGTTTTGTTCGACCGAGTGTTTGGTACCAACCGATTAGCGCGTACGGTTAGCTTACGCTTGTTACACACGACTGGTTTTGAAGGTGGGCTCGTCTTTATTTCTATTCCGGTGATCGCTTGGGTTTTAGACGTATCGATGTGGGATGCATTGATTTTGGAAGCTGGGTTTCTGACCTTTTTCTTTATCTACACCACACTGTTTAACTGGGGATATGATCGAATTCAGCCCTATCAACGTTGGATTGAGCCAATGGCCAAATAAAGAAGGGCGGTTTTTAAGGGGACAAGGCAGCCAGCAGAGTCTCGGCTGCCTTTGCAGACTAGATTAAGAGTTCAAAACGCGCAGCACGCGCTCTGCATGCTCGGCCACTTCGATACCTTCATCCGTTAAATAGCCACCATCAGGTAATGTACACAGACCTTTTTCGTAAAGACGTTGAACGGCGGATTGCATGTCGTCAGACGCATCATTACGGACTTTAATGCCAGTCGCAGCGCTGCTTAAATCAAATTGGAGGAGTAGATTGAGCTCGGCGATATTTTGTTGAGTAAATTTCATCTCGACACCTATATAGTGAATGATTTTTTGTCACCATAGATGGCAGCGCTGTTGGCTGCAATCAGTTGTTGTAAGAAATGTTATCTGCAACCAAATTGGGGATATTTCACACAGTTATATTCATCATTGGTTTGCAAGAGAGTGGCTATCTATAGACGCTGGATATGGGCTATCAATAAATTTTTATGATTTTCATCACGCTAAACACATTTTTTGTAAACATAGAAAATAGCTCTTGAATTGTCATAGGAATGGAGCGATTATCCGCGCCTTATATAACTTGTTTCAAAATGTTACTTGCCATGAACTTAAACCAATTTGATTCCCTATTGCCACCGCAAATGGCAGAGCGCGCCGCAGAAACTGGCGTTGGAAAAGCGACGAAAGATCCGATGAAGTCTTTCCTTCTTGCCATTTCTGCTGGCATTCATATCGGTATTGCTTTCGTTTTTTACACTACAGTGACGACAGGAACTGGCGATATTGCTTGGGGTCTGAGCCGTTTTATCGGCGGCTTTGCGTTTAGCTTAGGTCTTATTCTGGTGGTGGTCACCGGTGGTGAGTTATTCACTAGTTCAGTGCTGACTTTGGTTGCACGTGCGAGTGGCAAAATTTCTTGGAGCATGCTGATTAAAAACTGGGTCATCGTCTATTTTGGCAACCTTGCTGGTGCGCTGATGCTTGTCGCCTGTATGCTCGTTTCCAAACAATATATGTTTGATGGTGGACAAGTTGGCCTCAATGCGATGGCCATTTCTCAGCATAAGTTGCACCACGAGTTTATGCAGGCAGTAGCGCTTGGCATTATGTGTAATGTGTTGGTGTGTGTGGCGGTCTGGATGACTTTCAGTGGTCGTACCTTGACTGACAAAATTATGGTGATGATTTTACCTGTCGCCATGTTTGTCGCCGCGGGTTTTGAGCACTGCATCGCTAATATGTTCCAAGTTCCGATGGCAATTGGTATCAAATATTTTGCACCCGCTGAGTTTTGGCAGATGACGGGTGCCAATATTGCCGACTACGCAGACCTTAACTTAATGGGTTTTTTGATCAATAACCTATTACCCGTGACGATTGGCAATATCATCGGTGGGGGTGTTTTTGTTGGCATTTGGTACTGGTTAATTTACCTTCGAGATGGATCTCACGAATAACTCCTTATTGAAGAGATGATTTTAGAAGCGGCTTTAAGGGCCGCTTTTTGTTGTCATTTCTAAACCATCGCCTTAGGTGGTGATTGACTGCTTCTGCTAGTGTTTGTTCACTATTTATACCTTTAAAACAGCTTATCCACATTTTCTGTGGATAAGCTGTTTTAAAGCCAGTGTGTAAGATGAATTCTATCAAGAAGTGCACAAAAACCCAGCAGTGGGCAGTGCATTATGCACTGAAGTGGGGCGAATATAACACCGATTCCTGAGCGGTGATCGACATCTAACCATTCCTCATCTTATTAACAATAGCGTTACACTTCGGTTGCCATTTGAGCGTTTTGCGGGAAGAAATTCGCACCTCAATCCTATCTTGCAATTCATTTTGTTTCTTTTTTGTTTCTTGTTTAACGTTTATGAAAAGAAATTAAATTGACACAACTACTCACATTTTTATACATAAATTCTTAATCAAACACAACTCCGTGCGAGCTCAAAAAAGTAGTGGATTCCTTGCTATATAAGGTAGGAATCGATTGAACCCTACAAAGAGTATGGTCTAACATTTCGTATCAGAAATGGTAATAAGCTGAGCTCTGTCGTCGAGCTGCTCAAAATGACTGAAATACAAAACAGGCAAATGTATGAGTGATGTTAATAAAATAGAGAGTAATGAGAAACGTTCGCTTGAGTGGAAGTCTTTCCTCTTAATCACAGTGGTTCTCTTTCCGATCTTAAGTATCGCCTTTGTCGGCGGTTATGGATTCATTGTTTGGATGCTGCAAGTGTTCCTCTTTGGTCCTCCTGGTGCGCACGGTTAATTCCACGGTTCACCCGTAATCCTTTTGATCGAAAATTTAAGAGAGCGAATCATGAAATCATTGTTAGTCAAAATTTGGCGCACTATGACTCGTCCAGCCGTGCACATCAGCCTTGGTGTGCTCACGATGGGCGGTTTTATCGCCGGTGTGATTTTCTGGGGCGGTTTTAATACTGCACTGGAAGCCACCAACACAGAAGCATTCTGTATCAGCTGCCACACAATGCGCGACAACGTTTATGTTGAGCTGCAAGAAACCGTGCACTGGAAAAACCATTCAGGCGTGCGTGCCACTTGCCCAGACTGCCACGTACCACACGAATGGACCGCTAAAATTGCGCGTAAGATGCAAGCCTCTAAGGAGGTATTTGCGCAAGTTTTTGGTGATTTAGGTACCCCTGAAAAATTCGAAGAGCGCCGTATTGAATTGGCCAAGCATGAGTGGGAGCGCTTTTCAGCCAACAACTCATTGGAATGTAAAAATTGCCACAATTACGATTCGATGGATTTCGAACAGATGTCGGCAACCGCGCGTATTCAGATGAAACAAGCAGCGGAAAAAGATCAAAGTTGCCTAGATTGCCATAAAGGGATCGCCCACAACCTGCCTAAAAATATGGATAGCTCAGGCGGACTGATTGGCGAACTAGAGCAGTTGGCATCTAAAACCGATTACTCGGTCGGCAAGCAAGTGGTGAGCGTTCGCTTCTCACCTATTTATGAAGATGCGCAAGCCAAAGTGGAAGCAGGCCTTCTGAACCCAGCATCGGCAGTCACGGTATTGGATGAGAAAGGAGAGATGATTCAAATCGAAATTGATGGTTGGCGCAAAGCAAAAGGCTTTGGTCGTGTGATCCAAGAAGATTTTGGTATGAACATCGCTGTGGGCTCCTTGATGAAAGAAGCGGCACAAAATGATGCAATCGTCACTGTTGGTGAAAAGCGTGTCGATGATCTCACCGGTCTACCTTGGGAAAAAGTAAACGCGAAAGTGTGGATGAAAAAACAAGCCATGCTCGATAGCGTGGATCCAATTTGGGAAAAAGCGGGTGAGGCCTATAAAACGAACTGCTCTGTCTGTCATAGCCAACCGGATGAAGCGCATTTTGATGCGAATACTTGGCCGGGCATGTTTAACGGCATGATGGCATTCGTCAACTTCGACACAGACAGCGAAGCGTTAGTCTTGAAGTATCTACAAAAACACTCTTCAGATTTTGCTGAAGGTCACCATTAATCCACGTCAAACGGAGTTTTAAATATGGCGATTACACGAAGAAGTTTTCTTAAAGGTGTAGCAACCACCAGTGCGGCGTCGGTTATTGGGCCAAGTTTATTGGTCTCGACATCGGCTAACGCGGCAGAAACAACAGGCAGTTGGAAAGTATCAGGCTCTCATTGGGGTGCATTTCGCGCACATGTGTATGGCGGAAAAGTACAATCGGTCAAGCCGCTAGAGTCAGACACGCACCCCACTGATATGCTCAACGGAATCAAAGGCATTATCTATAGCCCATCACGAGTGCGTTACCCAATGGTTCGCCTTGATTGGCTCAAAAAACATAAATACAGCGGCGAAACACGTGGCAACAACCGTTTTATCCGCGTCACTTGGGATGAAGCGTTGGATCTGTTTTATCGTGAACTTGAGCGCGTACAAAAAGAGTACGGCCCTTGGGCGCTGCATGCAGGACAAACGGGTTGGAACCAAACGGGGTCATTTCACAACTGTACAGCGATGATGCAACGCGCTGTAGGTATGCACGGTAACTTCATCACTAAAGTGGGTGATTACTCAACAGGTGCAGGCCAAACCATTCTTCCTTACGTGTTAGGTTCGACAGAAGTGTATGCCCAAGGAACCTCTTGGTCGGAAATTCTTGAGCATTCAGACAACATTGTTTTGTGGGCGACCGACCCGGTAAAAAACCTGCAAGTTGGCTGGAACTGTGAAACGCACCAATCCTTTCCTTATCTTGATCAGTTGAAAGAAAAAGTGGCAAAAGGAGAGATCAACGTTATTTCGGTTGATCCAGTCAAGAATAAAACCCAGCGCTTCTTAAACAGTGACCATTGGTACATTAACCCACAGACCGATGTGGCGTTTATGTTGGCGGTGGCGCATGTGTTGTATAACGAAGATCTGTATGACAAGGCGTTCATCAAAACCTATTGCTTAGGATTTGAACCTTTTATTCAGTACGTTCAAGGCGAAACGAAAGATAAGATTGTTAAGTCGCCAGAATGGGCCGCCGAGATTTGTGGCGTAACAGCCGATAAGATCCGCGAATTTGCACGTATGCTCGTTAATGGCCGAACTCAGTTACTGTTTGGTTGGTGTATTCAGCGTCAAGAGCATGGCGAACAGCCTTACTGGGCTGGTGCGGTTGTGGCGGCGATGGTTGGTCAAATTGGCCTGCCAGGCGGGGGGATCTCCTACGGACATCATTATTCTGGTATTGGGGTCCCATCAACCGGTTTTGCCTCGCCCGGCGGTTTTCCACGTAACCTAGATACGGGTTCAAAACCGAAATGGGACAACGAAGACTACAACGGCTACAGTAAAACGATTCCTGTTGCCCGTTGGGTCGATTGTTTGCTAGAGCCGGGTAAAGAGATCCGCTACAACGGTTCGAGCGTAAAACTACCTGATTACAAAATGATGGTGATTTCAGGCAACAACCCGTGGCATCATCACCAAGATCGTAACCGAATGAAGAAGGCGTTTCGCAAGCTTCAAACCGTCGTCACGATCGATTTTGCTTGGACGGCGACTTGCCGTTTCTCCGACATCGTTCTTCCTGCCTGTACTCAGTTTGAGCGCAATGATATCGATGTATACGGTTCTTATTCGGGCAAGGGTTTGATTGCCATGCACCGCTTGGTTGATCCTTTGTTCCAATCGCGTACTGACTTTGAGATTTTCACTGAATTGACGCGTCGCTTTGGTCGCCATGAAGAGTTCACTCGCGGCATGGATGAGATGGAGTGGGTCCGTTCGCTCTATGACGAGTGTAAAAAAGCCAACGCGGGTAAGTTTGATTTACCAGAATTTGAACAGTTTTGGCAGCAGAGCGTACTGGATTTTGGTGAAGGCCAACCTTGGGTTCGCCACGCTGATTTCCGTAAAGACCCTGAGATAAACGCACTGGGTACACCGTCTGGCTTTATCGAGATTACGTCACGTAAGATTGGGCGTTATGGCTATGAACATTGCCAAGATCACCCAATGTGGTTTGAAAAAACCGAGCGTTCGCACGGTGGCCCAGGTTCAGATAAGCATCCATATTGGTTACAATCTTGTCACCCAGATAAGCGTTTGCACTCACAAATGTGTGAGTCAGAAGAGTATCGCGCGACCTATGCTGTCAATGGCCGTGAGCCCGTGTATATCAACCCAATCGATGCGAAACAAAAAGGCATTAAAGCAGGGGATTTAGTTCGCGTATTTAATGATCGCGGCCAGCTATTAGCTGGTGCCGTCTTAAGCGATGGCTACCCGCGCGGCGTGATCCGTATCGAAGAGGGGGCGTGGTATGGCCCGTTGAATGAAAAAGAGGGAGCTATTTGCACCTATGGCGATCCAAATACACTCACACTCGATGTCGGCTCATCTGAGCTGGCGCAAGCCACTTCAGCCAATACTTGCATTGTCGATTTCGAGAAATTTACTGGTAAAGTACCACCAGTGACGTCATTCGGTGGACCAATCGAAGTGGCGTAATTCCGTCATTAGCTCAACGAAACGCCAGCAAACATGCTGGCGTTTTACTTGTCACATCCAAACTTGTACCTTGGGCGTTCTCATTGTTGAATAAAACAGCATACGGAGCCACGTCAAAGAGAAAACGTGATCAAAACAACTTACATGCAACGCGAATTCATTAGACACTGCCAGAACAACAATTTGTACTTTGTACTGAGGTGTTATGACAACGATCACTCTGCCATGTCATCGAGAAGTTGAGTTACTTCAACCGGATTTGATTGCCCAATTGCAAGGCGATGAGATCAGTTTTTCCTATTCAGGCATACATAACTCGCCCATTTCCGATCACTACTCGCTGCTTCGCACTCTATTTGACGTTGAATCGGACGCACGAGTGATTGGTGACGGTTTTCAAATGCTAGCGCAAACTGCAGGTTCGCCGCATCATCCGGTGGATGTGGGGCGTTGCCCTGACAATAGCTTGAGCTACCGGATATACCCGCTGCAAGACAGCCAACGTTATTACAACACGCTGGTGATTGAACAATCCACCGGATACCAACTGTTTGGTTTTACCTCTTGCCACCGTTTTGCTGGCTATTTTGAAATTCTTGAAGAAAGGACGGGCACCTATTTAGTCGCTTCCATTGACGGCGAGCAGACCCATCCACAAGATTGGACAAATAACAGTTTAGAATCCGTCGTTATTTTGCAAGGTGATTCATTATCAGGTTTGTATCAACAGTATGCGCAATATATTAGTTGTCACCATACGCCGCGTGCTGGTGTGGCACAACCTGCGCCCGTTGGATGGTGTTCATGGTATGCCTATTATGCCGATGTTAATGAACAGCACATCCTAACCAACCTTGCGGCAATGCAAGGAGAACTTTCGGGGCTAGAATGGGTGTTGCTGGATGATGGCTATCAGGCGTTTATGGGCGATTGGTTGACGCCGTCCGATAAGTTTTCTCGTGGTGTTAAAGCGCTGATCCAAGAGATCAAACAAGCGGGCAAAAAACCTGCAATTTGGCTCGCTCCCTTCATTGCACAAGCTGAATCTCAATTGTTTAAGCAACATCCAGATTGGTTTGTACAAAATGCTCAAAGACAGCCACTGAAAGCCGAAGAAGTAACCTACGGTGGCTGGCGTTGTACACCTTGGTATGTGCTGGATGGCTCTCATCCTGACGTGCAAGAATACTTAACCCATGTGATCAAAACCATGAAAGAAGAGTGGGGGGTTGAGCTGTTTAAGTTGGATGCGAACTATTGGGGAGCACTTAAAGGACGGCGTTATCAGTCGGGAGTGACGGGTGTTGAAGCGTACCGTTTAGGGATGCTGGCGATAGCAGAAGGCGCGGGAGAGGCATGGTTACTTGGATGTAACGCGCCGATGTGGCCGTCACTGGGTTTAGTAGATGCCATGCGTGTTTCGGACGATGTCGAGCGTTCGCCACAGCGCTTTGAACAAATCGCTAAAGAGACTTTTTATCGCAGTTGGCAGCACCGCAAGTTATGGCAAATTGATCCTGATTGCGCAACACTGACGTCGCTTGCGAATCAATCGACCGATCGCATCAGCTATGAATTTCATCGCAATGTATTGCTTGCGTGTGGTGGCTTATTGCTTTCAGGTGATCCACTCCCAGAATTGACCTCTTTTGCTAAGCAGAGCCTAAATAAGTTAATGATTAGGCGCAAACACAACCAAGATGCGGCTAAGCCAACTTCATTGGCTCTCAATCACCTATTTTTAAAGTTAACAGAACGCAATGATCTGCACTGCTTATTCAATTACCAAGGTGAGGCGTGTGACTATACCTTAACAGCGAGCCAGCCAGTGGATTGGTATGACTACTGGACAGGAGATAAGCTTTCGACAGAGCCAGTCAAAGTATTTGAAGTCTCCTTGGCAAGTGGTTTAACCAGCCGAGCAGTGATTACCTCTTGTTAGTGGAGTGCCCTTGTTAACAGAGTGCTCTTGTTAAGAGTGCTCAGGTTAACTGAATGATTCGGGGTAGCGGAATGTTGCGCTAAATTAGCCATAATTTCTTAACCACAAGTCATGACAAATTCTGAAAATCAGGTAAAGTATCGGCCTTTGTGAGCAATCTCGCCTATCACCTTCGATAGGCCATCAAATAGCATTAAAATAGGAAGAAAGATGATTTTCGTTGTCGGTCATAAAAACCCAGATAGTGATAGCATTTGTGGTGCATTAGTTGCTGCTGAATTACTTAAAGCACGTGGTCTAGAAGCAACGCCTGTTCGTCAGGGTGAAATTAACCGTGAAACTCAACACATTCTTGCAACAGCCGGTGTTGATCAACCTGAACTTCGTACTAGCGTCGCGGGCGAAAAGGTATGGCTTGTGGACTATACCGATCTTGCGCAAGCACCTGATGACATCAACCAAGCGGAAATTCTCGGTATTGTTGACCATCATCGCCTAGGCGACGTAATGACAGTGAATCCGCTAGAAGCGTGGATTTGGCCAGTTGGCTGTACCTGTACTATCTTGTTCAACCTATTCAAGATGGAAAATGCGCCAATCACACGTCCTTTAGCCATATTGATGATGTCTGCGATTTTGTCTGACACGGTCGGTTTTGCGTCTCCAACGTGCACACCAAAAGATAAAGAAGCTGTGCTGGCACTGGCTGAAATTGCTGAGGTTGAAGACCTTGATACCTTTATTAAAGCGCTTTTGATTGCGAAAACAGACATTGAAGGTTTATCTGCCGCTCAACTTGTTGAGAAAGATTTGAAAGCTTACCCATTCAACGGCCGTGATGTGGTGGTTGGTCAAGTGGAATTGGCAACGCTTGAACAAGTCGATGGCATGATTGACGCCATTCAAGCAGACCTAGTTCGTCGCTGTGAAGAGGAAGGCCTTGCGTTTGCCGCCGTGATGTTGACCGACATTACCACCGCGCAGACCCGTCTTCTTTATACTGGTGAATGGGCTGAAAAACTGGCCAAACACGAACAAGATGGCATGTTGATGATGGAAAATACCTTAAGCCGTAAGAAACAAGGTTGGCCTTGGCTGCAAGCTGAATTGGCTTAATCCTTTTTATCATCTTATTGTTTAAGATTCTAAATTTAACGCCTGCAGTGCTACACTGTAGGCGTTTTTATATTCCCCAACTTTTGCATGGAGCCGGGCTATGGCAGACGCATTAACCACAGAACAGATAGAAGCAATCAATCGCTATAATGAAGAAGAACGTTTTAAATACTGCATTAAAGCCATTGTTGCAAACCGTGAAGTTTGGATACTAAAAGATGAGCACGGTTGTGTCATGCTCAACACAGAAGAAGATGATTGTGTTCCTGTGTGGCCTAACCAAGAGTTTGCCAAGGCATGGGCAACAGGCGAGTGGCAAGCGTGTGAAGCGGAAGCGATCTCTTTGAACAAATGGCACAGCCGTTGGACTTCGGGCTTGGAAGAAGATGAACTGTCGGTGGTGGTGTTCCCCAATGAGAATGAAGAAGGCGTTGTGTTATTTCCCGACGAGTTTGATTTTGAATTGAAAAAGCAAGCCAGTAAAACGCGCTAACTCAAAGAGCTTCTGATAGAAGCTCTTTTCTGTTCTATTGGCGCGCTAATCCCGAAAGAAATAGGTTCCAGATTAACGAGTTATCTGGCTATCCGAATGTCTATTGATGGATAAAAAATCACGAATTTGAACGTCTGCTCGCATAGATGATAACTTATCGTTCAATGAATCCCACGCTTGTTTCTGGTCGAGATTTTGAGAGGGAGTGTTGTCGACATTTGGAGCAAATTTATACGTAATTGCTCGGCCGGTCGGCTCCCTGCCCACAACCATTTCGTCTATTTTATTTGTTAAACCGATATTTCCATAACTTTCGGCCATCTTCTTTACTCCTGCAACTAAAGGAGCTTTCCAAGGTTGCACATTATAATAAGGAAACTCGCCTTTGAAAGAAATATACTCGCTTAATGATTGATCACCGCTAGCCATACTAGATTTAGACAATAACATCAGGTCAAGAAATATATTCTTAGGTAACGATAACGTCAGTACAATGTTGACATTGCGCTTGCCTTTTCCATTTAGCTTAAATAAAGGCTTTAAATTGCCAGATTTAGAGTTAAGGTAAGAGATGCTAGCTTTTCCAAAAAGAGACGGGTTATCCAATCCCAACTCGGCAGATTTAATGCCAAACACTCCCTTAAGATCTTTGGGAATATTATTATCGTAACAACGAAAAACGATAATATAGTTGGAGTCAACCGAATCTCCTTTTGTATCAGTTAACGTATTAGAAATAAAAACTTGAGCACTCGTTACCTGTGTATTGTCACTAATGTAAGCAAGATGAATATTACTATCTCTCTGGATGTCTATATTATATCCATCCAAAAGTTTAGCTATTTCAGCATCGGCTCTGTCCTTTACTTTGTTGACAGTATCATTATCAACAGGTAAATAACCTATCGCCCCTTCTGCGAAGCCGAGTTTGTATGTTTGAACATCACTAAACCCTTTAGCATCGAGCATATCTTTACGCGCTTCCAACGATTGACTACATCTAGCCAGTAGATCCATTTCTTCTAAAAGAAGCACTTTTCCTTTCGCAAAGTTAAATCGTCCACACACATGATCAATTACCATCGATAATTTGTCTGTGGGCAATATCCCAACAGGACAGACAATAAAAATAGGATCAATGAACTCTTTTATGTCATGACTATTAGAGCTAGAGGATATATTTCGGTATTGGTCGATAGAAGAGCGATCTACATTGATAGGTATAATGGATGCTCGGCCTCCTTCCTCAACAACAATACGAGATATTCTATTTGCCAAGGTATGGTCACCCCCTCCTGACATATATGGATTGAGTATCACAACATCTCGTCCCTTGGTTGGCGCACTCGCCTCACTATGAACAGCTGCTGTGGGGGAAGTATCCAATAATGGTATGCATTGCACATGTTTGTGAGTAACTGACTTTACTGTTAACGGCAACTTATTTTCTGCGGTTGCCACAGGAGATGCTATACGATTACAAGCAGCAGATGATGGAATATTAGGGAACATATTCATTATTCCGAGGTCTAGGTTGATATGATTTTCATCATACAAAAACTAAAAGTAGCCGCTTACGGAAAATTTCTGTTTTTTTATGAATTCTACGAGGCGTTACGATTAATTAAACAAAAGTGGCGGGGAAAAGAAATGTAGCCTTCACCGAAAAACTGGTCGTTAGCAACTGGTTTTTTCCGTTTACACTGAAATGAAGCATCACAGATAGCCTTAGAAAAACTATTGCCACTGAAGTGTTAGGCGGTAGGAGGAGAGCTATTCGCTAACGAAAGCAATTCCCTCCCCTTTGAGGGGAGGGTTAGGGTGGGGTGAACACTGTCAATCCTCCCCCTAAAAGGGGGAGGAACAGTACAATATCGTCGATATTGTCTTCCGACCTTACATACAGAGCGGCTATTTAAAGCTGGGCGCTTTGTTGAAGTGGCTCTCAATCATTCTTTGAGTGATGGGATGAGTTGGATTAGACAATACTTCTTGTGTGTCACCCGATTCGACGACTTCGCCTTCGTGCATCACCATAATTTTATCAGTAATGTGTTTTACAATTCCAAGGTGTTGAGAGACATACACAAACGAGACACCCATCTCTTCTTGCAGTTCTAGAAATAAGTTAATCATCTGTGATCTCATTGCCATGTCTAACCCGTTTAATGCTTCATCAGCCACAATGATCGACGGTTGTAGAATCAGTGCTCGTGCCAAGCAAATCCGCTGTTTTTGCCCGGTGGCGAGCATTTGCGGGTAGAAGTAGGCGTGCTCTGGCAATAACCCAACGCGCAATAGCGTATCTTTCACGCGCTTCATGCGCGCTTCCGGTGGCATATTGGTGTTTCTTTTGAGCGGCCCTTCTAGAATACGACCAATTTGAATTCTTGGGTTGAGCGATGTGTTCGGATCTTGAAAAATCATTCGAATCAGCTTACAGCGCGTGGAGTAATCCTTGTGTTCCAATAACTCTCCATTAACGCGTATCTCGCCAGCAGAGGGTTCAACCATCCCCGCAAGCATTCGTGCCAATGTCGATTTACCAGAACCATTTTGGCCAATAAAACCAATGGTTTGTCCCGCTTCTAACGTAAAGCTAACCGGTTTGACTGCATGCTGAATTTTCTTGCGAAACAGACCTGAACGGGTAATGAAATCTTTAGTTAACCCGTTCACTTCTAATAATGACGCACTCATGACTGTTGCTCCATATTGAGTGGGAAATGGCAGGCAAACTTATGATTTTTAATACGTTGTGGATACGGTATTTCAACGCATTGGCGCTGAGCATAGGGGCAGCGAGGCCCCAATCTGCAACCAATCGGTAAATGTTGCAAGGGTGGAATGGAACCCGGTAAGGATTGCAATTTTTCTTTATGCGGGATCCAATCACTAAAATCGGGCATCGCTTTCAGTAGTGCGGCCGTATAAGGGTGTTTGGGTTCACTCAATATTTTCTGGGTATCGGCTGACTCAACAGACTGACCGCAGTACATCACTGTAATACGGTTAGCCCATTGGGTAATGGTGGTTAAGTCGTGGCCAATCAATAGAATCGTGGTGTTATTAACCTGGTTCATCCGGCTTAGCAGGCGCAATATCTGTGATTGGGTAATGGGGTCCAAATCGTTCGTTGGTTCATCAGCAATCAAAATTTTTGGTTTGGTTGCGATAGCCATCGCAATCATCACCTTTTGGCATTCACCATCAGTTAGCTCATAGGGGTAGCTACTCATGATGCGCGCGTGCTCTTTGATTCCTACTTTATGTAAAAGGGCAATGGCTTGTTTTTTACGCCATGTAAAACGCTGCCACCATTTGCCTTCAAATGTGCGCGATGGAATTGATTCAATCAGCTGTTTTCCCACTTCATCTGAAGGGTCTAAGCAGGTTGACGGTTCTTGAAAAATCATCGCGATGTCGCGGGCAATCACTCGCCGGCGTTCGCGCGGCGTCAGCTGAAGTAGATCAATGTTACCTAAGCGCATGCGGTCGGCGGTGATGGTCCAATTATCTTTGCATATTCCTACGATGGCTTTAGCCACCAAGCTTTTTCCTGATCCGGATTCTCCCACCAACCCGCGAATTTCGCCTTCGTTCATGGTTAAGCTCATGCGATCGACTGCTTTTACCATGCCTTGTGGCGTATCAATTTCGATGGTGAGATGGCGAATATCTAATAATGGCATTATTCCACCCCTGCATTCAGAGCTTGTCGTACACCTTCACCGACTAAGTTGATGATGATCACCGTAAACATAATCGCTAAACCGGGGAGAGTGACTGTCCACGGTGCGAGGTAAATCAGCTCAACTGAATCACCTAAGATGGTGCCCCATTCGGTGCTTGGTGCTTGAGCACCCAAACCAAGAAAGCCCAAAGCGGTGATGTCTAAGATGGCAATGGATAACGCGAGTGTTATTTCGTTGGCGATGACAGCAAGGACATTGGGTAAAATGGAGTTCCACAACAGATAAAAGTCATTGGCACCATCTAAACGTGCGGCGAGGATATAGTCTTTTTCTACTTCGTTGTGTACGGCAATATACACCGAACGAACAAAGCGAGGGATGAGTGCCAAACCAATCGCAAGCAAAATATTGAACTCGCCAAAACCGAGCAGTGCCACAAAAATAATGGCAAGCAGCAACGATGGAATCGACATGACCGTGTCGAGTAAGTGGTTCAATGTACTGGACAATAATCCTTTGGTCATGCCTGCCATAATGCCGATAAAACAGCCGATCACAGCCGCGATAGCGGTGATTAAAATAGCGGCAGCGAAGGTGTATTGGGTACCATCAATCAACCGTGACAAGATATCTCGGCCTAAATCGTCGGTACCTAAGAAAAATTCGACAGTACCCGCAGGATCCCAAGAAGGCGGTATTAATAGGTTGCTCGTTTGCAACTGCGGATCATGAGGGGCTATCCAAGGAGAGGTGAGGGTAATCAACACAATGAGTCCTAAGCACCACAAGCCAAACATCGCCAAACTGTTATTGCGATAGCTGCGCCAAAACCGCTCAAACTGAGTTGGAATATGCTCTTCCTGATAAATGTTATTTGTTAGCATACCATTCCTTTCTTACCAGCGGGTTAACCATAGCGCCAATCAAATCAGACAGAATGTTTGCTGTGAGAACGAGCGTACCAACTACGATCACGCCGGCTTGAATGGAGACATAATCTTGGTTAGATAAGGCATCGAGCAGCCAACGGCCGATTCCCGGCCAGTTGAAGATGGATTCAGTAATAATTGCTAGCGTTAACATACTCGATAACTGAACCCCGAATTTAGGAATAATAGGTGGAATTGCATTTCTCAGCACATGCTCGGTGACAATTTCGTAATCACTTAAACCCTTAATTCGAGCGGCGCGTATATAGTTCTGAGCCATTACATCGGCCACCGAAGAACGCATCAGGCTCACCACTTGCGTCGTCGGTGCTAGAGCCAGTACCAAGCAGGGTAAAATCATATGTTCAATAACACTTTGCAAAGCATGAGCACGGTAGTTGCCTTCAGCGAAAAAAGCATCGATCAGAGCGAAACCTGTCACGTGTTCCACTTGGTAGAGCAGATCATAACGTCCTGAAACAGGAAACAGCTCATAATGCAGTGAAAAGACCATGATCATTAACAAAGCTACCCAAAATAGCGGTGCTGAATAGCCGGACATTGACGTGAAGGAGATGACGGTATCAATCCATTTACCTTGCTTCATTCCTGCGAGCGTACCAATAGGGAGACCAATTAACAAAGAGAGAGTAAAAGCAATGAGGCATAACTCCAGCGTTGCTGGAAAGACCATCGCCAGTTCGTCCACAATCGGGACACCACTGTGATTGACGCCAAAATTCAGTTGCAGTAGTTGCCCTAAATAGGTTGACCAACCTGACCAAAATCCATGAGCAGTTAGAGGCGACTGTGGATCTAAGCGCAGCAGTGCAAACCCGACCATCGTCAAAATGAGTAACGTGATAATAAATAAGTTGAGTCTGCGTACCGTATATAAAAACACTATTCGATCCTCTCAACCGTATTGAATGGTTGTACATTAAATGGGCTGAGTTTAAAGCCCGTTAATGTTTTGCTGTACGCTTTAAATTGCATGCCGTGTGCCAATGGGATAACCGGGAACTCTTCGTTTAAAATATTTTGCGCTTGTTTGTATAAGTTAAGGCGATAGCGCGACTTGTCTACTTCCAAGGCCAAATCGAGTAGAAAATCGAAATCACTATTGCACCACATCGAGGCATTGAGCCCTGAGCGATCTGAATTACATGAGAGCAGTGGACGCAAAAAGTTATCTGGGTCTGCGGTATCGCCATTCCAGCCCGTTAAAATCAGATCAACGTTGGCGTGCTGGGTCAAATTTGAACGATCGAGGCGGTCTTCCGTGATGATATGCAATGTAATACCAATGTCGGCAAGGTTAGCGTTAATTAACTCGGCGGTTTTACGTGGGCTTGGATTATAGGCATGAGACTCTGCAGGAACAGACATCGTCAATTCCAAGTTGGCGTAATAGCCAGCCTCTTTAAGTAATGCGATCGCGTAGTTACGATCATAGCGAATTTGAATACTGTCCTTTTGATAGGCCCAAGAGGAGGGGGGAAGAATGTTATAAGCAATACTTCCTGTACCGTAATAGACCGAGTCCAAAATATTTTGGCGGTTGATCGCAAAATTAAGCGCTTTACGCACGCGAACATCACTGAGCGCAGGGTGAGAGGTATTCACAGCAATATAAGACACGTTCATCGCAGGCTTGGCATCAAGCTCTATTTCCGATTGCTGCTTGATAATAGGGATTTGGCTTGAAATAGGCGAGCTGAGCACATCGCATTCATGGCGTAGTAGTTTGGCGAGTGTCCCTGTACCTCGGTTGGAGACATCAAATACAACTTGTTCCATCTTCGCCACGCCATTCCAATAAGCGCCATGACGACGGAGGCGGATAAGGTCATTCACTTTAAATTCGTCTAGATAAAATGGTCCGGATCCAACAGGATGGCTGTCGATCATGCTTTTTTCATCTTCAATCACTAATTGATTAGCATACTCATAGGAGAGTATGACAGCGTGACTGGTGGCGATATTGGATAAAAAGGAGTTGTCGGGACGGCTGAGGGTAAATTTAACCGTGAGTTCATCCAGAGCTTGAACATCGATCAGCAAGTTTTTGAAATCAATACCAGCAAACCATGGGTAGACGCCACTATTGACGTAATGAAATGGGTTGGTTGGGTCAATGATTCGGCGAAAGCTGAAGACCACATCATCGGCATTAAGAGCGCGAGTCGGTGTAAACCAAGCGGTTGATTGAAATTGAACGCCATCGTTTAGCTTGAATGTATACTCTGTACCCTGTGGATTCACTGTCCAACTCGTGGCCAGACTGGGTATCGGTTGTAAGGTTTCTGAATCCAATTGCAACAGCGTGTCGTAAATCTGTGGGCTGAGAGCTTCAGACGTAATGCCGCTCTCAACCAATTGTGGGTTAAAAGTGGTGGGATTGCCGTGACCACAATATACGAATCCGCTCTGGCGAATTTTACTATGGTCAATTTGTTCGCTACAGCCTATCAGTAGGCTAAAGCTGCATATTCCTAGTGCGAATCGTATCAATGTTTTCATAAAGAGAAATAACTGTGAGAAGTAAGGCAAACAAAGCTAATCATTATGCCTCAAAATCCTGATAATCTACCATTTTTTGTTGATCTAAACCTAGGGTTAATCATCATTGCTGCCGACGAGTTGATATTTTCTCACCATACCTCTCAATTGGTGGTAGCTCAAGCCGAGTAATTCTGCAGCTTGTCTTTGATTAAACTTACTGGCATTGAGCGCGGCACTCAGTAGTTGTCTGTCCTGATCCTCCTGCCACATTTTGTAATCCATCGGAAATTCAAAGCCAGTGGTGTAAGTATGGCGATCTGTGGAGAGATTGCCAGTAAGGTCATCTGGTTTGTGCCACTCATTAGCAAAAGGGTTAAAAACCAAGTTTTCAATCGGATGGGAGGCCGTTCCGTGTTGATAGACAGCACGCTCCACGACATTTTTAAGTTCACGCACATTTCCCGGCCACAAGTAGTGTTGAAGCTGATCTGCCGCTTCTGCACTAAACCCGACAAAGAGCGCTAAGTTCAGTTCACGGCACATCTTAATCGCGTAATACTCAGCAAGTGGCATAATATCTTCTTTTCGCTCTCTTAGCGGTGGAAGCTGGATCACATCAAAGGCCAGTCGGTCGAGTAAGTCAGCTCGAAACTTTCCAATTTCAGCTAATTGTGGAAGATTAGCATTGGTCGCACAAACGATACGGACATTCGCATTAAGCCGTTGGCTACCGCCGACACGTTCGTAATGGCCATATTCAATCACTCGAAGTAGTTTCTCTTGTACAGCAAGCGGCGCGGTGGCGAGCTCGTCCAAAAAAAGAGTGCCACCTTCTGCCCGTTCAAATCGTCCTTGGTGACGTCCTTTGGCTCCGGTAAACGAGCCTGATTCATGACCAAAGAGCTCAGAGTCAATTAACCCTTCACTCAAGGTTGAACAGTTTAACGAAACCAGTGGTTGGTCCCAACGTTTGGAAAGATAGTGTAAGCGCTGAGCGATTAACTCTTTGCCTGTTCCCCGCTCGCCAATAATTAATACCGGCCTATCAATCGGTGCAAGCTTAGAGACTTTATCCAGTACCGATAAAAATTGAGGCGCTTCACCCAGTAAGTTTTGTTGCATGTTCACTCTCCACACTGTGATTGAAAGGGTGGTTAAATTCACCAACTCTTGGCGAAAATCATCATAGCACAGTAATCTCATTCTATGAGATATTATCTAATTTATTGATTATCAATAGATTTATATATGGCATGAAACTTGGTTATCTCTTCTCGTCTTAACGTTTTGAGCGATTCAAAATGGCTCACCAATAACTACATCGTCATGAACAACTAATCAGGAGATTGAACATGGGTATTTTTTCTCGTTTTGCCGATATCGTAAACTCGAATATCAGTGCACTGTTAGATAAAGCGGAAGATCCTGAAAAGATGATCCGCTTAATCATCCAAGAGATGGAAGACACCTTGGTGGAAGTACGCACCAATTCGGCCAAAGCTATTGCGGATAAGAAAGAGCTCGCGCGTAAAGTGGATTCTATGGCCTCTCATATTGAAGATTGGCAACAGAAAGCGACCTTGGCGCTTACTAAACAGCGTGAAGATCTCGCTCGCGCTGCTTTAATTGAAAAAAAGAAATTGCAAGAAATGCAGAAAGGCTTGCACACTGAACAAACCTTGGTAGAAGAAACTATCGATAAATTGACTGGGGAAATCGGTAAGTTAGAGGCCAAAATTGCCGAAACACGGGTGAAGCAACAAGCTTTGGCACTTCGTAGCCAAACTGCGCACAACCGTCGTGATGTGCAACGTCATTTGCATACTAGCCGTACTGATGAAGCGATGGCGAAGTTTGAGCAGTACTCGCGTAAAGTCGATGAACTTGAAGCTGAAGCCGATCTCTACGCTATGTCCGGTAACGCTAAGTCACTCGACCAAGAATTTGCTGAACTTCAAGCGCAAGATGAAATTGAACAAGAGCTAGCAAAACTGAAACAGCAAATGGACAAAAACCAATAACGAGGAGTGGCATATATGTCATCATTTTTTATCGCAGGTCCACTGATTGTCTTTTTGATTTTTGTTGCACCGATATGGCTTTTTCTGCATTACAGAGGTAAACGACATAGCAGCAACTCATTGTCACAAGAGGATTTAGAGCGGATTAAATCGTTATCTGAAAAAGCGGAAAAACTGCAAAGCCGTGTTGAAACCCTTGAACGCATCTTAGATGCTGAATCACCGACTTGGAGGCAAAATCATGGCTAGCCGAGAACTCTATAAAGATCCGGTCAATGGCAAAATAGCTGGCGTATGCGCTGGGCTTGCTAATTATCTTGGGTTAGAAGTTTGGTTGGTGCGTATATTGGTCATCTCGGCGGCACTACTCGGTGGCGGTTTTTTAGTGCTTTTAGCTTATATGGCTTTGATGCTGATGTTAGAAAAGCAGCCTACTCAGTATGTTGAAACGCTAAAAGCCCAACGCGAACATACATTGAAGAATAAGCCTTGGGAGCAAGGACAAACCGCCGAAGCTTTGCTGGCGACATTGGATCAAGATTTAACTCGAGTGGATCAGAAAATCCGTAAAATGGAGGCTTATGTCACCTCTGAAGCATTTAAAGTCAATCGTGAGTTTAATCAGCTTTAAAAGCAAAGCTGGCACGTAGATTTGCAGTGTCATTGTTCAACTGACACTGAAAATGAAGGTAAGGGTAAGGAAACAAAAAATGAAGCATCATACAGAAATGACTTGTGCATGGGCGATGAATCACCCTTTAGAGCGCGATTATCACGATAATGAGTGGGGCATTCCCGTTTACGATGATGTCAAGTTGTTCGAATTTTTGACGTTAGAAGGTGCGCAAGCTGGGCTGAGCTGGATTACGATTTTGAAAAAGCGCGAAGGTTATCGCTTAGCCTTTGACGGTTATGATCTTGAAAAACTGGCTCAGTACGACGAAACGCGGGCACCTTACATTATCGAACATTTCGATGTGGTGAAGCACAAAGGAAAAATTGCCTCTGTCTATTCCAATGCACGAGCGGCTTTACTGTTGCAGCAAGAGTATGGTTCCTTATCCAAAGCATTGTGGCAGTTTGTGGATGGTCAACCAGTGCTCAATCATTGGCAGCAGATGAGTGATATCCCTACATCGACGCCCACGTCTAAGGCGATGAGCCAATTTCTAAAGAAAAAAGGCTTCAAGTTTATTGGCGAAACGATTTGTTATGCTTTTATGCAGGCGGTGGGTATGGTGAACGATCATTTGGCTGATTGCCCCAAGCGTTAATTTTTCAGGGTAACCTAATATGCAAAAGACCGCTGAAGATTCAGCGGCCTTTTGTTCTTCCGCTCATATTATGCACGCAGAGCAAGCTGTGCACTGTAGCGTTCTAATCCCGCTTTTAGATCAGCGATCAGATCGTCTACATCTTCAAGACCAATATGCACTCGAATCAGTGTACCTGCAAAGTGCGGGTGTGCGACGGTTCTTAAACTATCAAAGCTTTTGGGTTCATTAGCTAAAATCAGGCTTTCAAACCCACCCCATGAAAAGCCCATACTAAAATGTTGCATGCCATCGAGCAAAGCCGTCGTAGCTTTTATATCACTGCTCTTTAATACAAATGAAAACAGCCCGTTACCACCAGTGAAATCACGCTGATAAAACTCATGTCCAGGACAAGTCTCTAACGCAGGATGGCGAACGTGATCCACTTCAGGTTGCTCTGCTAACCAGTGTGCAATGGCTAAGCTATTTTGAGCATGTTGACGTAAGCGAACATCTAACGTTCTTAGCCCTCGTAGCCCTAAATAAGCGTCATCAGGTGAGACACATTGTCCCATCAAATAGCTTTGCTCTCGCAATTGATCCCAGCATTTTTCATTGGCAATCGCTGTTCCTAACATCACGTCTGAGTGGCCAACAATGTATTTCGTCGCCGCTTGGATCGAAATATCAACACCATGTTCAAAAGGTGAAAAGTTCACGCCTGCCGCCCAAGTGTTATCTAGCATGACAATGATGTCATGTTCATGTGCAACCCGCGCTAAGGTTGGGATATCTTGCACTTCCATCGTGATCGAACCGGGCGATTCAGTGAACAACACTTTGGTATTGGGTTGGATCAAAGCACGGATTCCTTCACCTATGGTCGGTGGGTAGTAGGTCGTTTCTATGCCCATTTTCTTCATGATTTTTTCACAAAAATCACGAGTAGGTTCATAGCAAGTGTCGACCATCAGAATATGGTCACCCGTTTGCACAAAGGAAAGAATACTATTGGCAATGGCGGCCGCACCGCAAGGGAAAAGCGCGCAACCGACACCACCTTCAATTTCCACCATTGCTTCTTGGAACGCAAAGTGCGTATGAGTACCACGGCGTCCATAAAAGAGTGTTTTATTAGCCCGATTGACAGTGGCCTGATTTTTTTCAGCCACACTATCAAATACAACGGTAGAGGCGCGCTGAATAGGTGGGTTGACAACGCCATTGGTCCACTTTTTACTACGACCCGCATTGACCAACAGTGTTTTTTTACCTTCTGACATCCGAAATCCTTGTCTGGGAGAGAGTTCGTTATTTAAAACATGGAGTTGCCTAGCTTGGCAACCCCAGTCAAATAAAAAGTTTACAGCAGAGGGTTAAACAGATAGAACAATCGTTCAAAAAACCTATGATACAGTGGGCGTTGCTCCCATATTGGTAGCTCAACCAAGTGAGATTGTTCTATATAGTGTTGCTGTAGCCAGTTCATTTCCTGAGTGAAAGATTGGTCTTCAATCGCGAGCGTGACTTCAAAATTGAGCCATAGGCTGCGCATATCGATATTCACTGTACCGACAAGACAGAACTGGTTATCGATCACGACGGATTTAGTGTGCAGCAAACCACCGTAGAATTCGTATATTTTCACCCCTGCTTCCAGTAGCTCACCATAGAATGCGCGAGATGCCCATTTGACCATCAATGAGTCATTTTTATGTGGAATAATGATCTCAACATTGATACCGCGCTGAGCGGTCATTTTTAGCGTTGCTAATAGGTCTGCACTAGGCACAAAGTAAGGGGTAGTGATCCTAACGGATTGGTTTGACTGATTAATCGCCAGTGTTAACACTTGGGAGATTAAGTTTTCTGGCATACCCGGGCCTGAAGGGACAACCTGTACAGGATGATGGGGCTGATCCGGACCAATTGTGCATTCTGGTTGTGCTGGCAACATGCGTGTTCCTGTTTCCACCTCCCAGTCCCAGCAATGTACTGCGGACAGCACATTGACCGCAGGCCCAGTAATACGAACCATAATATCGACCCATTGACCCACACCAGAGTTTTGTTTGAAATAAGCTGGGTCAACTAAATTCATCGATCCTGTGTAGGCAATTTTATCGTCGATAACAATGATTTTACGATGTTGGCGTAGGTCTAAGCGGCGTAAGAACATCCGCCACGGGCTCACTTCTAACGCTTGGACGACTTCAACTCCTGCGTCTTTCATCATGGTATACCAATGACTTTTGAAAAAACGGGGGCTCCCTGCGGAATCAAGTAGCAGCTTAACGTGCACATCCCGTTTGGCCGCTTGGATCAGAGCCGACGCAACCGAATCCGCCAATCCACCTGGGTGCCAAATATAAAAGACCATTTGAATGCTGGTGTGAGCTTGTTCAATGTCGGCAATGATGGAATGCAGAATTTCGTTAGGGGAGGTTTGCAGTGATAACGTATTACCACTTAAGGCCGGAATCCCCATACGGTGGTTACACAGTTCATCAATTTTATAAATTTGAGCACCCATTCCCTCAGGGGCATGAGCCTGGCAATCGTTAAGCTGTCTAAACCAATCACCAAATGGAGCAAACATTTCCTTCGCACGCTCTGCACGCTTGCGCCCTAAATTTAGCTCACCAAAAAGAAAGTAGCAGATCACTCCCACAATCGGAATGATATAAATCACCATCAGCCAAGCCAGAGAAACACTCACCGCTCGGCGTTTCAATACAACGCGTAGCGTGACTGCGGCGACCAAAAACCAATAGAGTGCGATGCCTGCTAAAGTAAGAACGTGGTAAACCTTGTCCATGCCATTAATCTTGTCGATAGAATAAGTCACGATAGTAAAGGGAAAGGGAAAAGTAAGGAAGTTTATCGCGTGAATAATATGAAAATAGTAACAGATGAATTGTGTTACTAAAGTGATCATGGCAGTTTAAAAAAATGATCTGAGGATAAAAAAGCAACAATTGAACTATAAAACTACGGTCTAATCCATAATTTATATCGTTCGGACTTCCAATTTTAATCTCAAACTGTTTTACTTGCCACCATCTCAGTGCGACTAAAAATTATAACTTGTGTAATTAAAAGTTTACACTCACTTTTAGCACTGCCTAACAAACACAACATTGGTAAATAGTTTATGGCAAGTAGTTCAAGAGGTCATTTCTCATCGAGACTTGGTTTTATTATGGCGGCTGCAGGTTCTGCGGTTGGCCTAGGGAATGTGTGGGGTTTTCCGACCAAAGCGGCAAGTAATGGTGGCGCGGCATTTTTAGTGATTTATTTGGCGATGGTATTCTTGCTGGCGTTTCCAATGCTGGTTGCGGAATTGACGATCGGGCGACATGGACAATCTAACCCCATCGCTTCTTTAAGAAGTATCTGGACCAAAAATCGTGCGGCGGCGGCACTGTTTGGCATTATCGCGATGATTGCCTCATCGATGATCCTCAGTTTTTACTCCATTCTTGCCGGATGGCTTATGGGTTTTGCGGCATCCCCTATATTAGGCCTGTTGGGTTTACAGACGGCGGCCGATTGGTTAGTGAATTTTAGCGGCTTACGCAATGTTTTACTGGCTCTCGCATTTTCTTTGCTCACTATTTATGTTGTGCGAAAAGGTGTCGCGGACGGCATTGAAAAATGGTCTACCCGTTTGATGCCAGTGCTTTTTATTCTATTCGGCGCCATGATTGCTTATATCTTTACCCAAGATGGGGCAATGGAAGGATTGAAGATGTATTTGATCCCTGATATTGCGCACATCACTCCCAGTTTATTAGTAGACGCAATGGGGCAAGCTTTCTTCTCTCTCTCTTTAGGTGTTGGAGCGATGATCGTTTATGGCTCATATCTTAAGAAAGATGTTAATTTGCCAAAAACAGCGGCGCAAGTCGCGGCGATTGATACGGGAGTGGCGTTTGCCGCTGGCCTTTTGATTCTCCCAGCAATGTTTGTGGCTAAAAATCATGGTGTCGAAATTTTTGATGATGCAGGCAACTTGATGAGTTCGGGCGATTTAGTCTTCACCGTGCTGCCTGCGATGTTTGATAATATGGGCAGTGCAGGGGTGTTGCTCGGCTTTGGTTTCTTTATTTTGATGGTTATCGCAGCGCTAACTTCTTCAATTTCTATGCTAGAAGTACCAGTATCTTGCGCGCAAGATGAACTAAAAATGACTCGTAGCCAAGCAACATGGATGATCGGTGGAGCCATTGCGCTGCTGAGCATCATCATTTCCCTTAACTTTGGGGCGTTATTTAACCTAGTGGCTAACGTCTCGACCGTCTATATGCAACCTTTATTAGGTGTGGTTTGGGCTATTGTGGTGGGTTGGGTTTGGCATCGTAATAAATTGCTTGATGAGATCAAACAAGGTAACCCAGACATTGCACAAAGCCTATTCTGGAAAATTTGGCCATGGTACGTGCGTTTTGTTTGCCCCGTGGCGATTTTAATGGTGTTTGCTTATTCATTAATTTAGCGCATTCCTAAGGCTCTCATCCGAGAGCCTTTTTATCATCCTACGGCCTTGAACCTTGCATTTATTGGTATCTGTGTTGTTTAACGCTATACTCAGCCGCCTATTCTGCAGTTAGTGATTCACATGTTTGATATTCTTTATACTCACAACGACTTTCTCATCATCAACAAGCATCCCAATGTTTCTGTGCACAAAGATGACGGGGATACAATGCTGCTGCAAGAAGTGGGTAAGGTTTCAGGTGATGGCCAGCTCTACTTAGTTCATCGGTTGGATAAAATGACGTCCGGCATTTTATTGCTTGCCCGCCACCAAGCTGCGGCCAGTGAGTTGTCTAAAAACTTTGCAGCAAGGGAAGTCGAGAAATTCTATCTTGCCATTGGCAGTAAAAAGCCTAAAAAGAAACAGGGTTTGATAAGCGGTGATATGGAACGCTCTCGACGTTCGTCGTGGAAGTTAGTGGCGACACAAAATAACCCTGCCGTAACGCAGTTTTTTTCCTGCTCTGCTGAGCCGGGTGAACGTCTCTTTTTATGTAAACCTTTTACCGGAAAAACCCACCAAATTAGGGTCGCTTTGAAATCACTCGGCTCTGCGATTGTCGGTGACCCTATTTATCATTTTCATGATGATTCTGATAGAGGCTATCTACACGCTTTTGCGTTACGTTTTTGCTATCAGGATCTGTGGTATCAATTTATCTGCGACCCACGCAATCAAGTAGCGATGGGGCAGAAATGGAACTCAGACATTGTTAGCCAAGGGATTGAATCTTGGTTAACACCTTGGAATCTAGTTTGGCCGAAAGTAAACAAATGACAGAACAAACAATGCAACGCTCAGCGCTTTCTCACTTTTTTACCCATATTGAGCAGCAGCTCTCCTGCAATACAGGTGAAATTCGCCGCTTATTTCATGGCCGAGGTCGTCAGTGGCCAGGTCTAGAACAGCTCACCTGTGACTGGTTGCAAGGGCAGTTAGTCGTCAACTTATTTAAAAATGTCGAAGAAGATTTTCTCGCGGAGTTAAAAGCGGGTTTGTCGCACCTAACAACCCGTCCGTTATGGCTAGAAAAGCAAGGTCGTTGTGTCTTACTTCAGCATCGATATGCCGATGGCGCGCCTTCAGAAACAGTATGGGGAGCGTTAGAGCCTTTCCCTGTGGTGGTCGAAAATGGCTTAAAGTACCAATTGAGCATTGGGCGTAACCAGAATTTTGGGCTGTTTTTGGATATGCGCTACGGCCGTGAGTGGGTTTCATCTCACGCTAAACATAAAAATATACTGAATCTATTTGCCTATACTTGCGGTTTTTCAGTAGCAGCTATTGCTGGTGGTGCTGACCAAGTTGTGAATGTCGATATGGCCAAAGCATCACTGGCTAAAGGCCGTGAAAACCATCAATTAAATGGCCACAATCTCAATTCAGTGAAGTTTCTTGGACATGATATTTTCAAGTCTTGGGGAAAAATCAAAAAATCAGGGCCATATGATTTGATTATTATTGATCCTCCTTCGTTTCAAAAAGGCAGCTTTGCGCTGACTAAAGATTATCAACGTATCTTACGCCGTTTACCTGAGCTGTTAGAACAAGGCGGCGAAGTGCTTGCATGCGTTAATTCACCAGCCGTAACCTGCGACTTTTTAATCGAAGGGATGAAGGTGGAAGCGCCATCACTTACTTTTCAAGCTCGCCTAGAAAACCCACCAGAGTTTGAAGATATTGATCCGCAAGCCAGCCTGAAAGCACTGATTTTCTCCTAAGTAGAATGGAGACTAGGTAAGATCACGCCATAATAAAGTTGGTTATGGTGTGATTTCTCCCGACTTCAGGAATTATTAATTTCCCAAAATATGTTCAATCGGTGAGGGTTTAGAATAGATGAATCCTTGGATAAGATACACAGCACGAGTAGCAAGATAATCAACTTGGTCTCCGCGTTCAACGCCTTCAGCAATAATTTCAATATTAGCTTCTTGTGCTGAGAGAATAATGGAATTGAGTATTTTTATTTTTAAGTCGTCAGTTCCAATCGTATCAATAAACATTTTGTCTATTTTAATACAAGAAATACCAAGATTTTGTATATATGAGTAACCACCGTAGCCTGTACCAAAATCATCAATTTTGAATTTATAGCCTTTTTCCATAAGATGAGATAGTGCCCTACCTGCATTTTCAATATTAATAAATGGCGTTCTTTCTGTTATTTCAAAATGAATCTGTTTGGTGGTCGGCCAATTGAGTTCTTCTAGTGTTTCTGCTAAGCCACCACTTTCAATATGGGCAGGCACGATATTGATACTCACCCATTGCTGCACATCGAATTGTTCTAAATCATCAATTACTTTTCTTATGATTTGATTCGTTATCTGGATGATTAAACCGGATGTTTCCGCCGGACCAACGAACTCATTTGGTGGAACCATCTCCTTGCCTTTGCACCAACGAACTAAGATCTCATAGCCAATAACTCTCTCTTCTCGGCTATCAAGAATGGCTTGGTAGTAAGGGATGAATTGTTTATCTTTAATGCCTTTAAGAATTAATCCTTGAATTGAGTTTTTATAATTTCTGAACTTTAAATAAAAAATAGATAATAAGATACCAATTGCTAGCGCAATGGGATAACCCCAATATATTAATTGGTAGTAAAGATATTGGTTGAATTCTTTACCAGCAGAGAGTGTTTCTTGAATATCAAACTCTTTTATGGTGTAACTAATGGTTGTGATGTGGTCTTGGTAAGCAATCTCTTTATTGCCTCGACTCATTCTCAATCCATTTAAACTAGGCGATAAATAATGAAAATTTAATAAAAAGCAATTTATACAATCACCTTTTAATATCTCTTCTTGCCAGCTACTGTCTAATATCCAAAAAATTCGATTACCTTCTTTTTGATAATAAATAAGTAGCTCTTTTTCTGTATCAAAAAGTGCGGGAGTGGTGGACATGTAAAACCCTGAAGAGAGGTCATAGGCTTTCAACTCATCCGAAAGTTGTAATGGGAAACCGACAGTCGAGCAGCTACGCCCGTCTTTGTTGACAACCGCGATCATTCTGATAAATCGGTTGTAGTACTTGGAATCACGAATTAATGACATATCGCTTGCTTGGCATTCATAATTTATCTGAGCGACTTGATCTAAAATCATATCATTTAAGCTCTGAGCTCTATTGGACAAATAAATATTGACGGTATCGAGTTTGCTTTCCAGCACATAGCGTGTCAACGGATTGATTAATATCGGGATGGCTAACGAAAAAATAAGAGTCGGGATCAGAAAGAGTAAGATCGCTATTTTAACGGGTCTGGTCAAAGTCATAAATGCAACCTTAGGCATCGTTATGCCACTGCGTTAGTAAGTGCGCAGTTTAGCATGCCACTGGTTCAATTGATGAGAATTTCGAAGAGTTATACGATTACCCAATGTATTACATTATCTGGATTTGAAGCCGTAGTTCGAAGCCAAAAGTGATAGCGTTAATCATGGTTGTATTCTTGACGTGAGTGAGTGTTAGAGAGTGTTTGAAATCCAGAATAAATGCGGGTAATGGTGGTGAACCAGCATGCGCCGCCGAATAGATAAGCTATTAAGGCAAAATGTTGAGGAAAAAGACAAAACAGGACGAAACAAGCAACCGTTTCCGTACCCTCAGTCAAGCCTGACATGTAATACAGTGATTTATGCTTGTAGATAGGGCTGTGGATGTTTCGCTTGCTGGCCATCACGGCGAAGGCAAGAAAGCTGCTTCCCGTACCGATAAAAGAAAAGATCAAAAAGGCACCAGCTACCGCATTGTGCTCAGGTGAAGCCAGCACAAAGCCAAACGGGATGAGCGAGTAAAACAGAAAATCTAAACTGATATCGAGAAATCCTCCCGCATCGCTGACCCCCTGAATTCTTGCCAACGCACCATCAAGGCCATCCGCTATTCGGTTTAGTATGATGAAAATTAATGCCAGCGTGTACTGTGAGAAAGCAAGTGCAGGAAGTGCACAGCAACCTAAAGTAAAACCCCAGAGTGTCGTTTGGTTCGCTGTAATGCCTAAGCGATGAAGCCCTTGAGCTGTTTTCTCTAGTGGCCAACGAATGATTTTGACACTAAATCGATCAAGCATGTGCGCTCTCCCATGAGCAGGTTAAAATGCGGCTGTTAGGCGGAACATCGTCTTTATCGTGCGTGACCATCAAGGTCGGAATGCCTTCGGCGACCAGTTGATTGAAGACCCAATCCCTAAATTGGATCCGCAGTGCTTTATCTAACTTGCTAAATGGTTCATCCAATAGTGCCAGTTTAGGTTGAGCCAGTAGCATGCGAGCCAAGCTAATACGTGCTCTCTGCCCCCCAGATATCTGTTCTGGGTAAGCATTGGCAAGATGTTCGAGAGAAATTTTCTGTAATGCTTTTTCTGCTTGAGACTGCCGTTCATGGCCTTTTACCGAGTTGGGTAAGGCAAAAGCCAAATTTTGCCAAACCGTCAGATGTGGGAAGAGCAGATCATCTTGAAATAAAATACCGACTTGCCGCTGATGTGCAGGCCGCAAAGTGATGTCGACATCGTCCAGTATAACTCTGCCTTGGAAGCTAAAATCCCTCCCCAAATGACCCGCAATTACATTAAGTAGCGTTGATTTTCCGCAGCCGCTCGGCCCCATTAAGCTAACAATTTCACCTGGGGAGATGGTGATATTTAAATCCGATAAGAGAGCTTCACCATTTTGTTTATGGATGGCGAGGTTTTCGAGGCAGAACGTCATGAGTAATGGCTTCCTTACGGGCAGTTTTTTTAACGATAGGGTTCATGGTACGGCGATGAGTTTGTAGGCGGCTGATCACAATCGCCAAGGTGAAAAAAATTAAAGGAAGTAGGGCTTGCCAAATGGCATAGATAGCGGTGACTCTGCGGTCAAAGCCACTCGAGAGCGCAACGGCTTCGGTAGTAATAGTAGCGATCCTTCCTGCGCCGAGCATCAAAGTCGGCAAATATTGCGCTAAGCTCACACTCATTCCAACCGCTGCCGCGTAAACGATGGCTGGCAAGAGTTGCGGCGTTTTAATTTGCCAAAATACTTGCCACGGCGTTTTTCCTAAACTTAACGCTGCTTTAGTCAGGTTTTGATTGTAGCTTTGCCACGGGCCATCCAACGCAAGGTAGACAAAAGGAAAGGCGAAGAATACATGTGACCATGTAACCCAAAGCCAATACTGATCGCTGGCTAAAAAGAGTGTGGCGATCTGCATGCCAAATAACAGTGAAAGTTGAGGAATGAGCATTGGCAAGGCGATCAAATAACTGGGTAAATGACGCTGATATTTGAGCTTATACTCATGAGCGAGTAGAGATAACACCAGCGCAATCACAGTGCTGAATAGCGCTAATTGTACGCTTTGATAAATGGTTGGTGCGATATTCAACCATTCGTTGTCCCAAAAACGGGCACTGAACTGGCTGGGCCATAAGTCTGGAAAGCGCCAACGTTGTGCAAAACTCCAAACCACCATTAAAGGCAACATCAGCAGAGATAAGGTAATGATGAATAAAAACAGTGATTTTCCTGGCAAGGAAAGCGCATAGCGGCCTGAGTATTGCCAGCGTTTGTAGTGTTGCGTGGAACACTTTTCGATAAAGAGAACGATCAATAACATGGCGCTGGCAAGTATAAACAACAGAACGGCGCCAGCGGCGGCGCGAGGAATTAAGGCTAAGTTAGGGTCACTAAACCACTGCCATACCAATACTGAAAACGTTGGTGGATTATTGGGGCCTAAAATGAGCGCCAAATCGACAACGGATACGCCGTAGGCAATCACGGCAAAGAGGGCAAACCGCAGTTTATTTAACCACTGTGGGAAGATCACTTTTAGCCATAGTTGGGGTTGAGAATAACCCAGTGAAGCCGCTGCTTGTTGCAGTTTATCAATGTTTAATTGCTGCAAAATGGGGATGCTCATCAGCAGTAAAAAAGGAACTTCTTTAAGTGCTAGCGCTAAGGTTAACCCGACTGAGTAAGGGTTGCGTACTAAAAGTGAAGCGCCATCTCCCATGAATGAGGTTCCAAACAGATGATACAAAAGGCGATCCGTCATGCCGCTTGGCGAGAATAAAAAAGCAAAACCAATGGCAAAAGCGACGTGAGGCATAGCCAGTAGCGGTGACAAAGCGTTCTCTACTTTTGACCAGTGACGGCTGTGCCATAATGATTGCAATATCACAAAGCAGATCGCTGCGGCGAGATAGGTACTGATTAACGCAGAACCTATGCTAAGTAGTAGAGATTGCCCGACTCCCGACCATTGTAAGATGGCGATGTAGCCATCTAGAGAAAAGTGGTGCAAGCCAACGGGAGGAATATAGCCCAATGAGGAGAGTATGACCCCAAGTAGGCCGGGAACAACTGGGGCAATACAGATGACAATAATCAGCAAATAGCTTGCTCTAAACATCGGGCTTTATCTCAGTCTCTTTAGTGGCCGTAGCGTTGTTGCCATTCGGCTTCAAGCGCCGTTTGCCAACTTGGATGTGGCTCGGCGATTGATTTAAACAGCTGAGTTTTCTTAGCGCTGCCACTTAAGAACTCATTTTGTAATACCGATGGATCTCCCCAAATGGAAAGATCTCCTTTACGAGATTGTGCTTCCGGACTGAGTAAGAAATTGATCGCAACCAATGCGCCTTCTTTGGCGCTCGCATTCCAAGGAATGGCGAGAAAATGAATGTTAGAAAGAGCCCCTGTTTCAAACGCGTAGGAGCGGGTAGAGACCGCTAGCGTTCCATTTGCTTGAGCGGAAAAAACAGCATTGGGGTTAAAGTTGATGGAAAGATCAAGCTGACCATCATCAAGCAATTGCAGCATTTGAGCGGAACCGCTGGGAAACTGCTTGCCTTGACGCCAGGCCACAGGATGAAATTCATCAAGATAGCGCCAAAGAGGTGCTGTCACTATGGCAAAATTTTGTTCATCCACAGGCTTAGACAGGGCAACATCGTTCTCTGTTAGTTCAATCAATAAGGCTTTAAGGAAACTGGTGCCATGAAACTCAGGAGGACGAGGGTAACTAACACGATTCGGAAACGCCTTTGCGTAGCTCAACATTTCTGAAAATGAACGGGGTGGGTTATTGAGCTTTTCCTGATCGTAAATAAACACCAGTTGTCCTACACCCCAAGGCGCTTCAAGGCCAAGAGTCGGCTCTGAAAAATCTTGATCGATCGGCAGTGAGGAATCAACATATTGCCAGTTAGGTAAACGCTCCGTAAATGGACCATACAGTAAACCATTACTTTTCATGGACTTAAAGTTTTCACCATTAATCCATACTAGATCGACACTGCCATTATTATTTTTAGCGGCCGCCTTTTCTGCAATAAGCCGTGTTGTTGTCTCGGCAATATCGGTCACTTTCACCTGTTTTAACTCGATACCGTAGCGATCTTGAAGCTCGTTGCCTGCCCAGCGAATGTACTCATTAATCTCTTGGCTTCCTCCCCACGCGTGAAAGTAAACGGTTTGTCCTTTAGCTGCATCTGTGGTTTGTTGCCAAGTTTGCGCTGACGCGGAAAGTGCGAAGGCACACGTGCAGAGTAAGGTGATGAGCTTTTTCATAATTATCCTTAAAGATCGCTTTATTCAGTGACTTAGTGAATAGACCGGAGATATTTCCATGTTCATTCATTATGAACGAAAAAAAACAAAAGATCTGAATTGGTGAGAAAAAGCAGAAGTCGCAGATAGGTGAATGATGTGTGAGGTGGTCTACGGAAATGGCAGCCTGATGGAGAAGACTGCCATGAGAAGAATGACTGAAATTAATTGACCCAATCACGTAAAGTAAAGGTGAGCGTGTGAACCTCATTTTTAAGCGTTAGGCTATCTTTAGTCAGATTGATCTCGCTCCAATCTGACAATGTTTGAGAAAACGCCTGCTCGGTATCCATGACATCACCGATACACATCATCATGGTCATGCCCATTTTTTCGATGCGGAATTGGTTGTCTTTTAGCTCGGCTTGCCCAAAAAAGTTATTGCAACCTGCGTTACCGCTAGCCATCATCTTTTCGCCGATTTCTAATCGCGGTGCTTTTTGTTTGTCATTATTGACCACGTCCTTGCCATCAATTTGCACCAGTTGCCAATTGTGATGCTGCAAATCTTGAGCGGTAATGCTTTCTACATCACCATTACTTGCACAGGCACTCACCAATACAGGTAGCGAAATTGCGGCTAGCCATTTTTTTGAACTAAACTTCATCGTATTAGACCCCAGAATTTGGAAAACGCGCACAGTATATAAAATTGAGTACTGTTTTTGTCAGTATAAGGTGATTGTTTTATATGCGTCACAGTTTGCAATCAGGAAGTGACACACGTTACTCTTATGTGGCGGACATTAAATTGGAAAAATAATTGAGTAACCATGGAGCAACTCGAATTTTTTAAAGTGCTGAGCCCTTGTATCGGTGTATGTTCAGTTGATGACAAAGGTTATTGCCAAGGCTGTATGCGTAAAAGGGAAGAGCGTTTTAACTGGCTCTCAATGACTGCTGCGCAGCAACTGCATGTCATAAAATTATGCCAACAGCGCTATAAGCGGAAAAAACAGAAACAACAAGCGCAAAACAAAGCAGATTCCGAGCCAGAAACGAACCCGCAGCGCGATCTGTTTTAATCAATTACTTCATTCCCCAAAAATCACTGACCCAACCACCAGCATGTTCATCAAAATGATTACCGTGAAAACGTTTATTCACATCGGGTTGTTCCATGTTGGGTTTTTCTGTCAGAAGCTGTTGAATATAGTTCGCCATTGGATCTGTACGTTGGTGCCGCGTTACAACATCTTTTATCAGTTGTAATCGATAAGTGGAACTTGCGCGTTTCATTTCTATAACCTCCATTGTTGTGGTAACCAATAGAAAAAATAGAAGCGATTCAGTACAGCGTCAATCAAAGATCTGCTTAAAATTTGCTCAATTTTATGATTAAAAATTAACCGCCTGATTTGGCTCGATTAAAGCTCTTTAAGCCATAGAATCTATTTAAAGAGAGATCGCTCTCGAAATTTTGTGATTGCTTTTTAGTGTTGCAATCGAATGGACGACCCCATCACATAAACATATTTATAAAATCAATAATATCCACTCTGTTTTAATGAAAGCCTGTTTATACGTATGAGTATGTTATGAAACTAAAAATTGTTACTAGCGCAATACTTGCTTCTATTGCCGCTTCTTCTTTCGCTGCTGATGGCGATATTCATCAAGTTACCATTCTTGGTACTTCCGATATTCACGGGCATTTTATGCCATGGGATTATGCTGCTGACAAACTGAATATACAGGGGAGCCTAAGTCAAATCGCCACCAAGGTTAAACAGATACGAGAGCAAGATAAAAACGTTATTTTAGTGGATGCGGGAGATACGATTCAGGGAAACTTTGTTGAAACGTTTAAGCATGAAGCCGTAGACCCTATGATGCTCGGTTTTAATGAGATGAACTACGATGTTTGGGTGCTGGGTAACCATGAGTTTGATTTTGGTTTATCGGTATTAAATCGCTCCCTGACTCAATTTAAAGGCCGAGCGTTAGCCGGGAATATTCAGAGGCCCGATGGCAATCCATTCTTACCCGCCGCAACAATTATTGAAAAAAATGGCGTCAAGATCGGTATCATTGGAATGGATACTCCGATGACACAAGTGTTTGCTGAAGGCACGAATCGCCTTGAAGGCATGAGCTTCACTAACCCAACACTTGAAGTGAAAAAAGTGATTGGGCAGATAAAAAATGATGTCGATGCGATCGTTTTGGTTGCGCACATGGGGCTGGATAACGAAAACGACATCAAAGATACGGGCGTATCTGATATTGCCAATGCTAACCCAGAAATCGATGCCATTGTTGCTGGCCACATGCACACTAAAATTGATAAAGCGACGGTAAACGGTGTCATCATTACCGAGCCTGACAAATATGGACGCGTTTTATCTCGAATCGATTTCCAATTTGAAGAAAAGGATGGCAAATACACGCTCGTTCATAAAGACAGCTTCACTTACCCTATAAAAGGTGTTGATTCTGATTCGAAAATGGAAACGCTGTACGCACCTTATCATCAACGCTTACGAGAAAACGCCAATCGCGAAATTGCGATACTTGACGGAGTCGACTTGGTTCCTGATGATGAAATACGCGGTATCCCTCAAGTGCATATTCAAGATACCGGCATCAGTGCGCTGTTTCAGGAAGCCAGTTTTTTCTACGCGCCAAAAGCAAACGTGATCGCACTGCAAATTGATAATGACCAAGCTCAACTTGATACTGGCTCAATCAAAGCAAAAGATATCGCATTTAACTATCAATATGCTGGTGGTGAAATTACGGTTTACCAAATGACGGGTAAAGAGCTGCGCACCTACATGGAGTGGGCCGCTGGGTATTTCAATTCCGTCTTGCCAGGCGATGTGACTTATAGCTTTGATCCAAAGCGGCGCGCATCGAAATACTCAACCAATGATTTTTTTGCGGGTGTCACTTACACCATTGATCTTACTCAACCTGCGGGTAAGCGAATTAAAGATCTGCGTTTTGCTGGTGGACAACCGATTGATGATACTAGTGATATTCGGTTGGGTATGAATAGTTACCGAATGGGGCATTTGACGCAGAAAGGGGGTAGCCTTGAAGGGCGGTCATTCCCGATTATTTTTGACTCGGAAGCGGAATATGGCGAAGAGGAAGGAACTATTAGAAACCTAACGATCCGCTATCTCACCCAAGAGAAACAAGGCCGCTACGAAGGGAAACCAATGCAACGTTGGAAGCTGGAAGGTTTGCAAGGGTATGAATCGGAACGTGCCATCGTGAAAGCTCTAATTAATAGTGGCCAAATTGATGTACCAAGTAGTGATGATGGGCGTTATAGCAATATCGCCTCGATCAATGTTAAAGCACTACTTTTTACCAATAAGGCCGCGGCTGAAGAGGCGATCAATGCGCGTATTTTGCAAAGTAGCCAAGCTTCTGATGCTGAAAAACAGCGTATCAATCGAGAGATTGTATTGCTCAAGGCATTGAATGCTAATATTTTAGATTAGCTAAAGTTTTAAATTAACGGTTAAGGCTCTGGCCAAAAGTCAGAGCCTACTACTTTAACGACTAACTCATCAATAACCAGAATCCAACACCTATCATCAATGAGCCTGAAATACGGTTCATTAGACGCACATTTTTTGAATGCCCTAGAGCTCGTTTTAACCCCTTGCCACCTGTTGCGTAAAGTGTCATACAGACAAATTCTGAGACCATAATAATGGACACCAGCAGTAATAGTTGAGGTGCAAGTGGTGCTTCACTATTAATAAAAGGCGGAAGTAGGGAGATCATAAACGCCCAGCCTTTAGGGTTGGCAATCGCGGTCACAAAACCTTGCATGACAAGATCCCAGTCTTTGTTATGGGGAGTGACCTGTGAGTCGCTACTGAGGGCAAGCTTGCCTTTTGAGCGCCACATCTGAATGCCTATATAGCCAAGATAGATGGCACCGATGGTTTTGAATCCGGTAAAGAGCCAAGGGTAATTGAGCATAATCGAAGCCATCCCCAAAACGGCTGCGATGGAAACGAACGCCACACCGACGATCTCTCCCATCATCATCCATAAAGTTCGGCGATAACCAATACTCATCCCAAGACTCAGTGCCAATGTCATGCACATACCTGGAGTAATCGAAACAAAAAAGAATGTTGGTATAAATGCCAGAAGTAAAGTACTGCTCATTAATCAATCCGTGTTGAGAGACAAGAGCTCTAGCATACACATTAATTACAATCTTCACTATTTCACTTTGCTGTGCAATTGACGACAGTGTTACTTACGGATTGAAACCAATAAAGATGACCGTTTGGGATGATGAAGCATAGATAGGATACACAGAGATGAAAAAAGCCGCATTGCTGCAGCTCTTTCGTTGTTATGACTTACTTCTTACGATTTTTTAGTCGATTCATCATGTTCAAACGACGTTCTGCTGAGGCTTGATCCGGTTTTTCGTCATTTGGGTTGTTACGACGGCCTTGGCGATCTTTGTACGCCGCTTTTGTGTGAAGTTTTTCAATGTAGGCATCACGCTGTTTAGGTTCATAACCTGGCTGCTCAACACGGCGGATGCGTTGCTGGATAAGGTTTTCAACCTGAACAACAGTCAACTCTTCTTCGCGGCTGACAAATGAGACAGCATGTCCCTGTTTGCCAGCACGACCAGTACGACCTATGCGGTGTACATAATCTTCGGCGAGAAATGGCATGTCATAGTTAACCACGTGCGGTAGGTCGACGATATCTAAACCACGTGCAGCGACATCGGTCGCAACCATGACACGCACTTTGCCTTCTTTAAATTCTTCAAGAGCGCGTCGACGTGCACTTTGTGCTTTATCGCCATGACATAGCACGGCCTTGATGCCATCCAGTTTCAGCTCTTTAACCACTTCATTAGCCGTCTCTTTATAGTTCACAAATACTAAGACTTGTTGCCAATTTTTGCGGCCAATCAGTTCAGACAGCAGTTCCGTTTTACGCTCTTGATCGACAGGGTAAACCACATGCGCCACTGTTGCGGCCGTGGTATTGGCACGATCGGCATTAATACGCTTGGGTTTGCGTAAAATATCGCCCGCCAGTTGGTTAAGCTGAGTGGATGTAGTGGCCGAGAACATCATGATTTGTGGTGAGGTTTCCACTTCCAGCATGATTTTACGCACGGGATTGATGAATCCCATATCTAAAATTCGATCTGCTTCGTCGAAAACCAAAAACTCAAGGTTGGCGAGTGAAACATTACCTTCACTTAAATGCTCTTCTAGTCGGCCAGGGGTCGCGACCAAAATGTCCACACCCATTTCAAGCTGACGAACTTGAGAAGACATTTTATTTCCACCGTAAACAGCAGCGACACTGAGTTTGGTGTACTTGACGTAGTCTTTAATGTTCTGGGCAATTTGCGCCACTAATTCACGCGTGGGTGCCAAAATTAAGCCTCGCGCTGTTTTAGGCGAAGGTTGCTTGCCGCTATCTAACAGATGTTGAATAACGGGCAGTGCGAATGCTGCGGTTTTGCCTGTGCCAGTTTGCGCCGTTGCAAAAATATCATGCCCTTTACGAGCCTCGGGAATGGCTTGTCGCTGAATGGGGGTAAGTTTTTCATAGCCGCATTCAGTAAGCGCTTTAACAAGTTCAGGTGCAAAACCTTGAGATGAAAATGACATTTAACGGGTTCCTTAAGCAGACAGCCTACAGTTCTTAATTTTAGCCGTGCACTATATAGGATTTAGAGTGATTTATCTCACGTTTATCGTGATCAGTGATAAATTTCCTACATTATTGACCAATTGTATTTGAGTTCACAAATGAGATGAATTGGTGATTCATAGCGGTTGCCTATCTTTCTATTATGTTTTTACTTCAGAAGCCGATAATAAATGGTAGACTCTCAACACTTGCGTAGCATCATGATGACGCAGAAGTAATTAACCTTGATAAAGGATGCATAGACGCCATGGACAATGCAGATTTTGTACAGAAACGGCAATATTACCGCTTAAAGTATCCAAAGCGGGCAAGACCTACCGTAAAAATTGATGATCAGCTATTCCATGTCTGTGAAATATCAGAGCAAGGCATTCGTATCTCAATGCCGAGAGTGACTACCTTATATTGTGGTCTATCAATGTCTGGTACGGTGCAGCTACGCAGCAATAATACAGTCAAAATTGCAGGTCAAGTACTGCGCTTTCAACAAGATGAAGTCGTGGTTCAACTATCCAATGGTCCTGCTTTTAAGCACATGGTTGAAGAACAGCGTTATATTCGCCAAAGATACCCGTCTTACTTCTCGTCTTTACGTTCTGCTTAAATCAAAAACTGTCTGCGTTGAAACGAGCGGTGCGTGCTTCTGCGATTGTGCAGTGCGTGATGTGCATAAGTTCGGCGAGAGTGATTGATGGGTTTTGTTTAACAAGCCTTACCAACTTGGCTGATTTGGGTTCAAGCTGTTCCTGATATTCTGCCAGTTTGTCTTTGAGTCTCGTTATTAAAAATTGCATGACCAGTGAATCAAGTTCTCTGAGCCGATTTGCCAATGATTCAAGTTGCGTTATCTCACCACTGATTTGCCAATTTCTGGAACGTCGTATTCGTTTCAGGTCGCACTGATATTCTCTCGCCAGCATTTTTGCTTTTTTCGCATTTTCTCCACCAAGCCGATGAATCAATGAGGGGAGGGAAATCGTGATGATCATAATAGCCATGTTCTTGTTTGAATGACTTTCCGTTATAACACGGTCTTATAAAACGGTGAAACCCCGATAGTTGGTAGCTATCGGGGTTTCGAATTTTTAGATTTCTCGGATGGTAAGGCCGATAGTCTTTATGCAAAAGGTTGGATTTTATCCAACTAATTCCTTGGTAGGAAATTAGATGCGGATGAAGTCCATGTGCTCAACTTTTGGCTTGAACACGTGACGTTGAACGTCTTGTGGCTTAACTTTTACTTCTGCGCCATCAATTACTAGAGTAATTGCTTCGTAGAATTCTGGTTTGTCCATTTGGTTGATCACGTCAGAATGATCCAGTGCGATAGCAACTGGCGCTGCTTCACCACCGTAAACAACTGCTGGGAATTGGCCCGCGTGACGTAGGCGGCGGCTCGCACCTTTACCTAGTTCAGTACGTACTACTGCTTCGAATTTCATAGTTTTTACACTCAAATTAGTAAAAATAAACTTCACATCTGCAATGCGACCTTGCTGATGTGGTATAGCTTTGATAGTGAATCAATGATTACTAACAAAACGAGCGCGGATACTAGCACTCTATCTAAGATGGGGCAATAGAAAATCCCTTGCAGCATCGATTTATTGCAGTGTTACGAAGGACCGTGACAGTCTTTATTGCTTAATATCGAGTTCGATTTCGTCCATTAAACCGAACGAAAAGTTAGCACCGCTTTTAACCCCCCCATGGTGCTAGTCGATAGGGTTAGCGTACCGCGATAACTGTGCGCCATTTCACTGACAATATTCAACCCAAGCCCAGATCCAGAGGTGGTTTCGTCTAAGCGCACGCCACGCTGTACCGCTTTGGCCAGATCTTGCTCAGCAATACCTGGGCCATCGTCTTCGATGTGGATTTCTACCCAGCCTTCTTCTCGATTTTTTGCGTGAACTCGAACTAAAGAAGCTGCCCATTTGTAGCTATTTTCCAGTAGGTTGCCGAGCATCTCGTCGAGATCGGTTGGGTCAACGGCAACCTCTAGATCAGAATCCAACTCATTAACTAACGTGATTTCACGCTGTGCGTAAATTTTGTCAAATGCCATAGAAATAGCATCTACCCGTTCGCTTGGATTGGCTTTTACCGCAAGAATATTCATTGAGCCAGCCATGCGCGCGCGCCCTAGATGGTAGTCAATCTGTTTTTGTAACTGTTCAATCGGTGTTCTGAGTTTCTGCTGTTGTACGAAATCAAGATGATCGATCTCATTGCGCAGTACAGAAATCGGTGTTTTTAAAGCGTGAGAGAGATTGCCTGCATGATTACGTGCACGTTCAAGCAATTCTTGATAGTGGAATAACAGTGCATTCAAATCATTGACTAACGGAAAGACTTCTTTTGGGTACTCGTCACTGAGACGGGCTTGTTGACCTTTGCGCAATGCGGCCAGCTCTTTTTGCATTTTCCCTAACGGCCGTAATGACCAACTGACTTGCAAGCCAATCAGCACCAATACACCACTGAAGAGCAGACCTAGTATCATCCACAATTGGCTAATTACGCTGTTTAAAGTGTCTTGTAATGGCGCTTCATCAAGACCGATGGTAATGGTGATAGGAGAAGGGAAGTCTGGTAAGTAGATGATTTGTTCAATGACGATCAGTTTTTCATCTCTTGCGCCTTTGACGATGCTTTTCAAGCCATGTTTTTCGCTGATAAGGCGCTTATCCCACAATGAGCGAGAACGAAGCGATTGATCATGGCTTGAGGCCGTCCAATAAAGGCCGCTGTAGGGTTGGCTAAAACGAGGGTCGGAAAGGCGCGACGACAGTACTAGATTCCCTTGCGGTGTCGCTTCCAAGTTCGCCGTGATTTCATCCATCGCTAAACGTAGCTGACTTTGTACATCATTGACTAGGTAGTCTTTGATCAGTGTGGGAATGCCAATTCCCGCCGCTAAAATCATGGTACCTAACCAAAACGTTGCCGCGAGCAGTAAACGACTTTTTAAACTGAGGCGCTTTAAGGCCGAGGTTTTATTTTGCATTAAGCTGGTATCCCAGTCCTCTCACGGTTTTGATAATGTTGTTATTGATCTTTTTACGGATGCGGCCAATAAACACTTCGATGGTGTTGGAGTCTCTATCGAAATCTTGTTTGTAGATGTGTTCCACCAGTTCAGTCCGTGAAATGACTTTGTCGGCATTGTGCATGAAGTAGGCAACCACTTTGTATTCCAGTGCCGTCAAGCTCACGGCTTGGCCTTGCCACATCACTTTAGAGGTTCGAGTATCAAGGCTTAAGTCACCGATTTGCATCACAGGGGAAGCGTTACCTGATGCTCGGCGCAGTTGTGCGCGGATACGAGCGGTTAATTCCACCATCTCAAATGGTTTGGTGAGGTAATCATCCGCTCCTGCATTTAAGCCCTCGACTCGTTGAGTCAAACCGTCTCTTGCACTGAGGATCACAATGGGCGTATTAATGTTTTCATCTCGAATGCCTTTCAATACGGTAAGGCCATCGAGCTTGGGTAAACCGAGGTCAAGCACAATCACATCCCACTCTTCTGATGTGGCGCGATAGAGTGCATCAATGCCATCTTGTGATAATTCAGGCACCCAGCCGGTCTGTTCAAGCGCTTCTACAATTTGTTCCCCAAGACGAGGATCGTCTTCGACTACCAATATTTTCATGGTTATTCTCTATTTTTTGATGATGTCGCGTAGGTTCCTGCCACGAATAGCCATTAGTTCTAATGTGCTTGCATTATATTCTACGCGGATAACTCGGTTGTCATGCATCAGTTTTAATTCGTAGACCCATTCACCATCATCTTCATCTAACTCTACTTTGATAACTCGGCCATTGAGTTCTTTATCTATCGTGGCATAAAGCTCAGACAATGGATGAATTAAACCTTTTTGAACTGCCGCGTAGACCTCGTCTTGATCCTCATCAATCTCTACCTTGGTTCCTGGCTTATAAGTGTCTTGAACCCAATCGTGTACATCACTGCTTGCAGCTAAAGTGGGTAAGGATAATGATGAGAGCAGCAGTAAGCGTGCGAAAGCTTTACCCTTTTTGAACAACATGTTGCGCCCCCTGTAATAAGATAAACAGAGTATAAATGACCTTACATGAATAGAAAGTGAATCATCGGTTTTGTAGCTCATCTTCAAAGATCTTATCGCGCATTTTCCAAAATCGTCCCACTTTTCGCGCAATGACAAATTGTGGTGGACGAAAACGGTGTTGATGAGCCACTACTTTGCTTGGTGAAGATTGATCAAAAGGGCGATGCTTATCGGCTAGGTGCGGTCGCACAAATTGGTCGTGGAACACCTGTTTCTGTTTCTTGGTGGTTAGTGGCCAAAATTCGTGGACTTGCGCATCGTTCTCACCACGATAGGTAACGCGCAGTTGCGCTTTTCCACTTGCATCTTTATGTACATTCAAATCCATTTCGATACATTCAAAAACCAATGCATCTTTGAGGTTGAGTGCCTCTTTGAGCTTTTTATCAGGGTCAACCAGTGTTGCGTCACATTCATGGCAGATACGTGCGGCGATATCGTTGTCAGCCCCACACTCACCGCAATATTTTGCTCTAAAACGGTAACCACAGTGTTCTCGTTCGCCACTTTCTTCGTCTGTAAAATAGCCTTGGCAACGTCGACCATAGTGTTCAAGCAAAAAACCAGCGGCATCGAGTTTACCCCAAAAGTTGTTATTAAAACCGCAGGCCGGACAGGGAATGGTAATAATTTCACTGTTGGGATCGGGCTTTGGCTCACCGACTTCTGGTTGATAAAGATCATAGTTATTGCCCGCATAATCCAATACCAAACATTCGGTTTTTCCTGCGGATAAGCGTAGCCCACGTCCGACAATTTGCTGATATAAACTGATGGACTCGGTGGGGCGTAAAATCGCAATCAGGTCAACATGCGGAGCATCAAAACCTGTGGTTAATACCGACACGTTAACTAAGAATTTGATTTGGCGCTGTTTAAACTGCTTGATGATGGTGTCGCGTTCAGGGGTCGGCGTGTCACCAATGACGATGGCAGTTTCGTTGTTGGGCAGTAATTGCACAATTTCTTGGGCGTGGCGAACGGTGGCCGCAAAGATCATTACTCCCTGTTTTTGCTGTGCTAGTTGGATGATTTGTTGAACAATCTGTGGTGTGGCACGTTTCGATTGCTCAATCACCATGTCGAGTTCGGCTTCTTTGTAGCGCCCGGTATTGGCGGGTTTTAGCTGCGAAAAATCGTAACTGAGCACGGGGGCATCAACCATTCGCGCTGGCGTTAAAAAAGCTTCATCGAGCAGATAACGGATCGGTAGCTCAAAAATACAGTCACGGAAGAAGCGAGGCTCCTCACTGCGCACTTGGCCGCGAGTATGGTATTGATAAATCCAGCCCATGCCTAAACGATAAGGCGTAGCGGTTAACCCCAACACTTTAATCCCCGGGTTGAGCTCGCTTAAATGGGTGATCACCTTTTGATAGCTACTACTTTTCTCATCCGGTACGCGGTGGCATTCATCAATCACCAGTAATGAAAATTGATTTTTAAAGGCATCTAAATTGCGCACCACGGATTGTACCGAAGCAAAGACGACCTGTTGATCGGTCTCTTTTCGTCCTAAACCTGCCGCAAATACCGCGCCTTGCAAACCGTAGCCCTCATATTTGGCATGGTTTTGCTCTACCAGTTCTTTCACGTGCGCTAGTACTAAGACTCGTCCTTTGGCAAGCCTTGCCAGCTCAGCAATAACCAAACTTTTTCCTGCCCCCGTCGGTAGTACAATTACGGCGGGCGTAGTGTGATGACGAAAATAGTGGATCACGGCTTTGACCGAGTCCGATTGATAAGGACGAAGTGTGTACATAACTCGCGTTTTCTCTTGTTGAACGCTGGATAAAAACAGTGAAATAGATCAACTATTTCATTTTAGCTGCGTATAATACCTGACTTGATTTAGATGAGGTAATCATGCGGTTAGATAAATTTTTGTGTGATGCGTTAGGTGCGACACGTAAAGAAGCCACCAAGATCATCAAAAGTGGTGATGTCACAGTAAATGGTAAGACGCAGAAAAGTGGTTCATTGCAGGTGACGCAGGAGTGTGAGGTGGAGTGGCAAGGCCGTGAGTTAATCTTGCATGGTCCGCGCTATATCATGTTACACAAACCCGCTGGTTACGTTTGCTCACATGAAGACGGCTTCAATCATACGGCATTTATTTTGCTCGATGAAGTGAATGTTCAAGACTTGCATTTTGCAGGACGTTTGGATGTCGATACCACAGGTTTGGTTCTGATCACCGATGACGGTCAATGGTCTCATCGCATTACCTCGCCAAAACACAAATGCGACAAAACCTACCGTGTCTGGCTTGCAGACCCTATTGAAGCGAATTATGTCGAACAATTCTTAACGGGTATTGAACTGCGTAATGAGCGTGAGCCAACCTTGCCTGCGCAATTGGAAGTCGTCGGTGAGAATGAATGTTTACTGGCCATTCATGAAGGCAAATACCATCAAGTTAAACGCATGTTTGCTGCTTTAGGCAATAAAGTGGTTGGCCTTCACCGTGAGCGCATTGGTCATATTGTGCTAGATGAGGCACTAGAGCCCGGTGAATACCGTTATTTGACTGACCAAGAAGTGGCTTCTATTGGGGCTTGAACGGCCTAGCTTTACTGCAACTTCATTCCTTATTTATCTGGAGAACTATGACTTCATCTCAACCTGTTACAGCGAATAATACGCCGCACATTAGTTTTTTACTCTTCTTAGTATTAGGCGCGATTGGCGCATTAACGCCGCTGGCGATTGATATGTATCTGCCAGCCATGCCAGCGATTGCTAAAGATCTCGGTGTGAGTGCTGGAGCGGTACAAATGACGCTGACCGCTTATACCGCTGGTTTTGCGATAGGCCAACTATTGCATGGTCCTCTAGCCGACAGTTATGGCCGTCGCCCAGTGCTGCTGATCGGCGTATTACTGTTTGGTATTGCTGCCACTGTGAGTGCGACTACGCAGGCTATTGAAGCGTTAACGTATGTTCGCGCTGCGCAAGGTTTTGCTGGAGCAGCGGCGGCTGTGGTTATCCAAGCGGTGGTGCGTGATATGTTTGATCGCGAAGATTTTGCCCGCGCCATGTCTTTTGTCACCTTAGTGATGACCGTTGCCCCGTTAGCTGCGCCGATGATTGGCGGACACTTGGCCATTTGGTTTGGTTGGCGTTCGATATTTTGGGTGTTGGCTATTTTTGCCGCGGTGGTGATTGCTCTCGTGGTTTGGAAAATTCCAGAAACACTCCGTGCAGAAAATCGTCAACCGCTGCGCTTTCGAAATACCATTCGCAACTATGTGCAGTTAAGCCGTAACCCAGTCGCGATGGGGCTTGTTTTTTCTGGTGCTTTCTCGTTCGCTGGTATGTTTGCCTTTTTGACCGCAGGCTCTTTTGTCTATATTGATATTTATGGAGTCGATCCTGATCAATTTGGTTACCTGTTTGGCCTCAATATCGTCGCGATGATTATCATGACCAGCTTGAATGGTCGAATGGTGAAACGAGTCGGTTCCCACGCCATGCTACGCTTTGGTTTGTTGATTCAGTTGTGCGCAGGTATCGGGCTATTTATCGCGTGGTTACTCAACCTTGGTTTATGGGGTATTGTGCCTTTTGTGGTGCTTTTTATTGGTACATTGTCAACGATAGGCAGTAATTCAATGGGATTATTGTTAAGTGGTTATCCGAAAATGGCGGGTACCGCTTCTTCACTGGCTGGAACGTTGCGTTTTGGCACAGGTTCAGTGGTTGCAGCGATTGTCGCGATGATGCCTAGTGATGTTGAGTGGCCGATGATTGTGGTCATGACGGCGTGCTCGGTACTTTCATCTCTTTTTTATTGGACATTAGGAAGAAAGGCGTAATGTCAGAGTATTACCTCGAAATTCAACGTGTAGTGAATACAGCGCTGCAAGAGTTAACAGCAGAACACCAAGCGAATAAGCTGGTGAATGCGCCTTTAGCTAATAATCACTTTTTGGTGCATTGGGTGAGTAAGGCATTGAAAGCACAACGATTTCATCGCTGTGTGGTGGATGATTTAAATCGTTGGCAGAAAGCTGGACGTTCGAAAGGCAACCAATCTGAATTACTGTTTATCTTCAAACGCATCTCAGCATTTTACGGTAAGTTTTTTGTGCAAGACGCGGATAACATCATTACCGATAAGAAAATTGACGCGTTTTTGGAATTCATGGAAGCGGCTCACTGGGAAGTGACAACATGTGATCCATTGGTGAATGAAGGCAAATTACAGCTTTTTACCGATGGGCAAAACTCATTGGCTTTGTGCGCAAATCAGTGTGAATCATGCTTTGATGGTGAACTGCTCGTGAAGCCGATGAACTGGTTTGTGCGGGGCCATCATGCTGATTTCGTCGAAAAGGCCAGCAGTGCTGGCTTTATGGTGCACAAACGTACCGATTATAAGTCGAATGTGAAATATCATGGTGAGTATTTGATATACCCAAGCAACCATGGCGTGCAATTGGCTGAAATTCCATTAGGCTTTCCTATTGATTAGTATGAAATTGAAACCCAATAAGTTGCAGAGCTAGCGATTTCGCTAGCTCTTTTTTTGTGCCTTTTTGACGATGGCTTTGACCATGCCATTAAAAATAAAAAGGTGGGCAGGCATCATCGCGAACCAGTAAAGTAACCCTAAGAATCCTTTGGGGTGCCACCATGCCGTCACATTGAGTTCTCGCGTTTCGCCTAGATCTTTAATGGTAAATTCCAATCGCCCTAACCCTGGGCCTTTCATCCCAAAAAGAAGAGACAAAAACTGTTGAGGTTGGCAGCGGATCACTTTCCACGAATCAATAAAATCGCCAACTTGCAGTTCCGGGCCACAAGGGGAGCGGCGCACAGGTTTGCCACCACCGAATAAAAGATCGAGCCATTCGCGTGTACGCCATAGTGCATTGGCAAAAAAATAGCCTTCTTGGCGGCTTCCTATGGTTCGGATAACATTCCATAAAGCCTCAGCAGAAGCGCTGGTCTGAATCGTTGCTCCTGCTTGTTTAGGATAGTAGCCAAAACCGGGTTGCCAACGCTGTAGAGCACTTGGATCAAATCCCCACACTTGCGAGCGTGTAAATTCTCCTTCATGCTCGATTATTTTGGTGACAACGTCACGATATAAAATCAGTCTTTGAGGATAGCGTGCTTCAATGGCTTGTGAGTCGGCAATGTAATCATGATCTAAACCGGCAAGTAGTGCTCTGCCAATATTAGAAGGGACGGAGGTGACAAGACCTAGCCAGTAAGAAGCCATTTTGGGGGTTAATAGTGGGGTAGACCATAACCGAAAAGGTTTCTGCGTTGCCTGACAAATAATGGCAAATTGTTCGCGGTAGGAGAGGGTGTCAGGCCCACCGACTTCAAACAATTGGTGTGCAACGGGCTGCTCATTAGCTAATTCAAGTAGATAATGATTGAGGTTTTCCAGCGCTATCGGATTTGCTTTGGAATCAACCCATTTGGGAGTGATGAGCATCGGTAAGTTGTAAACAAAATCACGCATGATTTCAAATGCGGCTGATCCCGGTCCAAGAATGACACCGGCTCTTAACTCGGTCACTGGTACAGGACTTTTCCTAAGTAGATCGCCGGTCATTTTCCGTGCTTTGAGGTGCTCTGAGTTTCCGGTTTGTGGCTGAATCGCACTTAAGTAGATCAGGTGTTTGACCTGGCTAACCTCAAGGGCTTGTTTAACGTTTTCCGCCAACGACAATTCATAGTCGACGAAATCATGTCCTTGCGCCATACCGTGCACTAAAAAATAAACCAGTTCAAATTGTGGGATAAGCGCAAGTGTCGCCTCTTTATCGGTAAGGTCTAAATAACGCAAGGTAAGGTTGGGATGAGATATGGCACGTGAGGTTAAGTAGTCAATGTGCCTAGCTGCGGCCGTTACTTGAAAACCTTGCGCTAATAGCAAAGGTAACAGTTGTGAGCCGACATAGCCTGATGCGCCGAGTACTAACACTTTTTTCATGACGGTCCCTTCAAATAAGATGGTTAGATTATGCTCACAGACGTATAATAGCGACTTCATTTTTCCTGTGCTATCAATGTGTTGAATTTGAGGTGATCGGTTGTCTGTTTTTTCGCAAATCGTGTTACATACAAGAGGCGATTTTTTCCGTCGCTTAATGGCTATCGCTCTGCCGATCACCTTGCAAAGTATTATGTTTTCTAGCCGTGGTCTAGTGGATGTTTTGATGCTAGGGCAATTAGGTGAGGCAGAAATTGCTGCGGTAGGCGTTGCCGCTAGAGCAACTTTTGTCACCACCATCATGCTAGTGGGCGTGACAACCGGAGGCGCACTTTTAACAGCTCAGTATTGGGGCGCAGGAAACAAACAGGGCGTGCGAGAAAGTACGGCACTTACGTGGTTAGTCGCTAACCTATTTGCTGTAATGACGGTGGCACTATTTTTACTGTTTCCAAGTCAAATCATGGCACTAACCACGGATTCCGAGACCGTTAATGCGCTAGGTAGCCAATATTTGATTATTACCTCACTCAGTATGTTTGCTGTAGCTTGCGTCAGTAGTATGGCTGTAGGGCTGCGAGCGATGCATAAACCGGGGCTCAGCACGTTTTTTAGCGGTATTGGTATTGTTTCAAACGTGTTTTTAAACTGGGTGCTGATTTTCGGCAAATTGGGTTTTCCCGCAATGGGAATCGAAGGTGCAGCGATTGCTACCGTGCTCAGTGGTTTTATTGAAGTTGCGTGTTTATACGGTTACCTCTATGCCAAGAAACATCTGTTAGCGTTTGGAATTGACGATATCCGAGCCATCATTGAATGGCCTACCATTTCTCGTTTTTTGAAGCTTTCGTTGCCAACCACCTTTAATTTCCTTGCATGGGCAGGCGGTTTATTTGTCTACCATGCCATCATGGGGCAAAGTGGTGTGCAAGGCTTAGCGGCGTTATCGGTGATGACGCCAGTAGAATCGATTTCATTGAGTTTACTGATTGGGATGTCGAATGCGGCTGCGGTTTTAGTCGGTAACCAACTTGGCGCTAAGCAGTACGATGCTGTTTATTATCAAGCCTTGGGTTTAACTATCATCAGCCTTCTTGTAGGCGTGATCGTCGCTGCCGCCTTGTATGTGGTGCAGATCCCTATCCTGAACTCTTTCACCGCCTTGACGGATGAAACCCGTGCTTTATCTGAAGAGTTTATCGTGATACTGAGCCTTGGCATCATTTTACGTTCCATTCCAATGACGGTGATTGTTGGCGTGTTGCGAGCTGGCGGTGACGTAAAGTTTTGTCTTTATCAAGATTTAGTCGCGCAGTGGCTGATCGGTATTCCGTTAGCCGCATTTTGTGCGATTGTGCTTGGGGCTAAGCCTGAAGCAATCTATTTATTGTTTCTCGTTGAAGAGTTGATTAAATGGGGCGGTTCTCTTTATCGAATGAAAAGCAAGAAGTGGATGCGAAATTTGATTGAAAATTAGACACAACGCAGTTAGGTGGTGCAATTTGATGCACATAATGTGATCCGGTATCCAAAATGCTTTCTACTGCAGGAGAATTAGTGTAGATTCACAATCCAATTTTAGTCGATTGCGAGCGATTTGATGTTACAGCTGACCAACCTGTGTAAAGGCTATCTAGATGGCGATGAATTTCATCCCGTGCTACAGGGGGCAGAGTTAACATTAAACCGAGGCGACCAAATCGCATTGATGGGTGAAAGTGGTTCGGGTAAGAGTACATTACTCAACCTTATTGCCGGATTGGATATTGTCGATTCTGGCGAAATTTGGTTTCCAAGTTTTGCCATGCATGACACGTCAGAAAATAAGCGTACCGCTTATCGCCGAAATAACATTGGTCATATATTTCAGCAGTTTAATCTTCTTCCCACCCTTAATCTCGCGGATAATATTCGCTTTTGTCGTCAGTTGAAAGGAATGCCGGAAGACCAAGGTTTACTGCGTCAAATTCTTTCTTCGCTTGATTTAATGCCGTTGCTAGGCCGATACCCTGAAGAGGTTTCTGGTGGGCAGCAGCAGCGTGCTGCGATCGCGCGCTCCTTGTACATGGAGCCTAAGATTTTATTAGCAGATGAACCAACCGGTAGTCTTGATGAGCGTAATGCCGAGGCGGTGATGCGTTTATTGACGACCTTAACTCGCCAGCTGGATTGCACGTTATTATTGGTGACGCACAGTGAAAAAGTCGCGCAGCATATGGATGGTCGCGTACGTTTACAAGGAGGGTTGTTGCATGTTATGGCCCGTAGTTAAGGCGCTACTTGGTCATTATCGGCGTTATCCTTTACAAATCATCCTAGTATGGCTGGGTTTAACGCTTGGCGTTTCATTGTTGGTGGGAGTGACGGCCATCAACCAGCATGCTCGTCAAAGTTATGAACATGGCGAAAAGCTGTTTTCTAATCCATTACCTTATCGTATTCGTTCCAAGCATATTGCCAATAAAATCCCCCAAGGTTTCTATATTCAGTTGCGCCGTGATGGATTTTCTCAGTGCGCTCCTTTTGAAAACCATCGTTTGACGACAAAAAATGGCACGGATATTTCGCTGATTGGGCTTGATCCCGTCGCTATGTTGCCAACCAATAGCGGCCTTCCTCTATCGGAATTTTCGACATTATCATTGATGAATCCGCCGTATCCTATTTTGGTGAGTGTTGATCTCGCTCGTCTCCAAGGTTGGCAAACGGGTGATTTTATCGTGCTTGATGATGAATCAAAGTTAGGTCCTATTCAGATCGATCAACAAGATCTCATCAACGGCACACGCGTTATTGCGGATCTATCCTTGGTGCGTATGCTCAAGAAAAGTTCGGGCTTATCTGTTATTGCTTGTGGTGATATGCCGCCAGAGAAACTGAAAAGACTAAAAGATAATTTACCTAATGGTTTGACGCTAGTCCGTAGTTCTCGCACTGAGCTGGAATCACTCACGCGTGCTTTTCATCTCAATCTCAATGCAATGGGTATGCTGGCATTTTTGGTCGGGCTATTCATATTCTACCAAGCCATGTCTTTATCTTTAATCCAGCGCCAACCTTTAGTCGGGTTATTACGGCAAGCGGGCGTTTCTGGCTGGCAGCTTACCCAAGCATTGGTGATTGAGTTGTTTGGCATGGTCCTGCTTAGCTGGATATGCGGTAACGGATTGGGGTTATTATTGGCCAATCAACTTATTCCAGCGGTTTCAGCCAGTTTGGGTGACTTGTATGATGCTAATGTCGGTTTATCGATTAGCTGGAATTGGCAGTGGAGTAGTTACAGTTTAGCCATGGCGTTGATTGGTGCATTCGCGGCGTGCGCTTGGCCCCTCGTCCGGTTGCTAAAATCGCAGCCTATTCGTCTTTCGGCTCGTCTCTCTTTGCTTCGATTTGCTGGCACAGAATTTCGCCTGCAAGCCCTTGTTGCTTGCGCATTGACTGTCGCGGCGATTGCCGTGTATCAAGTTCCACAAACGCAACTTTCTGGTTTTGCAATTATTGCGTTGATGTTACTCAGTGTTGCGCTGTTTACGCCTTATCTTATTTGGACGCTGTTCAACAGTTTTTCCTACTCACTCGCTTGGGTAAAAGCGCGTTGGTTCTTTGCCGATGCAGCCGCTAGTATGAGCTATCGCGGTGTCGCAACTATGGCATTTATGATTGCTATGGCGGCGAATATTGGCATTGAAACCATGGTTGGTAGCTTTAGAGACACTACTGAAAAATGGTTAAACCAACGTTTAGCGGCCGATATTTATGTCTATCCTACCAACAGTTCGGCATCAAGAATGAGCAGTTGGTTGAAAGCGCAGCCTGAGGTCAATGATGTTTGGTGGCGTTGGGAAAAAGATTTCGCCACTGACAAAGGTGCATTGCAAGTGGTCAGCACAGGTATCTCCGATGGTGAGTTAGACTCGTTGACGGTTAAACTCGCTGTTCCTAACTATTGGTATGATTTACACCATTCAAAGAGTTTGATGATCAGTGAATCCATGGCGCTTAAATTAGGCATTAAGCCTGGTGATTTTATTGACCTTTCTGAGCCTTTGGGCCAAAAGTGGCAAGTCGTGGGGGTGTATTACGATTATGGTAACCCTTACCACCAGGTCTTATTGTCACACCAAAATTGGTTATTTGCGTTTGCCAGTACGGGAAATGTGGCGCTAGGAGTGGTTTTGCACGAAGGTGTGAATGACCAAGGATTAAAGAAGCGACTAGAATCGGTATTTAGGTTGGGCCCTGAGCGGATTTTTGATAACAATCACATCCATACTCAAGCGATGCGGGTGTTTGACCGAACCTTTGCCATCGCCGATACGCTCGGGCGTATTACTTTGTTGATTGCCGTGTGTGGTATTTTCTTTGCTACGTTAGCCGGAGAGGTTTCTCGCCAGCGACACGTTTCGCTACTGCGTTGTTTGGGTGTTTCTGGTAAAGAGCTGGTGGTGATTGGCAGCTTGCAGTTGTGTGTTTTTGGGGCGATAGCGCTCGTGATTGCGATGCCGTTAGGGCTTGCACTTGCTCGTCTTGTGGTGGACATCGTGATTAAACAATCCTTTGGTTGGACAATCCAACTGCAGTTGATCCCCGGGGAGTATTTGAAAACGGCAGCATGGGCGATGGTGACCTTGATGTGCGCAGGTGCAATCCCGGTTATTCGTTTGGTCAGAAGGCCACCGATTAGCTCATTTAGAGACGCGTTATAAATGATGAAACGATACCTCGTACTTTTGTGCTCTTTGTTGATTGCTGTATTGTTCGGCCTCTATTCGTGGCACCAGTATTGGCAGACACAGCAAACGATTTCAGAATATGCCGTTTCTGAAACAGCTTCTAAGCAAATGGATACATCATCAATATCGAAGGAGCACCCGTTCGAGTTCGTGCTTCCTAATCGCCCGGTACGACTTCCTCAAGATTTCAATTTTCATCAAGGTTTTGAACATGAGTGGTGGCATTACTTTGCGAATGTCAGTGATGAACATGGGCAGCAATATGGGATCCAGTGGAGTTATTTTCGTCTCGCTAATGAAGCTCGAGATGCCAATGGATGGCTTAGTCCTCAGCTTTATCTTGCTTATGTGGTGATCTCTTCAAAGAATGAAGTCTGGCGTGAACAGCGGATTGCGCGGGGCGGAATTGGTCAAGCCGGCTTAGAATTAAAGCCGTTTAAAATGTGGATTGATAATTGGAACTGGCGCGCACCGGGGACGACTCCATTTCCTGGAGTATTAGACGTAACGACGGACACGTTTTCACTCTCATTAAAAAATAACCTTTCCGGGCCATTTGTATTACCTGGTCAGCAGGGATACCAAAAAAAGCATGATTCACTCTCTTTAGCCTCATATAGTCTCCAAGCACCGTTTTTGCAGGTCAAAGGTGTGCTCAACTTAGGTGTTAACTCTCAACCTATTCAAGTCACAGGTAATGCATGGCTGAGCAAGGAGTGGGGTAATAATCTACTGCCTAACGCTAAACAGGGATGGGATAAGTTGTTCGTTAAACTCGATAGCAAAACAACCTTATTGGTTAATCGCTATCGTTATTTTCAGCAAGAGCCCTATTTGTTTGGGGCAATTGTGAAAGATTCGGGCACCACGATCGCACTATCTGCTGATGAAATTGATTTAGTTCCTGTCGTTTCTGCCGCGTCGGAGAATGAGCGTGACATCCCGTTACAATGGGTGGTAAACATCCCTAAATATAATATTCATCTGGTGACGAAAGCGGTGAATCGCGATCTGTGGTCACCCTTTCTGATCCCTTATTGGGAAGGCCCCATTATCACCGATGGTAGTCATAAGGTGACGGGTTTCATGCAACTAACGAGCAACTAAGTTCAAATATTTGCGGAATCTAAAGGTCAAGTTGTTCTTGGCCTTTGTGTTTTTGTGAACCTTTTTTATTTTGTTGTAAAATTGTTATGCATGAAAACTAATCAACAATGGGAAAATAGTGAAAACCAAGGAATATACGTTGTATTGTTATGCTTGACTCGGAAATTCCGATTCTTAATATCTGAACAAGCGATTTTTACTTCTATCAGCTACTGTATAAACTCTGTCATATTCATTTGTTAATGGTTTATTAACATGCATAACTATAAGGACGATATCATGAGTGATGTGATTCGCGACTTTTTCAAGATGGAATCAGCAGGTGGTATTTTGCTGGTTATTGCTGCTGCAATTGCAATGATGATTGCTAACTCACCGCTAAATGATGTTTACCAATCTTTTTTACATTCCTACGTGTTTGGAATGTCAGTGTCGCATTGGATCAATGATGGCTTAATGGCCGTATTCTTTTTGTTGATTGGTTTAGAAGTCAAGCGTGAATTGTTGGAAGGTGCTCTTAAATCCAAAGAAACGGCTATTTTCCCAGCCATTGCTGCCGTCGGCGGCATGCTTGCTCCAGCATTAATTTACGTGCTGTTTACGGCTGGTGATGCACAAGCGATTCAAGGTTGGGCGATCCCAGCGGCCACTGATATTGCGTTTGCGCTAGGTATTATGGCGCTATTGGGTAAACGTGTTCCGATCAGCTTAAAAGTGTTCTTGCTGGCGCTTGCGATTATTGATGACTTAGGGGTTGTGGTCATTATTGCGCTATTTTATAGCGGTGATCTTTCTACCATTGCGTTAACCGTCGGTTTCTTAATGACTGGTGTGCTTTTTATACTAAACAACAAGCATGTTACCAAAATCAGCCTTTACTTAATTGTCGGTGCGATTTTATGGTTTGCCGTACTTAAATCTGGTGTTCATGCAACCTTGGCTGGTGTAGTGATTGGTTTTGCTATTCCGCTGAAAGGTGATAAAGGCGAATATTCTCCGCTAAAGCATCTTGAGCATGCGCTACACCCGTATGTCGCTTTTGGTATTCTGCCATTGTTCGCATTTGCCAATGCCGGGATTTCACTGGAAGGGATCTCCGTATCTAGCCTCACGTCAATGTTGCCTTTGGGCGTGGCTCTTGGTCTATTTATTGGTAAGCCATTGGGTATTTTTACCTTCAGTTGGGCTGCGGTGAAACTCGGTGTCGCTAAATTGCCTGAAGGGATCAATTTCAAGCATATTTTTGCCGTGTCAGTGCTATGTGGTATTGGCTTTACAATGTCGATTTTTATCTCGTCATTGGCTTTTGGACCGACCAATGCTGAATTTGATACGTTTGCACGGCTCGGTATATTAATGGGCTCAACCACTGCCGCGATTGTAGGCTATATATTGCTTCGTTTATCTTTGCCAAAAAACGCATAAGAATATAATCAGCCCTCCGTAATACGAGGGCTGATTCATTTTATAAACTAACCATTTGATTTATCAATATTCTTAATCAATAGAAAATTTAAGTTTTTATCGATTTATTGAAAATTATTGCCAGCGTAATTATTTTTTGATATTTTTCGCACCAATCTCGGACAGTAGCTTCTGGGGGACACGCGTAATGACCATTCAGGCTGATTGTGACATTACGTAGGGTAGGTATCAGCAAGTCCTTTTGTTGATAGACGGGATACTCTTGCAGCGGGAGCTGCATGTGAATGGGAAACCCAACATTGAACTCATCATCACTTAACACACTGACGTTAATCAGCTTTGTACTTCCTCTATGCCCTGTGCTTGAAGACAGTTCTATCACCGAACCTTGATTCTCTGATTTAGTAATCTTTCATCGAAGACGATGAACCAATTTCCGTTTTTGCCTTTTGGCTAATACGGAGCTTATTGCTATGTCATATTTCCTTATATTCAAACCAAACCAAGGAAATAGGCGGAAATTTTCACATTCAAGGGGAAGGGAAATGAGCACAGCCTTTGAAGTCGATAACACTATCGCAAACATTTTTTCATCTCAGGTACCTGTTGTTGAAGGTATTTATGATCTCACACCGGACCAAATTCTACTCGATCAAATTGAGCATGAATCTGAAGTTCGTTCATACCCACGCCGTCTACCGATTGCCATCAAGCAAGCTTATGGTGCGTTAGTAGAAGATACGCGCGGACAAATTTTCCTCGACTGCTTAGCGGGTGCGGGAACGTTGGCGCTTGGGTATAACCATCCTGAGATCAATCAAGCACTGAAAGAGCAGTTAGATTCAGGTCTGCCATATCAGACATTGGATATGACAACGCACGCTAAAGACAAATTCATCAAGCAAGTAAAAGCATTTTTGCCTGAAGAGTTTGCAAAAAATTCCGCGATTCAATTTTGTGGACCTTCTGGTGCGGATGCCGTTGAAGCGGCTATTAAGCTGGTGAAGCAGACAACGGGTCGTAACACTATGTTTGCGTTTCGCGGTGCTTACCACGGTATGACCAACGGAACGATGGGCATGATGGGCAACCTGAATACTAAAGCTCGTCGCACAGGGTTAATGTCGGATGTGCATTTTATGCCATTCCCATACAACTTGCGCTGCCCGTTTGGTTTAGGGGGCGATGAAGGTGCCAAAGCGAGCATTCGCTACATCGAACGTCTGCTGAACGATGACGAAGCAGGCATCATGAAACCGGCGGCCATTATTGTTGAACCTGTTCAAGGTGAAGGAGGCGTCATTCCCGCTCCAGCATTCTGGCTGCGTGAGCTACGCCGTATCTGTGATGAACACGGTATTTTATTAGTTTTCGATGAAATTCAATGTGGCGTGGGTAAATCGGGTTACCGCTTTGCATTTGAAGAGTCTGGTATTTGTCCTGATATTCTTTGCTTATCTAAAGCCATTGGTGGTGGTCTACCAATGTCTATTCTTGTGTTCAAGAAAGAGATCGATACTTGGAAACCGGGTGAGCACACAGGCACGTTCCGTGGTAACCAATTGGCCATGGTTTCTGGTGCGAAAGCGTTAGAAATTATTTTACGTGATAACCTCGTTGAACACGCTAATGTCGCGGGTCAGTACCTACGCCAAGGTCTTGAAGCGATTCAACGCCGCGTGAATTGTATTGCGGAAGTTCGTGGCAAAGGTTTGATGCTCGGCCTCGAGATTCGTAAACCAAACGGTGAAATGAACAAATTTGGCGAGCCAATGGCCGATGGTCAATTAACACTCGCTATCCAACGCGCAGCACTTGAGCGTGGGTTGATGGTTGAAAAAGGTGGCCGTGAAGGATCCGTTATTCGTTTCTTACCACCGATTATCATCTCATTCGAGCAGATCGATTTTGCCCTGCGCACTCTTGAAGCGGCGATTTTAGCCGCAGGTGGCGGCGAGAAAGATCCAGAGCCAGAAAATCAAGCGTGGAAGAAGCATTTTATCCAAACTGGTGAAATGGGCAGCAATGAATTTGCCGATGTGATGAACCATGCCACTTCTGCGATGAAAGCTGTTTTTGAACAAGCCAAAGCGCCTTATTCAGGTTTGGAGCCAAAGCAGCTTGAAGAAGCGATTTACGCAGTAGATTTGGATAACAAAAATGCGCCATTGAAGGATGTGATCTCTGAAATGGCAGATCTGGTAGCCAAAAATTCCATTATCGTTCAACACCCAGATTGTATTGCTCACCTGCACACGCCACCCTTGATGCCATCAGTAGTGGCTGAAGCGATGATTGGTGCATTAAACCAGTCCATGGACTCATGGGATCAATCGTCTTCTGCTACCTATGTTGAACAGAAAGTGATTGATTGGATGTGTGAGAAATACGAACTCGGCGCTCAGTCGGATGGTATTTTCACCAGTGGTGGCACGCAAAGTAACCAAATGGGTTTAATGTTAGCTCGTGATTGGATTGCCGATAAATTAAGTGGTCATTCTATTCAAAAGCTGGGCTTACCTGAGTATGCCGATAAGCTGCGTATTGTGTGCTCGAAAAAATCGCATTTCACCGTGCAAAAATCGGCCTCTTGGATGGGGTTGGGCGAGAAAGCCATTTTGGCGGTTGATGCGAATCCAAACGGCACAATGGATGTCACCAAACTGGAAGCGGTTGTTGCACAAGCGAAAGCGGAAGGTCTTATTCCTTTTGCTATTGTTGGAACGGCAGGCACAACGGATCACGGTGCGATTGATGATCTGTCGACGATCGCGGATGTAGCACAGCAACATGATCTATGGATGCATGTGGATGGAGCATACGGCGGCGCATTGGTTCTAAGTAGCCATAAAGCACGTTTGCAAGGCGTTGAGCGTGCGCACTCGGTCAGCGTCGACTTCCATAAATTGTTCTTCCAAACGATCAGTTGTGGCGCGGTGTTGCTCAAAGATAAAAGTCACTTCAAGTATCTACTGCATCATGCGGATTACCTTAACCGTGAACATGATGAACTGCCAAACTTGGTGGATAAATCTATTTCTACGACCAAGCGTTTTGATGCATTGAAAGTGTTTATGACAATGCAAAATGTAGGCCCTAAGGCTTTGGGTGAAATGTACGATCATCTGCTAGAACAAACACTGCAAGTGGCAGATTTAGTTCAGCATCACGATGCTTTTGAACTCTTGGCTGAGCCTGCGCTCTCCACCGTGTTATTCCGTTCCGTGGATAAACAAGCGGTAGATTTTGACGAGTTGAACAAAGCGTTGCGTTTAGAAGCATTGACACGTGGTGTCGCGGTGTTGGGCGAGACGATTGTGGATGGCAAAACAGCGCTTAAATTCACCATTTTAAACCCATGCTTACAACTGTCAGATTTCAAAGCATTACTTAATAAGATTGAAGTACTAGCCTCTGAGCTAGCCAAGGCATAAAGGAATACAAACAACCATGTCTATTTTACAAATTGGCGCGGGAGGCGTTGGCTGGGTTGTCGCACATAAGGCGGCCCAAAACAACGACATACTCGGTGATATTGTTCTTGCTTCTCGTACTCTTGAAAAGTGCGAGAAGATCATTGAATCGATCAAAGGAAAAAATAACCTTAAAGATCCAACTAAAAAACTTGAGGCACGCACCGTCAAGGCGGATGACGTAGCCTCGTTAGTTGCATTAATTAAAGAAGTCCAGCCTGATCTTGTGATCAACGCTGGCCCTCCTTGGGTAAACGTGCCAATCATGGAAGCATGTTATCAAGCCAAGGTTTCCTATCTAGATACATCGGTTGCTGTTGACCTTTGCTCTGAAGGTCAACAAGTGCCTGAAGCGTATGATCCTCAATGGGCATTTCGTGAAAAATTTAAGCAAGCAGGCATTACCGCTATTCTCGGTGCTGGTTTTGATCCGGGCGTGGTTAGCGTGTTTGCCGCGTATGCGGTGAAACACCTCTTTGACGAAATCGACAGTATTGATGTGATGGACATTAATGCAGGCGATCACGGCAAGAAATTTGCGACTAACTTTGATCCAGAAACCAATATGTTAGAGATTCAAGGCGACTCTTTCTATTGGGAAGAAGGGCAGTGGCAGCGTGTTCCTTGCCATTCACGAATGCTAGAATTTGATTTTCCTCAGTGCGGCCAGCACAAGGTGTACTCCATGTCGCACGATGAAGTGCGTTCGATGAAAGAGTTTATTCCGGCCAAACGTATTGAATTTTGGATGGGTTTTGGCGATCGTTATCTCAACTATTTCAATTGCATGCGTGATATTGGTTTATTGAGTCCAAACCCATTGACGCTGCAAGATGGTACTGTGGTTCAACCACTTCAAGTGCTTAAAGCGATGCTGCCAGACCCAACCTCTTTGGCTCCTGGCTACAAAGGCCTGACTTGTATTGGTACTTGGGTGCAAGGTTGGAAGGATGGTAAACAGCGCAGTGTCTTTATCTACAATAATGCAGACCATGAAGTGGCATACCATGATGTAGAGCACCAAGCCATCGCTTACACCACGGGCGTTCCTGCCATTACTGCGGCATTGCAGTATTTCCAAGGGCATTGGGCACAAGCGGGCGTGTTTAACTTAGAGCAGCTTGACCCTGATCTGTTTTTAGAAACGATGCCTAAATTAGGTTTGGATTGGCATGTTCAAGAGCTCGATATCGGGCAACCAGAGATTAAAATTCTAAAATAAGAGTTTTCGATAGTTAAGCCGATGCAGATGTGTCGGCTTTCTTCAATTTGAGAGTGATAAATAGATGCAAAAAAGCGAACTCCAAACGCCCTATTTTATGATTGATGAATCACAGTTGATCGCGAACCTAGAAATCGCGAGGCAGCTCAAAGAGATGTCGGGCGTCAAACTCGTCTTGGCTTTAAAATGCTTCTCTACTTGGGGAGTATTTGACATCATCAAACCTTACTTAGATGGCACAACCAGCAGTGGCCCATTTGAAGTAAAATTAGGCTACGAAACGTTTGGTGGTGAAACACACGCCTATAGCGTTGGCTACAGTGAAGCTGATGTTAAAGAAGTGGCCGATATTTGCGACAAAATGATTTTTAATTCGCAATCCCAGTTGGCCGCTTACCGTCATTTAGTTGAAGGCAAGGCGTCATTGGGTTTACGTTTAAACCCCGGCGTGAGTTACGCTGGGCAAGATCTTGCCAATCCCGCACGTCAGTTTTCTCGTTTAGGTGTTCAAACAGACCATATTGATAACTCAGTGTTCGATACTATCAATGGCGTGATGTTCCATATGAACTGTGAGAACAAAGATGCTGATGCGTTCATTGCGTTATTAGATTCGATCTCTGAGCGTTTTGGCCAATATCTGGATAAGTTAGATTGGGTCAGCCTAGGCGGTGGTGTGTTCTTCACTTGGCCTGGTTATCCGCTAGAAAAATTAGCATTAGCGCTTAAGGCCTTTTCAGAAAAGCATCAGGTTCAGCTTTATCTTGAACCGGGTGAGGCGATCATCACGAAAACGGCTGATTTAGTGGTGACTGTCGTCGATATCGTTGAAAATGGCATGAAAACAGCGATTGTTGATTCGGCAACTGAAGCGCATCGTTTAGACACACTGATTTACAAAGAGCCAGCGGCTATCTTAGAAGCGAGTGCGAACGGTGAACATGAGTATGTCATTGGCTCGTGTTCTTGCTTAGCGGGTGATCAATTTTGTGTGGCTTCATTTGAACAGCCATTATCGATTGGTCAGCGGTTGCATATCATGGATAGCGCGGGCTATACCATGGTGAAATTGAATTGGTTTAATGGCCTTAAAATGCCTTCCGTGTATTGTCAACGCAGTACAGGAGAGCTTCAGAAACTGAATGAATTTGGCTATGAAGACTTTAAACGTTCATTATCTCAATGGTCGGTAAACTGATGACAATAGGCCTCACCATACAGTGGGTGAGGCCTATTTTTGTAAAATCACACCTTAGAGTTTAAAGCTTTTCATTCTTTCGTCTAATTGGCGTGAAAGAGCGGCCAAGGTTTCACTCTCTTCTGCCAAATAGTTTGCCGATTGTGACATCTCCAATGCTGAATCGTTAATGCCACTGACGTTACGGTTCATTTCTTCGGCCACTGCACTTTGTTCTTCTGCCGCAGTGGCGATTTGAATTGCTTTATCACTCACATGCTGAATATGACTGACGATCAAGGAAAGATCGCTGCCTGCATTTTCTGCCCGCTCCACACTGTTATAAGCGAGATCTTGGCTTTTTTGCATCGCGTTTGATGTACTAACGGCCAGTTGCTGTAAGCGGTTAATGGTGGTTTGGATTTGGTCAGTGGAATGATGGGTACGGCTAGCTAAATTTCTGACCTCGTCGGCGACCACTGCGAATCCTCTACCTTGTTCTCCAGCACGTGCGGCTTCAATCGCTGCATTTAGTGCAAGTAAATTGGTTTGTTCAGAAATGCCGCTGATCACTGTGGTAACTTCACTGATTTGCATCACGCCTTCTTTGAGTTTGTGCACTTGCTCAGTGGCCACTTCCAGCTCTTTTGAGAGCGCTTTAATGCTGTCCACACTGGAATGTACGTCTTTATCGCCTAAGCCGGCTTCTTTGCTGGCATCCAATGTGTCTCTTGCGGTCTCTTCTGCATGGCCTGCAACATCGGCAACAGTCGCACTCATTTCATTCATCGCGGTTGCGAGCTGGCTTAATTGGTCACGTTGGCTGGTCACCGCTTGGCTAGTTTCTTCCGCAGAAGAAGCGATGCGAATGGCGGCCTCTGCAAGCAGGTTTGCTGAGGTGACCGACTCGGTTAATGCTAAACGCACTGCGCTTACACTGTCATTGATACGACATGCCACAATGCCAATCTCATCTTCTCCCATTACTGGGACTTGTGCGGTTAAATCGCCGCTTGCCACTTTTTTCATTACTTCTTTAATTGACTCTAACGGCATAATGATGGCTCGGCTGATGACCACCCCAAGCGTTGCCATCACAAACACAACTGCCAATGTCGCTCCTCCCATCTTGAGGATCTGTTTGTTGATCGCCTCTTCAATGTCATTGATGAGCATGCCTGAGCCGATAATCCAATGCCACGGCGCAAACCCGTGGACTGCCGATAATTTCTCTGCGGGTGTTCCACTGTTAGTCTGCCAAGGATATGTCAACGTGCCTTGTTGACCATTTTTGCCAAGTTCAACCATAGTGAACCAAAACTCGCCTTGTGTATCTTTTCCTGGGCTTCCCATCTGTTTGCCAACCAAATCAGTGCGAATCGGATGGGCAATGGTGTAACGAGACTCATCGATAGCAAAAAGATAGTTGTTGCTGTCAAAACGTGTGTTGTTGATGAGTATCTTCGCCTGTGATTTAGCTTCGTCTTCGGGGAGTGTTTTCTGAAGGTGTGAGATTTGTGAGAGGAGAGTATCGATAACTGCGTTCAACCTCGCTTCACGCTCTACGACTAAGTTACTTCTCAGCGCGCTAGTTGCAATGAACAGTAAGCTCAATAAGCCAACAATTGCAACCGCGATAATAGCGGTCAGCTTGTAGCTGACCTTAATATTTTCAAGCTTCAACATGACGTTACCACCATTAAAACAACCCAACCTTATTGCTGGGCATATTGGTTTACCTGTTGTACTTGAGGTTACCGTGATGTTGGTTACGTTTGATTGCCAGAGTCACAAGGTTTGTTAATACTCATTAGTAATCATCCGTTTATCCATCTGACGGCGTCTTCAAGTTATTCGGCATCTAGGATTTGCAGGCTTAGATTAATTATGGTTACCCGCTCTCTAATATTGGAATATGGTCGTCATTTCGCGAATGCAATTAGTTGATTTTGTTAACTGAATCACAACTTTAATCTTACTTAATAGATAGTGAGGTCGATAAAAAAGGAAGCATCAGCTTCCTTTTTTCGGGCGTAAACGAGATTACACTTCTAATATCACGCGCGTATCTTCACTGAGCGCTTCAAGCTCATCGGCTACGTCTTCAATTTGTATCGCAGCTGGGAGCTTGATGGCTAGGTTGGCGGTAAATAAACTTGAGCTGACACCGCCACCACCCGCAATAAAAACGCGTTGGCAATCCATATCTAAAATATTGATACCTTGATTATCAAGAAGGTGGGTGATTTCGTTGACGATGCCTGCACGGTCGTTTGCATCAATCCGCAGTTGGTAAATCGTTTCTTTTTCGTGTTGATGTACGTCAGAATCAACAATCTGCACCAGAAGATCGGGTTGTTCTCTAAATGCTTGTTGAACGATAACGGCATTTGAGGTCGGTAACTCTATTTTAATGACGGCAGCTACTTGGTTTTCAATAAAGTTCACTTTACTTATTAACCATTTTCCACCATTTTCATGAGTGATAGCGGCAAGATGTTTAATTGTGGCTGGTGTTGCACTGCCGACGAAATTGACGATAAAAGTACTGTTCATAATAGGCCTCCCATAGCAAGCTAACGAAAGATAAATCGTTGATCTTGAATTCCTTTCACTTCAGTGTAGAGGCCTATCTTAGATAAGACTTGATGAGAGTCAATTTTTTACATTTACGCAGTCTCTTGCTTGTCAGTATTCATACTTGGGCCACAAAAATAGCCTCGGCTTTAGGCATTGGCCTTGTGCTTAGCCCTGTGTTTTAAAAACTGACTTTGAGATTAAGGCCATAAAATTGCGAATCATAGCTAGCGCCTGAGTCCAAAGCAAACTTTGCGGCATCTTGGTTACCAAACCAAGGTGTGCCATTAAATTCTACTTCGGCATTGCCTCCCCAAGCATTTGATACCCAGCCATGGATATGTCCAACAGGGTTGAGGAAGAAAAGTGTGACATCACCCAGAGTCGATGAACCCAACACTTCACCACCTGTGGTAACAATATCTTGTTCCGCTTCAAACATCAGTTCACCGACAACCGCACCGAAAAAGGGCGTAATAAACAAGTCTTGCCATGACGGTATCTCGGCAAACGATTCTACGCCATATTCCCAAAAGAAAGTCGACATAACACCGGAGTAAAGAAAAGATTCAAACTCATTAAATCCAGCATGTCTTGCGGCTGTGTAGTAAACGCCGCCAAAGTAGGGGTGCATAATGTAGTTGAGATAATGCTCATCTCTATCCCAAGTGGGGCCGGATGATACGTTATCTTTCCATTTGCTGCCTATGCCGCTTATGCTGCGATCCTCTTCATCCCATTTGGTAATGGATGCAGGCAAAAATGTCATTAAGCCAACGGTTGCTACGCTTAATCCTAAGATGGTATAGGTTTGGCCTTTGAGATAGTCCCAGTCTTTTGTATCTTGCACGGTAAGATATTTAGGCAGCGTGGGCTCTTCAAGGTTTAGCGGTTGCGACTCTGCTAAGCTTGCTAAAAATGGAGAGTTCGATTGGTAAATATTCGGATCGTCATTAAAACAAGAAATTTGATTGCAGTCGACCGTATAGGAAAACTCAATGTGTTGGTTGAAATCGTATGCAGTGGCACTAGCACAAGCCGAAAACGATAACATCAATGGTATGATGCTTTTCTTTGACACGGAGGGCTCCAAAGTTTTGTTTTTAATGATCAGAATCACAATTATCTATTAAAGCGGCGGTGATGAAAACAGCAAATTATGTAAATAAGGAAACTTATGAGAAAAATAGCATTCAAAGCGTTATATATTGCACTTTATTCTCTGCCGTATTGATTGATAGCACACCTGTAAGCGTACACAAAAGGACACCATGATATGTTGAAAATAGCAATGTTAAGCACGGGTGAGGAAGTGCTCCATGGCGATATTGTCGATACCAATGCTGCTTGGTTATCCAGTGAGTTCTTCCAGCAGGGTTTTTCGTTAGTAAAACGATCAACGGTAGGCGATAGCCAGCAAGCCTTGGTTGAAGAGTTACTGATGCTTAGTTTCAATAATGATGTATTGATCGTAAATGGCGGGCTCGGCCCAACGTCTGATGATTTAAGTGCGGCGGCGGCGGCTCAAGCGGCGGACCAAAAGTTGGTGTTGTCTGTGCTGTGGAAGCAAAAACTGGACGAATTTTTTGCGCAGCGTGGTGTTGTGATGCCAGAAAGTAACCTCAAACAAGCGATGTTACCTGAGTTCTCTGACATCATTGATAACCCAATAGGGACGGCTTGCGGCTTTAAAGTTCAGATTAATGATTGTGTTTGTTATTTCACCCCCGGAGTACCCAAAGAGTTTAAGCTGATGGTCTCTGAACAGATTTTACCTGACTTGCTAGCGACATACCCACAACAAACGGGATTAGAGTGCAGCCGTTTATTCACTCTGGGTTCATCGGAATCGGCCATTTCAGATAAGTTGGATAAATTAGTCTTACCGGAAGGGTATATGCTGGGGTATCGTTCTTATCTGCCTTTTATTGAGGTGAAATTGTTTGGTCCGAAAAGTGATTTAGAACGCCGAGTAAAACTACTACAGATCATCTACCAGCATTTGGAACAACATGTTGTGAGTGTCGATGAACCTATGCTCACGCATATCGGTCATTTAATGCAAGACAAAGGATTATCGATCTCTATTGCAGAACAAGCGACCAAAGGTTGGCTCGCCAGTTGGTTGTTAAGTAACGAGCAGGTGGAAGCGTTGAGCGGTCACTGCTGGATTTTGAGCCGCAACGTTGAATCGGGCTTAGGCGATCAAGATCCACTCGCGGCGTCATTAGCGCTTGCTGGCGCAACGAAGGAAAAGTGTTCTACTTCGTTATCGCTTGTGACTGGTGTATTAAATGATGATCAATTTAGCCTAGCTTTATCGGCTCCGCAGGGAGAGTGGGGACAGATCCTCAAATTCAAGCGTCGTTACAGCGCCGATGAGCAGAGGGAGTTAATGGGGACCATCGCGGCTGATATGTTACGCCGCTATTTATCGAATAAGCCTATTTTTGCTCAGTATGGGGCATTGATCTCCGTCAAAGAGATGTTTTTACCTGCGAGCGTCATTGGCTAATCAACTCAATGTGTTAGCGTATTTTTAAGTCTAAGCTGTTGATAATTAAGTGCTTTGCATTTAAATTGTATCGGGTGGTAACTGCATGATTTTTTGGCTTATTCCGTAGGTTCGGTGAGGTGCTTAGCTTATGATTATTTCGTCTAAAGACTAAGCTCATGATTTCACGCATCAGATAAAATTGTTTCAAAATTGGGTCTTTTTTACACATCTTTTCTCTGTACACTGTCAGTCCGCTCGATGAAATTCAGCAGGAGGCTGACATGTTTAACCAATCGAAAATTTTAGTTTGGTATAAAGTTGCAAGTCAAAAAGTGATCTTAGGTGAGGCATTGAGTAATGAAATGAGTGATGTTGTTTCTTTATGGCTCAACGCTCCATCAGACTTAGATACGCCTAGCTATCAAGGATATAGACTTTCATTGTTTGATGGGGATGGCAGAGAAATCGCTAACAAATCCGTATCAATGGGTACGGCTGATGGCATTCTTCTAGGAATGTATAAAGCCAGAGCATAGCTCTGGCTTTACCTTTTTAACGCGCCAATGTGTGATGCGTTAACAGTGCACTATTGGCAGATCGAGATTAGGCTCGCCTTGCTTTGGGTCGATAATTAACACCAGCAAGTTCCACGTGGCTTTTGGCTTTACAAATACAGGGCAATATTTCGTTGCGCTCTGTGTAAGCCATCGCAAAACCAACATATTCCACTTCGCCTTTAACGAGCGTGCAGCGACAGGCACCACAGTGACCATCGCGACAGTTGTACTCTGGCTCTAGCCCCGCACTCTCCATACTTTCCAATAAAGTATTGGAAGAGTTTGATTCTATGGTTGTAACTTTGTTGATTTTAATGGTCGCCATTACAGCTCAAAGTCCTCGAAGTCATTGGCACGAACTTTATTGTCAATTTGGCCTACAAGGTAGGAGCTGATTTCTGCTTCTTGAGGTGCAACTTGTACGTTGTCTGAAGACAACCACGCATTAATCCAAGGAATTGGGTTTGATGTTGCGCCGGGGTAGGCGATATCTAAACCAACCGCTTGCATACGAACGTTGGTGATGTATTCAACGTATTGGCACAGAATGTCTTTGTTTAAACCAATCATCGAACCATCTTTAAACAGATATTCAGCCCACTCTTTTTCTTGTTCAGCAGCCGCTTTGAACAAATCAAAACACTCTTGCTTGCACTCTTCAGCGATTTGTAAGAAGGCGAAATCGTCTTGTCCATTACGCAGCAAGTTGATCATATGCTGTGTACCAGTCAGGTGCAAAGCTTCATCACGTGCAATCAACTTGATGATTTTGGCGTTACCTTCCATCAATTCGCGCTCTGCAAAGGCAAATGAGCAGGCGAAGCTGACATAGAAACGAATCGCTTCCAACGCATTGACTGACATCAAGCAAAGATAAAGTTTGCGTTTCAGGTCACCCAAGCTAATTTTGACGCTCTCACCATTAATCTGATGTGTTCCTTCACCAAAACGGTGATAGTCATTAGACAGTTGGATCAGATCATCGTAATAGTGTGCAATGTCTTTTGCGCGTTTCAATATATGTTCATTTTCGACGATGTCATCAAACACAATGCCAGGATCATTCACAATATTACGAATAATATGAGTGTATGAACGTGAGTGGATTGTTTCTGAAAATGACCAGGTTTCAATCCATGTTTCCACTTCAGGAAGCGAAACCAGCGGTAGCAGTGCCACGTTAGGGCTGCGACCTTGGATTGAATCCAGTAGCGTTTGATATTTTAAGTTCGAGATGAAAATGTGCTTTTCATGATCTGGAAGCTTGTTGTAATCAATGCGATCACTCGATACGTCGACTTCTTCTGGACGCCAGAAGAACGAGAGCTGTTTTTCTATCAGTTTTTCAAAAATTTCAAACTTTTGCTGGTCGTAACGAGCCACGTTAACCGATTGGCCAAGAAACATCGGTTCTTTGAGTTGATCATTCTTTTTTTGAGAAAAAGTACTGTAAGCCATAAATGCCTCAATCCCTTTTAAGCTCCCCTGCGTGGGGAGCATTATTGAATAAGTTGAGTGAAATAGAGTTAGATCTTACAACCGCCGCCCGCACAATCATCATCTTGTGCCTGTACTGCGTCTTTTTGATCATCCTTCGCGCCATCACGAGTGTTGTGATAGTACAAGGTTTTCACACCAAATTTATATGCCGTCAGCAGATCTTGCAGCAACTGTTTCATTGGTACTTTGCCACTTTCATACGCGCTGGGGTCGTAGTTGGTATTAGCGGAAATCGCTTGGTCAACAAATTTCTGCATGATGCCGACTAGGTGCAGATAGCCGTTGTTAGAACCAATATTCCACAATAACTCATAGTTCTCTTTCAAATTAATGAAATCCGGCACGACTTGTTTCAAGATGCCATCTTTTGAGGCTTTTACTGAAACATAACCGCGAGGAGGCTCAATACCGTTGGTGGCATTGGAAATTTGCGAAGAGGTTTCTGAAGGCATTAACGCTGTTAACGTTGAGTTACGTAAGCCAAATTCCATGATCTCTGCGCGCAGCGCATCCCAATCATAATGCAAAGGTTCTGCGCAAATTTGGTCGACATCTTTTTTATAGGTGTCGATAGGCAGCAAGCCTTTGGCATAATTTGTTTCATGGAATAGAGGGCATCGGCCTTGTTCTTTGGCTAACGCGACTGAAGCCTTCAACAGGTAATATTGCATCGCTTCAAAAGTGCGGTGTGTCAAACCATTTGCACTACCGTCCGAATATTTCACGCCATTTTTCGCCAGATAGTAAGCGTAGTTAATCACGCCTACACCCAATGTACGGCGATTCATGGTTGACTTATAAGCGGCAGGCAGTGGGTAATCTTGATAATCCAACAGTGCATCTAGCGCACGAACCACAAGATCAGACAACTCTTCGAAATCATCCAGAGATTGAATTGAACCTAAGTTGAATGCCGAAAGCGTACATAGCGCAATCTCACCTTCATTATCTTCAACATTAGACAGCGGTTTCGTCGGCAGTGCGATCTCCAAACAGAGATTGGATTGGCGAACAGGCGCTACAGACGCATCAAACGGGCTGTGCGTATTGCAGTGGTCAACGTTCTGGATGTAGATACGGCCAGTGGAGGCACGTTCTTGCATCAATAGGGAGAACAGTTCTACCGCTTTCACCGTCTCTTTTTTAATCGAAGTGTCATTCTCATATTGAACATACAAACGTTCGAATTCGTCTTGGTTTTCGAAGAATGCGTCATACAATCCAGGCACATCAGAAGGGGAGAATAGGGTAATATTACCGCCTTGAACTAAGCGAGAATACATCAACTTATTGAGCTGAACACCATAGTCCATATGACGAACACGGTTCTCTTCAACGCCGCGGTTATTTTTCAATACCAGTAGCGACTGCACTTCACCGTGCCACAAAGGGTAGAAGACAGTGGCTGCGCCACCACGTACACCACCTTGAGAACAGCACTTCACTGCGGTTTGGAAATATTTATAAAAAGGAATACAACCCGTGTGGAATGCTTCACCACCGCGAATTTCCGAGCCTAATGCACGAATGCGGCCCGCGTTAATACCAATACCCGCACGCTGTGATACATAACGTACGATAGAGCTTGCTGTGGCATTGATTGAATCTAAGCTGTCACCACATTCAATCAACACACATGAGCTAAATTGACGGGTAGGCGTGCGCACGCCCGACATGATTGGCGTTGGCAGCGAGATTTTGAACATTGATGTTGCGTCGTAAAAACGCTTAATGTAATCGAGACGGTTTTCTTTTGGATATTTCGCGAATAAGCAAGCGGCGACCAAAATGTAGAGGAACTGGGCACTCTCATAAATTTGTTTCGTCACACGGTTTTGCACGAAGTACTTACCTTCAAGCTGTTTTACCGCGGCGTAAGAAAAATTAAGGTCACGTGCGTGATCGATATAAGTGTCGAGTTCTTCAAATTCTGCGCGAGTATAATCTTCGATAAGGTGCTTATCGTATTTGCCCATTTCAACCAAACGAGAGACATGGTTGTACAAAGTGGGTGGCTCGTATTGTCCGTAGGCTTTTTTACGCAAATGGAACACCGAAAGACGAGCAGCTAGATATTGGTAATCTGGCGTCTCTTCTGAAATCAAATCGGCAGCGGATTTGATGATAGTCTCATGGATGTCAGAGGTCGTAATACCATCGTAAAACTGAATGTGAGCTTTCAGTTCTACTTGTGATACAGAGACATTGTGCAGGTCTTCCGCAGCCCACGCGATTACACGGTGGATTTTCTCAAGATCAATTGTTTCTTTGCGTCCATCACGCTTGGTGACAGTAAGTTTTTGGTTCATTCTGCTTCATTTCCCTAACAAAACTGATTAAGGCCGTATTTTTGTAGAATTGTTGTAAATTTCATCGCGGCTTTGTGATCTGAATTTATCTATATATTGTAGTGCAAACACAACATATAGGGGTTCTTTGCTTTGCGAGTTACAAGATAGTGCTATCTGAAGCTCATTTCAAGTTACAGATCTGGGACAGCTTGTGGATAACTAGCAAAAATAAAAAAAACAGTTAGTACCCACTTACTGATGATCAAAGAGCCGATTTGATTGTAGAAAATTACCGTTTTGAGTTTGGTTTAGATGTAACCACAATCAAAAAAAAACTTCTTGATCTTTGAGGAAAAAAGGGAGCGATTTTCGATGTGGTTAAAATGGAATCTAGAGCACAAAAAACAGCCTAGAAACCGAGAAAAAATGTGCTATTCGGCTTAATTTTTAACGTGAGCAATACGCTATCGATAATGGCATATTAGATGACCACTGACTTTAAAAAAGCTGAGTATGAACGATGTAATTGACATCAACATTGCGCCCTAAACGGTAAGTATCGGTTAACGGGTTATAAAGTAGGCCTGTTATTCCTTGCTCTTGCAGGTTTGTTTTATCAATCATCTTAATCAGTTCCGATGGGCGGATGAATTTTTCATGATCATGTGTGCCTTCTGGTACAATGCGTAGCAACTTTTCTGCGCCCACGATGGCAAACAGGTAAGACTTAAAATTACGATTGAGCGTAGAAAAGAAAACATGACCGCCGGGTTTGACCAACGCAGAGCAGGCTTGAACAACGGACAATGGGTCTGGAACATGCTCAAGCATTTCCATACAGGTGACAACATCATATGTGTGTGAGTTGTCAGCGGCGTGGTCTTCAATCGTACTTTGAATATAAGTGAGCTTTGTTCCGGTTTCTAAAGCATGTAAACGAGCGACTTCAAGCGGTTCTTTGCCCATGTCTAAGCCAGTCACTTGCGCACCTTCTCGCGCCATGCTTTCGGCTAAAATTCCGCCACCACATCCTACATCGAGCACCTTCTTGCCAAATAAGCCGTTGGCATTGACTAACACATAGTTCAATCTTAACGGGTTAATTTGATGAAGTGGCTTAAATTCACCATCCAGATCCCACCAGTGTGACGCCATCTCTTCAAACTTTTTAATTTCATTAAGATCAACGTTTTGTGCTTTAGTCATGTTAGATTCGCTCTTGCTGTCAAAATAGGCATCTTTAGTTGTGTGGGGTATTATAACCAGTTGATTATCACAGGCTACAGGTTATCTTTATTTCATTAATTTTTGGCTAAAATTTGGCCATTAATCAGCCGGGTATGGAATGAATGTGCAATTTCTCGGCACTTGATACACAACAAAGGTCACAACCTGATAAAAGGAAAGGGAAAGGGATGCCGAAGTAGTGAATTATGTGTTATATTTTTCGGCCTTGTACGTATCGAATATACGATCAAAAGATAGAGGGATAATGGCTCTATGAGCGATCTAGCTAGAGAGATCACGCCCGTAAACATTGAAGATGAGCTAAGAGGTTCATACCTAGACTACGCGATGTCCGTTATCGTGGGTCGTGCTCTTCCAGATGTGCGTGATGGCCTAAAACCAGTACACCGTCGCGTTCTATTCGCGATGAATGTGCTTGGTAACGATTGGAATAAACCATATAAAAAATCTGCCCGTGTTGTGGGCGATGTGATTGGTAAATATCACCCGCATGGTGATAGTGCTGTATACGATACGATTGTTCGTATGGCGCAGCCGTTCTCATTGCGTTACATGTTGGTCGATGGCCAAGGTAACTTTGGGTCGATCGATGGTGACTCTGCGGCAGCAATGCGTTACACCGAAGTACGCATGTCAAAAATTGCCCACGAACTGCTTGCCGATCTCGACAAAGAAACGGTCGATTATGTACCGAACTATGACGGTACAGAACAGATCCCTGCGGTTCTTCCTACGAAAATTCCTAACCTACTGGTGAATGGCTCATCTGGTATTGCAGTAGGTATGGCAACCAACATTCCACCCCATAACCTAACGGAAGTGGTTGAGGGTTGCTTGGCCTATATAAATAATGAAGACATCACCATTGATGAGTTGATGGACTACATTCCGGGCCCAGATTTCCCAACAGCAGCATTAATCAGTGGCCGCAAAGGAATTATCGACGCTTATAAAACAGGGCGCGGTAAAGTCTACATGCGCTCTAAAGCGGATATCGAAGTCGAGAAGAATGGTAAAGAAACCATTATCGTCAGAGAAATCCCTTATCAAGTGAACAAAGCACGCTTGATTGAAAAAATTGCTGAGTTGGTTAAAGAGAAAAAAGTCGAAGGCATCAGTGCACTGCGTGATGAGTCTGATAAAGACGGCATGCGTATTGTTATCGAATGTAAACGTGATGCGGTTGGTGAAGTAGTTCTGAACAACCTCTACGCTCAAACACAGTTACAAACGACATTCGGCATCAACATGGTTGCGCTGGATAATGGTCAACCTAAGCTATTCAACTTGAAAGAAATGTTGAAATGCTTTGTTGATCACCGCCGTGAGGTGGTGACGCGTCGTACTATTTTTGAACTGCGTAAAGCTCGTGATCGTGCCCACATTCTAGAAGCACTGGCTCTCGCGTTAGCCAACATTGATGAAATCATCGAATTGATTCGCCGCGCAGCAACGCCAGCAGAAGCAAAAGAAGGCTTGATTGCTCGTGGTTGGGATCTTGGCAACGTAGCGTCAATGCTTGAACGTGCTGGAACCGATGCCGCTCGTCCTGAATGGCTTGAACCAGAATACGGTATCCGTGATGGCAAATATTTCTTAACTGAGCAACAAGCCCAAGCAATTCTTGAACTTCGTCTGCACAGATTGACAGGTTTAGAGCACGAAAAAATTCTTGATGAGTACAAAGCTCTTCTGGAAGAAATCGCTGAACTGATGCATATCCTTGCCAGCACTGAACGTTTGATGGAAGTGATCCGCGAAGAGCTTGAAACTGTTCGTGATGCTTTTGGTGACGCACGACGCACTGAAATTACCGCGGCAACTCACGATATCGACATGGAAGAGCTGATTGCTCGTGAAGATGTGGTCGTTACACTTTCTCATGCAGGTTATGTGAAATACCAGATCCTCAGCGATTACGAAGCACAACGCCGTGGTGGTAAAGGTAAGAGCGCGACGAAGATGAAAGAAGAAGACTACATTGAGCGTCTTCTTGTGGCGAATACTCATGACCATATTCTTTGCTTCTCGACTCGTGGTAAGACATACCGTTTGAAAGTCTATCAATTACCGCTAGCGAGCCGTACAGCGCGTGGTAAACCTATCGTTAACATTCTTCCTCTGGAAGAAGGGGAACGTATTACTGCGATTTTGCCAGTCACTGAGTTTAGTGATGATAAGTTTATCTTTATGGCGACCGGTGACGGTACAGTGAAGAAAACATCACTTTCAAGCTTTGCCAACGTGCGTTCTAACGGTTTGATCGCGGTTAACTTGCGTGAAGATGACTCTTTGATTGGTGTGGACATTACCGATGGCAACAGTGAAATTATGCTGTTTTCTAAATTTGGTAAAGTGGTTCGCTTTAAAGAATCAGAAGAAACGCCAGTATTGGATGAAAATGGTCAGCCTGTTCTTGATGAACATGGCCAGCCAGAAATTAAGTTCAAAGGTGTTCGCGCCATGGGACGCACAGCGTCCGGTGTTCGTGGTATGAAGCTAGCAGAAGGCGACCAAGTGGTATCGCTGATTGTTCCTTCAAATGACGGCGACATCTTAACAGTGACACAAAACGGCTATGGTAAACGTACAACCTTAGGGGAATATCCAACTAAAGGTCGTGCAACTCAAGGCGTTGTTTCAATCAAGGTGTCTGAGCGTAATGGTCAAGTTGTCGGCGCAGTGCAAACTGAAGAAGGCGATGAGTTCATGATGATCACCGATGCCGGTACGCTCGTTCGTACTCGCGTCGCGGAAGTGAGCCAAGTGGGACGCAATACTCAAGGTGTGACCTTGATTCGCACCGCTGAAGATGAAAACGTCGTAGGTTTACAACGTATTGAAGAAATTGAAGATGTTGAGTTACCAGAAGGTGAGGAATTGCCAGAAGGTGAAGCGAGCGTTGCAATTTTAGAAGTACAAAGTGACGCAGAAGAGACTGACTCTGAACCGAGCAGCGATTCTGAAGACGAGTAATCGTTTCACATATCCACCTTTATTCTAAGGTGATAAAGAATAAAAGCCGGAGCATTGATTGCTTCGGCTTTTTACTTCTAGCGAGCAGCCCATCCAACAAGTGAAGGATTTCCATTCAGCGTTGAAATCGTGGTGGTCTTTTTGAAAAGATCATCTGTGCCACAAATACGGCTGACTCCACATCTCTCATTCAACCTAAAATTGCCTATACTTAGCTATTGAGTTAACGTCATAAAAGTCATTAATTTAATTTAAAACGTTCTAGAAAAGATAACTTTTTAATAAATAAGAAACCATTCATTGGTTAAGATCTGTCCCCATAACATAATGGCGCTACAACTAAAAAGGATATAAAAGATGTTTGCTAATCGGTTTACTTTACAATCGCGATTAATTTTTGCGGTGTTATTACCTTGCGTTGCGTTGATTATTGTTGGAATGGCGAGCTTCAATAGCATGTCGACGATTCAACGACAGGCAGAACAGCTCTATCTCAATACGGCCGCGCCAATGCGTTCAATGGCTGAAGTTGCCTCTCGAATTCCCCGTATGCGGGTTGGTATCGATATGATGTTACTTCAAGAGACGTCGTTAAGAGATAAAAAGGGTGTCCTCACACGCGTGAAAGAGACACGTGACGAAGATATCCCTGAAATGAGGCAGTCTGTCGAGCACGCAGTTCAGTCACAAGTGGATCCAGAACAACGTAGACAAGTTCAGCAGCTGTTGACTGACTTTGAAAAAATGGTCAGTACTCAACTTAATCCTATGTTGGCGGCATTTGAAAAGGGCGATCTAGATACGGCGCGCAACATATACCGAGATCAATATGCGGTTACCTATGGTGAACTGCGTAAAAAAGCCAATGTGATCCTCGATTCGCTACTAGAGCAGGCCAAACAGCAGAACGTCAATAGCCAAAAGAGTTATGCCCAAGGGCAAAATCACATGTTTATCATTATTGGTATTGGCGTGCTAACTTCGTTTGTCACTTCATTCTTTATTGTTATCGGCCTAAAAACGCGAGTGGCCAGCCTACAAAAATCCATTGCTTTGGCCGCTGAAAACATGGCGCTAGATGCTCGCATTGATTTAGGTGGCCAAGATGAGTTATCGAAAATTAGCGACAGTTTTAACGACTTCATTGAGAAAGTACATGTAGCGATCAAGCAAGTGGCTTCGAGTTCTTATGAATTAGCGAATACGGCTAACCAAGTTTCAGCTCGGGCACTATTAACCAAAAACAACTGCACTTCGCAACGTGATAGAACAGTTCAAGTGGCCACTGCCATTCATGAGTTAGGCGCAACGGTAGGCGAAATTGCAAACAACGCAGCTCAAGCTGCCGACGTTGCGAAACAGGCCACTCATCAGGCGGAAAATGGCACCACTGTAGTAGAGAAAGCACAAGTGCAAATTGCAGATTTGATCACTGAATTAGAGCAAGCTGCACAAGTCGTAGGCTCTTTGGCTGGTCAAGTGGTTAACATCAGCTCGATACTTGAGACTATTCGTAGCATTTCCGAGCAAACGAACTTACTTGCATTGAACGCAGCGATTGAGGCGGCGCGAGCGGGAGAGCAAGGTCGAGGTTTTGCGGTCGTTGCCGATGAGGTGCGAAATTTAGCAAGCCGTTCTGCTGCATCAACCGAAGAAATTCAAAGAGTCATTAATAACTTACAGGAAGAATCGAAACGGGCGGTTGGGGCAATGTCCCAAGGCCGAGAGCAGAGTTTGTTGGTGGTTGAACAAGCTGAAAATGCCAATAGCTCGCTAAAACAGATCCGCGTTTATATAGAGAATATTAGTGATCAGAACATTCAAGTGGCGACGGCAACGGAAGAGCAATCAAGTGTGGTCAGTGAAATCAACCGCACCGTTGAAGATATTAATCATCTCACCATGGAAACAACAACAGTGGCTGAGGAGCTCACTGTCAGTAGCGAACATTTGAAAAAAGTTTCTAAGCAACTCGATAGCCTAGTGAATAATTTTAAATTGTAATTGTGGTGATTAATACGATACAGAAAGAGAGTGGAGGCTCTCTTTCTTATTTTTAAAATAAGAATTAAATATCCTATCACTCACTATTTTTATTATTTGTCACACGTCACAATTTTCTTGATTCTGTGATGTTAAACATGAGTTGGTTATTTTTATTTAAATGAGATATTTATCTAACCATTTGTTATGTATTGTATTTATTTTATACGTGAGTGGGTTTTAATAAAGCGTACTCAGTTTAAAATCATAAACGTCATATCCCGCATTAAACAACTAATTTATAGGGTTTTGAATCACATAACCATTTTCGTATTCATTGAATAATTCCATTATCAATTTGAGGCTGAATGACAGTTAAGTATTTAGCTAATAGTTGAGCTAAAGGGAATAACTATAAATAATAGGTACAATAATGAATATGAAACTCAAGAGTATACTGATCAGCACAGCGATTGCCTCTATCTGCGCTATTCCTGTAGGAACGGTAATGGCGAAAGATTATCCGCCTAAAACAATCTCATTTATAGCCCCAGCAGGTGCTGGTGGTGGTTGGGACTTAACCATTCGTACCGTTGCTAAGACCCTAAAAGATACCAACTTAGTCGAATCGAATTTACCGATCACTAACCGCCCTGGTGGTGGTGGTGCCGTTAACTTAGCTTATATGCAAACGCAAAAAGACAGTGACAAATTAATTGCTGTTTATTCTCCACCTATTTTGCTTACTCACCTTACTGGTGCAAGCAAATACAGCTATGAGGATACGACTCCATTAGCCCGTTTGATCACTGACTATGGCGCATTCGTCGTTTCAAAAGATTCAAAATACACCTCAATCAATCAAGTGATGGATGCGCTTAAAAAGGATCCAAAGAGCGTTAAAATTGGTGGAACATCGGCTGCAGGCAGTATGGATCACATTCAATTTCTGATGATTGCGAAAGCAGCAAGCGTACCGAACCTAAACCAGATTGATTACATTTCCTTTCAGGACGGCGGCGCGGTGGCTCAAGTATTGGGTGGACACGTTGACCTCATTTCGACCGGTCTTGGTGATGTCGCTCAATTGGTTGAAAGCGGTAACCTAGTAGCGCTGGCACACACAGCTAATAAACGAATTGGTGAAGGCGAAGTTGCTAAGATTCCAACAGTGAAAGAACAAGGAATTGATGCGACTTTCGAAAACTGGCGTGGGTTATTTGGCCCGAAAGATATGCCTGATTACGCGGTCACTTATTGGAATGCCAAGTTAAAACAAATGGCGGAAACATCAGAGTGGGCGGAAGCACGCAAACGTCATGGCTGGGATGATGCTTACCAGAATAGTGAGGAATTCACTCAATTTTTGGCAACCACTAATGAGCAATATAAAGAGATCCTAGCGGAAATATTTAAGAAAAAATAATTCATCTTAAATATTGGGGGCTCAGAGTGTTGTCGTGTCCCCGAATTCTTTCCAATCGCATTGTTTCTCAATCATTCCTCGCAAAAGGGTTACATATGGAAAATAACAAGATTCGTCCAAACTGGGATGCTTTTACAGGTTTGTTTAGCGTCGGATTTGGTCTTATATATGGAGGCATGACTTATACCATGCCAAGAGCTGCCTTCGGCAACCCACTTGATCCTATTTATTTCCCAATGGGCATTGCAGTACTTGCTCTGATGGTAGGTTGCATTCTTCTGGCTAAAAGTAACATGAGAGCCTCTGTCATGGCTTTTATTGCTTTGATTAATGAAGATGAAGTGAAGAAGTTTGATCGTAAAAGAATTTTATATACCTGCATTGTTTCTGTTGGTTACGCTCTGATTTTCGACCCACTTGGCTATGTAATCAGCACCTTCTTCTTCTTGTTTTCAATGTTGACGATCACTAGTGGAATCAAGGCATGGAAACAAAGCATCTTGGTTGCATTAGCGTTCTCTGTCTGCGTGTATTTTGTGTTCAGCACGTTACTAAGCATTAGTCTTCCACCATTACCGTTTATGGAATAAGGCAAATAATTATGACTGATATTTTTGTTAACTTAATGAATGGTTTTGGTATCGCTTTTCAACCTTATCATCTATTACTAGTCACGTTAGGTGGCATATTGGGTACTGTTGTGGGAATGCTTCCAGGCTTAGGCCCCGCAACGGGTGTTGCTGTTCTGCTTCCCATGACGTTTGCTATGGGGCCGACGGCCGCCTTGATCACTATGACGGGTGTTTACATTGGGGCGATGTTTGGTGGTTCTCGTAGCTCGATCTTGATCAATACTCCCGGAGATGGTGCCGCCTTGGCGGCAACCTTCGATGGCTACCCGATGGCGATGAAGGGCAGAGCAGAATCCGCGTTAGCGATTTCAGCGATTGCTTCTTTGATCGGCGGTACGATAGCCGCAATTTTAATGACACTACTTGCTGAACCTGTTGCAGGATTCGCGCTTAAATTTGGTCCTGCGGAATACTTTTTGTTGATGGTGGCTGCGTTGTCCATGACCGCATCCATGTCGAAAGGCAATATGTTGAAAGGTTTCTTATCCATGGTAATCGGTCTTGCTATTGCAACGGTCGGTATTGATGCGCAAAGTGGAGCAGAACGATTTACATTTGGTAATTTACACCTTCAAACGGGTATTGATTTTCTGGTGGTGATTATCGGTATTTACGCAATGGGTGAAGTCTTTAAGAGCTTCAGTTCGTTAAGTAAAGGCACGAAAAAAGCACAAACCAAATTCAAACGCATTTGGATTGAAGGGGATGACTGGAAACGTTCCAAATGGGCTATTCTTCGCAGTGCTCCCATTGGTTTCATCATCGGTTCCTTGCCCGGTGCGGGTGGGACTATGGCCTCGTTAATGTGCTACAACAACGAAAAGCAGCTTTCAAAACACAGTGAAGAGTTTGGCCATGGTGCAATTGAAGGCCTTGCAGCACCAGAGTCGGCTAACAACGCTGCATCGATTGGTGCAATGATCCCGATGTTGTCGCTCGGTGTTCCAGGTTCTGGTACGACGGCCGTCATGATGGGTGCGTTACTGATGTTGGGTATTCAGCCTGGACCATTGCTATTTGTACAGCATGCTGATGTGGCTTGGGGTCTGATTGCAAGTATGTTTGTAGCAAACATCATTCTGGCTATAGTGAATATTCCTCTGGCAGGTTTGTTAGTACGAGTGTTAGCCATTCCACCTAAAGTGTTATACCCAATTGTATTAGGTTTGGCATTTATCGGTTGTTACGCGATCAGTAGCTCAGTGATTGAGTTTTACATTCTGATCATCTTGGGTGTGGCTGGTGTGATCATGAAGCGAGTGAATATCCCCACTGCGCCTATGATTCTTGCCGTGATAGTGGGTGGCACCATGGAGCAATCATTCCGCCAAGCGTTTAGGATTTCCAATCAAGATTTATCTATTTTTGCAGGCTCAACCGTATCACAGGTATTAATTGCTATTACTGTATTGTCAATTGCACTACCACTATTTGGTATGTACAGAAAGACAAAACAAACATCACAGCCAGCATAATTTTCGAGTTCTTTAAACGAGATGAAATTTAGTGTTGCATTGATGTAAATAGCGACAAAACCCTCCATCGAATAGATGGAGGGTTTTGTCATTAATATAAAATCAAATGGTATTGGTTAAATATTATCCAAAAATGCTGAATTAATTCATTAACGCCATTTAAATAATTAATCATTGATACCCTATATGATGAAACTCAACGTTAGTCAGTCAAAGAAACAAGATAATTTGTTGGTGAATTTTTAAATGAGAAAGGCCTGTGCTCACGTCATACAGTTTTGAACGAATAAAAAAGAGCAATGCAAGAAGAATGGAGCCCGTCAGTCTATTCTTGCAAAAAATGGGACTCGGGGTTGATGCGGATGTTGAACTCTTTGTCATCGCTTACTATAACCAATCCATTGTTGGATGCGGTGGTTTGGCGGGGAATACACTCAAGTCCGTTGCGGTAGACACTCAGCACCAAGGACAAGGGTTATCAACAACATTATTAAGTGAATTGGTCACGCTTGCTTACGATTTGGGGCGTTACAATCTTTTTATTTACACCAAACCTGAAAATTACGCGATGTTTCACAGTGCGGGTTTTTATTTGCTTACCGCTGTAAAAGGGCGCGTCATTCTGCTAGAAAACAGCAAGTCCCGGCTCACCGATTATTGCCACCGACTCTCAAAGCTCAAGCAACCTGGCAATCACATCGGAAGTATTGTGATGAATGCCAATCCTTTTACGAGAGGGCATCGTTACCTGATTGAACAGGCCGCTCAACAATGCGATTGGGTCCATTTGTTTGTGGTTAAAGAGGATCGTTCCTTTTTTTCTTATCAAGATCGCTTAGCAATGATACGTTCAGGTGTGAAAGATCTAAAAAATGTCATTATCCACGAAGGTTCAGACTATATTATTTCGCGCGCGACTTTTCCTAGTTACTTTCTCAAAGATGAAGGGGTGACGAACTACTGTCATACTGCGGTCGATCTGCAATTATTTCGCAATTATATTGCACCCGCATTGGGGATCACACGTAGGTATGTGGGAACTGAACCTATTTGCGCCGTTACACGTTTTTATAATCAGCAGATGCTGCAATGGTTGACTACACCGACGTTAGACAGTGCGCCGATCGCTTTGATTGAGCTTCCACGGACAGAAAAAGCCAATACGCCAATTTCGGCGTCATTAGTGAGAAATCTACTGTTCGATAATCAATGGGATATGGTTGCGCAACTTGTTCCAGAAACGACCCTTAACTATTTGAAGCCGTTATTTAGCCTTGATACATCCGTTTACCAAGTAAAGAGAAGAACGATGGCGATGAAAGATAGAGGCAATATCGCAATACAATGTTGAATGCATACCAATGCAAAAGCGCCGCAATGCAAGGGCGCTTTTATTTATTACACTCATTGTGCCGATGGGCTCGAATGAAAATCGCGTTTACATATTTAACTAACGACTAGTTTTTAACTATAGCTGTAAGCCTGATTACATAATGAAACGATACATTTTTCTAGCTCATCCAATGCATGTTGGTGAGTCGATGAACATTTCTGTACTGGCTGGCCACACATTAGGCACTGCCGTGGTGCCATACCACAAGATTTTCTAGAAATGGTTTTCCCTCGCAGACACATTACATCGATATTAAATAACGTACCTAAAGGGTGTATCTGTTCAATATCGATCATCGCTTTTTTTACAACGTTAGCCGATGCAATCTGAGTAATATAATAGGCTTCTGAACCAAAATTGGAATGGATTATCTGACGATGCAGTACCTGTGATCTGAGTGCATTGATCTTTTCATTTATAGCATCAAGTGCGCTATTGAATATCACTTCGGTGTATCTTTTTTGAGCTAATTCAATCGGCAAATTTAATGTAAGCGTGATCAGGGGCGCCTGAAATTGCTTTAAGAGTTGAGATTGACGTTCAATTCTTTGTTGTAGATTTGTCAAATTGTCTATGGTGTTACGGTATTGGTTGCTTTGCATGGTGTTTTCTCATTTTGGCATATCCCATATTTAAACCATAACGGCGAAATGATGATCAAAATTTGAATTAGCGGACAATTACACGCAGCACTTGAGTTTTAAATGACCTTAATGATGTTAATTATTCCTTGCTGACATCCGGTCACTATAAAGTTGGCTACCATTATCTGCTATTTCGTCACTTTCCTGTTTGATTGGGTTTAAATATGGGCTTGTTCCCTGCTTATTTGGTTATTTAGGTGTGCTTGATGTAAATTGTTTGTTATCAATTTGATGAATTTAAACGGTATTTACATCAATATGAATTAAATAAATAAACACCATTTAAGTTGTTTAATGGTGTCATTTGAATGATGAAGTTCACGAAGTCCATAAGCTTCGCTCAGTAGACTAATCTCACCGATTTTAATGTGGGTTTTAGAATAACCATGAGCCAAGATCCAATTATTTATGAAGGCATAACCCTAATGGCATTAGGCATGGGGTTTGTGTTTTGTTTCCTATTGTTGCTGGTGGGCGCAATTAGAGTGTTGACCAGTCTCTCATCTTATTTTTTACCAGTGTTAATCAACAAGCCTACAGTGTCAGATAAAACCACGGCACCTGAAGATACGCTTGTCGCTGCCATTTCTGCAGCCCTTCACCACCATAAGAAAAAATTCAGTTAATCATGATTCGAATATAGGGGATTTTTAATGTCTAATAACAATAAACCACTTGGCATCACCGATGTCGTTTTGCGCGATGCGCATCAATCTCTTTTTGCTACTCGCTTACGTCTTGATGACATGTTACCCATCGCATCGGAACTTGATCAAATTGGTTACTGGTCCTTGGAAACGTGGGGCGGAGCCACGTTCGATTCATGCATCCGCTTTTTAGGGGAAGACCCATGGCATCGGTTGCGCGAGCTTAAAAAGGCGATGCCAAATACCAAGCAACAAATGCTATTTAGAGGACAGAACATCCTTGGCTATCGCCATTATGCTGATGATGTTGTTGATAAATTTGTTGAGCGTGCTGTTGTCAACGGAATGGACGTATTTCGTGTGTTTGATGCATTAAACGATGTACGCAACATGAAACAGGCCATTCAGTCCGTCAATAAGTATGGAGCTCATGCTCAAGGCACCATTTGCTATACCACGAGCCCAGTTCACACCATGCAATCTTGGGTTGATGTGGCGGAGCAATTAGTAGAGTGCGGTGTGCAATCCATCGCAATCAAAGATATGGCGGGTGTTATGACGCCGTATGAAGCCAGCGAATTGGTTTCTACACTGAAAAAACAGCTTGATATAGAGCTTCATTTACACTGTCATTCAACGGCAGGCCTTGCTGATATGACATTACTGAAGGCCATTGAGGCTGGAGTGGATCGCGTTGATACTGCCATTTCTTCGATGAGTGGTACTTATGGCCATCCTTGTACTGAGTCCATAGTCGCGGCCTTAAAAGGGACAGGACGTGATACCGGGTTAGACATCTACAAATTAGAGAGTATCGCCGCTTATTTCCGTGAAATTCGCAAAAAATATCATGCTTTCGAAGGGCAGCTAAAAGGAGCCGATTCACGTATTTTAGTGGCTCAAGTGCCTGGCGGCATGCTGACCAATATGGAAAGCCAACTCAAACAGCAAAATGCACTTGATAAAATAGACGAAGTGCTGAAAGAGATCCCTCGCGTAAGAGAAGATCTCGGTTTTATTCCACTGGTTACCCCAACGTCACAAATCGTAGGCACGCAAGCGGTGATTAATGTGATGATGGGTGAGCGTTACAAAACCATCACCAAGGAAACGGCTGGTGTTCTTAAAGGAGAATACGGACAGACACCAGCGCCAGTGAATGCCGAACTTCAAGCGAAAGTGCTGAAAGGCGCAGCGGCAATCACTTGTCGACCTGCTGATTTAATTGAACCAGAAATCAATACGTTGTCATTGAGTGTTCAAGCACAGGCCAAAGAGAGAAATATCTCTTTAGTTGAAGAGGTGATTGACGATATTCTTACCATAGCACTGTTTGACCAGGTGGGTTGGAAGTTCTTAGAAAATAGAATGAATCCAGCTGCATTTGAGCCTAAGCCTTGTATTGCTGAGGTGAAAGCCCCCGTTGTGGCCTGCAAAGAAGAACAAGCGATCTATACCGTGAGTGTTAATAACCAAAGCTACGTTGTTCAAATCAACGAAGGCGGTGATCCACAGGTTCTTGCAACTGCGTCCAACGTTTCCCCCAAAGCAGCGGCTGCTTCGGCATCCCCTAGTGCTCCTTCAGGTAACGCTGAAACAGTGGCTGCTCCTCTGGCAGGCAACATTTGGAAAATACACACCAAGGTAGGAGATGTAGTCGAAGAAGGCCAAGTACTGCTGATTTTAGAAGCCATGAAAATGGAAACGGAAATCCGCGCAGCCCGAGATGGCATTATTGAAAAGTTGAGTGTCTCTGAAGGGGATTCCGTGCAGGTTGGTGATGCTTTGATGGCGTTAGCGTAAGGAACGATGATGGACAGTATTTTAGCGCTAATCAATGATTTCGGATTTTTCCATTTACAGCTAGGCCAAGCCGTTATGATTATCATCGGTCTTTTGTTGCTGTACTTGGCCATAGTGAAGAAGTTCGAACCTTTACTGCTAGTGCCGATTGGTTTCGGCGGAATTTTAGCAAACTTGCCAGATGCAAACCTAGCCGTTAATGCAATAGAAGCGGCGATCTACGCTGGGAAAAGCGATGTTATGAGCGCTTTTTCCTCTGTGCTTAATATCACGGAAGCGGCTCCTGATTCGGTGAAGCACGCGCTTGAGATGGCGACTCCGCTACAAAAAATGAATTTGCATTTATTGGCTGAACAATTCAATTACAGCGATGGTATGTTGTATACCTTCTATAGCGTGGTGATTGCATCTGGTGTGGGCCCGTTGGTCATTTTCATGGGCGTGGGGGCTATGACGGATTTTGGCCCACTATTGGCGAACCCCAAAACCTTGTTGCTAGGAGCCGCTGCTCAATTTGGTATCTTCGCTACCGTTCTTGGTGCGTTAGGTCTTAGTCAATTGGGGCTGATGGACTTTAGTGTGGCTCAGGCTGCGGCTATCGGTATCATTGGGGGGGCTGATGGCCCTACTGCGATTTATGTTTCGAGTATGCTAGCGCCAGAATTACTGGGTGCTATTGCTGTTGCCGCTTACTCATACATGGCGTTGGTTCCTATGATTCAACCGCCGATTATGCGTGCGCTGACCACGGAAGCAGAGCGTAAAATTCAAATGACTCAGCTTAGAACCGTTAGTAAAGTTGAAAAAGTTTGCTTCCCGTTAATGCTGCTTATTTTGATTGCGATGTTGCTGCCTTCGGCCACGCCACTACTTGGGATGTTTTGCTTTGGCAACTTAATGCGTGAGTGTGGGGTGGTGGAACGGCTCAGTGATACTGCTCAAAATGCCTTAATTAACATCGTTACGATATTTCTTGGATTGTCGGTAGGTTCGAAGTTGATGGCAGACAAGTTCTTGCAACCTCAAACCTTAGGTATTTTAGCGTTGGGTATTGTTGCGTTCTGTGTGGGTACAGCGGCGGGTCTGCTAATGGCAAAAGCCATGAATCGTATCTGCACCGAAAAAGTGAACCCGCTTATTGGTTCTGCAGGGGTTTCGGCGGTACCGATGGCAGCGCGAGTCAGTAATAAATTGGGTCTAGAAGCTAATTCACAAAACTTTTTATTGATGCACGCGATGGGACCAAACGTGGCTGGTGTTATCGGTTCGGCCGTAGCGGCTGGAGTAATGATCAAGTATGTGATCGGAGGCTAACCGTAATTTAAAAAGGAAGATCACGGTATCTTCCTTTTTATTATTTTGCCAAGCAAAATATCCGATGAATAGACTAAATAAGAAATTTAATTAAAGGAAAGTTTCGAGTATGAGCATTAATTATATGCAAATAGTGGCAAGGATGAAAAATGGTCTATCATTTAGAAATCGGGTATTTATATTAATATTTTGCCTAATGATGGTTCAACTTTCTCTAGTGGGTATGAACTTTCATAAAGGGCTTATTAATACGCTTGAGCATCAAGTTGGAACAAGAGCGCTTATTCAAGCTAAAGAGATTGCAAGTGATCCTGAGTTAATTCAAGAAGTTCGGATTAAAAATATTGCCGCGATTGACCACGTTATTAGCCGATTGCATAAAATATCGGATGCTAGTTTTATTGTAATTGGCGATGCTGATGGCATACGCTTATCTCACCCCGTTAAAAAGAGCATCGGAAAACCAATGCAAGGTGGCGATAATGAAGGAGTATTAGAGCGAGGTGAGGCTTATGTTTCCATTCAAGAGGGAAGTTTAGGCTATGGTGTTCGTGGCAAGGCGCCAATCGTAGATTTTGATGGTGAAATAATCGGTGTGATCTCTGTGGGCTATTTGTTCAATCGCTTTGAACAGTGGGTCAATTTTTATTTTCAACCACTGGTTTATGAACTCATCTTTACATTCTTTTTGACATTAATTGGTGCTTGGTTTTTCTCTAGTCACATAAAAAAGAAAATGAATGGCATGGAACCTTCAGAAATTGCGTTGGCACTGTATCTTCAAAAGTCGATTTTATCGTCCGTTTATGAGGGAGTGATTGCTATCGATAAAGTAGGTTCTATTTTAGCGATCAACCGTAGCGCGTTAGAATTACTGGGATCAGAGCGTGATCCAAAACATATGAAATCTCGTTCTATTTTGGAGTATGTAACTAATTCTCAATTTTTCTTTCAGACACCGTTTGAAAAAAATATTAAAGATGAAATTGTATCGATCAATGGGAAAACGATCATTGCCAACCGAGTTGCTATATTTGATGGTACAGAACTCATAGGGTGGGTTGTTAGCTTTCGTCAAAAGAATGATATTAATTCACTTACGGCAGAATTAACACAAATAAAACAATATACTGATAATTTACGTGTGATGCGTCATGAGCATGCAAACAAATTATCAACAATTAGTGGTTTAATAGAAATAGGAGATAATAAAGCAGCATTAGAATTAATTAACAGTGAAAACATAAAAAAGCAACAATTAATTGACTTTATAAGTTCAAGAATAAAACTAAGGCAAATTGCAGGAATCCTGCTAGGAAAATATTCTCGCTCTTGCGAGCTAGGGCTAGAATTGCAGTTCGATCCCACTTGCCAGTTACGTCATTTAAATGAAAAAATAGAACCAAATGAATTATCCGCTATTATTGGGAATTTGATTGATAACGCATTTGAAGCCACACTTCAGAACCCTGAAAGTAATAAAATTGTTACCGTGTTAATTACAGATGCTGGTGATGATTTAGTGGTTGAAGTCTCTGACAATGGTTGTGGTATATCATCGGATATAGCAAGTACTATTTTTGAACGTGGGGTAACCAGTAAAAAAGATAGTGAAGGCCATGGAATAGGTTTATATCTTATCAATCGATACGTGATGAATGCTGGTGGAGTTATATTAGTTGATGATGCGGAACCTAAGGGAACGATATTTTCAATTTTTATTCCGAATAAAGGTAATTAAGAATGAATATGATTGATGTATTAATTATAGAAGATGAAGTTGGAATCGCTGAACTTCATGCACATTTCTTCCGTCAGACGATAAGGTTCAATCCTATCGGTATCGCATCGACCATTGCTATGGCGAAAACGATGATACGGATCCATAAACCTAGCCTGATCATTTTAGATAACTACTTGCCCGATGGCCGTGGGATTGATTTGTTGCGCGAGATCATCGCCGATAAGAGTGGCAATCAACCCGATGTGATTTTGGTGACGGCATCAAGTGAGATGGAAACAGTAAAAGACGCGCTTCATTGTGGTTGTTTTGACTACCTTTTAAAGCCTATTTCTTACGATAGACTACAAGAAACGCTCAATCGATACTTGAAATACCACTGTGCCATCAAAGCGTTTGACAACATCAGCCAACGCCATGTCGATGATTTATTTAATATCCAGACGCGGGATAAAGAATCCAGCCGCCTTCCTAAAGGGATTGGTGAGTTAACATTGGATATGATTAAACAAGTATTTAGAGCCAATAGCGGCCTTAAATACACCGCGGAAAGTTTAGGCAGTGAAGTGGGGATCAGTAAAACCACTGCGCGACGCTACCTTGAATATTGCGCCGCCAGCGGTTTCATCTCGGTTGAAAATGAGCATGGCCGGGTCGGTAGACCTGAACGGGTCTACGTTAAAAACGCCTAGTATTTATGCTTATCGCTACCGCGCCACTCTTTCAGGGTGGCGTTTTCACATCATTGCTATTGTTCTTTCTTTACTCGCGATTAAATTCATTAAAAACGTTAATGGTTTTTACCCTACAGCGAAACTTGAGCAGCGTCCCCTTTAATCGCCCAGCCTTTGACGACAATGCTAGCAACAGGCAATAGCGGATAAACATCTATTGTCAAAAAATTCAAACATCCAATAGACGTATCTTAAGGACTTCGTATGCATATTAGTCAGCGCTCCTACGCTGGAACACTTGAGTCGAGTGACCTACTCGTTGAAGTGACACCTAGCGGTGGCGGTCATCTGAAAATTGACATTACTAGCTCGGTCGAAAAGCAATTTGAGCCAATTATCCGTCAGGTTGTAACTCACACGTTGGAGGAGATGGGTGTCAGTTCTGCCATCGTCACTATTAATGATAAAGGAGCCCTTGATTGTGTGATCCGCGCTCGCGTACAAGCCGCAGTGATGCGCGCAGCGAATATCGCTAATAACGATATTATTTGGGGGGCAATTTAATGAGTAAGCTACGAAGAAGCATGCTTTTTGTCCCAAGCTCTAATGCGGCAATGTTAAGCAATGCATTCATCTACACACCCGATGCAATCATGTTTGATTTAGAAGATTCCGTCTCCCTGCGTGAGAAAGATACGGCGCGCATGTTGGTTTACAACGCACTGCAACACCCGCTCTACCAAAATATTGAGACGATTGTACGTGTTAATGCTTTGGAATCTGATTTTGGACATGCTGATGTAAGGGCCGTCGTCAAAGCTGGCGTGAACGCGGTGCGTTTACCCAAAACAGATACGCTGCAAGATGTGGTGGATATGGAGCTTGCCATAGAACAAGCTGAAATTGAATTTGGTCGCAAGTTAGGCAGTACCAAAATGCTTGCTGCGATTGAATCGGCGATGGGAGTAAATAACGCTGTTGAGATTGCTTGTGGTTCAAAACGTTTGATTGGTATTGCGTTGGGCGCAGAAGATTATGTACGCGATTTGCGTACACAACGCACATCTGAAGGCACTGAACTTTTGTTTGCACGCTGTTCAATACTGCAAGCTGCTCGTGCCGCCGGCGTCATGGCTTTCGATACTGTTTATTCCGATGCGAACAATGACGAAGGCTTTCTTCACGAAGCGGAACAGATCAAAACATTAGGTTTTGATGGCAAGTCGCTGATTAACCCTCGCCAAATCGAAATGATCCACAACGTTTTTGCTCCATCACAGAAAGAAGTTGATCACGCTTACGCCGTTATTGAGGTGGCGCAAGACGCTGAGCAACAAGGTTCTGGCGTGGTTTCTCTCAATGGAAAAATGGTGGATGCGCCGATCATTGAACGTGCTCGATGGACACTAGAGCGGGCAAAATCCGGTATTAAACAGTAAGGCAGCAGTTGGATGAATAATAAAAAACTTCGTGAATTTGATTTAACGGCTCCCAATTTAAGACCTTATGCGGGTCCACATGAGCTTACTCCCCACTTATATGACCGTGACAAAAAAAAGTCACGTAAGCTGTTCAAAACCGTTCAAGACGCTGTGCGCAACAGTGGGTTGAAAGATGGTATGACTGTCTCATTCCATCACTCTTTTCGTGGTGGTGATCAAATCATCAACATGGTGATGGATGTCCTCGCGCAGCTAGGATTAAAGAATTTAACCTTAGCCTCCAGCTCGTTGGCCGAAATCCATTCACCGCTTATTACGCACATAGAAAATGGTGTAGTGAGTAAGATTTATACCTCCGGATTGCGTGGTGAGCTGGCGGAATTTATTTCCAACGGATCCATGAATGAGCCGATCCACATTCATTCGCATGGTGGTCGTGTTCAGCTTATACAATCTGGTGAACTTAATATTGATGTTGCGTTTCTTGGTGTCTCTACCAGTGACGAATTTGGTAATGCCAATGCCGTACATGGTCATTCACGTTGTGGCTCTTTGGGTTACGCACAAATCGATGCCATGTACGCTAAGCATGTGGTTATTTTAACCGAGCAACTGGTTCAATTTCCAAACCAACCAGCTTCAATAGCGCAAGATAGTGTTGATAGTGTGGTACTGGTGAAATGTGTCGGCGATGCTTCAAAAATCGGCGGTGGAACAACACGTATGACAAGTAACCCCCGTGAGCTTTTGATTGCACGGAAAGCGGCCGATGTTATTGAGCATTCTGGGTACTTTAAGCAAGATTTCTCAATGCAAACTGGCTCGGGTGGTGCTTCTTTAGCGGTGACTCGTTTTCTTGAAGAAAAAATGGTCAGAAAGAATATTACAGCCAGTTTTGCACTGGGTGGTATTACATCCACTATGGTGGATCTGCATGAAAAAGGCTTGATCAAAACGCTACTCGATGTTCAGTCATTCGATGGCCATGCGATTGACTCTTTAGCTCGCAATCCAAACCACATTGAAATTTCCGCTAACCAATATGCTAATCCTGCCTCCAAAGGAGCGGTAGTAGATCGATTGGATGTAGTGATCTTAAGTGCACTAGAGATCGATACCGATTTCAACGTCAATGTGATTACCGGTTCCGATGGTGTTATCCGCGGCGCATCGGGTGGTCACAGTGATACTGCGGCTTCGGCCAATTTGACGATTATTGTTGCTCCCTTGGTCAGAGGCCGAATTCCTACGGTTGTAGAATCAGTATTGAATGTCGTGACCGTTGGCAGCGAAATTGATGTGTTAGTGACTGATCATGGTGTGGCAGTTAACCCGAATCGACCTGAAATTGCCGAAAAATTGCAACAAAGTGGCCTGATTCTAATGAGCATCGAGCAGTTGCAAGAGAGGGCAGAATTATTGACGGGTAAACCAAGGTCCATTGCTTTTGAAGAAAAAGTGGTGGGCTATGTTCGTTACCGTGATGGTTCAGTGCTTGATGTGATTCGGCAAGTTAAGGAGTTGTGAGTGTACAGTGGGCCACAAGTTAATTTACAGCAATTACTTGATTGTAAAGAACAAAGAGCCTATCGACAAAGAGAGTGGGTTAACACTCACTCTCTGCCGCTGATCAGTTTCACGATCAACATGGTGGGGGTTGTTAAGAAAAATGCGATATCAGAAAAAGCGTTTGATGCTGGATACTATGCGATTTTAGAAACCTGTTTAGCAAACAACATTGCGGTTGTTCGGATGGAAACTGTTGTGGAAGTCACCGGCTATGAGCTTTTGATCGCTGCAAAATGCGAAGATCCCTATCGGTTAAAATGCTTGATGGTGAAATTGGAGGAGAATCATCACTATGGGCGTCTATTTGATATCGATGTGATTTCAACCTCTGGTCTTCCAATGTCGAGAGAGATGTTACGTTTGCCGAAGCGACGCTGTTTATTATGTGAGAACGAGGCGAAAAGTTGCGCTCGTAACCGAACTCATCCTCTGTCTGAATTGATCCATAAAATGAGCGAGATAACCCATGATTGCCAATAGAAGCATTGAATGGTTGATGGATGACTGCTGCCTATATCAACCAGCCGAACGTGGAGCGTTGAGGCTGAATATTTGTGTGTTAGCAGGCAATTTGGCCTACCACGCCATGATGTTAGAAGTGCATTTAACCCCAAAAGCGGGGCTGGTAGATTGCTCCTCAAACGGTGCGCACCATGATATGGACATCCATACATTTGTGCGCAGTTGCGATGCACTTCGGCCGTTTATGAAGGCATTCGTTAAAGCAGGAGCCAGAATGTCGTATTTACCAGCCAAATCACTGCTGCCGGGTTTAAGAACTGTTGGTATTCAGGCAGAGAAAGCGATGTTTTCCGCAACCAATAAAGTTAATACGCATAAAGGCATGATTTTTACCCTTGGCCTGATATGCGGTGCAGTCGGCTGGCTGTATCAAAAAGGACTCAGTTACGACTCACAACGAGTGAGAGCCGTTATCAAAGAGTGTTGCGCAAGTTTGGTGGTAGATGATTTAAAATTATCCAATAAAATCCCCGTAACTGCTGGAGAAAAACTGTACAAACAATTTGGAATTACGGGCATTCGAGGAGAAGCTTCAAAAGGTTACCCTACCATTTATTGTTACGGGCTGCCTATTTACCAAGAGTGCATTTTGCAAGGCCATTCGGAAGAGCAAGCGCTGTCAAAAACCTTGCTCTCTTTAATGAGCCACAACTGTGACAGCAATGTGGTTAACCGTGGTGGAATGTCGGGTCTCGACTACGTACAAAGTCAATCAAGGCAGCTACTGGAAAAAAGCCATTATCCCCACACCAACCTTGACAGTGAAATTACGCTACTCGACCAGCAATTTACGCATAAAAATCTCAGTCCAGGAGGTAGTGCAGATTTGCTGGCTGCTACTTGGCTGCTTGCTCAACTCGATATTTGTTCACAGATACTGGTGAACAAACAAGTGTCAATATAAGCAATAAAGTCAGTGATAAAGGGAAAGTTTCATGTTGTGTATCGGTATTATTGGTAATTATTCAGGTCATTTAAGTGGTGCAGAACAAGTACAAGAAACGGCATTGCCCAATGGTATCTTTGTGATTGATTGTTCTCATCCGGAAACGTTAACCTCAGGGAAGATAATCTACTACCCAAGAAGTGGAAGTAAAGTTGATATTGAGCCAGAATTTGTTATTCGTTGCCAAGTGAGTTATGAGCAAGGGAAAGTGAGCGCTTTAATGCCAAAACAGCTTACTATAGGCAATGACTTTACTATTCGTGAATTGACAGGTTCCAATAAAATTGACCAACGAAAATCTTGGGGAGAATGTTCTAAAGGGATTAATCACTATTGGTGGGATGTGCTGAGATTAAGTCCTTCAAATTATGGTGAGAATTTAAAGCTTATCTCCTATATTGAACGAGATGGTGATTTCTATTTAGCAACGCCAGAAGTTGATTGCACCGAACTAAAAATATTCTATTGTCATTTAATGGTGTGGTTAACTAACGTGATTAATAACCAAGTTGATGAAGGTATGTATAGCACTATTTTACCTGAAATAGAAAAACAAGGTTTTCCTAATGAACTGATTCTCTTTACTGGTGCACCAAATTATACCTATTGGGGTGATATGAACTTTATCCAGAAAGGTGATAAAGTTCATATCGCTGCTTATGATATAAATCATATTAATGAGGATGAAATAAAGAGAATGTTTAAATCACAATATATTATCAATAACCAATACATATTATCATTGTCTCAACATATTATTTGACATTGTAGGGATATTTGTTTTTCTATTTAAATTTCTATTTTTTAATAGTCAAGCATTAGTCGGCGTGAGAATTAAATTCATAGAATTCATTAAATGATATTTGAACGTCAAGAAAGTGATAGCTTATTCATACTTATGGTTTCTATTTCGTCATATTATCATTTTGTGCTCATCGACAGGATTGAACAATGATTGTAACCAATACATTTAACGAAAATTTAAGTGAAGAATCAAAACAGAATTGGCTTAGTTACTGGAATCACTTTAATAATAATGAATACCAATTTTGTGCAGAACATAATTGCATAAACAAGCATCATCATGGCGTATTGGTCAAACAAACTGGTTTTAGTGATGATAGGCTATTTGTTATACCTTTGTGTAAAGAACACAGCGCTAATTTTTTAAACCCCATTGAACTTGATGAGAAAGTCAGTGTTGTTCCAGCAGAGCTAAGTTTGTAGATATCCTTGTAGGGATTTTGTTGGAAGTTGAGCAATGCCATTTATTTTGCATTGCTCTTTTTTTATCTAAAATTTGTAGTTCTGGTTTTAATGTTTGAAAAGTGTAATGTTGATTATGGAATTGGAGGTGTGCTTTGTGATGCCTTAACCTCCGACATTAGAAATGTGATAACTATTCCATAACTTAACACGACATAAGACATGTCTATGAAAAATGGTATTATTTTTGAGAATTTTAGTATTTTTATAGGAATCGGTTGTGGACCCTGTGATATCGCAATTAAAGAAGGATTTTTATGCGCAGATTCGCTCTCTCAAAGACGGTCCGACATCTGAATCTCAAACGACCTTAGCACTGCTCACAGAAGAAGAGTTGCAACAACTCGAACAAATGTGGGTTGAACTGGCGGTTTGGAAGCAGTCGCAGAATATCTAACTGCCCACAAATTGATTAGCGCAAATTTTCGTAATAATCCCAAATAAAAAGCCAGCAGAACAGATGCTGGCTTTTTTGTTTATCACATCGGCTGTTAATTATACGCGCGTGCGACACGTCCAAGTGATGACAGTTGATAATGTTCAGCGTATGCGGGGATGAAGATTGAGTGACCTTTTTTCACGGTTAGAGACTCACCATTGTCATGGGTTAAGGTCGCATCAGCATCAATGGCAAAGATAATTTCGGCACTGTTGATTTTCACGTTAACTTGCGCGGCATTGAGGTAAATCGCAAACTTAAAATCGCGGACTGGGACAGGGAACAATAATGCTCCATTTTCTTCGATTGGTTTCAATAACAGGCTTGAAGCGGGTTTTTCTTCAAATAGCGTGCATGATGCGAGCTCTTCAATATCCATGTGTTTGGGTGTTAGGCCAGCGCGCAGCACGTTGTCTGAGTTGGCCATGATTTCAAGCCCGGTACCTTTCAAGTAGGCGTGTGGTGTTCTGGCGTCTAAAAACATGGCCTCACCCGGAGCTAAAGTGAGTACATTGAGCATTAACGGAGAAAATAGGCCAATATCACCGGGGTATTGTTGTGCCAGCTCTAAAATGAGATCAAAAAGATCATCATCTGAATGATGATGGGCATACGCTAATAATGCATTCACCGCATGTTCTTTTTTTTCGCCAGTTAATGATAGCAATGCACTAAAAAAGGTTTTTAAACCTTGTGATGTTGGGTTGTGTGCAAAAGCATCGACTAGGGTTGAAATCGCATTGATATTCAGCGTTTGAAATTGTTCAACAATCTCTGTGATTGGGCGAAACCCATTCATCGCTTTATAAGGGGTAAGGGCGTAAACTAATTCCGGCTTGTGGTTAGGATCTTTATAGTTGCGATGTCCGGCATTGAGTGGGATCCCCGCTTGGTTTTCTTTCTCAAAGCCAATTTCCGCTTCTTGCTTACTTGGGTGAACTTGAATCGAAAGGGCGTTCGCTGCGGCAAGTACTTTGAAAAGATAAGGTAACTCACCAAAGGTTGTTGCAGTAGCAGCAGAAAGAAACGCTGTTTTATCTTGGTTGATCATCTCAAGCAACGAAACAGGTTCTCCATTCACATGAATTTGTGAGCATCCATTTGGGTGTGCTCCCATCCAAATTTCTGCTTGTGGAGCCTTGGTTGGGTTAGCAATATCAAACAAGTGCTGAATCGAAGTCGTGCTTCCCCACGCATAGTTTTGGATGACATTGTCCATCAAAAAGAAAGGTTGTTTGTTATTGGTCATAGTACATCTCACAAAAAATCAAAATAAAAACAAAGTAGCAGTACACAGAGTAAGAGAAATAAAAAACTCCCGAGTTAAAGCGGGAGTACAACATAAAGTCAGAAGCTCAGCGTTGATGAACATCAAGCACTCTCGGGGGAGAGTGCTTGATCATTAAGCCGTTGCTTGTTGTAATTTCGCTTGGCGCATTTTTTTCAGAGTGATACAAACAACACCTGTCACTACAGCACCGGTTGCCATGCAAAGCAAAGCTAGCAAAGGCTTATTCATGGCACCGAGCAATGCTACTACAGGACCGCCGTGGGCAACACTGTTTGTAATGCCAAAAGTGAACGCCATAACCGCTGCAACCATCGACCCCAAGATGTTTGCTGGAATGACTGACATCGGATCTTGCGCGGCAAATGGAATTGCCCCTTCAGAGATACCAACCAAGCCCATTGCACCGGAAGCTTTCCCTGCTTCAATTTCAGAGGCTTCAAACAAGTTCAGTTTACGGCCCAAAACGGTTGCTAAAGCCATACCGAGTGGCGCGACTGGAATGGCACACGCCATTGCACCCATAAATTGAGTTTGACCACTGGCAATCATACCAACAGAGAAGAGGAATGCCACTTTGTTAAATGGGCCACCCATATCAAAGCCAGCCATGCCGCCGAGCACAATACCGAGCAGTATCACGTTACCTGAGCTCATGCTCGTAAGTAGTGCGGTTAAGCCATCCATCAGGCTTGCAATCGGCGCGCCGATAACAAAAATAAAGAGCCCAGAGATAAAGAGTGAGCCTGCGATGGGTGCAATCATGATTGGCACAAGTGGTTGAATAAACTTGTGAAAATGGATGCTTGTTAACCATTTGATGAAATAACCGACTAAAAGGCCAGCAATAATGGCACCGATAAAACCTGTACCGGCATCTGCGCCGTAGAATGACCCGTTGTTAGCGATCCAACCACCAATTAAGCCAGGAGTCAGAGCGGGGCGATCGGCGATCGCATACGCGATGTAACCTGCAAGAATGGGGATCATCAACGTAAAAGCAACCACACCGACGTTCAGCACTTGGTTCCACATACTGCCGTCAGGAATGGCCATACCAGCTTCGGTTGGCTCGCCGCCAATAGCGAGTGCTAAAGCAATCAACAAACCGCCAGTAACAACGAATGGGATCATATGCGATACACCATTCATCAAATAGCGGTATAAATCGGAGCGAGCTTGCGCCGCTTTGCCTTTTCCATTTAAAGTCTTGGTACTGGCATCGGCTTGATATTTTGGTGCGCTGAGGGCTTTTTCAATCAACCCTTTTGCATCACGAATCGGCGCTTTAACGCCAGTTTCAATCAGTTTTTTACCCGCAAAGCGCACCATGTCAACTTGCTTGTCGCAAGCCACGATGATCGCATCAGCTTTGGCTATCTCTTCATCCGTTGGGCTGTTTTTCACCCCAATCGAACCGTTGGTTTCGACTTTAATTTGATAACCCATCGCGGCGGCCCCTTTTTCCAGCGCTTCAGCGGCAAGATAAGTGTGTGCAACACCCGCTGGGCAGCCCGTTACGCCAATCAAAAAGCCTTTATTGGCTTCAACATCGGTTGTTTTTTCGGTTTTTTGTAGCAATAAATCTAGCGCTGCTTGCTCTGTTTTTGCGTCTAAGAAACGTTGGATGAACCCTTCTTCAATCAGCTTGGAAGAGAGCTCTGCCAGCACTTCAATATGATGATTTGAACCACCATCAGGCGAGGCTATCATGAAAAATAATTTAGAAGGCAAGCCATCTTCCGCGCCATATTCGATACCGCTTTTGCTGATGCCTATCACAACTGCAGGCGAGATAACGGCGGAACTTTTGGCATGAGGCAGTGCGACACCATCTTCAAATCCAGTGTTACCAAGCTCTTCACGAGCATAGATATCGGCTAAAAACTGCGATTTATCGCTGATGCGTCCTTGTTCTAACAGTACATCGACCAGCTCTGAGAAAACGCCATCTTTTGATGTTGCTTTCAAATCAAGCCGGATCAAGTTCTCATTAATGAGTTGAGTGATCATGTTTCGTCCCCTATATGGTTTTTATCCCCTTCGCACTTAGAACTGAGCCATGTTGGCTGCAACTTCAAACTGTTTGGGGATATTGTTATTGCGCACCGCGCTTTTTGTTGGAGATATTGTGATCGCCTCGGGTGAACAGTGGTAGTGTACGAAACTGGCATTTACTGGATTATTGTAACCTGTGGCTGCAAACGTGATCAGGCTCTTATTTTGGTTTTAGGGTGATAATTTGAATTTATTATTAATTTTTTATTTTAATTCAATTAGATAAATTGATTATTTTGCTTTTTCGATCGGAGTTATCGAATGCGTAATGATTGGTGATTCATAAGGTATTGGATTATAGTTGCCTCGTTTATTGATGGGTATAGGGTGAATTTTGTGATCCCAGTATTTAAAAATGTGATTGAAGTGCTGCTCTCGGAGCGAGAAAGTTTTAATCGAATATGGTTTGCTGGGGACAAAATAACGCCGCCAGCGTTCAGTTACCAAGTCAATTTCCCTCGTCTAGAATTGGTTTTAAGCGGCGTGTATAGCAACGAAATCGAAGAGATTGAACACGGTATCAGTAAGGTCAACATCTTATCTGGTGATGCGCTTTATATACCTCCGAACTGCTGGAATAAACCTGATTGGCAAGAGAGCTGTTCGGTCTTGAGTTTGCTATTTGGCCGTCGTCAAATGGGGTTTAGTTTGGTCAGTAAACACAAAGGCGAGAGTGGTTTTTATGATGTTCAGAAACACAGTATTCCAACGCGTACTGGGCACGCGATTGATCACATGCTCGAAGGGCTAAATGCATTAGCACGTGAGCCTCAGAAAAGCCCAATGGACGAACATTTGTTGTTGGCTCTGTTGAGTTACAGCGCCACAATGCTTGATCAACCGACCGCTTCTCCTAAAAAGCGCAGTGAAGATTTATATCAAGGCATCTGCATCTATATCCAAGAAAATTTTCATCGCAATATTTGCCGTGACAGCATCGCACAGCGGTTTAATATCTCTGCCAACCATTTATCGCGCATGTTTCGCCAACAAGGACACATGACTCTTGCTGATTACATCACTTGGGTAAGAATTGAACGGGCAAAATTTATGTTGAAGAAATACACCTTTCGTTTAGCCGAAGTGGCCACGCGCTGTGGATTTCAAGATGTGAATTATTTTTTCCGCGTATTTAAAAGCAAAGCGGGTATGACTCCATCTGAATATCGAACTCTGTCGCAATAAAGCTATTCATTTTGTATTGGGTCGCACGGCTTAGCCATCACGTGCAGCAAAATGGCTTTAAGGGTTTCTTCTCTTTTTGCCGTAAGTAGCCATTGACGATGTTCCTCTTCCAGCAACCAACGAGTTAACTGCGTGAGCGGTTTAATCACGGTTCGCGGCGCTGATGTCGGCAGTAATAAGGTGATGATCAGCGACACATCGCCGGATTTTTCTGACCATGATAGCGGGTTTGCTAACCAGTGAACCGCCAGTGTTGGCTGGGCAACTCGTGCGTGAATGATATGGGGTAGCGCTATTCCACGGCCAATAATGGTCGGGGAGATGGCTTCTCTTTTTTCCAGCGCATGCAAAATATCATGGCAATGTGCGGGCATGATCTGCTTAGCAATCGTGTCGAGTGCTTCTGATTTGCTAAGCTCAGGGCCTAATGTGGCGTAATGCCACTGTAGCGAAAAGGGCAGTTTAAAAGCAGAGTGGGTGGCAAACGCCAATTCCGCTTTGGCATTTTGTTTGTGTGATGTTGAAATAAGCAGTGTGTGCTCGCGTAAATACTCTGTCATCACCATGCAGGCCAACTCGGCGTCGAGCCCTTCAATGGCAATTTGGCATACATCTCCCGGGTTTGAACCAAGGCTTAACACTTGCAGTGTATGGTTAAGCATTGCCTTGCTGTCACGCGTGATGTTAAACAGCACCACCACCGAGCGAAAATGGCGGTTGAGATCTTTCAATTCATTTAATTGCCAGCTGACCAGACCGCCTGCTTTTAAAACAAAGGTGATGCGCGTTGTGATCATCGGCGGTTACAAATAACGATCTAAAACAGATTGCACGTTCGTCAACACTTCTTCAATTGACACCTGAACCGTTTTGCAACCAACAAAACGTTCACGCTGTTCAATGTCGATATCTGAAGCGATGAGGATCAGATCCGCGTTGACAATATCTGCCACTGTCAGTGGGTTCTCGACACCCATTGCGCCTTGGGTTTCGACTTTAATTGAGATATTACGCTTATTCGCTTCTTTTTTGAGTGCGTCTGCGGCCATATAGGTGTGCGCGATGCCTGTTGGACAAGCGGTTACTGCGATAATTTTCATAACGAAAGATAATAGAGAAATGATGAGTGAGTATAAGGAGGATGAAAGCGTGACTCAACCGAAGTTTACGCTAAGCCAGCACCCTAATGACTGTAGCACTCAGGCTACTCGGCTTTGCACATAAACTTTGCACTGGCCGTAGAATAGGGAAGCCCATCATAAAAAATGGTGCTGCACAGATAGTAAATGTGACGTTTTTGTTTGATAAGATGCGCTTCGACTTGCAACGGTACATTCAGTGGAATAGGGTGCAGATAACGTACGTTTAGCTCTGCTGTCATCGCATAAATGCACTGTGCAAACAGACAATGTGTCATGGCCGCATCATGTAAGGTGCTGATCAGTCCACCCTGCATGACCCCTTGATAGCCTTGCATCTTTTCTGTTGCTACAATCTGTGCGCATACGCTCCCCGTTTCTGTTTGGTTAAATTGCAGTGCGTGCGTTTCAGAAAAGAACGGGGCACAACACACCGCGCAGTGGCAATGTTGTAGGGGAGGTTGAATGTTCATAAGTTCACCAAACTGTTTTTAAATGATTAGGAGAAGAAAATGGCAAGACCCAAAAAAATTCGTCGTGTTTGTGGTCAAGCGGCGTATGCATGCTTCAAACCCAACGGTGTCAAATTATCTGAATTGAACACAGTAGATTTACTGCCAGAAGAACTTGAAGCGCTGCGTTTGGCTGATAAAGAGGGGCTTAGCCAATTGCAAGCGGCCACGCAGATGGGCATATCGCGACAAACCTTTGGTAATATCGTTAACCAAGCAAGAGCGAAAGTCGCGACTTGCTTGGTGGAAGGTCATGCGTTGATGTTGGTTGAACGCTAACGCTCGTGATCAGGTTCTTGAATTTGATACAACACCTTCTGATGCTCATCACAAACGTCTACGCAGTTACATTCTCTTTCAATATCGATATTTGCTAATCCACCACAACTGCCTTGCAGCGAGCGGCGGCGAAACAAAACACCGATCGCCATCAAGACAATAATGCCAATAAAAAACGCAAAGGTTATAACATAAGTCATTATTTTCCCTCGACAATCGCTTTTACTTTCAGCACTTTCTTCAACGCTTCTATGGTAGTTGGTGACAGCATTCTGGGTGCCAGTTTGTTATGTTTATCCACTTTCTTCGATCCACATTGACTAGCACAACGTTTCTTCGATTTATTGGCTGAAGGCTTGCCAAAAGAGACGTCGGTGACGGGCAGAAGATGGTTTGGATGAAGTGATGTTAATTGGCTGCCTCTTGGTGCGTAATATACCTCAATCTTCTTTTCTAAAATTGCTGCTAACATATTTTGTCCGATATTGCGGACGATAACAGCGTCCACTCTATTCTCTCTTAGCAGTGCAAGTAGCTGTTTTTTGTGGCCACAACTGCCCTCGGTTTTAGTAACGTCAATACGTTGGCTAGTGGCGGTGGTATCGTCCACAATCATCAATTGAGGCGCTTTGGCAAAGTGATTAAAAGGCGAGTTTTGATCACAAGGGATGGCATAAATCATCATGGCTCCTAAAGTTTATCGGGTTCTTGTATTTAAAATACACCTTATTATTGGCATATGCCAATAATAAAAATGACAATTTAAGAGTTCATTAATTAAAAGTCGTGGTGCTGTTTGGTAAATCGAGACCCGATATGGCGTAAAAATGCGCGAATAAATTGCAGGCGTATGTAACAAGCCTCACCTACACTTTGTGAGCGGTCAAATGAAAATTAAATCTATTGCATATTGGAAACTCGTAAGTGTAAACGTTAACAATTGGTGTTTTGAGAGGTATGATCTCTTTCGTGGTGGATCGCACTTTTAAAAAGAGAAATAGGTCTCGATGTTACATTGCGTTACGTATGATTACTTAGTTTTGCAATAGTTATCAAACTATTCACAAGAAACTGCATGAAAATGCGATTTCAAAACTGAAATTTTAACTGGTTCACATTAATTGTTTGTTTTACTACTATACTTTGAAAGGTAAACGTTTTCACTGCTGTTTCTCAGAGTTAACGTTTCTCCCCCTACACAACGTAATAACAACACTAACAAATAGGACTTGTTCAATGAGAAAGTTAACTACTTTAGCCATGCTTGCGGCTGGTATGAGTTTCGGCACTCAAGTCATGGCTGACACAACGATCGGTGTGACCGTTTATAAGTACGATGATAACTTTATGTCAGTTGTTCGCCAAGCAATTGAAAAACAGGCAAATAATGACGGCAATACCAAGGTTTTGATGAATGACTCACAAAACAGCCAATCAATGCAAAATGACCAAGTGGATGTCATGTTGGCTCGTGGCGTGAAAGCACTGGCGATCAACCTTGTCGACCCTGCAGCTGCACCAAGTATTATTCAAAAAGCGAAAATGGATGATGTTCCTATCGTTTTTTACAACAAAGAACCGAGTGCTAAAGCGCTCGCTTCATATGACAAAGCCTATTATGTGGGTACAGATTCAAAAGAGTCGGGCATCATCCAAGGCGATCTCATTGCGCAACACTGGAAAGCCAATCCTGCTTGGGATAAAAACGGTGACGGTGTACTGCAGTATGTAATGCTGAAAGGCGAACCAGGTCACCCAGATGCGGAAGCTCGTACTTCTTATTCTGTGAAAACCATTAACGAAAATGGCATCAAAACAGAAGAGCTACACATGGATACTGGTATGTGGGATACCGCCATGGCAAAAGATAAAATGGATGCTTGGTTATCTGGCCCCAACGGCAGCAAAATCGAAGTCGTGATTGCCAATAATGATGGTATGGCGATGGGTGCGATTGAAGCGTTACGTGGTGCGGGTGCGAAAGTACCAGTATTCGGTGTTGATGCGTTAGCAGAAGCATTAGCATTAGTTAAATCTGGCGACATGGCAGGCACTGTGCTTAATGATGCAGATTCACAAGCGAAAGCGACATTTGAACTTGCACGTAATTTAGCCAACGGCAAAGCTGCAACCGAAGGCACTCAATGGGAAATGGCCAATAAGATTGTTCGTGTTCCTTATGTTGGTGTGGATAAATCGACACTCGAGTAACCTAAAGTTCAAGGGGGAAGTCATTCCCCCTTTACTCCCTAACTTATAGGGTGTTTATACAATCAATAATAAATAATTGCTGATTAAATTTTATTTAATATTGAATGGTATTAATCAAAGAATAAATAAGTGATGCCATGGTAAATCAAGAGCATGAATTTCTGTTAGAAATGACAGGAGTGAGTAAAGAGTTTCCCGGGGTTAAGGCATTAGATAAAGTTAATTTGAAAGTTCGACCACACTCTATTCATGCGTTAATGGGAGAGAATGGTGCAGGTAAGTCGACGCTATTAAAATGCCTTTTTGGAATTTATGATAAAAACGAAGGTGATATTATATTTTTAGGCGAACATGTGAATTTTCAATCGTCTAAGCAAGCTTTGGAAGCGGGTGTTTCCATGGTCCACCAAGAGCTTAACCAAGTATTACAATGTTCTGTAATGGATAATATTTGGCTAGGGCGTTACCCAAAGAAAGGACTCTTTGTCGATCACGATAAAATGTATCGCGATACCAAAGAGATCTTTGATGAACTCGATATTGATATAGACCCGAAAATTAAAGTGGCTAAATTATCGGTATCACAAAGGCAGATGGTCGAAATAGCGAAAGCATTTTCTTACAACGCGCGCATTGTGATCATGGATGAACCCACGTCCTCTTTGACTGAAAAAGAGGTATCGCATCTTTTTACTATCATTAACAAGTTGAAAGAAAAAGGCTGTGGCGTGGTGTACATCTCTCACAAAATGGAAGAAATATTTACTATTTGTGATGAGATAACCATCTTGCGTGATGGGCAATGGGTTGATACGAGGCCGTTGAAAGGGCTCGATATGGACAAAATCATTTCGATGATGGTTGGCCGTGAATTAACACAGCGCTTTCCCACAAAGACCAATGTGCCAAAAGAAATTATCCTCGAAATCAAAAATTTAACAGCACTGAACCAACCCTCTATTCAGGATATTTCGTTTGATCTCAGAGAAGGTGAAATCTTAGGTGTGGCTGGGCTCGTCGGTTCAAGACGCACTGATATTGTGGAAACCATTTTTGGGGTTCGTGAGCGTAGTAACGGCCACATTATCTTACATGGCCGAGAGATGAAAAACCGTGATGCACATGAAGCGATCAATAGTGGTTTTGCGTTGGTGACAGAAGAGCGTCGTTCAACCGGCATTTACAGTAATTTAGATATTACCTTTAACTCTTTGGTTGCCAATGTGGATGAATACAAAACCAAATTAGGTTTACTGAGTAATAAAAAAATGAGGAGTGATACACAGTGGGTAATTGACTCCATGAGTGTAAAAACACCTTCTCATGAAACATCAATCGGTTCTTTGTCTGGTGGTAATCAGCAGAAAGTCATTATTGGCCGTTGGTTGTTAACTCAGCCAGAAATATTAATGCTTGATGAGCCGACTCGGGGTATTGATGTCGGAGCAAAGTTTGAAATTTATCAATTGATATTGGAATTAGCGAAAAAGAATAAAGGGATTATTATTATCTCTTCCGAAATGCCAGAGTTGTTAGGCATTACCGACAGAATATTGGTGATGAGTAATGGCCGAGCTGCGGGAATCGTTAATACTAAAGACACTTCACAGAATGAAATATTAGAGCTGGCCTCTCGTTACCTCTAGGGAAATTATTATGGATTCAGTTAAAACATTTGCAATGAAGCACCTAAAGGAAGGTGCGATCTATGCGGTTCTATTTATTCTTCTGGCAATTATTATTATTCAGGAGCCATCATTTTTAAGTTTACGCAACTTTAGTAATATATTAACGCAATCTTCAGTGCGCGTTATTATTGCATTGGGTGTGGCGGGGCTGATTGTAACGCAAGGAACCGACCTTTCTGCTGGACGTCAAGTGGGTTTAGCCGCTGTAATTTCGGCAACACTTTTACAATCAATTGATAACGTCAACAAAGTATTCCCTAGCATTGGTGACGTGCCGATTGTGGCTGTGATTCTTTGTGTGTGCGCGATCGGCGCGATCATCGGCTTAGTGAACGGTGTGATTGTTGCTTATTTAAAAGTAACGCCGTTTATCGCCACATTAGGCACCATGATCATCGTCTACGGGATTAACTCTCTCTACTACGATTCGGTGGGTGCATCTCCAATTGCAGGTTTTGATGAGCGTTTCTCTTCATTCACTCAAGGTTTTATTCGATTTGGAGATTTTAGGTTTTCGTACATAACCTTCTACGCCATTATCGCGATTATCTTTACATGGATTTTGTGGAATAAGACCGTTTTTGGTAAGAACATTTTCGCGGTCGGTGGTAACCCAGAAGCCGCAAAAGTTTCTGGTGTTAATGTGCCATTGACGCTACTGAAAGTGTATGCTTTATCGGGTGTGTTCTATGCGTTTGGCGGTATGTTGGAAGCTGGCCGTATCGGCAGTGCGACCAATAACCTTGGCTTCCTGTATGAGTTGGATGCGATTGCAGCCTGTGTTGTGGGTGGCGTGTCATTTGCTGGCGGTGTCGGAAGCATTGCGGGTGTGGTCACGGGTGTGCTTATCTTCACTGTGATCAACTATGGTATGACCTACATTGGCGTGAGCCCTTACTGGCAGTACATCATTAAAGGCGGCATTATTATTTTCGCTGTCGCGTTGGACTCAATGAAGTACGCGAATAAGAAATAGCCGCCTAAGAGCAGAAATACAATTTTCGACATTTAATCGCCGAAAATTGTCGAAATAAAATAAACAAAGAGCGCTTTTATCGGCGCTCTTTTGCTATTGCCCAGTAGGAAGCGTACGTTTTTCAAAATAGCGCACAATCTCCTCGATCAATATTTTGATACGTGACGGTTGGTGATCACGATTGGGATAGAGCAGATGCAAGTCCGATCCTGTGGCCAGAGCGTGTGAACTAAAACTTTGCCGATAATCTTCCAAGAGAAGAACGAGTTTCCCAGCATTGAGGTCGGGTTGAATATCGAGTTGTGATTTGAGTGCAATACCTGCGCCTTCGAGTGCCCACTGGCGAATCACTTCGCCATCATTAGACAAACGTGATGGTTTGATCAGAATATCTTGAACGACATCTCCTTTAAGAAAAGACCAACGCGTTAATGATTCACTTTTGCGTAGCATACCCAAGCAAGCATGCTGTTTGAGATCCTCTGGGTGCGTCGGTTGACCATGACACGCTAAATATGCGGGTGAGGCACAAAGAACGCGGCGACTAGTTGCTAATTTTCTGGAAACCAATTGACTATCTTTGAGTGTGCCGTAACGCAATACCAAATCAAGTTTTGTTTCATATATCCCTAACACACTGTCACTAAAGGTAATCTGAGGCACAATTTTAGGATGTCTTGCTAAGAAGGAGTCGAGCAGTGGCAGCAAATGTTGTCGCCCGAGATCTTTGGGTGCTGAAATTTTTATATTGCCTTCCAAGTGTGTTTTCTCGGCGAATAGCGAAGACTCGACTTCAGTGATGTTGGCTAAGGTTTGTAAACATAATGGATAGAAACGTTCGCCGGCTTCCGTCAATGCAATTTTACGTGTGGTTCTTTGCAGCAATTTCACGCCATAGTGGCGTTCAAGCTCTTGCAGTTTTAGTGTGACTGAAGCGGCGGACATATTGATGGCTTTTGCGGCGGCCGCCAACCCTTGTTGCTCAACAATGGCAACAAAGACCTCCATGTTCAATAATTTGTTCATTAAGATTCTATATCGCAGTTATTGTTAAGTAATCCTAAATACTCTTTTTAATTATAGCTAGATTATTTAGTGATTCTTTTGTTATAGCCTATGGATAACAACCCAATACAGAGCGATTGAATGATGAGTAGCTTATTTTCCCCGATACAAATCGGTCCACTTTCTTTGAATAACCGGCTGGTAATGGCCCCGATGACGCGTGCTCGGACAAGTCAACTGGGTAATGTTCCCAACGACATCATGGCGCAATATTATGCTCAGCGAGCGAGTGCTGGTCTGATTATTACTGAAGCAACACAAATATCAGACGATAGCCAAGGATACTCATTTACTCCTGGCATATACACGCCAGAACAAATTGTGGGTTGGCAGCAGGTCACTCAAGCCGTGCATGACCGCGGAGGAAAAATAATGAATCAGCTATGGCATGTAGGGCGAGTATCGCATCCTGTTTTTCAACAAGGTCAAAAGCCGATGGCTCCTTCAGCTATTGCTCCAGTCGATACCAAAGTCTGGATTGCACAGCCGGGGAGTGCCGGTGAGATGATGGAATGCGTTGAACCAAGAGCAATGACATTGCAAGAGATTAACCAAGTGGTACGCGATTTTGCTAATGCTGCACACAATGCGATTGCGGCTGGCTTTGATGGCGTCGAAATTCATGGTGGTAATGGCTATTTGATCGATCAGTTTTTGCGAACCAATTCGAATCATCGCACTGATCAATATGGTGGCAGCAGAGAAAACCGCTTACGTTTTCTTATGGAAGTTGTGAGTGCAATCATTGATAAGGTTGGCGCTGACAAAGTTGGAGTTCGCTTGGCGCCTTACATCACATTTAAAGATATGAACTGCCCAGATATCGTCCCAACGATTTTACAAGCGGCGGAGCAATTACAGAAACTCGGTATTGCGTATCTGCATTTGTCAGAAGCTGATTGGGATGATGCTCCACAAATCCCTGAAGATTTTCGCCGACATTTACGTGAGCTGTTCACCAATACCATTATTGTTGCAGGCCGATATGACGTTGAGCGAGCAAACCAAATCTTGGAAAATGGCTACGCTGACTTAGTCGCATTTGGGCGTCCCTTTATTGCGAATCCAGACTTAGTCGAGCGTTTGAAAATGAACCGTACATTATCGGCATTTGATCCAAGTTGCTTATTTGGTGGAGGTACTAAGGGATATACAGATTATCCAAACCATTCCTAAATCGAGATAGCCAGCAGTCGTTTGTTCTATGATTCTGCTGGCTTTTTTACAACTGGTTGGCCGTTATAAAGCAATGAGCCATTAACGCGCGCCAAAATGATACGCTAAAAGTAATAAGGCCACAGAATAAACATCCATGTGAATGCTGAAAATATCAACGCGATCAGTACGGCAGCTGAACCGATGTCTTTGGCGCGGCCACTGAGTTCGTGCCATTCGCTACCGACGCGGTCAACCACGGCTTCCACTGCGGAATTCATCAACTCCACAATCACAACTAAGACTAAGCAACCAATCATCATGATTTGCTCAATTTTGGTGACAGGCAAAAAGAAAGTAATGGTAATCAACAAAATTGAAGTGACAGTTTCTTGTCGAATAGCGGCTTCGTTTAGCCACGCGGCTTTCAGCCCTTGTATTGAATAACCTGTGGCATAAAACAGACGCTTTATACCCGTACGACCTGGTTTCATAAAATGAACAACCTAATAATGAATAACTATGACAATGGGCATGAGTGAATTACGTGTAGACGTAAAATAGCCTTCGCCCCGCACCCTCATGTTAAAAAAGAGAATCAATGACGTCAGTTCACTGATTCTCTTAAGTGGCCCGATATTAAACGCCCACCACGGGTAGTACAAGAGTAAAGCAAGCGCCTCCGAACACACTTTTAGCCACCGATACTTGGCCGTTGTGGCGTAAAACGATCTGTTTGACGATGGCCAAGCCTAACCCGAAGCCTGATTGTCGCTCTCCACGTGAGAGATCCGCGCTGTAAAAAGCATCAAAAATGAATGGCCAGTGCTGCGGGTCAATCCCTTCTCCATCATCATGGATATCAATTTGCACTGCTTGACCTGCGTTGATCACGGAGGTTTCAACGGCTATTTTGCTTTTGGCGTATTTCTGAGCATTACCCAATAAATTATCCAGAGCTCTTTTGAGAAGGTATGGATCGACTTGTAAAGTGGCGACTTGTGCTAATGGCAGCAACTGGATCTCGACTACGCTGTTGCTACGCCATTTACCTAGTATCGGTTCGAGCCAGTAATTGAGCTGAATTGTCTGCATATTGAGTTCGTTTTCTGGCCTTTCAACTTTCGCGTAGTAAAGAAGTTCATCGACCATCGTTTCCATCTCTTCGGTATCTTCGATGATACTGGCGACTTTCGCCGCTTGTTTTGGTGTCAGAGATTCATCGGCCAACATTTCTGCTTGCCATTGGATCCGAAAGATAGGGGTGCGTAACTCATGAGCCACGGCATTACTCAGCGCTTTATTGCTGAGCACCAAGGCGGAAATTTTGCTTGCCATGTAGTTAAAGCTTTTGTTTAAAGAGCCGACTTTATCGCCGCTTTTGATGGAGGCGCGAGCGGTCAGATCACCAGCGGCAAAGGCTAAGGTCACTTTTTCCAATTCACGCACTCGCCGACTGATGAACCAGATCAGCAACACACAGTACAGTGCAAAGCCGACGACAAGCAGCAAAAGTGAGAGATTATCTGCGAAGAAAATGGCTTGCCTCAGTGGTGATTCTTCATCGGGTTTAAAGCTGTAAATTGGTGAGGTGGACGTAAGGCGCAACCATAAAAAACGGTCATTATCGTAGTAGGTGTAGGCATTGGGGGCGGTGGTAAAGAAAAACGCTCGCACATCCGAGGGTAAGGTCTTTTCAGTATGCGTCTCTATCAGTTGTCGTGTTTTATCGGCATATTCTTTTAGTACATTTAAGGTGTTGGCTTCACCTTCATGCTGATAAATACGAGTGACCAAGTCATGAAATGCTTCAGCTTGATAATCTTCAAGTACGTAATCGTAGTCAGTACCAAGCTGGTAAACGACCAGTTCAATGGTAATGAGTGTCGCTAAAAAAAAGAGCAATAAACCAACAAAAGATTCAACGTAGATACGACGCATACAGGTTTCTTCTAAAATACGTGGTCATTACCACGTGTCTGGTACAAAAAGGTATCCTTTCCCTCGGACCGTAATAATGCGTTTCGGTGTGGAAGAATCATCACCGAGTTTTTTACGCAAAATGACAATCTTGTTATCGACGGTTCTATCAAGCCCATCGTATTCAATCCCGCGTAACGCTTTGGTTAATACATCCCGTGATAGGACTTGATCTGGTGTTGATGCCAGTAGCCACAGCAAGTCGAATTCGCTGTCGGTCATCGCTACGGCCTCACCATTCATTTCACACAGATGTCGAGATTGATTGAGATACAAGGCCCCAAATTCAAGCACGGTTTTCGCGGTTTGAATTGGCTCGTTGTCGACTCTGCGCAGTAGCATACGCATTCTTGCAAGCAAGACGCGTGGTTTAATCGGCTTTGTCACAAAATCATCGGCACCAATTTCCAGTGCTGCAACGTGATCAAAATCGTCATCACTGGCGGTTAGCATCAATATCTTACCGTTGTACATAGGACGGATCTGTCTACAAATTGTCAGCCCATCTTCACCGGGTAGCATTAAATCCAGTAACACGATATCTGGTTGTTGCTCTAAAATGACCGCGCTCGCTTTGGCACCTTCAGCAAGGGCAATGACGCTAATATCTTGACTTTCAAAGTATTCTGTTAACATTTCTCTGAGTTTTAGATCATCTTCAACGATGATTAAAGAGTGTCTATCCGTCATGGAGACTCCTAGATAGGTACGATGAACGACATGACAATCGCTGACATTGGAAAAATTTGAAGTGCATAGTAAAGCAAAGACCCAGCATTTTCGCTAGGTCTTTGTATGGTTGGATGAGTTTCTATTGATACAATCTCTTGTTATTCAACTGCTTTGGTCGGTGAAGAGCGAAGTTTGTTCGCCAGCATCACCACAAGTGGGCTAGTCAACATCACAACTGCAAGCACGGTAAACACGAAAGTGATCGGACGTTCCCACAAGAAGCTTAACTCCCCATCGCTGATCATCAACGCGCGGCGAAGGTTCTCTTCCATTAATCCACCCAAAATAAAGCCAAGCAGCAGTGGTGCCAGCGGGAAGTTGGCTAACCGTAGAGCAATCGCCCCCATCGCGACGATCAACATTACGTAAACATCCATAGTGTTAAACGAAACCAAATAAACACCGGTGATTGAGAAGAACAAAATCATCGGCAGCAATACGGTTCTTGGCACCGCCAATAGCCTTGAAATATATGGAATAAGCGGCAAGTTAAGGATGATCAGTACAATATTACCGAGATACATTGAGATGATGACAGACCAAAAGACATCGGGGTGATCAACAAATAAACGAGGGCCAGGTTGAATGCCGTAAGAGAGCAGGGCTCCAAGCATGATCGCTGTGGTGCCAGAGCCGGGAATGCCGAGTGTCAACAGCGGAACAAAAGATCCGCTAGAGGCGGCGTTATTGGCTGACTCTGGTGCAACAAGCCCACGCAAAGACCCTTTACCGAACTCTTCTTTTTTATCTTTGGGCGCTAAGCTGCGCTCCATACCATAACTCAAAAATGCGGCGATGGTTGCGCCAGCGCCGGGCAACACGCCAGTGAAAAAACCTAAAATGGAAGCACGAATTGAAACGGGAGCCGCTTCTTTAAATTCTGCCTTGGTGATTTTCATACTGCCCAAGTTGCTGATTTTATTCTGTTCATCTGTACGCGTGTCGTTTTCTGGTTTTAAAATACCCATTAATGTCTCGCCTAAAGCGAATGTCGCCATCGCCAGCAAGAGGAAGCTAAAACCGTCCATTAAATCAGTTAAGCCAAAGGTAAAACGTTCCACACCAACGCCTTTATCAATACCAACGGTAGAGAGCATCAAGCCAAGAACAACCATCATCCATGCTTTAAGGACTTGTCCTTTTCCAGCAAAGGCGGCGACCGCCGATAGACCGAGTAGCATCAACGCAAAATAGTCAGAGGATTGAAAACTCAGTGACACGCTGGCCAGTGCAGGCGCTGCGACCAAGAGCATAATCGCTGACAAGGTTCCGCCTGTAAAAGAGGCGTAAGCGGCGATGGCTAACGCTTTACCAGCTTGGCCTTTTTGCGCCATGGGGTAGCCGTCAAACGCGGTGACCACGGTTGCCGAGCATCCGGGAGCATTAATCAAAATGGAGGAAGTGGAGCCGCCAAAAATAGCGCCGTAATAAACGCCGGCCATTAAAATCAAACCTGAAGATGGTTCAAGGCCATAGGTGATCGGGATCATCAACGCGATGGCCGAAATCGGGCCAAGCCCGGGTAACATGCCGATAAAAGTACCGACGAAACAGCCCACAATCACCATGAAGATGTTCATTGGCATCATGGCGGTAGAAAGCCCTTGTAAAATTCCATCTAACATAATCAGTTCCTACCAGAGTGTGAAAATAACGCCGGGCTCAAGGTAGATGTCCAAACCTTGAGTAAGCAGCAGATAAAACGCGATGACAAAGGGAAAAGAAGCACCAAATAACACTGATTTGCGTCTTTCACCTAAAATATAAAAGCCAGCGAGTAGAAAGAAACTGGTGGCCAGTACGAAGCCTAAATAGGTTAGACCAAGTCCGTACAGCGCCATCAACGCTAAAAAACCAATCAACAATTTCCAGTTGAAGTGCAATACCGCGCCGCTTTGTTTATCGGGCTGCCCTAACACCAGCATCAACAAAGAGAGGCCAATTCCAGCGTAAGTCAGCAGAGTCGGCAAGGTTTGGGCGTTAAACGGTTCATATTCATCACCGGGAAACATCGGTATTTGAGTCGTTTGATAGCCGTAGCAAAGGCTAAGAACAAGGAAGATCAACGCGCCAACGCGATCGCGGCACAGTAAATATTCTTTGCTGAAAAATTTGGTTGGCAGATCCGACATATCCAACTCCATGGTAAAAATAGGGGAGAAAAGAGCCGTGTAGCAGCGAGTTAATGAATTGATTAACTAAGGGCAAAGGGATAGGTGTATGGAGGTTTTCCTATTCATATTTGCCTGATAAACAAAGGAGTATTGAGCATAACTGCACACGGCAAAAGTGTTGCTAGCGGGGACAAGGCAAGGAACTGTCCCCTTAGCGACCTTACTTCAGGAAACCGAGCTCACGCATCAGATCACCCATCTCTTTCTCTTGGGCTTCTAAGAAGGCGTAAAACTCTTTATCCGCTTGATAGTTATCGATCCAACCATTACGGTCGCGGACGATTTTCCATTCATCGGTGGTGTACATTTTCGCTAATGCTGCGTTCCACTGATCAATCTTCTCTTGGCTGATCCCAGGAGCTGCGAAGAAGCCGCGCCAGTTAGCAAAGACGGTTGGGTTGCCATAGTCAGTTAATGTTGGAATATTCGGGGCAGATTCCAAACGTTTAGGGGCGGTGATCGCCAAAATTTTCACTTGGCCAGACTTGGACATTTCAAGCACTTCACCTAAGCCTGTTGAAAGCAGTTGTGTTTCACCAGAAAGTAGTGCCGCCATGGCTTTGCCACCCGCGTCATAGGCGATGTAGCGAACTTCTTTTGGATCCAACCCTTGCCCTTTGAAAGCGGCTGCGGCGACTAAGTGATCCATACTGCCACGAGCAGAACCGCCAGCGACTTTCACTTTACGCGGGTTGTCTTTGAAATCGGCAACCGCATCTTCCCACGTTTTGTATTTTGAATCGCCCGCAGCAACGATAGCGCCATAATCAGAAACGGTGGCGGCAATCGGTGTTAAATCGCGGAAGGATTGTGGAAAAACACCGGATAAAGAACGAACAACAATCGGTGTAGAGTTGACCATCAAGGTATCTTCTTGGCGGTCTGCGGTTTCAATTAGGTGTGCAATCGCTTTACCACCACCACCACCGGATAAGTTTTGGTAAGACACATTGCCGACAATGTCGGTTTTCATCAGTACATCACCTGTACCACGAGCCGTCATGTCCCAACCACCACCCGCGCCACCGGGTACTAAAATGTGAAGTTTCTCAATATCAGCGGCGAAGCTGCTAATAGAAAAGGTTGCAGCCAGAATGGATGCAGTGAGGGTTGGTTTGAACTGCTTAAACATATTCACGTTCCTTATGTAGGGCGCATCTTCATCTTTACCTTGGAGCGTTTGTGACTGAATGCTACAGGCGGAGATAGGGTGCTTATCGTTGTTATCATGACTGCATCAATGATCTAATGCAGATACGTTAAGTTAATAACCTGTTACAGGTTTGTCTCTAATGCGTAGATAAAAACAATATAGGGCATAAAAACGTTTTTGTTCATAAAGTTCACGGCGTTATTTTGCTGCGTTGTGTGACGAGTCTTCGCTAGCGTCTTGTCTCACTATCTACGAGCAGTAAACGGGTGTTATTCATTGCAAATTGCGCAGCTGAGGCGTCATTACCTTGTTGAAGTAAGGTCGTGATACTGGGCAGCAGTAAGAAAAAGATCAAAGGTTCGGGATATTGGGCTTGCCATTGATGGCGCTCATCTAACACATGCCCTTCGAAGTAGACGGTGAGTACCACACTGTCCGATGAAAAGTGCGAACCATGGAACCGCCCTAAAGTATGCGTCGAGCCCCATATTGAGCTCAATGGTCGCTCCGATGTGCTTTTAAGATAGAGATCAACGGCTACACTTTGCGATTGAGAACCTTGCGGTTGAGAATGTCGATGAACCGTTAAGCGCTCACCCGAATACTTGCCTTGCTGGAAAGGCAAATAACCTAAGTTGTTCGGTGTTACACGGCCATCGTTTGCACACATTTGAACCGAATCGGACATTTGCTGGCTGCTGTACAATTCACAAGCAAATTGAGCAACAAGTTGCTGTACTGCGCTTTGAAATAAGCGAGCATCAAATGAGTGTTCTTGCTCAAGGTGTAAATTTAATTCAGGAAAAACAATAGGTAACTGGCTTGTTAGCGCGTTGAGGTTATTGATCGTAACCGATTGATTCTGCTCTATTGCCGTGCGAATAATATTTGGGTTGTCTGCCAATGAAAGATCATCTTCAGAATAGATCGCCTCACTCAGTAGTGGGTAGCTGCGCGGATTTTTCGGTTTACTGTTGTAAGCAATGCATCCAGATAAGAGCAACGAGCAGGCGAGAGCGTAACCAAAAGGAGAGTGCGTGATTCTCTTGCAAAGATTCATAAGTGACGGCCGTGTCATCGGTAATGGGTTGCACTGCTTATTCTATCTGCGAAATCGACACTTTTCTCTTTTCAAGCTCACAGAGTTTTATCTTCTTCGGGTTCAAATTTAATCATTAAGTTTCTTATACATTAGTCTAATGTGTCGACAATTTTATTGATTATCGATGGTTTTATGGTCTATTTTAACAATAAGTTTTAATAATTGTTAACACATATAAGTGTGTGAGTGCTTTGCGCCTCAGCATGAATCCAACCTGTGAGCGATAACAAGATGAATAGTGCACTAACACTAAACAGTACTGATACAAAATCACACGCTGTTGAACGAGAAAAAGAGAACACCAAATCGGAAAACCTTACGGAGTATCTGATTGAGGCGATTGTTGAAGGGCGTATAGCACCGGGCAGCAAGATTTCAGAACCCGAACTCGCCAAACGTTTTCAAGTCAGCCGTGGGCCACTGCGTGAAGCGATAATGCGTGTGGAAGGCTTGGGGTTGATCGAACGTGTTTCACATGTGGGCGCGCGAGTCATTGAGTTATCACCCGGTAAGTTGGTGGAGCTTTATGCAGTACGCGAAGCGCTAGAGGGTATGGCGGCAAGGTTAGCGGCGCGCAACATTTCGCCCTCTGAATTACAAGGGCTAGAGGCGTTATTGTCGACACATTCGAATCATATTGAGCAAGTCGAAGGGGCTTCCTATTTTCATCAACACGGTGATTTTGACTTTCATTACCGCATCATCAAAGCCAGCCGTAATCATAAATTAGTGACTTTATTGTGTGATGAGCTCTATCACTTACTGCGCATGTATCGTTATCAATCGCCACGCTCACATTCACGTCCGAAGGAGGCTTTGGATGAGCACAAATACATTCTACAAGCGATCAAAAACGGCGATGAAGAACTGGCTGAGATGTTGATGCGACGCCATATTTCGGGCAGTCGAATCTTGATTGAACAGCAGATAGTAAAAGAGTAAGCCACAGGGCGGCGGGCAGAAAATAATCATGCCTGCAATGAAGAAAACCAAGAACCACGCATAGAGCGGCCTTGAATAAGGGCGATAACCAAATGACTGATTAGGAGAATCTCATGAGCTTAAGTCAGGGGGCGAAATTTAGACTCGCTGTTCAACAAAATGATCCACTGCAGATTGTCGGCACGATCAATCCCTATTGCGCAATGATGGCCAAACGTTTAGGCCACCAAGCCATTTATCTGTCGGGTGGTGGCATCGCTAACGCTTCGTATGGTTTGCCCGATTTAGGTATCACCACATTAAATGATGTGCTGGTGGATGTTGAGCGCATCACCAATGCGTGTGATTTGCCTTTGTTGGTGGATATTGATACCGGTTTTGGCGGCGCATTTAGCATTGCTCGCACTATCAAAGCGATGGAAAAAGCGGGCGCTGCTGCCGTGCATATGGAAGATCAAGTTGCGCAGAAACGCTGCGGGCACCGCCCTAATAAAGCGATCGTCAGCCAGCAAGAGATGGTTGACCGCGTTAAAGCTGCGGTAGATGCACGAGTGAACCCAGAGTTTGTGATCATGGCGCGCACCGATGCGTTAGCGGTGGAAGGCATTGATAGCGCCATTGAACGTGCCATTGCTTGCGTGCAGGCCGGAGCCGATATGATTTTCCCCGAAGCGATGACCACTCTTGAGCAGTACGATCGTTTCTCCACCGCGTTAAGCGCAGCTTGTGGTAAGTCAGTACCGATTTTAGCCAACATTACTGAGTTTGGTCAGACGCCGCTCTACCCATGTGCAGAACTTGCTCAAGTGAAAGTGGATATGGTGCTTTACCCATTGAGTGCGTTTCGTGCGATGAATAAAGCGGCTGAGAATGTCTATCGCCATTTATTAGAGCAGGGCAATCAACAAGCTTTGCTCGATAGCATGCAAACCCGTAGCGAGCTGTATGACTATCTCAATTACCACGATTACGAAGATAAGCTCGACGAGCTTTTTTCATCAAAGGAATAATAAAAACAAAGGAAAAGGAGTTCAACATGTCAAACGCACCACTGGGCGGCGCAGGTCTGCGCGGTCAAAGCGCGGGAGTCACCGCTTTATGTACTGTCGGAAAAACTGGGACGGGTCTAACTTATCGAGGTTATGACATCACCGATCTTGCCAACCATGCACAGTTTGAAGAGGTCGCTCATCTGTTATTGATTGGCCATTTACCTAATCAAAGTGAACTTGACCAGTACAAAACCCGCTTAATGGGATTACGAGGTTTACCGCAGCCGTTAAAAGCCGCGCTAGAGCTGCTACCAGCCAGTACACATCCAATGGACGTAATGCGCACCGGCTGTTCAGTTTTAGGCAACCTTGAAACCGAGCACAGTTTTGCTGAGCAGTTGAGTGCGACCGAACGGATGTTGGCACTTTTCCCCGCTATTATCTGTTATTGGTATCGTTTCAGCCACCAAGGCATCCGGATTGACACTGAAGATCAAAGCGAAGCATGCATTGGTGGCTACTTCTTAAAAATGCTGACAGGAAAAGCACCGAGCGAGCTGCATAAGCAGGTGATGCATTGCTCATTGATTCTGTACGCAGAGCACGAGTTTAATGCATCAACGTTTGCCGCGCGCGTCTGTGCTTCTACGCTGTCAGATATTCACTCTTGCGTAACCGGGGCGATTGGCACACTGCGTGGCCCGTTGCATGGTGGAGCCAATGAAGCGGCGATGGCGATGATCGAACGCTGGCAAACACCGGACGAAGCTGAGGCCAATATTCTGCAAATGTTGGCTAATAAAGACAAAATAATGGGTTTTGGTCATGCTATTTATCGTGAAAGTGACCCGCGTAACGCATTGATCAAACGTTGGTCAAAAGCGTTATCTGAAGCGGTGGGTGATACGCATTTGTACGCGGTATCAGAACGTGTTGAAGCGGTGATGAAACGTGAGAAAAACCTATTTTGTAATGCGGATTTCTTCCACGCTTCGGCCTACCATTTTATGGGTATTCCTACGCCATTATTTACCCCTATTTTTGTGATGAGTCGATTAACCGGCTGGGCCGCTCATGTGTTTGAGCAGCGCGCTAATAACCGAATTATTCGCCCAAGTGCCGATTATGACGGTCCTGAACATCAAGAGTGGATACCAATAGAGCAGCGTTAATGGGATGAAATCAAGCCATGCTCCTTTGGTGTATGGTTTGATGGCAGGTAAAACCTAGCTCGCTAGACGATGTTTTGAATAGACAATGTTTCGAATAGACAGTTTTATGGGTGGAATTGATGAGTCATCAAACGATCAACAGCCAATACAAAAAAGTATTACCAGTGACCGCGCTGGAGTATTTTGATGCACGAGAAGCGGTCAATGATATCCAAGCCGGAGCGTATGATCGGCTGCCTTATACCTCACGGATACTGGCGGAAAACTTAGTCCGCCGCTGTGAGCCGCACACATTGGTTGATTCGCTGAAACAGCTGATTGAGCGTAAGCGCGATCTCGACTTCCCGTGGTATCCGGCGCGTGTGGTGTGCCACGACATTTTAGGACAAACCGCTTTAGTGGACTTGGCGGGGTTAAGAGACGCGATCGCTCAGCAAGGCGGTGATCCATCCAAAGTAAACCCTGTGGTGGAAACGCAACTGATTGTTGATCATTCACTCGCGGTTGAACATGCCGGCTTCGAAGCTGACGCGTTTGAAAAAAACCGTGCGATTGAAGATCGCCGCAATGAAGATCGCTTTCACTTCATCGAATGGTGCAAAACCGCCTTTGAAAATGTCAGCGTTATTCCGGCAGGCAATGGCATCATGCACCAGATTAACTTAGAAAAAATGTCGCCCGTCATCCAAGTGAAAAACGGCTTAGCATTTCCAGATACTTGTGTCGGTACTGACAGCCATACTCCTCATGTCGATTCATTAGGTGTGTTGGCGATTGGCGTCGGTGGGTTAGAAGCTGAAACAGTGATGTTAGGTCGGCCTTCGATGATGCGTTTGCCCGATATTGTCGGCGTTAAACTAACCGGTCAACGCCAAGCGGGGATCACCGCGACCGACATTGTGCTTGCCATTACGGAGTTCTTGCGAAATCAGCGCGTGGTGTCTTGTTATCTGGAGTTTTTCGGAGAAGGCGCTCGCGCATTGACGATTGGCGATCGCGCAACGCTTTCCAATATGACACCTGAATATGGTGCAACCGCAGGCATGTTCTATATTGATGAGCAAACCATCAACTATCTCAAACTCACGGGTCGAGACGCACAGCAAGTAGCCTTGGTTGAACAGTACGCTAAGCAAAGCGGCTTATGGGCCGATGATTTGATTGAAGCGCAATACGAACGGGTGCTGGAATTTGATCTCTCAAGTGTACAGCGCAATTTAGCCGGGCCTTCGAATCCTCATCGCCGTTTGCCGACAAGCGAACTGACCGAGCGCGGTATTGCGGGGGCGTGGCAAACCAAAGAAGGCGAATTACCTGATGGCGCAGTGATCATCGCCGCCATTACTTCGTGCACCAATACCAGTAATCCGCGCAATGTCGTGGCCGCCGCGTTGCTGGCGAAAAAGGCCAATCAATTGGGTTTGGTTCGCAAACCTTGGGTCAAAACCTCCTTTGCACCGGGCTCAAAAGTAGCCAAACTTTATTTAGAGGAAGCTGGCCTGCTGCCTGAACTAGAACAGCTAGGTTTTGGCATTGTCGCTTATGCATGCACTACCTGTAATGGCATGAGTGGCGCGCTTGATCCTATGATTGAGCAGCAAATCATTGAACGCGATCTCTATACGACGGCTGTGCTATCAGGTAACCGAAACTTTGATGGCCGCATCCATCCCTATGCGAAGCAGGCTTTTCTTGCCTCTCCGCCATTGGTGGTGGCGTATGCACTTGCGGGTACGATTCGTTTTGATATTGAAAAAGACGCGTTGGGAATAGATGCGCAAGGCAAGCCGATTTACCTCAATGACTTATGGCCAACCGATGAAGAGATCGATGATGTGGTGGCGCGCCATGTTAAGCCCGAACAGTTCAAACAAATCTACATTCAGATGTTTAAATTAGATGAGCACATGGCCAAACAAAAGCCACTTTATGATTGGCGCCCCATGAGCACTTATATCCGTCGTCCGCCTTATTGGGAAGGTGCGTTAGCGGGTGAACGTCGGCTGTCGGCCATGCGACCTTTGGCGATTTTAGGTGACAACATCACTACGGATCATTTATCGCCATCGAACGCAATTTTAGCGACCAGTGCCGCTGGGGAATATTTGCTCAAAATGGGCGTTCCGGAGCAAGATTTTAACTCCTATGCCACGCATCGTGGTGACCATCTGACCGCGCAACGCGCCACTTTTGCTAACCCCAAACTGTTCAATGAGATGGTGCAAGAGGAGGGCAAAGTAAAGCAAGGCTCGTTGGCGCGCATTGAACCTGAAGGCTTGGTTACCCGCATGTGGGAAGTGATAGAGACTTATATGGATCGTAAGCAGCCATTGATCATTATTGCTGGGGCCGATTATGGGCAAGGTTCGTCACGTGATTGGGCGGCGAAAGGTGTACGTTTGGCGGGAGTTGAAGCCATTGTTGCCGAGGGGTTTGAACGGATCCATCGCACGAATTTAGTCGGGATGGGTGTTCTGCCACTGCAATTTAAAAGGGGAACAGACCGCCACACACTGCAACTCGATGGTACTGAGCTTTATGATGTGGTGGGAGATATTAAGCCGAGCGTCGACTTAAGCTTGGTGATCACTCGTACGCAAGGCGCAAATAAGGGCGAACAGCAGAAGGTTACGGTGACTTGTCGTTTAGACACGGCTGATGAAGTCAGTGTGTATCAGGCTGGTGGCGTATTGCAGCGTTTTGCGCAAGATTTTCTGGCTCAATGACGCTAAGGATAAAGGAGTATCAGGTGAGTAACTCATTAAAAATTCCGGCGATGTATATGCGCGGCGGCACCAGTAAGGGTGTGTTTTTTCGGCTTGAAGATTTACCCAAAGAGGCTCAGCAAGCGGGAGAGGCGCGAGATCAACTGCTGTTGCGTGTCATTGGTAGCCCCGATCCTTATGGCAAACAAATTGATGGAATGGGCGGCGCAAGTTCTAGCACCAGCAAAGCCGTGATTCTATCCAAAAGTGAGCAAGCCGATCACGATGTGGATTATTTGTTCGGCCAAGTTTCGATAGACAAAGCGTTCGTAGACTGGAGCGGCAACTGCGGTAACCTTTCTGCGGCGGTAGGGCCATTTGCGATTCACAGCGGTTTTATCGACCCAGAACGGATCCCTAATAACGGTGTAGTGACGGTTCGCGTTTGGCAAGCCAACATTGGCAAAACCATTCTTATTCATGTGCCAATTGAGCAGGGTGAAGTGCAAGAGTGTGGCGATTTCGAACTCGATGGGGTGACTTTTCCCGCCGCCGAAATTGCGGTTGATTTTCTCGATCCTGCCGATGATAGCGGTGTGATGTTCCCAACCGGAAATGTGCTCGACCAACTGCAAATCCCCGGCATGGGAACCTTGAATGCAACGCTCATTAATGCGGGCATTCCGACGATTTTTATCGATGCACACGACATCGGTTATCAAGGTACTGAACTGCAAGAGACTATCAACAATGATGATCATGCCTTGGCGATGTTTGAAGCGATTCGCGCTTATGGCGCTGTGAAAATGGGTTTGATTGAGCATATTGAACAAGCCCAACTGCGCCAACATACGCCTAAAGTAGCGTTTGTGGCAAAAGCGCAATCCTATTTGTCATCCAGTGGTAAAGCGGTATCGGCGAACGATGTCGATATTGTGGTGCGCGCTCTGTCTATGGGAAAACTGCATCATGCGATGATGGGAACGGCCGCCGTGGCCATCGCTTCAGCGGCCAGTGTCCCAGGGACGTTAGTGAATATGTTGGCGGGCGGTGGAGCAAAAGAATCGGTCACTTTTGGTCATCCATCCGGTACGCTGAAAGTGGGCGCTAAAGCCGTTTTACGAGAGGGTCATTGGGGAATAGAGAAAGCCAGTATGAGCCGCAGCGCGCGGGTGTTAATGGAAGGTTGTGTGCGAGTCCATCGCTAAGCCTCGAATCATGTTAAGGGAAATGTTATGTCGGCATATTTAAAGGAATATCAATGGGCTCAATCTGAACCTGAATCATTTTGGCAGGCTCAAGCTCGGCAGATTGAGTGGTTTGAGTTTCCCCAAACTATCTTACAAAAAGATGAACATGGCATTGAACGCTGGTTTACCGATGGTGTACTCAATACCTGTTGGTTGGCGCTAGATTTCCATTGTGAACAGGGGCGAGGTGAGCAAACCGCGCTGATTTATGATTCCCCAGTGACCGGAAGAAAGCGTCAATACAGCTATACACAATTACGAGATCAGGTAGCGAAAGTGTCGGGAATGCTGGCAATGCAAGGTGTTGCTAAAGGCGATCGGGTGATCATTTATATGCCAATGATCCCGGAAGCAGTGATGGCGATGCTCGCTTGTGCACGGCTTGGCGCGATTCACTCTGTCGTTTTTGGCGGTTTTGCACCCAATGAATTAGCGGTGCGTATTGAAGATGCTGAACCGAAAGTGATCATGACGGCATCTTGCGGTATCGAAATCAATAAGATTTTACCCTACAAACCCTTAGTTGACCGTGCCATTTTAGACAGCAAATGGAAGCCGGAAAAAGTGGTGGTGTTACAACGCTCGGAGCATGTGGCTGACTTAAATAATGAGCGAGATCTAGAGTGGAATCGAGCCGTTAAAGAAGCGCCGCCGCATGATTGTGTGCCGGTTTTGGCGACCGATCCGCTTTATATTCTTTACACATCAGGTACAACAGGCAAACCCAAAGGGGTGGTGCGCGACAACGGTGGTCATGCGGTTGCGATGAAGTACTCCATGTCAACCATCTACAATATGCCTCAACAAGGTGTTTTTTGGGCTGCGTCGGACGTGGGGTGGGTAGTCGGTCACTCTTACATTGTTTATGCGCCCTTGATTCACGGTTGCACCACTATTTTGTATGAAGGTAAACCAGTGCGCACACCGGATCCGGCTGCATTTTGGCGAGTGTGCCAAGAGTATAAGGTGGACGTGCTTTTTTCTGCGCCTACCGCCTTTCGCGCCATCAAAAAAGAAGATCCCAATGGCGATCTACTCAAACATTATGATTTATCCACTTTAACCACTATTTTTATGGCCGGAGAGCGTCTTGACCCGCCGACACTTGAATGGGTAGAGCAGCACACTAAAAAGCCAGTAGTTGACCATTGGTGGCAAACCGAAACCGGTTGGGCGATTGCTGGTAATCCGATAGGGCTTGAATCGATGCCAATTAAAGCGGGGTCAGCAACAAAACCGATTCCCGGCTATCAGGTTGAGATTCTCAATGAGCTAGGTGAAGTGATGCCCGCCAATCAACAAGGGTTTGTGGCGTTGAAACGCCCCTTACCACCAAGTTGTTTAGCGACGGTATGGCGTGATCACGAACGATTTGAGTCCGGTTACCTTGCTCAATTTGACGGTTACTATGTTTCTGGTGATGGTGGCTATTTGGATGAAGAGGGTTATCTCTTCATCATGGGGCGAATTGATGATGTGATAAACGTTGCAGGCCATCGTTTATCTACGGGGGAGATGGAAGAAATCGTCGGTGCTCATCCTGCGGTTGCCGAATGTGCTGTCGTCGGAGTGTATGACGAGCTGAAAGGGCAGTTGCCGTTAGGGTTGGTGGTACTCAAAGATGGCGTTAAGGTGGATGAGCGCGAGTTGGAACAAGAACTTGTTAACAAAGTGCGCAGTGAAATTGGTGCGGTAGCGTGCTTTAAGCATGCGTTAATTGTTGATCGTTTACCCAAAACGCGCTCTGGTAAAATTCTGCGTCGCGTCATTCGACAAATTGCCGATGGCGAAGAGTATGCTGTCCCTTCAACAATTGATGACCCAATGAGCTTGAGTGAGTTAGAAAAAGCGCTCCATCACTAGCGGTTACCCTATAGTTGACGATTAATCGAGGCGCCTCAGATGAATGAGGCGTTTTTATTGCCAATTTGCCATCCGCATTTTATTTGTTTCTCTTAGTTCATCTGTCTTAGTTCTAAGACGAGATTAGCGCTCAATCGACCAAAAACACTACGCATGAAGATATATTTTTTAATCACTATCTTATAGAATCACGGCCAAAGCTTTATTCATTCAGAGCGCGAAATATGTCGTTAGTTATCATAACTCCTGCTTGTGATCGTGATTTACCGCAACTGAATCAGTTGATGTATGACCTTCATCATGAGCATCACCTTGCTTGCCCTGAGCATTTCAAAACAGCAGAAGAGATTGAACAAGAAAAAAGTATTGCTCGTTATTTAGATGATCCGGAATGTTTGGTTTACGTTGCCAAAATAGACAGTCAAATTGTGGGATTTATATCGGGTCACTTTTGCGAGTTAATTTCAAGCGTGAGCAAAGCGGTACCAATGGGCAGTATTGATGAGCTTTACGTTGAGCCACAATATCGTCAGCAGCATATCGCACAGCAGTTGTTTCAAAAAATGGAGCAGACATTAAAAGAGTACGGTATTACCCAAGTCTTTGTCGAAGTGTGGGATTTTAACCAAGGAGCGCAATCTTTTTATCAACGTTCTGGTTTTTCATCGCATATACATTGGTTAAGAAAGTCAATCGATAGCAAGTAATTCGATAATAATAATCATGGATTTTTAATGTGTTAAAACAGTTTTCATTGTTGAGTGTCTGTTTGCTGTCGTTGTTCTGGTCAAGTGTTGGTGTCGCTCAACAACCCGTAACGCTACCAGATAATATTCGTGGTGCTCTATGCCTAGTTAAAGCCGATCATAAGATCGTGCTCGTTAACGAGGTGATCACCAAGCAGATTTCATTGCCAGGAGGGACGATATCTCCCGGTGAATCTCCAGAATTGGCCGCGCAAAGAGAAACATGGGAAGAAACGGGCCTTGTTGTAACGGTAGGGCGCACGTTGGGGTATACGGATACGGCTGTCGTTTACAGCTGTCGTAGTGATTCCGATGTGATTGCTTTTGAGTCAAAAAATAGCCGTAATGGACATGAGTTGCCTATTTGGTTTGCTCCTCATTATGGTGTCGAGGTTGCTAGCGCAATGCTGATCGATCCGTATCGTATTGATGCAAGTCAGTATCGTTACCCTGAGCAATGGGATCGGATCAAAACCATGTATCAAGAAGCGGATAGCCAACCCGTGATTTATGTAGAGAATCTGGTTTCTGCTGCGCCTCGGTTTCACCAAATCGAATTAGGCTGGATGATGAAATTGCAGAATACGGTCGCGGAATGGCCGTATACGCTGAGTTCGTCGATTTATCAAATCGCAGTATGGATCACCAAATTGACGGATCCTTTATTGCTGATAGTTTTATTTCCAGTGATTGCCTGTTATCTGGGTAAAGAGTCTGTTTATAAGATATTTTTTGTGGTTACCGTGAGTTCATTATTGTCATTGGTGGCTCAGCAAGGATTTGCATTACCAAGACCTCATGCCTATATACCATTGTTGGAACTTTGCCAAAGTTACGGGTACGGTTTTCCAAGTTTACCGATTGCAGTTTGGTTTGGTGTAGGGATATCACTATTGCGAGCTTTTGATCATCTCGATTTCAACCGAATGTTTGTGGGTTTTATCGTGTTGATGGGGCTATTAATGTTGGCCAAATTCTATATTGGGGAAGCCTTCATCAGCGATATGGTGATAGGTGGATTGTTGGGCGCTCTGGTCGCGTGGCATATTGTTCGTTTAGATGAACAATCTTATACCGACGTCAGAACACTGCTGGGTTCGCGTGGGGTATGGTGGGGTTTAACGATCACGGTTGCACTGCTGGCTATGATCTGGCCCTTGCCTAGTTTCACCGCTTGGTTAGCCATTTTGCTGATGGCATCGGCTTTAGTTATGACAAAGAGCACTGAACCACTACACATCACTCTTCAACGAATGTGGCTGCTGATCATTTTGTTATTAGCACTCAATCAAGTGGTGTTATTTGGTGCCACGCTCGTTTCATACAGCAGTATTTTCTCTTTAATGGTTGAGACGCTCCGCTTGCCAATACTCATGCTCATCTTTGCATGGTTCATGCGAAAATGCCGTGCTTAACTTGGTTGTTTAGTCAACATCCCGATTAAAGACGCCTCGACTGAGGCGTCTTTAATGCCTATTCGTGAGACTCACCGAGTACAAATTTTTCTATAGCAACTGCTACACCATCGTTGTCATTACTGAGTGTAATATAGTCGGCTAGCTGCTTAGTTTGTTCCATCGCATTTGCCATTGCAATTCCAAGTCCTGCGTATTGCAGCATGTGATGATCATTTTCAGCATCTCCCATACAAATAATGTGTTTAGCCTCGATCCCCAAGTGCTCGGCAATCGCTTTGACACCGACGCCTTTATTACTCTGTGTGTTTAAGAATTCAAGAAAGAATGGTGCACTTTGTACAATGGTAAACTGCTGATAGAGTTCCGAAGGAAGTTGTTCAATGGCTTTCTGTAGCAAGCTCGGCTCTGCCACAATCATTGCTTTGATGATGGGATGATCATCTTCAAGCTGTTCAAAATCCATTTCCGTGATCGGCAGTCCGTTGATTCTTGCTTCAAGCTCGGTATATTCACTGATTTTAGGCGTGATCAGACCATGAACTTGGCTAAAGGCGTGTGTATTCACGTTAAGCTGGTTTGCAAGATTAGCGACTAATTTTGCAGAGCGGCCATCGATAATTTTGTGATGAATAATTTCACCACTGCCAATGTTTTGAACCATTGAGCCGTTGTAGTAAAGGACAAAATCCTCATTTGAGTTTAAATGCAGTTCTTGCAACTTATCGCGCATGCCATCAATGGGACGTCCAGACGCCAGCACCACTTTTACGCCTTTTTCACGAGCTTTGGCTATAGCCTGTTTTGTTCTGGCTGTGATCTGTTTTTGGCTATTGAGAAGAGTACCGTCCATATCTAAAGCGATGAGTTTATACATGACTTACCTAAATTAAGTGAAGAAGAAAGCCAGCAGCTTATGCAAGTTGAGATGTGATCGCCACTGATTTAGTCAAATTTTTACGCACGTGATGGGTTTAGTTTGACCTAAGGCAAGGCATCTATTAAGGTCAGCGACCTGCATTTTTTGATATTGAGTTAGGCTGAGTTTACGTTGTACAAAATTAATGAAATGTTTGAGACCATTCAAGGTGAAGGCGTGCATACCGGCGTTCCTGCGGTTTTTATTCGTTTGCAAAAATGCCCAGTGGGATGTGCTTGGTGCGATACAAAGCAGACGTGGGATGCAACGCCGCAAGATGAACGCCCAATCAATGACGTGCTAGCCAAAACCCAAGATAGCCCAACTTGGTGCTCAGTCAGTGCAGAAGAGATGGTGTCGCTCTATAAAACACAGGGTTATCATGCTAAACATATTGTAATTACGGGCGGTGAACCGTGTATTTATGATCTGCGTCCACTTGCGCAAGCATTTGAGGCAATGGGATGTCACATTCAAATTGAAACCAGCGGCACATTCCCGGTTCAAACCTCGGCAAACACATGGGTGACAGTGTCACCAAAAATTGCAATGAAGGGCAAACTGCCTGTACTCGACTCAGCTCTGTTAAGAGCAAATGAGATCAAGCACCCCGTCGCAACGGCTAAAGATATTGAACAGCTAGATGCGTTATTGCTGCGAGCGCAAGTTCCTGATTCAACAGTGATTGCTTTACAGCCTATTAGTCAGAAAGAGCGGGCAACCCAATTGTGCATTGAAACATGCATTGCGAGGAACTGGCGTTTATCGATTCAAACGCATAAATATTTAAGTATTGCCTGAGGAGAGGAAAATGAAAAAAGCCGTTGTGGTATTTAGTGGTGGCCAAGATTCAACAACCTGTTTGGTTCAGGCATTAAAAGAGTTTGATGAAGTGCACGCCATCACTTTTGATTATGGCCAACGCCATAAACTCGAGATTGAGGTTGCCAGCACCTTAGCGAAAAAGTTAGGTGTAGCTGCACATAAAGTCATGGATGTCAGCTTACTCAATGAGTTGGCGATCAGTTCACTTACTCGTGACGATATTCCAGTATCACACGAGTTACAAGAGAATGGGTTACCGAACTCGTTTGTGCCGGGACGTAACATTCTGTTTTTGACCCTTGCGGGTATTTACGCGTATCAAATAGGTGCAGATGAGGTGATTACTGGTGTTTGTGAAACAGACTTTTCTGGCTATCCGGATTGCCGAAATGATTTTGTTAAAGCGATGAACAGTGCTTTGGTGCAAGGGATGGATCGCCCATTCAACATTCGTACTCCTTTAATGTGGCTAAACAAAGCAGAAACTTGGGCATTGGCGGATCAACATGATGCTCTCGAACTCATAAGACACGAAACACTGACTTGTTATAACGGTATTATTGGTGATGGTTGTGGCGATTGCCCATCATGTGAGCTACGTAAAGCGGGTTTAAACGATTATTTAGTAAACAAAGCGTTGGTGATGAATGCGCTTCACCAAAAGCAATCTGTAACTTTATGATGTATCTAATAATCAACGCATAGATCAAGTGAAATTTAAACGGGTGTTCTAGTGTTTGCGAATGGAATAGCGTGCAAATAGAACACCCATTATTTAGCTCAAGGTACTAAATAGTTCAAGGTACTAAAGGTACATTTTGGCCAAATCTGCAGGTTCTACTTCTTTACCTTCTAAGCTTGCATTCCAGTTGGTGCCAATTAATACACCATCTTCATCAAGGGTAATCAACCAATCTTCTACGAAAATATCGAGAGGGATTTCTAACACTTCGAAGTCAGACCACTCTTCAACGTTGTGAGTTTGTGCATCTTCTTTGGTTGACCAAAAGGGCATAACTTCACTACTTTCAAATTCTGTCGAGTCGCATGCCAGCCAACCATCTTCATTTTTTAAGCCCCATACTAGTTGGGTCTCTTTTGTTTGTTCAATAAACAATTCTAAGTTTGCTTGAAGGTCAGCAGTTAATTTGCTCATTATCTTTATCTCATAAGGTGATGACGCGCAAGGATAGCATTTTGTGCTAGTAAACTCATTACAATTTTAGACAGAAAAAAGGGGCGAAAACGCCCCAATCCTCGATAAATATCGATTTCAACGCTCGCGTTTGGTGAAAATGGTCCACTCTTCTTTCACCGAACCCTTGTGGCCGACGACAGTGGCGACAACTTTTCTATTCATCGCATGGCTAATATCATCATCACTATTTTCTGTCAGTTCAGTATCACCAAAACCAACAATACGGACACGAGTATGGCTAATGCCGTAACTAACAAGCGCCTTCTCGACATTATAAGCTCGGTTTTTCGATAACTCTAAGTTATAACCTGGATTCCCAACCTTACTGGCATAACCTTGTAATTCAATCGAAGCTGAAGGGTATTGCTTGAGAAAATTGGCCATTGACCGTATTTGACTTAGAAACACAGGGTTGACTATTGCTGAATCATTCGCAAACAGAATTCTAAGCTGGAGTTGCTCTTCGGTTTTAATGAAAGTGCCACAACCATCATTATCGATCTCTGACTTCAATGGTGTTTCGGGGCACAAATCTCTGGCATTAATCACGCCGTCAAAATCATCGTCACGTAAATCGTCTATTTGATCAGCGAGTGGCATATCAATATATGGATAACCATCTCTAGCAGATGAAGCCGTCGAGGTGATAAAGAGTAAGCTCGCTATCATTGGCCATAAGTATTTCAACATGTTAGTACTCCACCGCATCATGCCACTCTTTGGGTGTATCCACTCTCAACGAACTCAACAATGACCCAGTTGCATTCATAACACGGTATTTTGCATACTGTTCATCGTATTTGGCATCGAGATAACCTTTTCTTGCTTCGAAAAGCTCATTTTCAGTATTCAACACATCCAATAGTGTTCGCTTGCCGAGCTTATATTGTTTTTCATAAGCAATAACCGTATCTGAAGCAGAATCAACATGGTCGGCTAAAAATTCTTTTTGTTGTAATGTCAAATCAAGAGCGCTCCAAGATAAACGCAACCCCTCTTCAACACTACGATAAGTCCGATCTCTTAAATCTTTCGCTTTGTTCATTTGGTAGGCTGCACTGTCGGTGCGCGCAGAATCTGAACCACCATTATATAGGTTGTAACGCATCCTAATCATGGCCGAGAATTCATCGCTGCTACCTTCTATCCCACCGGCATCATCACGCCATGTTTGTGCAGCTTCGAAAGATAACGTTGGGTAATTTGTTCCCTGAGTTTGTTTATATTGAAATTTTGCGGAATCGACATCGGCTTGCGCTACTTTGATGACCGGGTGATCTTGGTAGGCTTTTTCTAAAGCGTCATCAACGGTAAAAGGCAAAGCAGAGTGGTCTGCTCTAGGGAAAATTAAATCTTGAGGAGGTTGACCTACCAACCGTTTAAACTGGGTATGTATATCAAACAGATTATTCTGTGCAGCTAAAAGATTGCCATGGGCTTTAGCTAGACGAGCTTCAACCTGAGAAAGATCAGCGGTTGAACCAATGCCTGATTCCACACGCTTTTGTATATCACGATATATTTTCTTATGTACTGAGAGGTTGCTTTCAGAAAGTGTCAGTATTTCAAACGCTTTCGTTGCATCGAGATACACCTTAGTGACCTCTAATGCGATATCTTGAGCGTCAGCTAAGAGTTGGAAACGAACGGATTCGGCATCGGCCGAAGTACGATCAATATCGTTTAAAGTCGAAGAACCATCCCAAATCAGTTGGGTTAAGGTAATGGTGGCTTCTTTACGAGTAAGTTCATTTTCAGTACCAGAGGCTAAATCTACCGCTTCGTAGCCAATACCAGCATCGAGATCGATCCTTGGAAGATAAGCACCAGAAGAGGCTTCGCTATTATAGCGCTTACTCACATATTCGTTATATGCACTTTTAATATTTGGATTGGTTGCAAGCGTTATTGACACCGCTTGCTCAAGAGTCTGGCTATATACAGAGATCGGGAAGCTGAGTGCGATGGCGTAGCTCAACGTTTTCATATTCATCCAATTCACTTGGGCACTCCTCTAGGAACTTCTACTTCTTTTAAGCCGCAATAGTACGGCATTAGCTGTTGCATTATCGAGACGCTTGATGGAAAAACGCAACAAAATAACATTAAATTCTCATCAGTAAACAGTAACATATTAATTACATTCGTGATTTTAGCAAAGAATCATACACCAAATAATCAATTAACATTTATTAAACATTGTTGATTGTTTTTATAATAAAGTACATCTTTAGTGTGATATTGATTCAAACTATAAATGTGTGACTTAAGTCTCCACCTACGTCACATAAGAAGGTGTAAAAATGGTTTTTCCTTTGTATTACAGGTGTTAAATGCTAATTTATTACCATTAGAAATGACAAATTACGTAGCAAAGATGTAGGAATGTAAACAGTCGCATCGTTGTGAATTCGGAAGTTATTAGAGGCATTATATGGAACTTGGTTCTTTTTCTTTAGGTACAACATTAACTTTCGGTCAGATGATCGTTGTGGATGCAAATGGCAATGTACGGGTGCTTCAGCCAGGAGAAAAAACCTTGCCTGGTGAAATAATCATCAGTGCCAGTAACGCTACCCCAAACGATGTAGGCAATAATAATGATGTACAAATATCAAGAGTTAACGCCGATGGTCGCAACGTAGATATAACTAATGACATCAATGAAATTTTCGCAGCATTAGAGCAAGGCCAAGACCCAACACAGCTAGGCGAAGATCTTGCAACTGCAGCGGGTGAATCGAACGGTTCAAGCCCGACGGGCTCAGTCAGCATCGCTCGCGACGCTTCGGAAACCATAGCCGCAACAGAATTCTCCACGTCAGCACTCACCGCGCTAGGCCTCTCTGAAACACAGAGTTTAACGCTATTAGAAAGCTATTCTCAAAGTGCTTTGGGATCAATCGTAACGGGCATCAATGGTGCGAACGACGGCGCGAAAATCACAGGCGATGATAGCGGCAGCGTGACCGAAGACGCGGCGGAGAACACCGCGACGGGCACCTTGCTCGCAAGCGACGTGGACAACACAGACAACGTGTTCCAGGCGCAAACCGATGCGGCGGGCCAGTACGGCACGTTCAGTGTGGATGCGAACGGCAAGTGGACCTACGTGCTGGATAACAGCAACGAGACGGTCGATGCGTTGAACGTGGACGAGACACTGACAGAAACCTTCACGGTGAAATCGGAAGACGGCACCGAGCAGGTGGTGACCATCACCATCAATGGTACGAACGACGGCGCGAAAATCACAGGCGATGATAGCGGCAGCGTGACCGAAGACGCGGCGGAGAACACCGCGACGGGCACCTTGCTCGCAAGCGACGTGGACAACACAGACAACGTGTTCCAGGCGCAAACCGATGCGGCGGGCCAGTACGGCACGTTCAGTGTGGATGCGAACGGCAAGTGGACCTACGTGCTGGATAACGACACCGAGAAGGTCGACGCGTTGAACGAGAACCAGACTCTGACTGAGACCTTCACCGTGCAGAGCGTGGACGGCACGCCGCACACCGTGACCGTGACCATCACGGGCACCAACGACGCGGCGATCATCAGTGGCGATGCGCAGGGAGCCGTGACCGAGGGCAATGGTGACATCGTTCTAAGTGACAGCGGCACTCTGACCGCGGAAGACAAGGATGGGAACAACGCCGACAACACCTTCCTCACAAACGTGACGGCGGTGGCGCACCCGACGGAAGGCGCGCCGCTGGGCAGCCTGAGCATCACCGAAGGTGGCGTGTGGACGTACAACGTCGACAACAGCAAAGTGGAGTACCTGGGCGCGGGTCAAACCAAGGTTGAGACCTTCACCGTGCAGAGCGTGGACGGCACGCCGCACACCGTGACCGTGACCATCACGGGCACCAACGACGCGGCGATCATCAGTGGCGATGCGCAGGGAGCCGTGACCGAGGGCAATGGTGAC
>NZ_CAWPJM010000021.1:0-6000 GCF_963888495.1 Vibrio sp. 2-2(8) | reverse complement strand
GGTTAGAATACCGGCCTGTCACGCCGGGGGTCGCGGGTTCGAGTCCCGTCCGCTCCGCCACTTATTAAGAAGCCCTGCTAGTAATAGCAGGGCTTTTTTCATTTGAGCAAAATAGCATTTTATTTTTATTACTCTCAGTGCAGTAGTGGTCAATCTATCTTGATTCTTTTGGCTTATGTTCATCGAACAGAGTAGCTGCATGAAAGGCGCTACTATCTCAATCAATAGCCATATGAAAACAACGTGTAGGCATATAAAAAAGCCGACACGTTGTGTCGGCTAATCGTTTAGTGTTGTGCTTTACAGAATCTGTTTGAGTACTCTATCGGCCTTAACTCGCGTTACTTTGCGCAGTAGTTTTTGTACCGCATCAGGGTAGTTTTCTATCTTCTCTAGTTGTTTGTAGGTACAAACAAGTTGAGTGTGTCGAAGGATGTTGTCGATCTCTTGCTCAAACTTAGGTGTTAAGTGGTGATAGTGATCTTGGATGAGAATGGCATTCTCGAGATCGAGCTTCCATGCTCTTGGATTTAAGTTATTACCAGTGATCAACATATAGCGCTTATCCACCCATACGCCTTTTAGATGGAAGCTATTCTCTTCATGTTTCCAGAGATGGATAGAAAGATTTCGACTGGCAATATGGGCTTCATTTACTTTGGCAAAACGGCGTAGATTAAGCTCATATAAATAAGGTAAGCCGCCGATTGTCTTGAAGGTTTGCTCTGGGGAAATATAGAAATCGTTTGCCGTTTTATCGCCAACGACAATGTGAACTTTTACACCCCGTTTCAATGCTTTCTTAACTTCTTTAGCGACACTTTTTGGAAAATTGAAATACGGAGTGCAGATAAAGACTTCATCTTTAGCATGAGCGATCAGTTGGTTAATATTGTGGTTGAGTTTATTTCGACGCTTTCCAATACCTACCAGTGGCGTCAAAGCCACTTGATCGGCTGTTGGGATCTGTGACTCAAACTCATAGTTTGCTGTTGCTAGAGAGGCTCTAAATTGCCGAATGTCAGTTTTGATATCTTTCGTCGTTGGCTTCGATGTGTTTGATAAGTCATTGACAGCAGGATGACTTATCATTTTTTGCTGAATAAATTGTACCATGCTATCGGCAAGAGATTGATTGTCGATGGTGTGATAGCGGTCGAATCGATAGCGCTCTTTGTGATGCAAATAAACGTTATTAAGGCTTGCTCCGCTATAGATCACCTGGTCGTCGACAATAAAACCTTTGAGATGTAAAACACCAAAAACTTCGCGACCTCGCACGGGGATGCCGTATACGGGAATGGCGTGTTCGTGGTTCTGAGAGAACTCTTGATACATTGAAGCATTGCCTTCTGAAGCGGCCGCACCAATTAATCCACGTTGCGCTCTATGCCAATCAACGCAAATCGCAATATCTAAGCCAGGGTTTCTTTGCTTGGCATTATATAGCTCCGTTAAAACTTCTCTGCCTGCTTCGTCATCTTCTAAATACAGCGCTACAAGATAGATTCGTTTACTTGCCTGACGGATCGACTGGATCAGATGATTTTTAAATTCTTTTGCCGAAAATAAAACTTCAAAATGATCCGGTGATTGTGCGATGGTCGGCAATCGCTCGAATGGGTTTCTATGAGCAATCATATTGGATGATTTACCTTACTTATTTGCAAAATTGCGAACTGGGGATATTACCAAATTCAACGGTTCAATTGCTAGAAAAGCCGCGCATTCTCGTCATACTAGCCTAGGTATCTCATAGGAATGAGATCTTTACCACTGGATACATAGCGCTCAAACCGTTGCATAAGAGCTATTGGTAGTTCTTCTGTCATTATGGAGTGAAAACCATGACGAGCATAAAAGGGCTCAAGATGAGCGTATGCGAAGCAATAATCCTGATTATTGAGAATATTCTCGCTGCAATAATTGAGCAACTGCGACCCAATCCCTTTTTTTTGGTTTTCTGGCAGCACAAGCATGCCAGTCAGTAATCGATATACATCAATATTTTTAAATCTGACAACAGCAGATATCTGCCCATCGAGCGTGCCTATAACGCACAATTCATCTTTCCTAGCTTTTGCTGAAGGGTAATGTTCTTTGTACATTCGCTTGATCAAAGGAAGTTTTATCGGGGGGAGTATGTCAAATTGTAGTTGCCACATTTCTTCCTGCTTCGAATAGTTATCTGTTGTAGAATGGCGTGAGTTTAATTTATCCATAGAATGCCATGCAATTACATCCCAATGCGAGCTTAAAAAAATACCACACTTTTGGCCTAGAACAATCTTGTCAATTATTAGCTGAAGTTTTCTCTGTGCAAGATTTGGTGGAAATTTACCAGAGCGCAGAATGGCAGACTTTGCCTAAGTTGATGTTAGGAAAAGGTAGCAATGTCCTTTTTACTTGTGATTTTCAAGGAATGGTTTTAAGCAACCAACTGAAAGGGTTACAGCACACGCAGGATGATAATTACCATTATTTGCATGTTTCTGGTGGTGAGGATTGGCCTTCACTTGTTGAATGGGCTGTGAAGCAAAATATTGCAGGTCTTGAAAATTTGGCTTTGATACCTGGTTGTGCAGGTTCTGCTCCTATCCAAAATATTGGCGCTTATGGTGTAGAGTTTCAAGATGTGTGTGATTACGTTGATTATCTCTGTTTAGACTCCTTAACCGTCAAGCGCCTGAGCGCTAAACAATGTCTATTTGGTTATCGTGATTCTATTTTTAAGCACGCTTTGCACAGTAACGCGATCGTTGTAGCGGTAGGACTAAAGTTATTGAAGCAATGGCAACCCGTACTGAATTATGGACCTTTGCAAGAACTGGATAGTCACACCTGCCAAGTTATTGATATTTATAAACGGGTATGCGCTACTCGCAATGCCAAATTACCCGATCCGCGGGTGCTAGGTAATGCAGGAAGCTTCTTTAAAAATCCAATTATTAGTTTAGAACATTGGCAGGCTCTTCTTGAGAGTTATCCCGATCTTGTTTCTTACCCCGTGGAAGAAGGCAGAAAAGTAGCGGCTGGGTGGTTGATTGATCAGTGTGGGCTCAAAGGGTATAGCTTAGGTGATGCTCAAGTGCATCCGAAGCAAGCTTTAGTGTTGGTAAATAAAGGTAGCGCTACAGCCTTTGATGTTATTCAACTAGCGATTAAAGTTTGCATAGCAGTTCAGGATAAATTTTCGATATCTTTAGAGCATGAAGTCCGATTTTTAGATGCGATTGGTGAAACGAACCTTGAGCATCTTGCTAAGGAATTAAAGTGAAAGAGCACAGTGTCAAACTATCATTACTTCGTCATCTGGCCAGTGGCGAGTTTTGTTCTGGTGAGTTGCTAGGAGCAGAACTTGGTATTTCTCGCGCTGCAGTAAGTAAGCATATTAAAGGGATTCAGGAGTGGGGAATTGATATTTTCCGCGTCCAAGGCAAAGGCTATCAGCTTGCTCAATCACTGAATCTACTTGATGTGACACAGATCCAAAATGCCGTGCGTAACCCTGTCGAGCTTTTCCCCATTATCGATTCAACCAACCAATACCTGTTAGAACGTGTAGATAACCTTGCTTCGGGCAGCGTTTGCTTAGCAGAGTATCAGGCTAATGGACGGGGTCGGCGTGGGCGTCAGTGGATATCGCCTTTTGGCAGCAATCTTTATGTTTCCATGTACTGGCGACTCGACGCAGGGATGGCGGCCGCAATGGGGCTTAGCCTTGTGGTCGGGGTCGCGATTGTGGAAGCGCTAGCAAGCATCGGATTTGACGGTGTAAAGCTTAAGTGGCCGAACGACCTCTATTTTCAGGATAGAAAGCTGGCGGGTATTTTAGTAGAAATGACAGGGCAGGCTGGCGCAGCGGCACATTTAGTGATTGGGATGGGAATGAACATTTTCATGCCCGAAAATGAGCAAGCCATTGACCAGCCATGGGCAAGTTTGTCGCAGGTAGCCGACGGTCTGAAAATAGACAGGAACTTGCTCGCTACTGTCTTTATTCAATCATTAGACCAAGCGCTACGTGATTACGAGCTTTATGGGATGAAGGATTTTATACCGCGCTGGAATCGACTCGATAACTTTATTGGTCGAAAAGTTAAACTGCTTATGGGCCCCAAAGAGGTCTATGGCGTGGTGCACGGGATCAACGAATATGGAGCGGTGTTGCTAGAAACAGAGAATGGAATGGAGAGTTACATTGGTGGCGAAATATCGTTACGCAAGGCAGAGTAACCGCTTTACCAAACTATTTTCTTAGTAGTATCTCTTCCACGGTATGATTGAGGCCTTTACGCAAAACTAACTGAGCGCGCTCTTTGGTCGGTAAAATATTATGTTGCAGATTTTTACCGTTGATCGAGTGCCAAATGCTCTCAGCTTTTTCTCTCGCCTCTAGCTCAGACAGTTTTGTGTAGTGGCTAAAGTACGATCCCGTCTCCTTAAAGGCGCTGTGACGAAACTTCATAAAGCGTTCAACATACCACTTTTCAATAAGTTGACTGTCCGCATCGACATACAGTGAGAAATCTAAGAAATCAGATATAAACACTCGATGTGGATCGTGTGGATAATCCATGCCGCTTTGCAAGACGTTCAATCCTTCAATGATCAACACATCTGGCCTATCGACGACTTTCTCTTCAGTGGTGATGTCGTAAGTAAGATGTGAATAGATCGGCGCGCTTACATTTCTTTTTCCTGCTTTAACATCCGACACAAACTGTACCAGACGTTTCATATCATAAGATTCAGGAAACCCCTTTTTCCCCATAATTCCTCTCTCATTAAGAATTTTGTTGGGAAAAAGAAACCCATCTGTCGTGATCAGTTCAACTTTGGGATGATTCTCCCAGCGTGAAAGAAGCGCTTTTAACAAACGCGCCGTAGTACTTTTCCCAACGGCGACACTTCCTGCGATGCCAATGATAAAAGGAGGCGATATATCGGTATTACCGAGAAATTGATGCAAAACCGCATTTCGGCTTTGTCTGGCGGCCACGTATAAATTAAGTAAGCGAGCCAAAGGCAGATAAATCTCAGCCGTTTCTTTCATCGTTAGGTTTTCATTAATACCTTGTAGCTCTTTTAAGTCAGCCTCAGAGAGAGTCATTGGGACAGAGTTACGTAGCTCGGCCCATTGATTGCGATCAAAAGAGATATAAGGACCCATAAAATACCTAACGATGAATGACAGAAAAAAGAAGAGGATGAAACATACATTAAGGTGAAAAGAATGGAAATGCCTTAAACGATAGAATTGAGTGAGAAAACGCATTTTGCTTGAAAAAGCAACGAACAGGCGAGATTTATGGAAAATTGGTTTTTTTTTAATATTTAGGCTTGCAAGGCTGAGCATCATTCAATAGAATGCGCTCCACTTATGCCGACTTAGCTCAGTAGGTAGAGCAACTGACTTGTAATCAGTAGGTCACCAGTTCGATTCCGGTAGTCGGCACCATTCTTTTTCGAAAGAATGAAGAAAAAATTTGGAGGGGTTCCCGAGTGGCCAAAGGGAGCAGACTGTAAATCTGCCGGCTCCGCCTTCGATGGTTCGAATCCGTCCCCCTCCACCATATTCTTAAGGAAATAGCTCTCAGAGTTACGTGTGCGGGCATCGTATAATGGCTATTACCTCAGCCTTCCAAGCTGATGATGCGGGTTCGATTCCCGCTGCCCGCTCCAATTTTTGAGTGCTGATATAGCTCAGTCGGTAGAGCGCACCCTTGGTAAGGGTGAGGTCCCCAGTTCAACTCTGGGTATCAGCACCAGCTCTCCAAGCAATTATCTCCTTTTGATATATACTCCTTACCAATAATTTTGGTTGCGTGGTCATCAAAGCCACCTAAATCCGTACCTAGAGGGACAACTCATGTCTAAAGCAAAATTTGAACGTACGAAACCGCACGTAAACGTTGGTACTATCGGCCACGTTGACCACGGTAAAACAACTCTAACTGCTGCTATCTGTACTACACTTGCAAAAGTGTACGGTGGTGA
>NZ_CAWPJM010000020.1:0-6425 GCF_963888495.1 Vibrio sp. 2-2(8) | reverse complement strand
TTCGAGTACATAGAGGTTGATTATAATCGGACGAGAAGGCACAGTGCTCTTGGGTATCTAAGCCCAGTTAACTTTGAACAGCAAAATGTCGCTTAATGTGGTGTCCAGTTTTGCTGGAGCAGATCATACTACTAACTTTCCGCATAACACCTTAATCACAAAAACCAACGCATAGTAAAAATACCACGCGTTGGCTGTCCCTCTTGAAGCGTTTGTTATAAGAATTTATTCGAGCCACTCAACCAACTGGTGCACACCAATAAAGTCAGCACAAGCCTGCTCTAGACCAACTTCAGGATTCTCAGCATTAGCCTTAAACCTAGCCCATTCATGCTCATTTTTTGCTCTCAAGCCAAGGTGAGCTTCAATAGCCCCTAACTTCCAAAGCCAGATATTCCTCGCTTGCAGTTTATTGTGCAGAGAATTTATCGCATCATGACTTCGTACATCTTGAGCCATCACTGCACAATGTTTTGCATTGGGCAAGTCACCGCGCATCTCAATAACATTGTCATCATGTAAGCTTCGCAACAGATCCCTCAAAACAACTAAGTCCTCATCATCTTGCTCAATGTAGTTGTTATGTATTGCGCCTTTGAAAACATAATCTAAGTCAACAATAGCTTTCGAAGGAAGATCCATTTCATGCAATATGCTCATCGTTTTGCCGATATTATCTACAGAGCCAGTTTCGATGAGTGCTGCGTTATTTTGACCGAGAGTTTTCCCTTTGAGCTGTTTGTACAAGAATGGGAGCAATCTTAGCTCTGTCTTTCCCTCGGTGAGAACAACTTCATTTGCAAATAAGATCTGTGTTGATTGACTTAAAGCGAACAAGTGGCCTGCTTGTGCTTCTGCATTTGGAACAGCTCTTTCCAAGGCATCTCTCAAAGGTGTTCTGATATGTGTTCCTTGAGCATGAGTTTTGCGAACGAATAAAGTATGCTGGGCGCGTTCAGCAGTAATCATTTGAGCCGAGTGAGTGCTAAAAAGTACTTGATATCCATTTTGCGACAACACATGTAGAGCTTCACGGACTTGTTCTATAGCAAAAGGGTGTAAATACAATTCTGGTTCATCTATCAACAACAGCGTTGTTGTTGGTGATTCAGCATTCTTCTTGATTTCAGCGAGGTGTTGTATGAGTGCCATCTGCACCGAACGTTGAGCACCATGACCATAAGAAGTAACGTCTCTTCCTTCAGCATCGTTTTCATACACCTTCACTGTACCTGCATTGAAAATTTCATTAAAGTCGGGAACATCAAAGTGAAGTTTTAAACTAATACCAGGAAATAGACTCTCTACCTTTTCGTTTATTGAATCATCAATTTCCGCCAATTCATCCAAGCGCCGATTTCCGTCTGCACCCATTCTGCGGCTAACTGCATTTAAGTGCCTGTTAACAACAGAAGCATGGTTTTCTGCTAATGAGGTACTAAGTTCTTTTAATAACTTCCCAATAGTAGAAGTACTTTTGGCCTTTCCCGCATCTTCAGCGGCATTCTCCATAGCTCCAACCTTAATAGGCTCTGGAAACAATGATTTGATAGCATTCCAAATACCTCTTGGGTTTCGAGCATATTGCCCTCTTTCGAAATTGAAAATTTCGAGATTAATTTCTGTTTTTTTGGTTGCATTAGCCGGCTGAGTTCTTTTTATTCTAACCACACCATTTTCGATATATGGTCTAAGTGGTTCTCGATGCTCCTCATTTAGACGTTGCAGTACATCTTCGGTGACGCCAACAACTTCACCTTCAATAATAATAGGTAGATTGACATCATTGTAATCACTTTCAGCTAACAATTTGTCTTTTACCAGCCACTCTAGAGCACTAAGAATGTTCGATTTACCAACATTGTTGTAACCGACTAAAGGAGTGTATGGCGTCAAAACTACTGTCAGTTCTTTACAAGATTTGTAATTCTGAATTTCTATTTTTTTTATATAGTGAGACATATTATTACCTTACCAACTGAATTCTTATAACGCCGCGTTAAGGGGCGCAGGCACGCAATACAAAAGCTACCGCACAGTGCCGTAACCACTAAACCCAACGCAAATTGAAAATGCCACGCGTGCCAAGTCCCGCTTTAACGCTTTGTTATATGCGTTGTTTCAACTACATAAAGACTGCTTCAACTTTGTTTCCATCAGCATCGCGGACAAATGCCGCATAGTAAGTTTCACCGTACTCTGGTCGTAAGCCAGGCTTACCTGCACACGAGCCGCCAAGCTCTAATGCAGTAGCATAAAACAGGTCAACAGCTTCTTTACTTGGCGCATTGAAAGCGATGTGAGTTCCGTTACCAGAAGAGGCTCCATTTTCACATGGACAACCTACCCAAAACTCAAAATTCTCACCGTAGGCAGCCGCCACATTTTCGATGTAATGCGAACGCCTTACCGATAATGCGGATAGAACTGAATCGTAAAAAGCCACAGCAGATGCCACATTTGAAACACCAACTGAGACGTGATTTAGAATCATTTTAAGCTCCCTTTTACTCACAGATTTTGAAAGCATATAACGCCCGCCTAAGGGGCTGGCAACGCAATACCACAAAACTCAAACACAACAACTGTAACCGCCGCGGCTCAATGGGACTGGAAACGCCACGCGTTGACAGTCCCTCTTGAGGCGTTTGTTATGTGTTTGAATACGTTGATACTTCAATAAGATTCCCATCTGGGTCTCTGAAATAGAATGATGTGATTACACCTTGTGCACCTGTACGTTTTACAGGTCCTTCCATGATAGTCACACCTTGATTCCCCACATGCTTCATCGCATCAGACAGAACTGTGTCGGTAATAAAGCACAAATCTGCGCTCCCAACTCTAATATTTTGAGCTTTAGGTTCAAACTCATTACCGAGTTGATGAAGATTAATCTTCTGGTGACCAAACTCTAGAGCAATCCGACCAGCGCCAAAACTAACAGCTTTCATGCCCAACACTTTTTCATAAAAGTTCGTTGTTGTTGGAATATCTGCAACAGTCAGAACCAAATGATCAAGGTGACTAATTTTCATCAGAAACTCCATTTTCTAGGAAAACACATAACGCCCGCTTAAGGGGCAGCCAACGCTACTACTTACTTTCCGCACAAAACCGTAACCACTGAAACTAACGCACAGTAAAAATGCCACGCGTTGGCTGTCCCTCTTGAAGCGTTTGTTATGTTGCGCTACTGACTACTATGAACGTTAGGAATGCAGGTAAGCCTGAAACAAAAAGTTTTATACAAAGTATCGTGTTTGATGTAAAACGCTCACTGTCAATTTCATTAGCCACCGAGCTGTCCACCATTGAACCCGCTACTCTTTCTGCCCTATCATCACCAAAACCTCCGTCTGGTGGGTACATAAAAAATAAGGCAGCTAGCCCCCAAAGGATCACCACAACAAAGAGTGCATAATCAGCCCAAGACCTCAGACCAAAGAAACCCGTAGATTTCTCAAAGATGACCAAAACTGCTGATGCAGCGAGATTGCTTATGAGGAAAAACCTTAATAAATTTAGCATCTTATCCCAATACCATCCTTAGCAACATAACGCCCGCTTAAGGGGCAGCCAACGCTATTACCAACTTGCCGCATAACACCGTAACCACAAAAACCAACGCATAATAAAAATGCCACGCGTTGGCTGTCCCTCTTGAAGCGTTTGTTAGCCGTTGCCCACCGTATCTAAGATGAACTCAGCCCTATCTCCGACTGAAACCTTTGGAACTTCAATCAGTTCATAACCAAACCTTTCATAGGCTTTCACCATTTCATGGTATGTCGCAACAGCCTCATTAAAATCTTGCTTACGCTCGATGTCATTTTCATAGATCGTTTCCCACGGTGGGAAAATGAATACTTTTCTGTGATAGGTTAGCTCGTGGCAACTTCTTAATAAGATCTCCGAAATAGCTATTTGTTCAAGCTGACTGTACCCATAAGAATCAATAATGCTTCGATCAAAGAAAGTCAGAACTGAGTTGTCGTGCACTTTGTAATTGTTGAGTTCTTCAAGAACCATTGCATCACGGAATGCGACTTTATCTTTCCAAGGTAAAGCTGATCCATCACGCTCAGTTTGCATTTGAATGACTTTACGACCGACTTCTGTAGCACTTGAATATCCCAATTGCTCTAAAAATTTAATCACCGAAGTTTTTCCTGAACCTGGACCACCAGTAAAAACTACCCGATTGTTCATGAAACCTCCTAAAACGGCTAACGCCCGGTTAAGGGGCAGCCAACGCCATTACCAAGCTTCCGCATAACACCGTAACCACAAAAACCAACGCATGATAAAAATGCCGCGCGTTGGCTGTCCCTCTTGAACCGTTTGTTAGGCAATTTTTCCATTCACCAATGACTTGGACTCTAGCCATTGAAGCGCAACCAAAGCTGCAACTGAACATGCCGCTTCATCATTACCATCAATGAACTTAAGTTCTTCGATTTCTGCCGCTGGAAGCAATTCACCAGAAAAATCCGCAAAGTAGCAGGTCAGCTTTACTGAAACACCCTCGGCCTTACCATCTGCCTGTGCTGTGAATGTTTCCATATATTTGAGGCTCGTAGGTGAAAGATCTACTGAGAGCTCTTCTTTGATTTCACGGATTAATGCTTCCTCATCATTTTCACCGGCTTCACGCTTACCTCCGGGAAGGTAGAACAGAGCCTTTCCTTTAGACCTTACGGCTAAAAGCTTGCCATCTTGAATCAAAACCCAAGCAAGTTTATCGATCACTTTATTAATCATTTTGCCTCAATACTAAATGTGCAATTGCCTAACGCCCAATTAAGGGGTGAGCAACGCTACCACCCAACCTAAAGCATTGTGCCATAAACACTAAATTTGAAGTAGAAGCAAAAATGCCAAGCGTTGGGAATCCCTCTTAAATTGCTTGTTAGGCGATTTTTTCTTCGATGCTAAGGGCTACTTTTAACAACTGCTCGTTGAATTCTTTGCTGTCGATTGAATAATGCGCTCTCCGATGACACGTAGGGCATAGAGCGATAACATTTTCCGGGCAATCAGCACCACCGTCAGCAAGCCTGGTTAAATGATGGACTTCTAGATAAGGTCCTTCCTTCGTTTCAAAGGGCGACTTACTTCTGCAACCTTCACAAACCCCATTTGCACGCTTTTTAGCATATAACTTAATAGCCTCGCTACGGTAACGGATGTGAACAACTTGTTCTTTAACATCCACATTACTAGGTGTCACAGCTGTAGCGATATCGCGTAATTGCTTAAGTGATTTGCTTTTAGTCGGTTTGGTCAAGTACGGAGCCTTTCCATTTTCTACGCCGGGAAGCCTTGACTGCGGAAGTACATCCAAGTGAAAAATGAAAGCATTTCGAAGCTGACTATTTTTGTCAGGTCTCTGCTCGATATGATGTTCAATGTAACTACATACACCGACGAAACGCACAAAACCTTTTGTAGTCGACTCAAACAACAAGATTTCTTTTTTATTTTTCTGGTGTTCGAAGATAGCCAAATTACCTTTGACCATTTGCATGTCACCTTCTTGGCCTTCGCCTGTATACCTAAACGTACCATCTGGACCAAAACCATCAGAATAGCCGAACTCTTCACCTGCATCACTGGTAAATATAAATACATAAGGATGATTAGCTGGTGTAGCAATGCCACCATACTGTTGACCTTTGTATACACCGTGAATATCAGAACGACGGTTATAGATTTTACCTACTTCGAACAATGAACCCTCCTCATCGCCTAACGCTGCGTTAAGTGGTGAGCAACGCGACCACAATCCTAAACCATTGCGCCTTAAACACAAAACTCAACCTAGACCCGAAATTCCCAAGCGTTGGGAATCCGTCTTAAACGCCTAGTTAGCTGCTGCACTTTCGCTAGCAAATTACGCCAAAATGCCTAATTTGAAACACATTATTGCTTTCAAACAGCAAAGTAAAACGGACAGTTGTGAAATTAAAACCTAATCCACGAAATGCCCTTGGCAAAGAAGAAATGACAGAGGAAATCCCCATTCCTGAGCATGGTAATTTGCAAAGAATTCTATCGAAAAAGCCAACGGCAAAGCACACGAAACGAATTTAGGCATTCATGAATTTCAACACCAAAGAAACCGCGCCAACGAACTTAACAAACACAACACTTCCCGTAAGCAGACTTTGTTAAGTTCAAACGCTTCCCGAAAAGTGCCACTGGCGAGATAGTTGAGAAGCTGAGATTTGTCCGGTGTGTAGCTAGAAAACCGAAAGCCTTTCCACTCTAAACTCACAGCCTTTCTTAACCCCAGCTAACGCCGCATTAAGGGGTGAACAACGCCTCCACCCAACCTAAAGCATTGTGCCATAAACACTAAATTTGAAGTAGAACCAAAACTGCCAAGCGTTGAGAATCCCTCTTAAATGCTTTGTTATATG
>NZ_CAWPJM010000019.1:0-8139 GCF_963888495.1 Vibrio sp. 2-2(8) | reverse complement strand
ATAACCTTTGAAACCTCTTTGTACTCGTTTCAATATGCGTTTTTTCGCTTTATCCACGTTCATCATGAATCCTTTTGATTGCTGAACTTAAAAAAATATAACGCCCGGCTAAGGGGTTGACAACGCATCGCCGAACTCAAAAAATACACCGTAATCACTGAACTTCAATTTTGCACTAAAGTCGCCAAGCGTTGGCAATCCCTCTTGAGCCGTTTGTTAGGCCAACCAATTGACAACAATACTTTCACAACCAAAGGACGAGCTTTTTTGTAAACTTGAAACAAACTAACCGATTCATTTATAAACCAAAATGCTGAATCAGAAAAGAAACAAAAAACTCAAATTGAGCGATTTGGAAGAAAAGTGACGGGCGTAGCATACTCAGCGGACGTTTGGATGCTGAAGGTTATTTTGCCGCTAAACTCACAACGAAAAGCAACCCAACGCGATCAAGAAACAACAAATATGTGATGATTATTTATTGCTTAAATTAAGCCACAAAACATGGAATTTACCGTTCAATTCAAACTCGATTTAGCCTGATAAAAACTCACCTAGCCTAACGCCCGGCTAAGGGGTTGACAACGCATTGCCGAACTCAAAAAACACACTGTAAACACTGAATTTCAATTTTGTACTAAAGCCACCACGCGTTGGCAATCCCTCTTGAGCCGTTTGTTAGGCCAACCAATTGACACTGACACTTTCACAACCAAAGAACGAGCTTTTTTGTAGACTTGAAACAAACTAACCGATTCATTTATAAACCAAAATGCTGAATCAGCAAAGAAACAAAAAACTCAAATTGAGCGATTTGGAAGAAAAGTGACGAGCGTAGCATGCTCAGCGGACGTTTGGATGCTGAAGGTTATTTTGCCGCTAAATTCACAACAAAAAGCAACCCAACGCGATCAAGAAACAGCAAATATGTGATGACGATTTATGGCTTAACTTAAGCCACAAAACACGGAATTTACCGTTCAATTCCAACTCGTTTTAGCTGATAAAAACTCACTTTGCCTAACGCCCGGCTAAGGGGTTGGCAATGCACCGCCGAACTCAAAAAAACACACCGTAAACACTGAACTTCAATTTTGCACTAAAGTCGCCAAGCGTTGGCAATCCCTCTTGAGCCGTTTGTTATACCGTGATCCGATGCACATTGTAGGAACTTCTTTATCAATTGCCATAGTGCCGTATAATCGCGGCCAAATTACACCACAACAATCCATCAGTGAGTTGCAAATGTCCAAACTATTTTTCAAAGGTCGAATCGATGCTAGACAAAACCACGTCATTTCAGGCTACAACGTAAACCGTGATGTAAAAGCAGGCACTGACGAGGCTCCAATCAATGTTGTCGTCCCAACCGAGGCTCGTAAAGCAGAGATAGAAATATTACTTTCTGAGTACTCAATAGTGGCTGATATTGTCATTGACTCAAAGCAACCAGAGAACACTGTTGAGCTGGATACGCTATTAAACAAACCTAAAACTATTACCTATAACAAAACACCAAACCGTAATGAACCGTGCACTTGCGGAAGCGGGAAAAAGTACAAAAAGTGCTGTGCTTAAACCCTCGATAATTACGTCCAAAGCCGTCTTCTGACGGTTTTTTTATAAACTAGAACCTATACGATATTCTGCGCGTAAGTCAAAACGGTATAACGCCCGGCTAAGGGGTTGACAACGCACCACCGGACTCAAAAAAACACACTGTAAACACTGAACTTCAATTTTGTACTAAAGCCGCCAAGCGTTGACAATCCCTCTTGAGCCGTTTGTTAGGCCAACCGATTGACAATGATACTTTCAAAAACAAAGAACAGGCTTTTTTGCAAACTTAAAACTAACTAACCGATTCATTTATAAACCAAAATGCTGAATCAGCAAAGAAACCAAAAAAACTCAAATTGAGCGATTTGGAAGAAAAGTGACGAGCGTAGCATGCTCGGCGGACGTTTGGATGCTGAAGGTTATTTTGCCGCTAAACTCACAACGAAAAGCAACTCAACGCGATCAAGAAACAACAAATAGGTGATGATTATTTATTGCTTAACTTAAGCCAGAAAACATGGAATTTACCGTTCAATTCCAACTCGATTTAGCTGATAAAAACTCACCTTGCCTAACGCCCGCTTAAGGGGCAGACAACGCTACTACCAACTTTCCGCATAACACCGTAACCACAAAAACCAACGCATAGTAAAAATGCCGCGCGTTGGCTGTCCCTCTTGAAGCGTTTGTTATGGCGCAATTCTCAAGTTAGGCCATATAACTAGCCAACCCTTTGACTTTACTCGATTTTCGAAGGTTCCATATGCTCGTTTAGGATTATGTGTGATTAAACCTTGAAATAAACTCTCGAAACCAAAGGCTGATATACATTCATAATGATCGTGCTCGACTTTTCTCACTGCTACCGCCGTTTCTTTTTCAGGCCAATAGCTCATGGCATCCAATGTGCTTTGGTAAGGATCGTCGCCATTTTGTAAGTGCATCTTGGCTTGATTTTTCACTTGCCAATTGATCTGGGGCATTTGCTCCGATAACTTGAGTTCAAGTGATTTTTCATAATCTGAATCGACACAATCAGCATCGAAGAAAATGACATCAATATCGTTTAATGGCGTCGGCTTTACGTTGCGATGTAAAAAGTCCCAGACAAGGTTTCGCACAAAACCTGCGGCTATGTAGCACTGAGGCAATTCAAGCTGGTAAACACATTCCAGTGCTTCAAATCGAACGGGATCTTTTCTAACTAAATCAACGATAGTATCCATTTTTCACCTTGCGCCATAACGCCCGGCTAAGGGGTTGACAACGCACTGCCGAACTTAAAAAACACACTGTAAACACTGAACTTCAATTTGGCACTAAAGTCGCCATGCGTTGGCAATCCCTCTTGAGCCGTTTGTTAGGCCAACCGATTGACAACAATACTTTCAAAACCAAAGAACAGGGCTTTTTTACAAACTTAAAACAAACTAACCGATTCATTTATAAACCAAAACCCTAATTCAGCAAAGAAACAAAAAAACTCAAATTGAGCGGTTTGGAAGAAAAGTGACGAGCGTAGCATGCTCGGCGGACGTTTGGATGCTGAAGGTTATTTTGCCGCTAAATTCACAACGAAAAGCAACCCAACGCGATCAAGAAACAACAAATATGTGATGACTATTTATTGCTTAACTTAAGCCAGAAAACATGGAATTTACCGTTCAACTCCAACTCGATTTAGCTGATAAAAACTCACTTTGCCTAACGCCCGGCTAAGGGGTTGACAACGCACCACCGAACTAAAAAAACATACTGTAAACACTGAACTTCAATTTTGCACTAAAGTCGCCAAGCGTTGGCAATCCCTCTTGAGCCGTTTGTTAGCTGCTGCACTTTAGCCGGAGATTGACTACCCAACGGCCTAATTTAAAACACATTATTATTTTCAAGCGACAAAGTAAAACGGACAACTGAGAAACTAAAACCTAATCCACGAAACGCACTTGGCAAAGAAGAAATAACCGAGAAACTGACGAGCTTCTAGGACTTAAATTTACAAAGAATTCTTTCGAAGAAGCCAACAACCAAGTGCGCGAAATCAACTTAAGCGCGAAAGAGCTTCAAAACCAAAGAAGCCACACCAAAGAAATAAACAAACACACCACTTCCCGTAAGAAGACTTCGGTTAGTTCAACCGCTTCACGAACAGTGCCACTGGCGAGATACGCGGAAAAGTGCTGACTTTCAGGTGTAAAGCTAGAGCCTCAGACTAAGAAAAATAAACGCTTAATTTTATGGTTTTTCTTAACCTCAGCTAACGCCCGGCTAAGGGGTTGACAACGCATAGCCGAACTCAAAAAACACACTGTAAACACTGAACTTCAATTTTGCACTAAAGTCGCCAAGCGTTGGCAATCCCTCTTGAGCCGTTTGTTAGGCCAACCGATTGACAACGATACTTTCACAACCAAAGAACGAGCTTTTTTTTGTAAACTTGAAACCAACTAACCGATTCATTTATAAACCAAAATTCTGAATCAGCAAAGAAACAAAAAACTAAAATTGAGCGATTTGGAAGAAAAGTGACGAGCGTAGCATGCTCGGCGGACGTTTGGATGCTGAAGGTTATTTTGCCGCTAAACCCACAGCGCTAAACAACCCAACGCGATCAAGAAACAACAAATATGTGATGATTATTTATTGCTTAAATTAAGCCACAAAGCATGGGATTTACCGTTCAATTCAAACTCGATTTAGCTGATAGAAACTCACTTTGCCTAACGCCCAGTTAAGGGGTGAAGCACGCAATACCGATGTTACTGCATTCCACTTCAACACCGAAACTAACGCATACTAAAAATGCCACGCGTGCTGAATCCCTCTTGAACTGTTTGTTATGTGCGTTTTTATTTTTTCGTCATTAGCCGGCATGCAACCGAAAGGTGGTGCCATTTGGTAGCAAAAGTGTCTGATACGACATACCAGTCATTTACAGAATTCATTGAGCCATGATGCTCGCCCATACACGAACACTGACACTCATGCCCTTCTGCATTCCAACATGCTGGTGCGCACTTTTCTTGCTGCCTATATGGTTGGATAACATATACTTTCCCATATTTATGTAGGCAACGCTTAACTAAGTCATTGAACCAAGCTTTGGGAGTTTCCCACCATTTATGCTCCGCATTCCATTTAGGCTTTCTAGTTGCATTATTTCTCAACCAAGCCATATTTGTTTTTTCAAATGGAAGCTTCACATATAACGGGGCTCCTTTTTCTCCTGTGCGATATAACACAGGAACCACTCGTTGATTTAATAAAGCAGCCAATTTTTGGTCATCAACTTCAAATTCCATCGTTACCTCCAACGATACCAAAGCACATAACGCCCGGCTAAGGGGTTGACAACGCACCGCTGAACTCAAAAAAAACACACTGTAAACACTGAACTTCAATTTTGCACTAAAGTCGCCACGCGTTGACAATCCCTCTTGAGCCGTTTGTTATGCAAATTCAATGAGATAAACTGAATTTACACAACCAAAAGCCACAATTGCAATGGTTGAGTGATTCAAGAATCAACCCAAGTAAGAGCCGTGATGTATAAGCCGCCAAAACAAAGTCCACCGTTCAGCAACAAATCAAGCTTTTGAATGAGACAAACTCAACAAGCAAGGCTTTCAGCAAGTGCGAAATGCTCGATAACATTGTCCTTTCCACACTTTGTGCACGCTGAATTGACAACAAACCAGCATCAAAACTTATTGAGGCAAACAAAGAACCTTGCCTGTTTTACGGTTTGAGTTAGTCACAAATTTGAAGGCGAAAATGCTCATTTGCCGACAGCTCGAAACGAATGGCCGGAGAAATCCCAAAAGATTGAATCCCTAAATTTACCTGAGTTGCATAACGCCCGGCTAAGGGGTTGACAACGCATAGCCAAACTCAAAAAACACACTGTAAACACTGAACTTCAATTTTGTACTAAAGTCGCCACGCGTTGGCAATCCCTCTTGAGCCGTTTGTTAGGCCAACCAATTGACACCGACATTTTCACAACCAAAGAACGAGATTTTTTGTAAATTTTAAAACAACTAATCGATTCATTTATAAACCAAAATGCTAAATCAGCAAAGAAACAAAAAACTCAAATTGAGCGATTTGGAAGAAAAGTGACGAGCGTAGCATGCTCGGCGGACGTTTGGATGCTGAAGGTTATTTTGCCGATGAATTCACAACGATAAACAACCCAACGCGATCAAGAAACAACAAATATGTGATGACGATTTATTGCTTAAGTTAAGCCACAGAACATGGGATTTACCGTTCAGTTTCAACTCGATTTAGCTGATAAAAACTCACCTTGCCTAACGCCGCATTAAGGTGTGAGCAACGCTACCACGAAACCTAACCATACCACCGTAAACACGGAACCCAACGATGGAATGAAAAATGCCAAGCGTTGAGAATCACTCTTAAATGCCTTGTTATACAGATAATTAGTCGTATACAGCCTCGGCTTTTTCTGCGCTACTAAAAATAATTGCCTCCCAAGCAGCACGAGTGCAAGACCAAAATGAATACCCTAATAAAAACAAACATACAACTAGCATTGAATAAATATCTAGGGATTCGAAATGGTTAAAATACACGACATCGCCGAAAAACTGTTGAACATACACACCTTTTAAAATCGACGCAGATGTTGTCATCGCCAAACCATAAGTAATTGCAGCAAAAGCTGAATCAGCAAAAATACCAAATTGCTTATATATAAGCCCTGCATACTCGGCATTCGAGCTCTTAGCTGATAGATAATGCAATACGAAACAGATGAAACAACCAAACCAAATACTTATATTTAAATGCTTCCATTCTAAGACTGAGCGTATAGTGTCATTATAATATTTCTGATCAGTAATGTAGGTAACAGCTATTATGACTAAGATGATAAGGACACCGACTAGTCGAAGGTTGAATTTAGGAAACATGATGACTCCCATTAAATTCGTTTACCTTTTTAGTATCTTCATCATCGTTACTTTTCCCGAGCAAACCGCCAATTAACCCGCCAAGTAATACTCCAGGAACTCCACCCAAAACTCCAATAACTCCACCAATAGCCATGGCTGGAGCTGTCTTATTGTCAGATTCCGCCGTAACCGAATTAACAGAATAGACCTTGTCATTAACCTTTAAGCGATTAGAGCCTAACTTTTGAGCTAGTTCTATGCGCGACTTAGCCGTATTTTGAATGTATGTTTTCTTCCCTGTCTGACGATCTTTTACATAAAGACGCATCGAATTACCTCCTTTTATTTGTATAACGCCCGCTTAAGGGGCTGACAACGCTACTACCAAGTTTCCGCATAACACCGTAACCACAAAAACCAACGCATAATAAAAATGCCACGCGTTGGAAGTCCCTCTTGAAGCGTTTGTTATGTGTTTGAACTTAAAGGGATCTCCATTTCAATCAACCCTTTGACTTCAGATGTTCTAACGAAGCCTTTGGACTCATACAGGCTGATTGCTGGGTTTTCACTAAACACACGCAAAACTAGCTTAATGGATTGTCTTTTAAGCGCATGTTTAACAACTAGTTCGAGACACTTTGCCCCAATTCCTCTGCCCTGAAACTCAGGCAAAATTTGAAAGTCCCTCAAGAAGATAGTATCGCCACTATAGCTAAAACGGAGAACACCAACACGAGCTTGGTCTAGATGGACTTCGTAATTATCTAATTCTTCCCAACTACTTAGAAACTGATTGTGATCCCAGATTATTCCACGAGTTTGATAGTAACTTGCCATATTTGACTCGGTTAAAGATTCTGCGAATAAGGCGTCACTACCTACTTTTAGCTGTACTTCCATGCATTTTCCTCTGGTTACACATAACGCCCGGCTAAGGGGTTGACAACGCATAGCCGAACTCAAAAAACACACCGTAAACACTGAGCTTCAATTTTGCACTAAAGCCGCCACGCGTTGGCAATCCCTCTTGAGCCGTTTGTTATATGTTTGGATGAGAAACCTAGCTAGATTTTGAATGCAATGCATTGAATTACATAGTTATCAACACATTGCATGCGGACGGTATAAAATGCAGCTTATTTATAAAAAGCTTCAACTTCACCTTTTAACTTAATCAGCATCGGCTGGCCAAAACGATCTTTAGCTTTCGGTGAAGGAATTTTCACCCACCCTTCACTAATGCAGTATTCTTCAACATCAGTACGCTCTTTGCCATTTAGACGAATGCCAATGTGATGTTCAAAGCACTCCGCTACATAGTGTGGGCTGCGAGGATTACCAGCAAGGTGATCCGGCAAAGCAGGTTTAGCTGTAGTGTCGTTCATATTCATAACCTAAAATATGTAAAAAGTGCGCTATTGTAGACAATACAAGCCTACCACTCAACAAAGTAAAGATGCTATTTCATATGCGGTATAGAGCGCAGAACTAGATGACATATAACGCCCGGCTAAGGGGTTGACAACGCACTGATCTGCTCCAGCAAAACTGGACACCACATTAAGCGACATTTTGCTGTTCAAAGTTAACTGGGCTTAGATACCCAAGAGCACTGTGCCTTCTCGTCCGATTATAATCAACCTCTATGTACTCGAAG
>NZ_CAWPJM010000018.1:0-8429 GCF_963888495.1 Vibrio sp. 2-2(8) | reverse complement strand
TTCAACTAACAAACGCTTCAAGACGGATTCGCAACGCTTGGCGGTTTTTGTTTGCATTGATTAAGGTGTTTACGGTGTAATAATTGAGTGTCGTGGCCGCGTTGCTCACCACTTAAGCGGGCGTTATGCAACTCAGGTAAATTTAGGGGTTCAATCTTTTTAGGTTTCTCCGGCCATTCGTTTTATGTTGTCGGCAAATGAGCTTTTTTACCCTAAAATTCGTGGTTAACTCAAGCCGTAAAACAGGCAAAGTTCTTTGTTTGCCTCAATGAGTTTTGGTGCTGGTTTGTTGCCAATTCAGCGTGCGCAAAGTGTGGAAAGGGCAAGTTAATCGAGCATTTTGCACTTGCTGAAAGTATTGCTTGTAGGGTTTGTCTCATTCAAAAGCTTGGTTTGTTGCTGAAAGGTGGACTTTGTTTTGGCGGCTTATTTATCACGGCTCTGGCTTCGGTTGATTCTTGAATTACTCAACCATTGCAATCGTGGCTTTTGATCGAGTAAAGTTGGTTTATCTTATTGAATTTGCATAACAAACGGCTCAAGAGGGATTGCCAACGCGTGGCGACTTTAGTGCAAAATTGAAGTTCAGCGTTTACAGTGGTTTTTTGAGTTCGGTGGTGCGTTGTCAACCCCTTAGCCGGGCGTTATGCAACTCAGGTAAATTTAGGGGTTCAATCTTTTTAGATTTCTCCGGCCATTCGTTTTGTATTGTCGGCAAATGAGCATTTTTATCCTAAAATTCTTGGTCCACTCAAGCCGTAAAACAGGCAAGGTTCTATGTTTGCCTCAATGAGTTTTGGTGCTGTTTTGTTGTCAATTCAGCGGGCGCAAAGTGTGGAAAGGGCAAGTTAATCGAGCATTTTGCACTTGCTGAAAGTCTTGCTTGTTGAGTTTGTCTCATTCAAAAGCTTGGTTTGTTGCTGAAAGGTGGGCTTTGTTTTGGCGGCTCATTTATCACGGCTCTGGCTTGGGTTGATTCTTGAATCACTCAACCATTGCAATCGTGGCTTTTGGTCGTATAAATTCGGTTTATCTCATTGAATTTGCATAACAAACGGCTCAAGAGGGATTGCCAACGCTTGGCGATTTTAGTGCAAAATTGAAGTTCAGTGATTACAGTGTGTTTTTTAAGTTCGGCGGTGTGTTGTCAACCCCTTAGCCGGGCGTTAGGCAAGGTGAGTTTTTATCAGCTAAATCGAGTTGAAATTGAACGATAAATTCAAGGTTTTCTGGCTTAAGTTAGGCAATAAATAGTCATCACATATTTGTTGTTTCTTGATCGCGTTGGGTTGTTTATCGCTATGAATTCATCGGTGAAATAACCTTCAGCATCCAAACGTCCGCCGAGCATGCTACGCTCGTCACTTTTCTTCCAAATCGCTAAATTTGAGTTTTTTGTTTCTTTGCTGATTTGGCATTTTGGTTTATAAATTAATCGGTTAGTTTGTTTTAAGTTTATAAAAAAGTTCGTTCTTTAGTTTTAAAAGTGTCGGTGTCAATCGGTTGGCCTAACAAACGGCTCAAGAGGGATTGCCAACGCGTGGCGGCTTTAGTTCAAAATTGAAGTTCAGTGTTTAAGTGTGTTTTTTAAGTTCGGCGGTGCGTTGTCAACCCCTTAGCCGGGCGTTATGTGCCATATCGGTATGCTTTGCAAGATAAAGAGTAGTGAGGATGGATAATATTATTAGGGAACTAGATTTTAGTTGGTCGCTGTTAGATTCAGGTTTAACTAATCATTTTAAGTACCACAAGAAAAAGACGAGTCGTACACTAATTCATAAACCATCTGAGCACGACGTTAATCAAGCATTTGAGGAACTGTATTTCCAAATACAGCGCTACTATCCCGAACTAAAGGGAAAAAAGTATCAGTGGATGATTACCGATATAGGTGTTTTTTTGAGGGTAATTGGCAATTAATCACCACGTTGTAAGGCACATAACAAACTGTTCAAGAGGGATTCGCAACGCGTGGCATTTTCACTATGCGTTGGTTTTAGTGATTAAGGTGGTATGCTGCGGCTTCGGTATTGCGTTGCTCACCCCTTAACAGGGCGTTATGTGCTAGTGTACGCCGAATTCTTTACTATGATTTCGTTAATAAAGACTACTGCGGAAATGTGATAGGATTTTTGTTATGGAGGATAGGAAAATGAGTGAGGTCCCCAAGTCACCGTGCATTAGACAGTGCTGTTTAGATGAAATGGATATTTGTTTGGGATGTTTCAGATCGTTGAATGAAATTATTGACTGGCATTCTTCAACGATAATTGAAAAGAACAAGATTCTTATCGCATGCCGTCAAAGAAGGGAATTGGCTCAAAAATCGAGGTTTTAGCTTTCTCTAAAAGTATTACTGGTGATAATTTTGTCTAAGTTGGCTGAGAATTTGTTAGAAAATGAGCATATAAAAACGGCCCTTGACGTCGTGGGCCGCTGATATTTAGTAATGCAAGGCTAGTGCTCAGGTGTTTCTAGCAGCTTAATTGCACTTTCAACTGCATTATTGATCGCTTGGTCATTTTCAAGTTTTCCTGAACTTGCTGGCCCAAGAGCTCTAGAGTATAGAGCTAATTGTTTGTCCAAAGGCAAGCCCAACTGTTCATACAGATTTTCGCGAATTTTTGCATGTTGTTCAGGGTCTTGGTTTGCAAGGCTAATAAGTGTTTCATAAATAAGAGCTTTCATATCATGTCCATTTTATTATAGTTAACTTGGTGCGTATGGATTATAGCTGAGCCCTTAATGTAAATCTTGTGCAACAATCACATAACAAACGGCTCAAGAGGGATTGCCAACGCTTGGCGATTTTAGTGCAAAATTGAAGTTCAGTGTTTACAGTGTGTTTTTTAAGTTCGGCGGTGCGTTGTCAACCCCTTAGCCGGGCGTTATGTATATGGGAGATTCTGAGTGTTCCATGATAGATTGATTAATAAACCTAAAGACTTAGAAAGCTACGTACAGTATGTATATTCAAGCTTGTTGAACCTCCGTGATGAAGGTGTAGTGGTAAGTAGTAATGTCATATTGGTTGGAAAGTCAGGTGCCAAGCACGAAGTGGATGTTTACTATCAATTTGAGAGATCAGGTGTTGTCCACAAGGTTGCATTTGAGTGCAAATTTAAATCTCGAAGAGTTCAGAAATCAGATGTCATCGATTTTCATGGAAAACTACAGGATATTGGTAACATTCAGGGCATTTTTGTAAGTAAGAGTGGTTATCAACAAGGAGCTAAAGACTATGCCAAGCACTATGATATTCAGCTTTTGACGCTAGATGACTTACCGACCTTAAATATATTGGTAGCGAAAAGAATAGAGTCAGTCGCATTACCTGATGAATCATATATAGGTGAGCCTTTTTGGTGTCTAATGGAAATTTCGACTGATGGATTAACAGGTAGTTATTATTCACGTTCGGACGGCATAGTTTTTAAGAAGTATTTAATTCCGTTATTTATTTCTAAGCTTGATGCACGTGAGTATTTAGAAGCACTGCCTGATAAAAAGGATTATGTAGTCAGAGGGTTACCGCAGCACTCTTTAAAGTTCTTGTTTGAAACAGCCAACTTAGGCAAGGGTAAAGTTAGTTTTGCCCTAATGTTACATGGCTCTGGTCCTGACGGGCTTTGGCCAGGAATCTCATACTCGCTTGACGAGTTGAAGTCCCGATTTTTGTTAGATCAGTCGTAATATATACATAACAAACTGTTTAAGAGTGATTCGCAACGCGTGGCATTTTTACTATGCGTTAGTTTTAGTGGTTAAGGTGGTATGCGGGAGCATTGGTATTGCGTTGCTCACACCTTAACAGGGCGTTATGTGCTAGTGTACGCCGAATTCTTTACTATGATTTCGTTAATAAAGACTACTGCGGAAATGTGATAGGATTTTTGTTATGAAAGATAGGAAAATGAGTGAGGTCGAAGAGCCCAAGTCACCGTGTATTAGACAGTGCTGTTTAGATGAAATGGATATTTGTTTGGGATGTTTTAGATCGTTGAATGAAATTATTGATTGGCATTCTTCAACGATAATTGAAAAGAACAAGATTCTTATCGTATGTTGTCAAAGAAGGAAATTGGCTCAAAAATCGAGGTTTTAGTTTTATCTAAAAGTACTACTGGTGATAATTTTGTCTAAATTGGCTGAGAGTTTGTTAGAAAATGAGCATATAAAAACGGCCCTTGACGTCGTGGGCCGTTGATATTTAGTAATGCAAGGCTAGTGCTCAGGTGTTTCTAGCAGCTTAATGGCACTTTCAACTGCATTATTGATCGCTTGGTCATTTTCAAGTTTTCCTGAACTTGCTGGCCCAAGGGCTCTAGAGTATAGAGCTAATTGTTTGTCCAAAGGCAAGCCCAACTGTTCATACAGATTTTCGCGAATTTTTGCATGTTGTTCAGGGTCTTGGTTTGCAAGGCTAATAAGTGTTTCATAAATAAGAGCTTTCATATCATGTCCATATTATTATAGTTAACTTGGTGCTTATGGATTATAGCTGAGCCCTTAATGTAAATCTTGTGCAACAATCACATAACAAACGGCTCAAGAGGGATTGCCAACGCGTGGCGGCTTTAGTGCAAAATTGAAGTTCAGTGTTTACAGTGTGTTTTTTAAGTTCGGCGGTGCGTTGTCAACCCCTTAGCCGGGCGTTAGGCAAAGTGAGTTTTTATCAGCTAAATCGGGTTTGAATTGAACGGTGAATTCCATGTTCTCATGGCTGGACTTAAGCAATAAATCGTCATCACATATTTGTTGTTTCTTGATCGTGTTGGGTTGCTTTTCGTTGTGAATTTAGCGGCAAAATAATCTTCAGCATCCAAACGTCCGCCGAGAATGCTACGCTCGTCACTTTTCTTCCAAATCGCTCAATTTGAGTTTTTTTGTTTCTTTGCTGATTCAGCATTTTGGTTTATAAATGAATCGGTTAGTTGGTTTTAAGTTTATAAAAAAGTTCGTTCTTTAGTTTTGAAAGTGTCGGTGTCAATCGGTTGGCCTAACAAACGGCTCAAGAGGGATTGCCAACGCTTGGCGACTTTAGTACAAAATTGAAGCTCAGTGTTTACGGTGTGTTTTTTGAGTTCGGCTATGCGTTGTCAACCCCTTAGCCGGGCGTTATATTTTTAAGTTGGTTAAATGAATAAAAAGATATTAAATATTCATACGAATGCGTATGAGAAATGGAAAACTCAAACCCAAGATGCATTTGAGTTTTCAGTCCTAGTATGTTCGGCTGTTCCTACATTAAAACGAAATATTCAGCTATTTGAGAAAGGTGTTATAGATTCAATGACCAAAGCTGATCATTACGCTCCGAAAGGAGATGTTTCGCGTGAACAGCAAAATAAAATGAATACTGAACTTAAGGGACGAGCTGTAGGATATAAACAAAAATTAGCTAAGTATACATTGCTCAGTAATTTTAGTTTTTTCGAATCGTATGTTCATGATGTAATTTATGAATTTATTGATTCTCATGGTGGTAGAGATCAATTACTTGCTAATGCCAAGAAGAAAACACTAGATCATATTACAAATGATAGCCAAGACATTGAGAAGCTAAGACGAAAAATAAGAAGAGCAAATAAGGTTAAATCCTATCAACAGTATGTTTCGGCAAGCGATAAGCTTGAAGGTTTAGGGTACAGATTTCCAAGTGAACAATTTTCAACCTATGGCATAAAGATGCTAGTTGAGCGTTTGAGTAATCTACGTTCTGTTGAAATTCCAGATTTACTTTCAGATGGATTCTCTCTAGAACTCTCAGAACAAGAGGTAAGTGATTTCCATGGTATAAGAGATATAAGAAACAAAATCGCTCATGGGGAACCTGTAAATTTGGATTTACGAGAAGTTGCTGATAAATGCTTGATAATAAGAGAAATAGCAAAGAAAGTGGACCAACATCTACTAAGATATTTTTTTATATCTGAAACCTTTCCTAAAAGTGCCGAAAAAATATAACAAACGCCTCAAGAGGGACTGTCAACGCGTGGCGTTTCCAGTCCCATTGAGCTGCGGTGGTTTCGGTTGTTGTGTTTGGGTTTTGTGGTAATGCGTTGCCAGCCCCTTAGGCGGGCGTTAGGCAAGGTGAGTTTTTATCAGCTAAAACGAGTCGAAATTGAACGGTAAATTCCATGTTCTCAGGCTGAGCTTAAGCAATAAATCGTCATCACATATTTGTTGTTTCTTGATCGCGTTAGGTTGTTTAGCGTTGTAAATTCAGCGGCAAAATAACCTTCAGCATCCAAACGTCCGCCGAGCATGCTACGCTCGTCACTTTTCTTCCAAATCGCTCAATTTGAGTTTTTTGTTTCTTTTCTGATTTGATATTTTGTTATATAAATGAATCGGTTAGTTTGTTTTGGTTTGAAAAGAAGCCTTGTTCTTTAGTTTTGAAAGTGCAGGTGTCAATTGGTTGGCCTAACAAACGGCTCAAGAGGGATTGCCAACGCTTGGCGGTTTTAGTGCAAAATTGAAGTTCAGTGTTTACAGTGTGTTTTTTGAGTTTGGCGGTGCGTTGTCAACCCCTTAGCCGGGCGTTATGCCTCTTTTGTAAACCTCTAGCAATTACTTAAATTAAGGTCTAAAATTAGGTCTGATTTTAATGCTTATATGGTGAAGTTATGAGACAGGTACTAGCGAATTGCTCTGCCAGTATTTCAGAGTTAAAGAAAAATCCAACTGCTCTTTTGAACGAGGCTGATGGTTCAGCTATTGCGATCCTTAACCACAACAAACCCGCAGCTTACCTTGTACCGGCTGAAACTTACGAGTATCTGATGGATATGCTTGATGATTATGAGCTTTCCCAAATAGTAGATAGTCGTCGTGGTGATTTGTCGCAAGCTGTGGAAATCAATATTGATGACTTATAAGTTAAAGTTTTTGCCTGCAGCCCAAAAGGAGTGGAGTAAGCTAGCGCCAACGATTCAGAGTCAATTTAAAAAGAAACTCAAAGAAAGGCTAGAAAACCCCCACGTCCCATCATCAAAATTACGAGGTTATGATTCTGTTTACAAAATCAAACTTCGTACATCTGGTTATCGTTTGGCTTATGAAGTCATCGATAATGAAGTTGTCGTTTATGTACTCGCTGTTGGTAAACGAGATAAAGACGCTGTTTATAAGAAGCTGGCTTCACGCTTCAGCTAGCGGCATAACAAACGCTTCAAGAGGGACAGCCAACGCGTGGCATTTTTACTATGCGTTGGTTTTTGTGATTATGGTGTTATGCGGAAAGTCAGTAGTAGCGTTGGCTGCCCCTTAAGCGGGCGTTAAATGAATTGGGAAGCATATGTACAACGATTTTGTTGCAAAAATTAATGTTCGAGTTGAAGCGATACTCAATGAGATCGAGACTATTTACAATTTTGATGTCGGTGATGAGTTTGAAATTGGCATCTGTAAACTACTTAAAACCTTCTTACCGGAGAAGTATGGTGTATGTCGAGGGCATATAATTACAAAAGATGGTGCTCAAGCCGGAGATGACATTATCATTTATGATAAGCATCGATTTCCTATTCTCAGAATGCTAAATGAAGACAGTTTATGGCGTAAGCAATTTATACCGGCAGAAGCGGTATATGCTTATATCGAAGCCAAAAATACATTACATGTAGAAGGTGACATGTCTGATGGTCAAAGTTTGCTGAAAGCAGTCAATCAGGTGCATCTAGCGAAAAGTTTAGCGCGCTCTCCAAAGCATATTGGTGATATTGATCGTTATGTCAAATTTAACTCTGCTTCCCAAGGTTCCATAGGGTGGCCGAAAATTCGTAATCCAATGTACGGGTGTATTCTAGCGAGAAATATCAAGCTAAATAGAAGTTCAAGGGAGCAATTAGTAGACTCTATGCCTCTACATCTTCAATGCAATTTGAGAACGGACTCGAATTCCCCTCGTTATGAACCAGATCTTAACTTTCCGGACTTAATCATTGGCGGTAAAGATCATATTGTTGTGCCAGCGATAGGAGGTGTATTTACTTCTCCTTTTCTGGTTAAGGGAGAGAGTAGCATGAATCATATCCCTAATACCCAAGGGAAAGCATTCGGAATTGGCTTGTCGACAATAATCTATGCGCTGAACGCTATCGATTTAAAAGATATGTATTGGCCAGCGATTATCGCTAATGCTACTGGTGCTACTTTGACTAACTCTGAGGAATAAAATTCATTTAACAAGCAATTTAAGAGGGATTCTCAACGCTTGGCACTTTTGCTTCTACTTCAAATTTAGTGTTTATGGCACAATGCTTTAGGTTTGGGTGGAGGCGTTGTTCACCCCTTAATTGGGCGTTATGTAAATTAATATAAAGTCGGAGTGTTGTTTGTTTAAGTTCAGTGAAGAAGTTCAAAAATTAAAAACGCAGACATTAGTTCTATCTGGCGTTGCGATGTTTATTGCCATTACGGGAGCA
>NZ_CAWPJM010000017.1:0-8820 GCF_963888495.1 Vibrio sp. 2-2(8) | reverse complement strand
CTAACTTCAGGGCTTGTGCTTTAAATTCAGGGGAATGTTTAATTCTAGTTTTCTTAGTTGTCATTGTTCACCTCGTTAGTGATTGTACTCACTTAACTCAGTGTCCAAAACTGCTGGGGCGGATCACCCTCTATCTGCACCAAGATCATCTACTATCGTTCTCAATGCGAGAACATGATTCTTACTTACACGCTTTTTCCAACACTTGGCTTCAATTACCCAAGTAATATCCTCACCTAAAAATTTAGTTTTAACTAAGACATCAACATCGTGATTCGTTCTAACACCAACAACAGTAACATTTGTTTCAGCTTCAGCTCCTAATGAAAGAAAATGGTCACATATTTCTTCTTGAAACTGATACCAGTCATAATTTTGTTGTTTCATTAACTCTCCGGATGGCTAACGCCCGCTTAAGGGGCAGCCAACGCTACGACCAACTTACCGCATAACACAGTAACCACAAAAACCAACGCATTATAAAAATGCCACGCGTTGGCTGTCCCTCTTGAAGCGTTTGTTAGTTTTAACTAAATTCAGTGCGAATATCTATATTGTTCTTCCGAATATAATTCACTAGTTCCCTATAACTATTGAGGAGGTATGGCCTATTACCCCAGTTGTTACCTTCATTTTCAACATGTGGCTCAATAAAATTACCATATGGAGAAATAAATATATCACTATCTTCTAAACAGAGCTTCGTGTGCTGCCAATCCATTCTGAATATTGCATCATATGCCATCAAAAATTCACTGATTAAATCATTTAGTTCTTTGTGAGATTTGAAGCCACCAGATTTTTGGATTGCGAGTGCTCGAGATAGATCAAGGACTTCCTCTAGGATTTCTCTGTCACTGCGAATATCAGCAAACTTAGATTCGCTCAGACCAACTGAACTAATGATCTTTGATACTTTATCCTCAAGTTCTGGCCAAAATTTCTCAAACACTATATTCAGGACACTTTCATTCAAAACATTTGAGCTATTTGCTTTGTTAAGATCAAACACCAATCGTTTGAAGTCGGCTTTATCAAATAGAGTGGTTTGAAACTGAGTTAACGGACCATTAATATCAGAGTTATCCATACCAATCAGGATTGGGCAAACTAAAGACTGGTCAACTTTCTTTGATATCGCACCAGCTTCAAACATTAGCCATTGACTATTTAAGTTTTCGTGAGTTACACAGAAAATTCCTGCCATCGAATTATCCAGCTCACCCGCAATATCAGATGACCAGCGTGTACCTTTTTCTATATCACTAGGAGTGAAGTATGGTTTTACAGTTTGTAAAACCGTTGGCAACCATTCCCTAATAGCTTCAGCCACTCTTCTACTTGTATCACCTGACCAACTAATAAATATTTTCATAATCTTCCTATTATCTGAAAAATGACTATAAAACTAACGCCCTGTTAAGGTGTGAGCAACGCAATACCGAAGCTCCCGCATGCCACCTTAAACACAAAACGCAACGCATAGCAAAAATGCCAAGCGTTGCGAATCACTCTTAAACAGATTGTTAGTTGCCTTTCTTTTGGAAAATCAAGCTATAAGATGCAATAGAAATCATTAAAATTTGTACTAGAGATATAGCAACAGCCACTACTACCCATGGCATTAAACTCATAAGTACAACAGTTACCGATGACAGTACGAAAGTTAACAGTAAAGTTATCAGTGTCACTAGGTAAAGTTCACCAAAAACTCTAAAGAAGCCGTACTTTGCATAGCTTAAAATTCTTGGCTTATCACTCATACCCACGATCACGGCTAAAGCCGTGATCAAGAAACCTAACATCGTAAAACTGAATGTTGCCAGTATTGTCAGCAATACATCTGTTTTGCTAGCCAGCTTCTCCAGCAGAGGCTTCGATATCTCCGCTTTCAGTAGGAAGTGCAAACCGATCCCAGGCGCTAGCATTATAGTAACCAGCAACATCCTCAAGCCTATCATTTGAATACCTTTCATCGTTTCTAAATTCTGCTAGCTTCAAGCTCAATGGTTGATTCGCTAACTTTTTCTCCGCAATCCTAGTCGCCATACTTGTTTCAGACGATTCAAGATAATCGTTTATAAAACCATTACCGGCAATATAAAAGTCTGACAACGACTCATCTAACGACTCTTTAGCTCTAACCATGTACTTCTCAAGACCATCACCTGAAATTACATTTGTGAGAGCTGGAATATGTTCCTTAATATCACAACCACGACGCGGTTTAAATGTAACTTCTATAGCATCAATCTCATCAGGAAGAGTACCACCAAAAAACTGCCTAAACTGCTCGAATGCATTATTTGATGCAGATACTTCAAAAGTTGTTCTACCAACTGAGTTCATAGTCATGACATCACTTGAACTAACCTGCACAGGAAATGGAGTAGCGATAAAGTCATACGTCAATGATAGCGATGAAAGCAATTGTTCGATGAAGTAAACAAAACTCGAGTTTTTTGGTCCTTGGCTAGTTGACGCAATAGCATAATGGTCATTCTCTATATAGACATAGCTAGCGAAACCGACTTTTTCATTTTCATCTAAGTCATCTCTGATGTCTTCATATGTAAAGTTATCAGAGTTTATGATTTTTATAAGCTCGTTATTTTTCGTAGTTATCAGGGTAAATAAGTGAGCATTATTGCTAGGAATCAAGAAAATTGTTTCGCTTGAACGCGATACAAATGACCGCTTCAAATGCGCCGGAGCATTCTGAACATATGCTCGCAGCAAATCTAAGACCGTATGGCGATATTGATTATCATTACGCTTAAAGTGGTAGGAATAGTAAGTTAGTTTCATTGAAATTAGACACCTTTATATTTTGGTGTGATTTTACAAGTTAAGCACCAAAAAACCAAATGAAATACAGTAAGTTGATAGGGAGGCAACTAACGCCCGGCTAAGGGGTTGACCACGCATAGCCGAACTCAAAAAACACACTGTAAACACTGAATTTCAATTTCGCACCAAAGTCGCCACGCGTTGGCAATCCCTCTTGAGCCGTTTGTTATGTGTTTATTTCGACCAGTCCCAATTTCCTTGCTCCTTGACCAAAACTCTTTGGTCTTGGATAACTGTCAACAATCCTGAGTCTGAAATTACATAAACAAAATCGCCATTTACAAACTCATAACCAATAAATCTTGATGGTGTTCCGTCTGATAAATATGCATGTAACGTATGGCCAGTAAGAATAATCTCATTGCCAGATCTCTTTGATTTACCAGTATAAGTTACGTCATCACAAGTCACGTTACCTTCAATGCAGTTTGACTCGATCAAAACCACATAGCTTTCTGTCACCAACGTCGCTGAGATACTTGGAAAACTCGCAAAAAACAGTACAAACAACAGCCCAAATTTACGCACGATAATCTCCAAAACACATAACGCCCGGCTAAGGGGTTGACAACGCACCACCGAACTCAAAAAACACACTGTAAACACTGAATTTCAATTTTGCACTAAAGTCGCCACGCGTTGGCAATCCCTCTTGAGCCGTTTGTTATGCAAATTCAATGAGATAAACAGAATTTACACGACTAAAAGCCACAATTGCAATGGTTGAGTGATTCAAGAACCAACCCAAGTAGGAGCCGAGATAAATAAGCCGCCAAAACAAAGTCCACCGTTCAACAACAAACCAAGCTTTTGAATGAGACAAACTCAACAATCAAGACTTTCAGCAAGTACAAAATGCTCGATAAACTTGCCTTTTCCACACTTTGCGCCCACAAGATTCACAACACACCAACGCTAAAACTGATTGAGGCAAACAAAGAACCTTGCTTGTTTTACGGTTTGAGTGAACCACGAATCTGAGGGTAAAAGTGCTCATTTGCCGACAACACAAAATGAATGGCCGGAGAAATCTAAAAAGATTGAACCCCTAAATTTCCCTGAGTTGCATAACGCCCGGCTAAGGGGTTGACAACGCACCGCCGAACTCAAAAAACATACTTTAAACACTGAACTTCAATTTTGCACCAAAGTCGCCATGCGTTGGCAATCCCTCTTGAGCCGTTTGTTAGGCCAACCGATTGACACCGATACTTTCAAAACTAAAGAACGAACTTTTTTATAAACTTAAAACCAACTAACCGATTCATTTATAAATCAAAATGCTAAATCAGCAAAGAAACAAAAAACTCAAATTGAGCGGTTTGGAAGAAAAGTGACGAGCGTAGCATGCTCGGCGGACGTTTGGATGCTGAAGGTTATTTTGCCGCTGAATTCACAGCGAAAAGCAACCCAACACGATCACGAAACAACAAATATGTGATGACGATTTTGCTTAAGTCCAGCCATTAGAACATGGAATTCACCGTTCAATTCAGACCCGATTTAGCTGATAAAAACTCACTTTGCCTAACGCCCGGCTAAGGGGTTGACAACGCACCGCCGAACTCAAAAAACACACTGTAAACACTAGACTTCAATTTTGCACTAAAACCGCCACGCGTTGGCAATCCCTCTTGAGCCGTTTGTTATGCAAATTCAATAAGATAAACTGACTTTACTCGATCAAAAGCCACGATTGCAATGGTTGAGTGATTCAAGAATCAACCCAAGCAGGAGCCGTGATAAATAAGCCGCCAAAACAAAGCCCACCTTTCAACAACAAACCAAGCTTTTGAATCAGACAAACTCAACGAGCGAAAACTTCAGCAAGTAAAAAATGCTCGATAAACTTGCCCTTTCCACACTTTGCGCCCGCTCAATTCATAACGCGCCAACACTAAACTTCATTGAGGCAAACAAAGAAATTTGCCTGTTTTACGGTTTGAGTTAGTCACAAATTTGAAGGCGAAAATGCTCATTTGCCGACAGCTCGAAACGAATGGCCGGAGAAATCCCAAAAGATTGAATCCCTAAATTTACCTGAGTTGCATAACGCCGCGTTAAGGGGCAGCCGACGCTACGAGCAACTTTCCACATAACACCGTAATCACATAAACCAACGCATAATAAAAATGCCACGCGTTGGCTGTCCCTCTTGAACGCTTTGTTATGAGGTAACTTGAAGCGACAAAGAAAGGAAGTTTTCATCACTATCAACCAATTGATAACCAAGCGATTTATAAAATCTTATCGCTGAATGATTGCTAATGAAACTCGATAATGTTACATGACTGCGTCTCTGAACCAAAGCGAGATTATGCACATGATTCATTATATCTCTACCAAAACTCTGACGCTGGAATTCTGGAAATACAACAAGCAGATGAACATGAAGTGCATTATCATAAGGCTTGAAACAAAGCAGGCCAATTCGCTGATCAGCTCGTTCAACCCAGTGAAACCAACTAAATTCATAGTCATTTTTTAGCCGATTAAATTGAAAATCATCACTCCAGCCAAAAACAGCATCTACATGCGAATAAAGTGCCTGTTTTACAATAGAAAAAAGACTATCGAACTCTTCAAGTTCTACTGGTACTAATTTGATATCCATATTCCTCATAACGCCCGGCTAAGGGGTTGACAACGCACCGCCGAACTCAAAAAACACACTTAAACACTGAACTGCAATTTTGCACTAAAGTAGCCACGCGTTGGCAATCCCTCTTGAGCCGTTTGTTATGTGCATTTTTGCCAGTTGTACTCCATTTGATGGGCAACTAACTCAGCATGGCTTTGACTATGAAACTTTGATACCAAGAACAAACTCATATCAATGCCCGCAGATATACCACCCGACGTGGTGTATTTGCTTGTTGTTACCCAACGTTTGTCTTCCACAGCGACTAAGTCAGGAAACCGTTGTTTCAGCTCAGATATATCCTCCCAATGAGTCGTAACAGCAAGTCCTTTCAGCAAACCCGCATTAGCTAATATGAATGCTCCGGTACAAACTGATGCAATATGTTTAGCGTGCTTATCCACTGATGCAACCCAATGAAGCACATTGGTCTTATTCATTTCGTTCGTATGGATACCACCAACAACGATTAATAGGTCAATTTGAGGGTGATGCAGGAACGAATAGTCGGGTAAAACAGTAAAACCACCTCTGGCTTTCACTGGTTCCAAGTTTTCTGAAACTAAAAATACATTCCAGCTTTCTGCACCTAATCGTTTAGCTGTACTGAAAACTTCGAAAGGTCCTGAAAAATCGAGAACTTCGGCCCCATCGTAAATATAAATACCAATGTCCATTAGTGCCTCCATGCACATAACGCCCGGCTAAGGGGTTGACAACGCTCCGCCGGACTCAAAAAACACACTGTAAACCCTGAATTTCAATTTTGCACTAAAGTCGCCACGCGTTGGCAATCCCTCTTGAGCCGTTTGTTAGCTGCTGCACTTTAGCCGGAGATTTGCTACCCAACGGCCTAATTTAAAACACATTATTGCTTTCAAGCGACAAAGTAAAACGGACAACTGAGAAACTAAAACCTAATCCATGAAACGCACTTGACAAAGAAGAAATAACAGGAAAACTGGCGAGCTTCTAAGACTTCAATTTACAAAGAATCCTTTCGAAGAAGCCAACAACCAAGTGCGCGAAATCCATTTAAGCGCGAAAGAGCTTCAAAACAAAAGAAGCCACACCAAAGAAATAAACAAACACACCACTTCCCGTAAGAAGGCTTCGGTTAGTTCAAACACTTCACGAACAGTGCCACTGGCGAGATACATGGAAAAATGCTGACTTTCAGGTGTAAAGCTAGAGCCTCAGACCAAGAAAAAATGAACACGGAATTTTATGATTTTTCTTAACCTCAGCTAACGCCCGGCTAAGGGGTTGACAACGCACCGCCGAACTCAAAAAACATACTTTAAACACTGAACTTCAATTTTGCACCAAAGTCGCCATGCGTTGGCAATCCCTCTTGAGCCGTTTGTTAGGCCAACCGATTGACACCGATACTTTCAAAACTAAAGAACGAACTTTTTTATAAACTTAAAACCAACTAACCGATTCATTTATAAATCAAAATGCTAAATCAGCAAAGAAACAAAAAACTCAAATTGAGCGGTTTGGAAGAAAAGTGACGAGCGTAGCATGTTCGGCGGACGTTTGGATGCTGAAGGTTATTTTGCCGCTGAATTCACAGCGAAAAGCAACCCAACACGATCACGAAACAACAAATATGTGATGACGATTTTGCTTAAGTCCAGCCATTAGAACATGGAATTCACCGTTCAATTCAGACCCGATTTAGCTGATAAAAACTCACTTTGCCTAACGCCCGGTTAAGGGGCTGACAACGCAAAACACCGAACCTAAAATAGCAACCGTAATCACAAATGTTGATTTAAGCAAAAACCGCCACGCGTTGGCAGTCCCTCTTAAACCGTTTGTTATGGCTCAGTTCACTAAATATCAGATTTTACCATTGCCATGATTTTATGAGCTTTTTCAAAATGGTCTAATTTGTGTTCTTGAATCCACCATGTGGCGGCTTCCATTAACAAATCTGGATCGTCATTTTTATTAGCAAAAAATGCATAAAATGAAACGCCTACATTATCACCCTTCTGTTCAATCTTCTTGGAACAAACTTGAATTACCTTTTTTCTCAATGAACTACGCACTTGTTAATTGCCTGCTTTGTTAGAAAATGATGGGTAACTTATACAGATTAAAGCATGAAAACAAGAAAAACTGTTTTTATATACAGCCCCAGCCAATTGAATCAGCCATAACGCCTTGTTAAGGTGTGAGGTACGCTATGCCGAAGCCTCTGCATACCACTTTAACCACTAAACTTGACGCATAGTAAAAATGCCATGCGTACCGAATCACTCTTGAACAATTTGTTAGCTTTGTTCTAAAGGAGCGGATAGCAAAATATAGTGCCTTTCATCATAGTCTTCTAACCCCAAGAGATTAGCCATGGCTTCATATCCAATAACACCAGCGCATTCATTTGAGTATTTATTAAGCCCCGCATGGACATAATTATAGAATTGCTGAAAATCTTGACCTTTATAATACTCAATAGCATATTTCAAAAATTCAATTTTCCAAGCTGTAGTTAAACTTTGCAGTCTTAATGTTAGCGGTTCATTAACGTTAGGAAATAACTTTTCAATTTCCTTTACTGGAACCGGATTTTTTTGCAGTGCTGCCCTTTTTGAAATTAGTGCTTGATATAAATGAATGCGTTTTGCGGTAGTTCTACATGTATTATCACATTCCTTCTTACGGTTATTCCAATCTGTATGGTATAAACCAAAATCACCATAAGTTGCTGACGAAAGGGTATAAAAACGAGCATTGTGAACAGTAACATTAGCAGAAATTAATGTTCGATTTGCTATTTGGTGGCAAACACCGGTAAGTAAGTACTCGATACCAGCCTCATCATTGCCATATATGCAACCTGCATGAGCATCACACCCGGCACCAGCAGCTATTACTTGACCACCGGAACTTCTACCGTGACATCCCCATGCTGTACCATTTAAAACACACTTGACATATGTATGATCAGCTATACTTACTATTCCATTTAAAGGTATTTTGACCCATGACGGTATGTTTGCATCCGCACATGAAATCTGCATAGCTTTACCTTGTAACATTTCCAATTATCCTCATAAAAGCTAACGCCCAATTAAGGGGTGAGCAACGCTACTACCCAAACCCAACGCATTGTGCCATAAACACTAAACTTGAAGTAGAACCAAAAATGCCAAGCGTTGGGAATCCCTCTTAAATTGTTTGTTATGTCACTTGGATTCAAGTACGAAGTGCGACGCCTCTGAACATAAAAACAGTGAGATGCGATAATCATGAACTTTGCTCCCGCCAAGAAGTAAAAAACATGAAATACACGCACCTCACTGAGAACGAAAGGT
>NZ_CAWPJM010000016.1:0-8963 GCF_963888495.1 Vibrio sp. 2-2(8) | reverse complement strand
TAAACCACCGACAATTTGGTATTCGATACTCTCGGATTCCAAAAGACTTTTCAGCCAGTTCAAGGCTACTTTTACTTTCTCGCTCATATACTCCCTTAGCTGATTTTTGCCCTGCGCCATAACGCCCAATTAAGTGGTGAACAACGCACTGGCCAAGCCGCTGCATTGCACCGTAAAACACTTTACCTAACGCATAGTAAAACTGCCACGCGTTGAGAATCCACTTGAATTGCTTGTTATGTGAATTTTACCGTAAATTCAAAGTAAACCACCGTAGAAATGAAGAGATTTTAATAAGTTACGTAAAAAACGATGCTTACCAAAACCTAAATTTCAAAGCGATCTGAGCCGAAGAAAGCCACTTACAGAATTAACAACAAAGAAAGCGTCCTTTCAGCCACAACCAAACCTTTTGCTTCACCAGACTTTCAGGGCTGAACTTCAGCAAGAGAGTCAGTCAAAAAGACATTTCAATTAAAGCGATTTGAAACTGACAAAACTCAACACAAACCAGATCCAAAACTCAATTGAGGCAACCCAAGAACCTTGAAAACGATCAATCTCAGATTATTCAAGAATCCATTTCGACCAAGCCAACTTGCCGAAAACACGGAACGAATTCTCAATGAAATCGTAGAATTAACCTCGAAAACTCATCCAACACATAACGCCCTGTTAAGGGGTGAGCAACGCAATACCGAAGCCGCCGCATACCACCTTAAACACTAAAGCCAACGCATAGTGAAAATGCCACGCGTTGCGAATCCCTCTTGAACAGTTTGTTATGCAATCAGTCCACTCGAGAATCTAAAGGGTCATGCCTATCAATATAAGCTCTAGCATTTGTTAAATGAGATTGATCTTTAATCGATGTGCAAGCCTTGCCACCCCAAAGCTGCTTTTCGTGTAGTTCTTTAAGCTGCGGGAACTCTTTTCGAATTAGACGAGATGTAGGTCCAAGTATCATGTTCGCCATATATGAAATGTCTTGTTCACACCTAATCAATAGATGAACATGATTGACAGCAGCAGCAACAGACAACACTTGCCCATCAATACCCTCCGACTTCTCTTTTAATAGTTCTTCCAAACGTTTTCGAATATTTTCGTCAAAAACAGGTTTTCTATATTTGGTTGAAGCAGTGAAGTGATAATGATGGTCATAAGCTTCATAGTCTGATCTTTTTAGCATGATTTTCCTTATTTATTATCTTAAACCTTTCGATGATTCTGTTGTATGGTTGCATAACGCCCGGCTAAGGGGTTGACAACGCACCACCGAACTCAAAAAACACACTATAAACACTGAATTTCAATTTTGCACTAAAGTCGCCACGCGTTGGCAATCCCTCTTGAGCCGTTTGTTATGCAAATTCAATGAGATAAATCGACTTTACACGACCAAAAGCCACAATTGCAACGGTTGGGTGGTTCAAGAATCAACCCAAGTAAGAACCGTGATAAATAAGCTGCCAAAACAAAGTCCACCTTTCAGCAACAAACCAAGCTTTTGAATCAGGAAAACTTAACGAGCGAAACCTTCAGCAAAAGCAAAATGCTCGATTAACTTGCCATTTCCACACTTTGCGCGCTCTAAATTGACAACAAACCAGCGCTAAAACTAATTGAGGCAAACAAAGAACCTTGTCTGTTTTACGGTTTAAGTTAACCATTAATTTGAGGGTGAAAGTGCTCATTTTCCGACAACACAAAACGAATGGCCGGAGAAATCCCACAAGATTGAACCTCTAAATTTACCTGAGTTGCATAACGCCCAATTAAGGGGTGAGCAACGCTACCACCTTGCCTAACGCATTGTACCGTAAACACTAAATTTGAAGTAGATACAAAAGTGCCAAGCGTTGGGAATCCCTCTTAAATTGTTTGTTAGCTGAATTTTTCCATAACAAAGTTCTGCAGTTTTTGGCCCCGAACTTCTATCGATTGCTCTTTTACAACCTTAAAACCAAATTTTTCGTAGAAAGGTCGAGCTGTAATACTGACCTCAGAATAATACTTGGTAATGCCACGAGATATACCAACTTTAAAAACGTGCTCCATAAGACAACGAGCAACGCCTTTGCCTTGGTGGTCATGATGACAAAAGAAATGATCGATTAAACCACTTTCTTGAAGGTCAGCATAACCAACAATGACACCCTCTATTTCTGCAATAAAAGGTGAAATAGCGTTTAGTTTATTCTTCCATATCTCGCAGTCGAAATTATCTGGCGCCCAAGCCTCAACTTGCTCTTGGGAATAGTCTCGTCGATTCACGTTACGAACCGTATGATAAAAAAGCTCCCACAACTCACTTGCGTCAGATTCTTCGTATTTTCTAATTTTGATCATACTACTTGTACCAATATTCAGCTAACGCCCAATTAAGGTGTGAGGCACGCAATACCGATGCTGCCGCATACCACCATAATCACTAAAACCGACGCATAGTAAAAACGCCACGCGTGCCGAATCACACTTAAATTGTTTGTTATGTGAATTCTCGATTGAAACGCCGAACTTTTGTACGCATATTTTTCATAGGTGACGATGTATTAAACTGAATCATGCGCCCCAACGTCCATTGTTCATACCACGCAACACCATACAAATCATGGTCACTTAAGCTTGAAATGAGTAAAAGTATCTCGTTAACCGTAGACTCAAGCTCAATGAGTAAATCGTCATATTTCCACTCACAATACTCTTCGTGAAAGCTTTCAGCGAGTGAACCTAATTGGTTCCATTTATAACCAGTTTCGGGGAAATCAACATGTTGGTTTTGAGATCTTAAGTGATGCCATTTAAGAACGAGTCTCCCCCAACCAATCAAGTAAGCCACTGTGTCACTGACGCTAATGACTGTGCCTTTGACGTTTCCCTCTACTCCAAGTTTGCGAGCTTTGCTTTCCGGAATTGAACGATAGTCAGCCAGGAGTTTCGCAAATATTGAGTTTATAGCTAGCTCCAATTCATCCTTATTTCTTGGCACAGAAGACATTTTGACCTCCATTCACATAACGCTCGGCTAAGGGGTTGACAACGCACCGCCGAACTCAAAAAAACACACGGTAAACACTGAACTTCAATTTTGCACTAAAGCCGCCAAGCGTTGGCAATCCCTCTTGAGCCGTTTGTTATGTGAATTTTACTCGTACGTCTTACCGTTGTGCTTTAACCAACCTTGCGGGTGTTTATTGTTTGGATCCTTGTGCGTCCAGTGCATGAAACCACCTTTTTTGTTCCATTCATATTCACCGTAAAACTGGACTCGATCGCCAACTTTTAGATTTGGAACCCTAGGAGCTAAATCAATATTGTGAGCAACAAGTAAAGTTTGTTTACTGTCCAGTTTCAATATGAATTTTTGATGCCTACTTCCTTCGTTGTCATCAGGTAATAAGCGAATAACTGTGCCTGAGCCCTGAACTTGAATATCACTTTGATGATTTTCATACGCATTTTTTAACTGATGATCATTAGCTTGAGCACCAATCGAAGCTAGACAAAAGATAGCTATAAATATAGCGATTAACTTCTTCATATACTCAATTTCTCCAATTCACATAACGCCCGGCTAAGGGGTTGACAACGCACCGCCGAACTCAAAAAACACACTGTAAACATTGAACTTCAATTTTGCGCTAAAGCCGCCACGCGTTGGCAATCCCTCTTGAGCCGTTTGTTAGGCCAACCAATTGACAACAATACTTTCAAAACCCAAGAACAAAGCTTTTTGTAAACTTGAAAAAAACTAACCGATTCATTTATAAACCAAAACTCCAACGCAGCAAAGAAACAAAAAACTCAAATTGAGCGATTTGGAAGAAAAGTGACGAGCGTAGCATACTCGGCGGACGTTTGGATGCTGAAGGTTATTTTGCCGCTGAATTTACAGCGCTAAGCAACCCAACGCGATCAAGAAACAACAAATATGTGATGACGATTTATTGCTTAAGTCCAGCCATGAGAACATTGAATTCACCGTTCAATTCAAACCCGATTTAGCTGATAAAAACTCACTTTGCATAACGCCCGGCTAAGGGGTTGACAACGCACCGCCGAACTTAAAAAACACACTTAAACACTGAACTTCAATTTTGCACTAAAGTCGCCAAGCGTTGGCAATCCCTCTTGAGCCGTTTGTTAGGCCAACCGATTGACAATGATACTTTCAAAACCAAGGAACAGGGCTTTTTATAAACTTAAAACAAACTAACCCATTCATTTATAAACCAAAACCCTAAATCAGCAAAGAAACCAAAAAATTCAAATTGAGCGATTTGGAAGAAAAGTGACGAGCGTAGCATGCTCGGCGGACGTTTGGATGCTGAAGGTTATTTTGCCGCTAAACTCACAACGAAAAGCAACTCAACGCGATCAAGAAACAGCAAATATGTGATGATTATTTATTGCTTAAATTAAGCCACAAAACATGAAATTTACTGCTCAATTTCAACTCGATTTAGCTGATAAAAACTCACCTTGCCTAACGCCCGGCTAAGGGGTTGACAACGCACCACCGAACTTAAAAAACACACTGTAAACGGCTGAACTTCAATTTTGTACTAAAGCCGCCACGCGTTGGCAATCCCTCTTGAGCCGTTTGTTATGAGTAATTTTTCCGCGATAGATTTTCTTTGTATTTTTTGTACTCTCTACTTTTGAAAAACCAGTCCCAACCAGCAAAAAACACAGCTCCAAATAACGTCATTAAATAAACTCGGTACGACACAATTGGAGATAAATCTAGATAAAAATCGTTTCGAACAAATGCACTACCGAAAATGACTGGAATACAAAACCCTAAGCCATACCCTAAAAAGTGCCTGAAAAAGCCTTTTTTCGAATCTTTAACCACTCAACTCGCCTTTTCCGTTCCACCTGTCTGTCACTATCCTTAAATTACTCATAACGCCCGCTTAAGGGGCAGCCAACGCTACTACCAACTTACCGCATAACACCTTAATCACAAAAACCAACGCATAGTGAAAATACCACGCGTTGGCTGTCCCTCTTGAAGCGTTTGTTATAGCGGTGCTTTAGCTGCCCATAGAAATATGATGCGTTGCACACAGCTTATTTCCTGCTGGATCGCGTAAATAAGCTAGATACATTTTTCTTTCTCCGCTTACCCTGAGACCTGGAGGATCTTCGCAAGCTACACCGCCATTAGCTAAACCTGCTGCATGCCATGAATCCACTAACTCTGGGCTAGTGACTTTTAAGCCAATTGTCATTCCATTACCATGAGTCGCCAGCTCTCCATTTATTGGCTTCGTAATTCCAAGCGCACCATCTTTGTTTATGTAAAGACAGCGACCTTTAGCATCGATAACACCCGATGGATAACCTAAAACAGACAATATGCCGTCATAAAAAACCTTAGATTTTTCAATATCATTGGAGCCAATCATAATATGACTAAACATACTTGTTCCTTTTGTTGAGCAAAAATCGGGATTTACTTTGAAGCATCGATTGAGCAATGTCTAGGTTGAAATGTGAGATAAGCTATAACGCCCGGCTAAGGGGTTGACAACGCATCGCCGAACGCAAAAAACACACAGTAAACACTGAACTTAAATTTTGCACTAAAGCCGCCACGCGTTGGCAATCCCTCTTGAGCCGTTTGTTAGCTGCTGCACTTTAGCCGGAGATTTGCTACCCAACGGCCTAATTTAAAACACATTATTGTTTTCAAGCGACAAAGTAAAACGGACAACTGAGAAACTAAACTAACCCACGAAACGCCCTTGGCAAAGAAGAAATAATAGGAAAACTGACGAGCTTCTAAGACTTCAATTTACAAAGAATTCTTTCGAAGAAGCCAACGACCAAGTGCGCGAAATCCATTTAAGCGCGACAGTGTTTCAAAACCAAAGAAGCCACACCAAAGAAATAAACAAACACACCACTTCCCGTAAACAGACTTCGGTTAGTTCAAGCACTTCACGAACAGTGCCACTGGCGAGATACGCGGAAAAGTGCTGACTTTCAGGTGTAAAGCTAGAGCCCCAGACTAAGAAAAATAAGCGCTTAATTTTATGGTTTTTCTTAACCTCAGCTAACGCCCAATTAAGTAGCCCGAAACGCACTGGCTCACTTTCCGCATAACACCGTAAACACGAAATTCAACGCAAACCAAAATCGCCGAGCGTTGAGGGTCTGCTTGAATTGTTTGTTATGTTTTGGGCCAATTGGTACGACTTAGACCATAAACTGCATGATCTACAACTCGGCCATTCAAATTTTCTGCGCGGCTGATTATGCCCTCAAGCGAAAAACCTAAACGCTCACATACATTACGACTTGGAATATTTTCGCTCGCTGCTGATATCTGAACCTTTTCCATATCAAGTTCAGTAAAAGCCAAGTCGACCAGTTTTAAAACTGACTTACTCACAATACCTTTACCTTGATATTCTGAGCTTAACCAGTAACCAATCTCTACTTTTTTAAGTTGATGGTTAATAGTGTTAAAACTGACATTTCCAACCAACTTATCTTGGTAAATCATCCCACAAACTAAGGATTTTCCATCAGCATAATCATGCAATGAACTTTGGATAAAGCTAAGAAAAAACTCTTCATTGCTAGCATGAGGAGGCCAAGCTAGCCATTGGCTCAAATATTCTCGCTCTCGACTAACAATTTCAAGATAGGTCGGAGCAAACTGGAGATTAACCAAAGCCAGTTTCAGTTCGGTATCAACATCCAATGTAAACATGATTTCCTCTTAAAAACATAACGCCCTGTTAAGGGGTGAGCAACGCAATACCGAAGCCGCAGCATACCACCTTAATCACTAAAACCAACGCATAGTGAAAATGCCACGCGTTGCGAATCCCTCTTGAACAGTTTGTTATGTGCCTTACAACGTGGTGATTAATTGCCAATTACCCTCAAAAAAACACCTATATCGGTAATCATCCACTGATACTTTTTTCCCTTTAGTTCGGGATAGTAGCGCTGTATTTGGAAATACAGTTCCTCAAATGCTTGATTAACGTCGTGCTCAGATGGTTTATGAATTAGTGTACGACTCGTCTTTTTCTTGTGGTACTTAAAATGATTAGTTAAACCTGAATCTAACAGCGACCAACTAAAATCTAGTTCCCTAATAATATTATCCATCCTCACTACTCTTTATCTTGCAAAGCATACCGATATGGCACATAACGCCCGGCTAAGGGGTTGACAACGCATAGCCGAACTCAAAAAACACACTGTAAACACTGAACTTTAATTTTGAACTAAAGCCGCCACGCGTTGGCAATCCCTCTTGAGCCGTTTGTTAGCTGCTGCACTCTAGCCGGAGATTGACTACCCAACGGCCTAATTTAAAACACATTATTACTTTCAAGCGACAAAGTAAAACGGACAACTGAGAAACTAAAACCCAATCCACGAAACGCACTTGGCAAAGAAGAAATAACCGAGAAACTGACGAGCTTCTAGGACTTAAATTTACAAAGAATTCTTTCGAAGAAGCCAACAACCAAGTGCGCGGAATCCATTTAAGCGCGAAAGAGCCTCAAAACCAAAGAAGCCACACCAAAGAAATAAACAAACACACCACTTCCCGTAAGAAGACTTCGGTTAGTTCAAACACTTCACGAACAGTGCCACTGGCGAGATACGCGGAAAAGTGCTGACTTTCAGGTGTAAAGCTAGAGCCTCAGACTAAGAAAAATAAACGCTTAATTTTATGGTTTTTCTTAACCTCAGCTAACGCCCGCCTAAGGGGCTGGCAACGCATAACACTAAACTCAAACACAACAACCATAACCACCGCGGCTCATTGGGACTGGAAACGCCACGCGTTGACAGTCCCTCTTGAGGCGTTTGTTATAACCGTTTTTCCATTCGCACCAGATCCCATAACTTACCATTAAAAGTTCTTGTACCAATTTCTGTCGAAACCACTTCAAAACCTAATGATTCATAGCATTTTCTAGCAACTGTGTTCTGTTCAAAAACGCCTAAGCTAAGCTTGGTTGCAGAAAAATCTAATCGGGCTTTATCGATTAATAACATCAACATCGATTTTGATAGCCCTTGCCCACGATAAGCATTTGAAATAAAAACACGGCAAATCCGATATTGCTCATCGGTGACTTTGTACAACTCAACAAACCCGGCATGTCTACCGTTCACATTTAGCAGATAGGGAAATACTTCCGCTTTGCTACAGTGGGAATGGATCTGTTCATAAGTCAGCGGGAAAACATACGCAGGGCCTCCCCATAAATAGTTCAACTCATCTGAGTCAATCCATTTTATAAGCAGGTCAAAATCCGATTCTTGAAACTCTTCTAAGTTCATGATTTCCCATTAGGTTATAACGCCCGCCTAAGGGGCTGGCAACGCATACCACTAAACTCAAACACAACAACTGCAACCACCGCGGCTCATTGGGACTGGAAACGCCACGCGTTGACAGTCCCTCTTGAGGCGTTTGTTAGTTGAATTTTTCTACAGTTTTACACTTGGGGAATCCAGAACACCCCCAAAACTGTTTTCCCTTATTCTCACCGCGCTTAGTTTCACGTAGAACCATTTCTGAACCACAACGCGAACATTGCTTTACGAACTCTTTTGATGCGACCCGCTCTTTAACATGCTTTCGATGCTTAAAGTCTGTTACAACACCTCTATCAAGTTTGACGTTGTTAATCGCATCAATGAGCTGAATGTACTCTGCATCCGAAAAGACCGGTTGATCGAACTGCTTGATGTAGTTTAAACAGCCTCGTGCATAAGTGACGTTTTCAGGCATATCTGTTTTGAACGTACTGTCGCCAATGAACACAATTACTGAGTGTGTTTTTGATGATCCGCCCCAGCAGTTTTGGACACTGAGTTAAGTGAGTACAATCACTAACGAGGTGAACAATGACAACTAAGAAAACTAGAATTAAACATTCCCCTGAATTTAAAGCACAAGCCCTGAAGTTAGC
>NZ_CAWPJM010000015.1:0-10993 GCF_963888495.1 Vibrio sp. 2-2(8) | reverse complement strand
TACCTTTCGTTCTCAGTGAGGTGCGTGTATTTCATGTTTTTTACTTCTTGGCGGGAGCAAAGTTCATGATTATCGCATCTCACTGTTTTTATGTTCAGAGGCGTCGCACTTCGTACTTGAATCCAAGTCGCATAACAAAGCATTTAAGAGTGATTCGTAACGCTTGGCAGTTTCGCTTAGCTCAAGTATAGCCAAGCGTCACTCACACCTTAATGCGGCGTTAGTTTACAATGGAGGTTTTAGACAATATGGATACGATTTTACTTTTTCTCGCTTTGGTTGTGACAAGTGCGACACTCTTTATTCAAAGGCAGCACAATAGAAAGCAAGTACTTCCATTACTCCATACATATCTGAACAAAGACTATCAAGACGGACTCATTGTTGTTGAGCTAAGGCTATATAACGATGGGTTAGGCCCTGCAATACTTCAAGATGTTTCAATAGATTTCGATGGTAAAGTGCATAAAGTTAAGAATTTTGAAGAACTTGATGCTGTGCTGAAGCAGAACTTGCCAGAGCTAAATCTTAAACGAACGAGTTTGCCTTTGTGTTTGAAAAGCAACAGCGTAGAAGTACTGTGCGTTGCGCACTTGACTGAAGAGCAATTGAACCAGTTTAACCGTGATACATTTAATATCACGATAACAGCAACCTCAGTCTATGAAGATAAGATAGTCGTCGACAATTTTGGCGCTACGATTGAATCAAATAGAAATGATGCTTTTTTTGAAAAGTGCTATCAAAAGATCATTGGCCTATTCAAAAAATAAACTAACAAGCAATTTAAGAGGGATTCACAACGCTCGGCATTTTTGCTTCTACTTCAAATTTAGTGTCTATGGCACAATGCTTTAGGTTTGGGTGAAGGCGTTGTTCACCCCTTAATTGGGCGTTAGCTGAGGTTAAGAAAAACCATAAAATTAAGCGTTTATTTTTCTTAGTCTGAGGCTCTAGCTTTACACCTGAAAGTCAGCACTTTTCCGCGTATCTCGCCAGTGGCACTGTTCGTGAAGCGGTTGAACTAACCGAAGTCTGTTTACGGGAAGTGGTGTGTTTGTTTATTTCTTTGGCGTGGCTTCTTTGGTTTTGAAGCTCTTTCGCGCTTAAATGGATTTCGCGTACTTGGTTGTTGGCTTCTTCGAAAGAATTCTTTGTAAATTGAAGTCTTAGAAGCTCGTCAGTTTTCCTATTATTTCTTCTTTGCCAAGTGCGTTTCGTGGATTAGGTTTTAGTTTCTCAGTTGTCCGTTTTACTTTGTCGCTTGAAAGCAATAATGTGTTTTAAATTAGGCCGTTGGGTAGTCAATCTCCGGCTAAAGTGCAGCAGCTAACAAACGGCTCAAGAGGGATTGCCAACGCGTGGCGGCTTTGGTTCAAAATTTAAGTTCAGTGTTTACAGTGTGTTTTTTGAGTTCGGCGGTGCGTTGTCAACCCCTTAGCCGGGCGTTAGCCGACAAGCGAAAATTTCAAATTCAGAGGTAAATATGATTCCATTAAATTCATCTGTTGTTTCAGGGGTGGCAGTCTCGGAAATTGATGGTGAAATGAAGCTTCTGCTTATGAAGCGAGTAAAAGGTGGCTTCTGGTGTCATGTTGCAGGTTCAATTGAACAAGGCGAAACAGGCATTGACGCCATCACTCGAGAGTTCAGAGAAGAAACACAAATTGAGGCTTCAGCCCTATATAATGCTCAGTTTCTAGAACAATTCTACGAAGCCAGTGTTAATGTTATTCAGCTCATACCTGTTTTCGTAGTGATGTGCCCACCAGAGCAAGGGGTGGTTTTAAATGAAGAACATACAGAGTATAAGTGGTGCAGTTTAGAGGAAGCTCTTGGATTGGCTCCATTTCCAAACCAACACGAAGTGTATAAGCATGTTTGGTCGTATTTCGTAGAAAAGCCAGCTAATGCACTCTATCGTGTAGATGTCGGCTAACAAACGGCTCAAGAGGGATTGCCAACGCTTGGCGGCTTTAGTACAAAATTGAAGTTCAGTGTTTAAGTGTATTTTTTGAGTTCGGCGGTGCGTTGTCAACCCCTTAGCCGGGCGTTAGGCTTTATTTTGAGAATCGGAGAAATACATGGAATGGTTTTTTAAACTTGCTCGCATTGTAGGGGCAAGTAGTGGCTTCACGGCTCCTTTCGTTCAAGCACAAGCTGAAGTTAGCTCAGCAGTAACAAATCAACGTTTAGATACCTTAGAAGATCCTATTGGTCGATTGCACTCTGATATTCAAGACGTGTGCAAGGGTATTTATGACAGTTTAAGGGATTCTGTAAACCTCAACTTTTCATCAGATTTTTATGAGAAGTATCGGAGATGTTTAGTTATCTTAGACTCTCAGGGTTTGATAAGCCTAGAACAAGCCATTGGTACACAAACAATTTTGGGTGTTAATTTAATCAATCCAATCTTCATTCAGTACGTTGCTTCAAAGTGTGCTGATAATAAAAAACTGATTGAATTAAATGACTTAATTGAGAACTGTGAAATTGGTCAAACAATGGATGCTAACTCTTTGTCTGAAGCTTTAGATATTCCTCGGGTAGTAATCTGTTCGCTATTCGAAATCTATGAAACAAAAAAGCTAGGTATTTGTTCTGGTGGTTTAGTAAAAACTCGCTATCGAGCTATAGCCTAACAAACGCCTCAATGGGACTGTCAACGCGTGGCGTTTCCAGTCCCATTGAGCCGCTGTGGTTGCAGTTGTTGTGTTTGCGTTTGGTTGTTATGCGTTGCCAGCCCCTTAGGCGGGCGTTAGGCAAGGTGAGTTTTTATCAGCTAAATCGAGTTGAAATTGAACGGTAAATCCCATGCTCTGTGGCTTAACTTAAGCAATAAATCGTCATCACATATTTGTTGTTTCTTGATCGCGTTGGGTTGTTTATCGCTGTGAATTCATCGGCAAAATAACCTTCGGCATCCAAACGTCCGCCGAGCATGCTACGCTCGTCACTTTTCTTCCAAATCGTTCAATTTGAGTTTTTTTGTTTCTTTGCTGATTTAGCATTTTGATTTATAAATGAATCGGTTAGTTTGTTTTAAGTTTGTAAAAAAGCCCTATTCTTTGGTTTTGAAAGTATCATTGTCAATCGGTTGGCCTAACAAACGGCTCAAGAGGGATTGCCAACGCTTGGCGACTTTAGTGCAAAATTGAAGTTCAGTGTTTACGGTGTGTTTTTTGAGTTCGGTGGTGCGTTGTCAACCCCTTAGCCGGGCGTTAGGCAAGGTGAGTTTTTATCAGCTAAATCGAGTTGAAATTGAGCAGTAAATTCCATGTTTTGTGGCTTAACTTAAGCAATAAATAATCATCACATATTTGTTGTTTCTTGATCGCGTTGGGTTGTTTATCGCTGTGAATTCATCGGCAAAATAACCTTCAGCATCCAAACGTCCGCCGAGCATGCTACGCTCGTCACTTTTCTTCCAAATCGCTCAATTTGAGTTTTTTTGGTTTCTGCATTTTGGTTTATAAATGAATCGGTTAGTTAGTTTTAAGTTTGCAAAAAAGCCTGTTCTTTGTTTTTGAAAGTATCATTGTCAATCGGTTGGCCTAACAAACGGCTTAAGAGGGATTGTCAACACTTGGCGGCTTTAGTACAAAATTGAAGTTCAGTGTTTACAGTGTGTTTTTTGAGTCCGGTGGTGCGTTGTCAACCCCTTAGCCGGGCGTTATATTTTTTAGAGAGAATTCAGTGAAAATGATAAATTACAGTTACTTAGCAATATTGTTGACTACTAGTCAATTTGTATTGGCGGATGAAGTGCAGATTGAAAGAAAATTACCTGCCTGTGACTATAGCAAATTAACGATAAACGTACCGTCAACTATCAAATTGGTTGCTGTAGGCTCCCCCTCAGGTAGTATGAAAGGTGCTAGCAAAGAGTTGGATTATCTCAGATTTAAATGTCTTGATGGTTCGTTGGAAATTAGTACGAAAGAAAATGTTTTGGTTGACGAATATTTCAAATTTGAGTTAGTGAATGGTTCGCTAAAAGACTTAACCTTAAATGGTGACCAAAAAGCTGATATCACAGAACTATCAGCAAAACACTTCGAAATGACGAGCAATGGTATTGGCAAATCATCATTAACGGGACAAGTTACATCTTTCAATATTTCATTGAATGGAGCGGCTGAACTGGATGCTTTTAAGTTGAAATCGGAGAAAGGAAAGATAGAGGTTAATGGTGCAGGAGTCGCTCAATTAAACGTGTCTTCAGAATTAAATGCCCGTGTTAATGGCTCTGGTCGTGTTGAGTATTCGGGGGCACCTGTGAGTATAGAAACTGAAATTAATGGCAGAGGCTCTATAATAGCCATACCGTGATTAACAAAAATATAACAAACGGCTCAAGAGGGATTGTCAACGCGTGGCGGCTTTAGTACAAAATTGAAGTTCAGTGTTTACAGTGTGTTTTTTAAGTTCGGCGGTGCGTTGTCAACCCCTTAGCCGGGCGTTATAGCTCTTATCTGAACTAGCTCTTGCTATCTGTACGCTTGATGCGTACACTTCCTGTATGAAAAGTGTATTTGTCGAATCAACAATTTTTGAAAAGTACCGAGATGAATATCTCAGTGATGAGGAGTATAGGCTCTTTCAAGCAGAGCTAATGCTAAACCCCAAGCTGGGTGATGTGATTCAAGGTACTGGCGGTTTGCGAAAAATTCGAGTTGCGAGTAAAGGCAAGGGAAAGCGTGGTGGTTCACGGATTATCTATTACTTTCTCGATGAAAAGAGGCGTTTCTATTTGCTAACCATTTACGGCAAAAATGAAATGTCTGACTTGAATGCAAATCAAAGGAAACAACTAATGGCTTTTATGGAGGCGTGGCGCAATGAGCAATCGTGATTTATTTGCAGAGTTAAGCTCAGCTCTTGTTGAGGCTAAGCAGCATTCAGAAGGTAAGCTTACTCTGAAAACACATCATGTGAATGATGTGGGTGAGTTGAACATCTCACCGGATGAAATCGTGAGTATTCGCGAGCAGTTCAATATGTCCCGCGGAGTCTTCGCGCGGTTACTTCATACGTCTTCGCGCACATTAGAAAACTGGGAACAAGGTCGTAGTGTGCCAAATGGTCAAGCGGTCACTCTTTTAAAGTTAGTACAGCGTCATCCAGAAACGTTGTCACACATAGCCGAGCTATAACAAACGCTTCAAGAGGGACAGCCAACGCATGGCATTTTTACTATGCGTTGGTTTTCGTGTTTACTGTGTTATGCGGAGAGTCAGTAGTGGCGTTGGCTGCCCCTTAAGCGGGCGTTAGGCAAGGTGAGTTTTTATCAGCTAAGTCGAGTTGAAATTGAGCAGTAAATTCCATGTTTTGTGGCTTAACTTAAGTAATGAATAATCATCACATATTTGCTGTTTCTTGATCGCGTTGGGTTGTTTAGCGCTGTGAGTTTAGCGGCAAAATAACCTTCAGCATCCAAACGTCCGCCGAGCATGCTACGCTCGTCACTTTTCTTCCAAATCGCTCAATTTGAGTTTTTTGTTTCTTTGCTGATTTGGTGTTTTGGTTTATAAATGAATAGGTTAGTTTGTTTTGGTTTGCAAAGAAGCCTTGTTCTTTAGTTTTGAAAGTGCAGGTGTCAATTGGTTGGCCTAACAAACGGCTCAAGAGGGATTGCCAACGCGTGGCGGCTTTGGTGCAAAATTGAAGTTCAGCGTTTACAGTGTGTTTTTTGAGTTCGGCGGTGCGTTGTCAACCCCTTAGCCGGGCGTTATGTTGCTATCGAACTCTACTGGTAGAGAGGTAATATGGATAAGAATCAGGGGATTATAGAGTTTCTTGCGATGTCAGGTATCTTACCACTCGCGGTGTTTGTTTTATTGATCTTGGGTGGTATAGCCTTTGTCTTGTTAGTTATTTTTGTTGTATCAAAAAGCAAAACGGATAGTAAATCAAGACAGGATGATAATGAGTTTCAGAAGCTTGAGACGTACTATGACCCTAGGCTACCAGAGCGATCTTGTCCAAATTGCTCAAGTAGTATTAGGAAAGGAAAAGTTGTATGTGGTAGCTGTGGGAAGTTGGATAGCAACGTAATATCAACATAACAAATTGTTTAAGAGTGATTCGGCACGCGTGGCATTTTTACTATGCGTTGGTTTTAGTGGTTTAGGCGGTATGCGGTAGCATCGGTATTACGTGCCTCACACCTTAACAAGGCGTTAGCTGAATATCGAAGTTATTGAGAATGGAGAATTATGAAAGACGATTTAAGAATTTATGCCAAAGGTTTGGCATTCTCTGGTGGCAGTTACAGCCTTCGCTCCCTTGATGTACTAATTTCTAATCATCGTAAAATTCTCGATCAACTTATAGCAGTCAGTCTAGGTAAACCCAAAGCGGATAGACATATTCGTGAACAAATCGACTATCAAGTACGAATTCGAGAGGGATCTGTTGAGCTTTTGGTTGATTTTGTTCTCAACAATAAAGAGCTGTTTGCACCGTTAGCAGCGGATGGTGGCTATCAATTATCCAATGTGATCGTTTCTTTATATAAAGATGCTATTAATTTAAGAGATGCGGTTGCCAAAATTGCAGATAAAGGGTTGCAAGTTAAGATTACTATCTCAAATAGTTTTAATATTGGTAGTAATAACAGTAAGGTTAGTTATAGCTTAAGCGATGGTTCAGTATTAATTGGTGACCCCAAAATTTTACTAGCAGCTCAGACAACAAAAGGGGCTGTAGATAATATAATTCAGTCAATTGATGGGGCTAATGTTGAATATGTTGACTTTGGTTCCGGTGTGGACGATTTAAGATTAAATGAATCTAATAAAAATTTACTTGGGCGTCGGAAAGAGGAAATACCAGCAACACTCAATATCATTGGCCGTCTAGACATGATTTCTGTTAGTAGTCATCGAGGTGCTATTGTTTCTGACGGTCAACGATTTAATGTGTCTTGGGATAAGCAGCTGCGAGATAAACTACTAAAAGTGGTAGATGTTGAAGCAACTCAATTTAAAGCTAGGCCAGTAATTGACCATAAATCTCTAAGCGATAAAGAAATAGGTTTCCATCTAGTTGATTGTATGCAATTACAGAATAAATTAGATGTCTAGACCAATTCAGCTAACAAACGCTTTAAGAGGGACTTCCAACGCGTGGCATTTTTACTGTGCGTTGGTTTTTGTGGTTACGGTGTTATGCGGAAACTTGGTAGTAGCGTTGTCAGCCCCTTAAGCGGGCGTTATGTTTACTTGAATTTCAATGACTTAAAAATTCTTCGATCACTGTTCTTTGTCCCTTTAGCCATTCGTTCGAGCTGCCTCAGCAAATCCGCATTGTCGTCGCAAGTTCGTGAATTTCTCAACCTATAAAACCTGTCAATGTTCGCGGGTTGCTTCATTTGCAGGTCGTGGTGGTTGGTTTTAAGTTTCACTGGCTTTAAGGCGCTTTCTACGTATTTGCCAAGTAGCATGTCGGCTTGGCAGTTGCCTCGGCAATTTGCCATTGTTCTGCGCTTTAGTTGGAAAGAGAGGGCGTTTGTTGTGAGTTGGTCGGGTTGCCTCATTGGGCAGGGAAGTGGATTTACGCGCTTGGTGTTTCGTGCCTCTGGCGGTCAAGTGAGTTTTGGCGTGTGACTGACTTCTTGAAAGCGGGCCAATAATGCAGTTCTTTGCCAAATAAATCAGTCATTTGTGGTAAAACATAACAAACAATTTAAGAGGGATTCCCAACGCTTGGCATTTTTGTTTCTACTTCATTTTTAGTGTTTATGGCACAATGCGTTAGGTTTGGGTGGTAGCGTTGCTCACCCCTTAATTGGGCGTTAGTTTCTCTCAGGAAAAATTATCAATAATTCACGCACAATGTTCTGAAAATTCAGCTTTTAGCGTTCAAGTTGCACAATTAGGTTTTTGAGTTTTGTTTGATACTGATTTGGTAGAAAGCGTTGAAAGTTCAATTATTTCAAAGTCGCTGAAAGCTCAAAAACCTCGATGCTTCATGTTGTCGGATGTTCCACACGGAAAGTTTGGTTTCACAAAAGGCAGCATCATCGCTGTGATCTGGTTTTCTTTGTCGCGGACTCTTAACCGTGGCCAACTTAGCCTTGACTGTTTTGAGTTTTGGCAGCCAACGTCACAGCTTTTGGCTTTGGACGTGTGTTTGTGTGATGCATTTGCATAAAATGACTTTTAAGCAAATGTGTTAAAAAATCATTGGCAAACAATGGGCTACGAAACTAACAAACGCCTCAAGAGGGACTGTCAACGCGTAGCGTTTCCAGTCCCATTGAGCCGCGGTGGTTTCGGGTGTTGTGTTTGAGTTTAGTGGTATGCGTTGTCAGCCCCTTAGGCGGGCGTTATGCAACTCAGGTAAATTTAGGGATTCAATCTTTTGGGATTTCTCCGGCCATTCGTTTCGAGCTGTCGGCAAATGAGCATTTTCGCCTTCAAATTTGTGACTAACTCAAACCGTAAAACAGGCAAATTTCTTTGTTTGCCTCAATGAAGTTTAGTGTTGGCGCGTTGTGAATTGAGCGGGCGCAAAGTGTGGAAAGGGCAAGTTTATCGAGCATTTTTTACTTGCTGAAGTTTTCGCTCGTTGAGTTTGTCTGATTCAAAAGCTTGGTTTGTTGTTGAAAGGTGGGCTTTGTTTTGGCGGCTTATTTATCACGGCTCCTGCTTGGGTTGATTCTTGAATCACTCAACCATTGCAATCGTGGCTTAAAGTCAGTTTATCTTATTGAATTTGCATAACAAACGGCTCAAGAGGGATTGCCAACGCGTGGCGACTTTAGTGCAAAATTGCAGTTCAGTGTTTACAGTGTATTTTTTAAGTTCGGCGGTGCGTTGCCAACCCCTTAGCCGGGCGTTAGCTGAGGTTAAGAAAAATCATAAAATTCCGTGTTCATTTTTTCTTGATCTGAGGCTCTAGCTTTACACCTGAAAGTCAGCACTTTTCCATGTATCTCGCCAGTGGCACTGTTCGTGAAGTACTTGAACTAACCGAAGTCTGTTTACGGGAAGTGGTGTGTTTGTTTATTTCTTTGGTGTGGCTTTTTTGGTTTTGAAGCTCTTTCGCGCCTAAATGGGTTTTGCGCACTTGGTTGTTGGCTTCTTCGAAAGAATCCTTTGTAAATTTAAGTCCTAGAAGCTCGTCAAGTTTTCCTGTTATTTCTTCTTTGCCAAGTGCGTTTCGTGGATTAGGTTTTAGTTTCTAAATCGTCCGTTTTACTTTGTCGTTTGAAAGCAATAATGTGTTTTAAATTAGGTCGTTGGGTAGTCAATCTCCGGCTAAAGTGCAGCAGCTAACAAACGGCTCAAGAGGGATTGCCAACGCTTGGCGACTTTAGTGCAAAATTGAAGTTCAGCGTTTACAGTGTGTTTTTGGAGTTCGGTTATGCGTTGTCAACCCCTTAGCCGGGCGTTAGCTGAGGTTAAGAAAAACCATAAAATTAAGCGTTTATTTTTCTTAGTCTGAGGCTCTAGCTTTACACCTGAAAGTCAGCACTTTTCCGCGTATCTCGCCAGTGGCACTGTTCGTGAAGCGGTTGAACTAACCGAAGTCTGTTACGGGAAGTGGTGTGTTTGTTTATTTCTTTGGTGTGGCTTCTTTGGTTTTGAAGCTCTTTCGCGCTTAAATAGATTTCGCGCACTTGGTTGTTGGCTTCTTCGAAAGAATTCTTTGTAAATTTAAGTCCTAGAAGCTCGTCAGTTTCTCTGCTATTTCTTCTTTACCAAGTGCGTTTCGTGGGTTAGGTTTTAGTTTTTCAGTTGTCCATTTTATTTTGTCGCTTGAAAGCAGTAATGTGTTTTAAATTAGGTTGTTGGGTAGTCAATCTCCGGCTAAAGTGCAGCAGCTAACAAACGGCTCAAGAGGGATTGCCAACGCGTGGCGGCTTTAGTGCAAAATTGAAGTTCAGGGTTTACAGTGTGTTTTTTGAGTTCGGTGGTGCGTCGTCAACCCCTTAGCCGGGCGTTATGCTTAATCACCAAAAATCAGTGGTTTATGATTGTTCTTTGTTCCCTTGGCTTGTGAGCTTTGTGTTTCTCGGCAAGTTGCCTTCAGTGGGCGCGGCTTTCCGGACAATTATTCTTTGGCGCTGGAAATTCAGAGAGTTGCCTCATTCAGTTTTCGGGTAAGCGCGAGGTTATGGCTGTTGGCTCAATCGGAAATTTGATCTTAGGTTTTTTCGTTTTAGCTGCCAAAGTTCAAAGTCTGAATATCAAAATCATGAGTCATTTCAGTTTTTTGGTTTTCGGCTTTTGTTTGTGAGTTAAAGTCGAGTTAATCTTGGTTCTGGTTAAATGTAAGTCATTGAAGCTTAAGCATAACAAACGCTTCAAGAGGGACAGCCAACGCGCGGCATTTTTACAATGCGTTGGTTGTTGTGATTACGTTGTTATGCAGAAAGTTGGTAGTAGCGTTGGCTGCCCCTTAAGCGGGCGTTAGGCAAAGTAAGTTTTTATCAGCTAAATCGAGTTGAAATTGAACGGTAAATTCCATGTTTTGTGGCTTAACTTAAGCAATAAATAATCATCACATATTTGTTGTTTCTTGATCGTGTTGGGTTGTTTATCGTTGTAAATTCAGCGGCAAAATAACCTTCAGCATCCAAACGTCCGCCGAGCATGCTACGCTCGTCACTTTTCTTCCATATCGCTCAATTTGAGTTTTTTTGTTTCTTTGCTGATTTAGCATTTTGATTTATAAATAAATCGGTTAGTTTGTTTTAAGTTTGTAAAAATCCCTGTTCTTTGGTTTTGAAAGTGTCGTTGTCAATCGGTTGGCCTAACAAACGGCTCAAGAGGGATTGCCAACGCGTGGCGACTTTAGTGCAAAATTGAAATTCAGTGTTTACAGTGTGTTTTTTGGGTGCGGCGGTGCGTTGTCAACCCCTTAGCCGGGCGTTATATTTTTTTAAGTTCAGCAATCAAAAGGATTCATGATGAACGTGGATAAAGCGAAAAAACGCATATTGAAACGAGTACAAAGAGGTTTCAAAGGTTATCCGCAA
>NZ_CAWPJM010000014.1:0-11733 GCF_963888495.1 Vibrio sp. 2-2(8) | reverse complement strand
TACCTTTCGTTCTCAGTGAGGTGCGTGTATTTCATGTTTTTTACTTCTTGGCGGGAGCAAAGTTCATGATTATCGCATCTCACTGTTTTTATGTTCAGAGGCGTCGCACTTCGTACTTGAATCCAAGAATCATAACAAACGCTTCAAGAGGGACTTCCAACGCGCGGCATTTTTATTATGCGTTGGTTTTTGTGGTTACGGTGTTATGCGGAAAGTTGGTAGTAGCGTTGTCAGCCCCTTAAGCGGGCGTTAGCTTACAACGAGGAAAAAATGACGAAAACTAAGAAAGTTAAGATATCTGTGGAAACCCCAGAATTAATTCCATTGCAGTCTATCGCAATTAATCAGCTGCGTATGGCGGAAGAAGAAGCAGATGGACATAAATTTAGATGGATTATCCCATCTATGATTTTTTCAGTATTTTCTCTAGAGGCAATGTGTAATGTCTATGGTGGGCAGATCTTCGGTCGCAATTGGAAGAATTTCGAGTCCACATCAATCATTGGTAAAGTTATCCTAGTCTCAGGTCAATTGGGTCATGAGCCCGATTTTTCTGCGCAACCTTGGCAAACCATCCAGGAAATGATCAAGTTTCGTAACTGGTTAGCTCATGCCAAACCACACAAAACTACACGAACAGATACGGTTCCCCACGATACCCCTAACGAAGAGTTAGACCCACTTTATCCCGAGATGAAAATTAGTTCATATTCTGACATTTCAAACGCAAAGCGTTATCAAAATGCAGTAAGAGAGCTTGAATTAAGATGGACACACGGTGCGAGAGTTAATGGTTTCGAAATAGACCTCATAGGTAAGCCCCAGTATACCGTGGTGAAGTAAGCTAACAAACGCTTCAAGAGGGACAGCCAACGCGCGGCATTTTTACTATGCGTTGGTTTTTGTGATTACGGTGTTATGCGGAAAGTGAGTAGTAGCGTTGGCTGCCCCTTAAGCGGGCGTTAGGCAAAGTGAGTTTTTATCAGCTAAATCGAGTTGAAATTGAACGGTAAATTCCATGCTTTGTGGCTTAACTTAAGCAATAAATCGTCATCACATATTTGTTGTTTCTTGATCGCGTTGGGTTGCTTTTCGTTGTGAATTTAGCGGCAAAATAACCTTCAGCATCCAAACGTCCGCCGAGTATGCTACGCTCGTCACTTTTCTTCCAAATCGCTCAATTTGAGTTTTTTTGTTTCTTTGCTGATTCAGCATTTTGGTTTATAAATGAATCGGTTAGTTTGTTTCAAGTTTACAAAAAAGCTCGTTCTTTGGTTTTGAAAGTGTCGTTGTCAATCGGTTGGCCTAACAAACGGCTCAAGAGGGATTGCCAACGCGTGGCGGCTTTAGTTCAAAATTGAAGTTCAGTGTTTACAGTGTGTTTTTTGAGTTCGGCGGTGCGTTGTCAACCCCTTAGCCGGGCGTTATGCAGTTCTACAGGTTCAACGGAAACTAAAAAACGTCAGCCCAATGTATTTGAACTGACGGAGCTTTACTCTTTTTGTCTATAAGGTGTTTATTCTGCGGCTTTTACTCTGATTTTGCTTTTAGCTACGTCAGAAAGGTTTAGGCTAGAAATTGCAGCATTAGCTTCGTTTTCGTTTGGCATTTCGACAAAAGCAAAGCCTTTTGATTGACCCGTTACTTGGTCTAAAACAAGCGTACATTCGGCTACGGAGCCATGAGCTGAGAATAAAACACGAAGTTCTTGTTCAGTTGTAGAGCGAGATAGATTGCGAACTAAAAGTTTCATGATGAACCAATTGGTAGTAAATGACAGTGCGAATTGTGGCAGCTAAAGATAAGTTTGGCTAAGTAATTCGTTCTCTATACTGAGTATTGGTTAAAAAACTGCATAACAAACGGCTCAAGAGGGATTGCCAACGCGTGGCGACTTTAGTGCAAAATTGAAGCTCAGTGTTTACAGTGTGTTTTTTGAGTTCGGTTATGCGTTGTCAACCCCTTAGCCGGGCGTTAGCATTCTGAGGACTTAAAAGTCATATTCAAATGGTAGAAATCAATCATCGCGTATAATAGTTGTGTGACAATTCACCATTTTGTAGTTTAATTATCCCTTGTAAAATTGATTAAAGTTAGTTGTGTTAATGAAAAGAGCAAATGTAAATTTAATGTTGAAAACTTCCGGTGTTGTACTGTCTATATTGTCATTTTATAGTTTTGCTTCATTGAACTGTTCAGGTTTTTCTGGGTGTGAAAGAAAGTATTGTGAGATTGAGCAGCAAATAGAAAGTGCTCAGTTAGCTAATAATCAAAAAAAGATAGAAGGACTAAAAGTTGCCCTAGCGGAAGCCAAGTCCAATTGTAGTGACACAAAACTTAAGCAAGATTTAGCTGACGAAATTAAAGAAACTAAAGATAAAATTGCCGAATATAACTTAGATTTACAAGAAGCAAAGGGAAGTGGCAAGGATAACAAAGTCAGGAAATACCAAAATAAAATTCAAGAAGAAGAGCGTAAATTGGAGTCGCTTCTACAAGAGTTATCCGAATTAGGCTAGATAATGCTAACAAACGCTTCAAGAGGGACAGCCAACGCATGGCATTTTTATTATGCGTTGGTTTTTGTGATTACGGTGTTATGCGGAAAGTCAGTAATAGCGTTGTCTGCCCCTTAAGCGGGCGTTAGGCTTTAGGAATAAAATGGCAGCAAAGTCGAAGAAAATAAACTTAGCTAAAGAGCAACTCGAAGATGGTATAGACCTTTACTTTAGAGGCCGTTACGTTTCGGCACTGACGTTACTTGGTGCTGCTGATGAAATATTTTGTGGCATGTTATTAGAAACACAAGGTTATTCGGCATTAGATAATGACTGGCGTTTTAATGTAATGCTCAGAACTTATTACGATACACCACATCTATCAAAAGGTGAGGTTAAGAAAGTTACAAATAGGGCTAAGAATACAGTGAAGCACCATGATAAAGGTGACCCGCTAGAATTACATTTTGATCGTCAGGGTAACGCTTATATGATGTTGTTTCGCGCAATTTCTCACGCTGAAATGCTAAGTGTAAAATTCAGTGGCAGGAGAAAGTTTTATGCGTGGGCAAACAGGGAGTACGGAGTTAAGAAACTGCCAATTACTCTTAGCTCGCAAAAAGCCTAACAAACGGCTCAAGAGGGATTGTCAACGCGTGGCGGCTTTAGTACAAAATTGAAGTTCGATGTTTACAGTGGTTTTTTGAGTTCGGTAGTGCGTTGTCAACCCCTTAGCCGGGCGTTATGCAACTCAGGTAAATTTAGGGGTTCAATCTTTTTAGATTTCTCCGGCTATTCGTTTTGTGTTGTCGGCAAATGAACTTTTTCACCCTCAGATTCGTGGTTAATTCAAACCGTAAAACAGACAAGGTTCTTTGTTTGCCTCAATCAGTTTTAGCGCCGGTGCGTTGTGAATTTTGCGCGTGCAAAGTGTGGAAAGGGCAAGTTATTCGATGATTTCGTATTTGTTGAAAGACTTGCTGGTTGAGTTTTCCTGATTCAAAAGCTTGGTTTGTTGTTGAAAGGTAGACTTTGTTTTGGCGGCTTATTTATCACAGTTCTTGCTTGGGTTGATTCTTGAATCACTTAACCTTTGCAATTGCGGCTTTCGGTCGTGTAAAGTCGGTTTATCTCATTGAATTTGCATAACAAACGGCTCAAGAGGGATTGCCAACGCGTGGCGGCTTTAGTACAAAATTGAAGTTAAGTGTTTACAGTGTGTTTTTTGAGTTCGGCGGTGCGTTGTCAACCCCTTAGCCGGGCGTTAGGCGAAGTGAGTTTTTATCAGCTAAATCGAGTTGAAATTGAGCGGTAAATTCCATGTTTTGTGGCTTAAGTTAAGCAATGAATAATCATCACATATTTGTTGTTTCTTGATCGCGTTGGGTTGCTTAGCGCTGTAAATTCAGCGGCAAAATAACCTTCAGCATCCAAACGTCCGCCGAGCATGCTACGCTAGTCACTTTTCTTCCAAACCGCTCAATTTGAGTTTTTTGTTTCTTTGCTGATTTGGCATTTTGGTTTATAAATGAATCGGTTAGTTTGTTTCAAGTTTGCAAAAAAGCTCGTCACTTTTCTTCCAAATCGCTCAATTTGAGTTTTTTGTTTCTTTGCTGAGTTGGCATTTTGGTTTATAAATGAATCGGTTAGTTTGTTTCAAGTTTACAAAAAAGCTCGTTCTTTGGTTTTGAAAGTGCCGGTGTCAATCAGTTGGCCTAACAAACGGCTCAAGAGGGATTGCCAACGCGTGGCGGCTTTAGTGCAAAATTGAAGTTCAGTGTTTACAGTGTTTTTTTTGAGTTCGGCTATGCGTTGTCAACCCCTTAGCCGGGCGTTATGCAACTCAGGTGAAATTAGGGGTTCAATCTTTTGGGATTTCTCCGGCTATTCGTTTTGTGTTGTCGGCAAATGAGCTTTTTACCCTCAGATTCGTGGTTAACTCAAACCGTAAAACAGGCAAGTTTCTTTGTTTGCCTCAATCACTTTTAGCGTTGGCGCGTTGTAAATTAAGTGGGCGCAAAGTGTGGAAAGGGCAAGTTAATCGAGCATTTTGCACTTGCTGAAGTTTTCGCTCGTTGAGTTTTCCTGATTTAAAAGCTTGGTTTGTTGTTGAAAGATGGACTTTGTTTTGGCGGCTCATTTATCACAGTTCTTGCTTGGGTTGATTCTTGAATCACTCAACCATTGCAATCGTAGTTTTTGGTTGCGTAAAGTCGTTTACCTCGTTGAATTTGCATAACAAACGGCTCAAGAGGGATTGCCAACGCGTGGCGGCTTTAGTACAAAATTGAAGTTCAGCGTTTACAGTGTGTTTTTTAAGTTCGGTGGTGCGTTGTCAACCCCTTAGCCGGGCGTTATACACAAAAGCTTAAATTGACTTCTTTCTCAGTGAATGATTGCTAGTTTGCACTGAGCAAGTGTAATGTTCGGCCCCTCTTTACTTTACTCTGAATGTGATTGATATGCGTCTTGATAGATTTGTATGTAAAAGTACCCAGCTAACAAAAATTGAAGCTATCCAGCGAATCAATTCTGGTGAGGTTAGTGTTAATGGCGATATAGTAACGGATGAAATGGCTCAAGTTCATGAAAATAACTCAATATTGCTGAGTGGCTCTAAGTTAGAGGCTCGTGGTTTTCGTTATATTATCATGCATAAACCTGCGGGGACTATTTGCTCAAATATTGATGAGTTCTACCCCTCTCTGTTCAATCTCTTAAATGTTAATAACATTTCTGAACTTCACATAGTAGGCCGCTTAGATGCCGACACTACGGGTATGGTGTTGATTACTGACGATGGACGGTGGTCATTTAATATTACAATGCCAACGAGAGAATGCAGTAAAGTTTATCGTGTGGGTTTATCTCGCGCGATTGCAGACGATGCTGCAACAAAGTTCAAAGAAGGTATTCAGTTGCAAGGTGAGCAGCAATTGACACGACCAGCCATCTTAAATGTCATCAATCCTAAAGAGGTACGTTTAACGATCACTGAGGGTAAGTTCCATCAGATAAAACGAATGTTTTCTGCTGTTGGTAATCGTGTCGTTTCACTCCATCGTGAGGCTATTGGATCAGTGAATCTTGATGTCGAGGTCGGAAAGTGGCGCTACTTGACTGATTGCGAAGTACAATCCTTTGCCAAGTAAGTGCATGGGTTAATTTGTGTATAACAAACGGCTCAAGAGGGATTGCCAACGCGTGGCGGCTTTAGTGCAAAATTGAAGTTCAGTGTTTACAGTGTGTTTTTTGAGTTCGGCGGTGCGTCGTCAACCCCTTAGCCGGGCGTTATATGTTTTTATCAATTTAGGAGTTATTTCAATGTCTTATTCTGAGTCTAGCTGTCTTTGTGGTGCCGTGAAAATTACGGCAGAAAACATCAATCCCAAGTTTACAGTTTGTCATTGTCAATCATGCCGAACTTGGGGTGGAGCTCCTTTCTTCGCGGTGAAATGTGGCACTCAAGTGAAACTAGAGGGTGAAGATAAAGTAAAAATGTACAAGTCATCTTCTTGGGCCTCACGAGGCTTCTGTACTGAGTGTGGAACACATCTATTTTATAAATTCAAAGAAACAGGTGAGTACAATATGCCGGTAGGTTTATTTCCAAACCTAGAAGGGTTAGAAATGGATATGCAATATTTTAGTGATATGCGCCCGAGTTATTATTGCTTTGCCAACGAGACTAAGGAAATGACTACAGAAGAGATCATGGCCTACTTTGCGGACAAGGTGTAATCAAACATATAACAAAGCGTTTAAGAGTGATTCCAAACGCTTGCCAGTTTCGCTTCGCTCAAGTGTGGCAAACGCTTGTCACACCTTAACGCGGCGTTAGGCATTAATGAGGAAAATATGGATTCAACGATTATTGGTGCTTTGATTGGTGGCATAGCAACTATTCTGGCTGTTTTTATTTCTTGGGTGCTGCACAAAAAAGGCGTAACTCAAAAATCGAGAAATGCTTCATCAAGTCGGCAGAAAACCTATGAGCCTGACGAGCACGACATCTATTTTATGCAGTTTATTCTTCACGATGGTTACGAAGAAAATGCTCCTCTCTCAACCAGTGAGCTCGCGATACATCATAACGAATATGCCCCATTAGAATTAGAAGTGAAATTGATAAATTTACATAACAAAGGTTTTATAAAACGTGTAAACCGTGAAGGCAGTGGTTTGGGTCAGTGGCAGATGACCTCACAAGGTGTGGAGTTTATGTTTAGTAATAATCATCAATTACACGATTTAGTCGAAGAGCGGCGGAAACATGCCTAACAAACAATTTAAGAGGGATTCCCAACGCTTGGCATTTTGCTTCTACTTCAATTTTAGTGTTTACGGTACAATGCTTTAGGTTGGGTGGTAGCGTTGCTCACCCCTTAATTGGGCGTTAGCTGAGGTTAAGAAAAATTATAAAATTCCGTGTTTATTTTTTCTTAGTCTGAGGTTCTAGCTTTACACTTGAAAGTCATCATTTTTCCGCGTATCTCGCCAGTGGCACTGTTCGTGAAGTGCTTGAACTAACCGAAGTCTTTTTACGGGAAGTGGTGTGTTTGTTTATTTCTTTGGTGTGGCTTCTTTGGTTTTGAAGCTCTTTCTTGCTTAAATGGATTTCGCGCACTTGGTTGTTGGTTTCTTCGACATAATTCTTTGTAAATTTAAGTATTAGAAGTTCGTCAGTTTTCCTGCTATTTCTTCTTTGCCAAGTGCGTTTCGTAGGTTAGGTTTTAGTTTCTCAGTTGTCCGTTTTACTTTGCCGCTTGAAAATAATAATGTGTTTTAAATTAGGCTATTGGGTAGTAAATCTCCGACTAAAGTGCAGCAGCTAACAAACGGCTCAAGAGGGATTGTCAACGCTTGGCGACTTTAGTGCAAAATTGAAGTTCAGGGTTTACGGTGTGTTTTTTGAGTCTGGCGGTGCGTTGTCAACCCCTTAGCCGGGCGTTAGGTTTACGAAGAGAAAAGCATAATTATTGGGAAAAAGATTTGGGGATTTCTCTGGCTATTTGTTTACGGTTTTCAGCAAGTCTGCTTTTTCTGTCCCAATTCTTTGGCATCTCTAACAAATGCGCAAACCAAAATCCGTGGGTTGCTTCATTGGAAAATCGAGCCAGTCGGTTGAAGGTTTCTTTGACTCAAAGACGCTTTAATTTAACCAATCAAATGGGCTTAACTGTTTGTTTTTAGGTTGATCGCATTTGTCTGCCAAATGGAGTGAAATGCTTGGAATTGGTTCAACACAATGCGTTAATCTAGCGGTATTCTTTGCCAAGTGGGTGAAGGTTAAACAGCAAAACCTAACAAGAAATTTAAGCCTGACTACCAACGCGTGGCTGAATCTGCTCTAAATGGGTTTGGTGGTTACGGTGCATTGCTTTCAATGACTTTGTGCGTTGGTAGCAGCTTAATTCAGCGTTAGGTTCACGAAGAAAAAAGCGTAATTGGTTGGGAAAAAGATTTGGGGATTTCTCTAGCCATTTGTTTACAGATTTCAGCAAATCAGCTTGGTCTACCCAAATCATCACGTTTCTTTCACTGTTTCTCATGTCAAAGTTTGTGGGTTGCTTCATTCAATATTTGTATCGGTTGGTTGAAGGTTTCTCAGGCGCAAAAGCGCTTTAAGTTTCTTAATCGGCTCAACAACACAGTTGTTTTAAGTTAGTCGCATTTGGCTGTCCAATTGAGAGAAATACTTAGAATTCGTTCAACGCAATGCGTTAATCTAGCGGGATTCTTTGCCAAGTGGGTAAAGGTTAAATAGTAAAACCTAACAAGAAATTCAAGCCTGACTACCAACGCGTGGCTGAATTGGTTCCAAAAAGTTTGGTGATTACGGTGCATTGCTTTCAATGACTTTGTGCGTTGGCAGCAGCTTAATTCGGCGTTAGCTGAGGTTAAGAGAAATCATAAAATTACGTGTTTATTTTTCTTAGTCTGAGGCTCTAGCTTTACACCTGAAAGTCAGCACTTTTCCACGTATCTCGCCAGTGGCACTGTTCGTGAAGTGGTTGAACTAACCAAAGTCTATTTACGGGAAGTGGTGTGTTTGTTTATTTCTTTGGTGCGGCTTCTTTGGTTTTGAAGCTCTTTCGCGCTTGAGTTGATTTCGCGCACTTGGTTGTTGGCTTCTTCGACATAATTCTTTGTAAATTTAAGTCTTAGAAGCTCGTCAGTTTTCCTGCTATTTCTTCTTTGCCAAGTGCGTTTCGTGGATTAGGTTTTAGTTTCTCAGTTGTCCGTTTTACTTTGTCGCTTGAAAGCAATAATGTGTTTTAAATTAGGCCGTTGAGTAGTCAATCTCCGGCTAAAGCGCAGCAGCTAACAAACGGCTCAAGAGGGATTGTCAACGCGTGGCGGCTTTAGTTCAAAATTTAAGTTCAGTGTTTACGGTGTGTTTTTTGAGTTCGGCGTTGCGTCGTCAACCCCTTAGCCGGGCGTTAGGCAAAATGAGTTTTTATCAGCTAAATCGAGTTGGAATTGAACGGTAAATTCAAGGTTTGCTGGTTTAAGTTAGGCAATAAATAGTCATCACATATTTGTTGTTTCTTGATCGCGTTGGGTTGTTTATCGCTGTGAATTCATCGGCAAAATGACCTTCAGCATCCAAACGTCCGCCGAGCATGCTACGCTCGTCACTTTTCTTCCAAATCGCTCAATTTGAATTTTTTGGGTTTCTTTGCTGATTTAGGGTTTTGGTTTATAAATGAATCGGTTAGTTAGTTTTAAGTTTGCAAAAAAGCCTGTTCTTTGTTTTTGAAAGTATCATTGTCAATCGGTTGGCCTAACAAACGGCTCAAGAGGGATTGCCAACGCGTGGCGACTTTAGTACAAAATTGAAGTTCAGTGTTTACAGTGTGTTTTTTGAGTTCGGCAGTGCGTTGTCAACCCCTTAGCCGGGCGTTAGCTGAGGTTAAGAAAAACCGTAAAATTAAGCGCTTATTTTTCTTAGTCTGAGGCTCTAGCTTTACACCTGAAAGTCAGCACTTTTCCATGTATCTCGCCAGTGGCACTGTTCGTGAAGTGCTTGAACTAACCGAAGTCTGTTTACGGGAAGTGGTGTGTTTGTTTATTTCTTTGGTGTGGCTTCTTTGGTTTTGAAGCTCTTTCGCGCCTAAATGGGTTTTGCGCACTTGGTTGTTGGCTTCTTCGAAAGAATTCTTTGTAAATTTAAGTCCTAGAAGCTCGTCAAGTTTTCCTGTTATTTCTTCTTTGCCAAGTGTGTTTCGTGGATTAGGTTTTAGTTTCTAAATTGTCCGTTTTACTTTGTCGTTTGAAAGCAATAATGTGTTTTAAATTAGGTCGTTGGGTAATCAATTTCCGGTTAAAGTGCAGCAGCTAACAAACGGCTCAAGAGGGATTGCCAACGCGTGGCGGCTTTAGTGCAAAATTGAAATCCAGTGTTTACGGTGTTTTTTTGAGTCTGGCGGTGCGTTGTCAACCCCTTAGCCGGGCGTTAGTTTTTTCAGGTCAAATCAATACAAACGTAGTTGGTCGATAAAATGAAAAATAAAAATGGTTATGTAAGTGTTAGTGGCTCCGAGATTTATTACGAGCTTTCAGGTAATCATGACGGCAAGCCATTATTGATGCTTCATGGCGGTCTTGGTTCGTTGAATGAGTTAAGTTCAATTCATAAATATGTTGCTGCTGACTATCAATTGATAAGTATAGATTTCCGTGGTCACGGAAAGTCCCTTTTAGGCAATCGTCCACTTAATTACATGCAATATCAACAAGACGTTCAGCATGTTCTTAGCTATTTGGGTATTGAGAAATATTCGATTTTTGGTTTTAGTGACGGTGGTATCGTAGGTTATCGTTTAGCAATACAAGAACCGGAGAGAGTATCTTGTTTGGTGACACTGGGTTCGCAGTGGCGATTAGAGGCAGATGATCCATCAGTTGAATTACTAAGTGGTTTGACGGCTGAATTTTGGGCATCAAGGTTTGCCGATGATGTTGCTTTATATGAGGCGTCAAATCCTAAACCGGATTTCCCTAAACTCGTAGACGCTGTAAAAGCAGTCTGGCTTGACACAACAGAATCTGGCTACCCACATGAGTTAGTTGAAAAAATCCGTTGCCCGACATTAGTAATGCGAGGTGATAATGACTTCTTGTTTTCGTTGGATGAGGCAGCGGCTTTAAAGTCGAAAATTGTAGGTTGTAGTTTTGCCAATATTCCATTGACAGCACATTCGTCGCATCAAGAATCACCGGAATTGGTGGGTGAAATGTTAGAGCAGTTCTTGTTGCAACACAAAAACTAACAAACGGCTCAAGAGGGATTGCCAACGCATGGCGGTTTTAGTGCAAAATTGAAGTTCAGTGTTTACGGTATGTTTTTTGAGTTCGGTTATGCGTTGTCAACCCCTTAGCCGGGCGTTATATTTTTGGGAGATTTTGTGGAAAATTACATAAAGCATTTTGAACGCTTAGTCGTATCTTTAGTGGCGCTTATTGTGCTTGGGACTATCGTTAGCATTTTAGCTTATAGAAGTGTATTTGATGGTGCTCTATCTGAGTTGCCATCAGATTGGGGGGATGCTGGAGGCTTCTTTGGTGGTATTTTCACCCCAATTATCGCATTTGCTACATTGATAGCGATTGTAATTACAATTCAACTACAGAAACAGTTGCTAGAAACGCAAAATCGCGAGTTCACCAAATTGTATAATCTTCAACAAGAAACTTTAGATACGCAAAAGCGTGAGCTGAGCGTGGTTAGTGAACAAGCTTTAGAACAATCTCTCAATGAACAAAAGAAAATATACTTAAATTTACTTGAACAGCAAATTGATATCCGTAGGTGCGATATGGAGAGGGCATCCGAAGGCGCGATGTTTATGCTGCATAAACAAAATGAAGGATATGCTATAGAGAAATCCGCTATTGAAAATAATCTTTCTCAGAAAGAACTTCTTGAAAAACAAGTACAAGTTCTAACGTATGTTTCAATTGGCTTTACTCTACAAAAATTTAAATCTATATCTGAAATGGATAATTCTATAACTCGATTGTTCCAGATGATCGATAACCCGAAGGTTTTGAACTCTCTTTATGCTTCTCATGGTGAAAGTTTTGACTTCAGCGAATGATAAAAACTTAGTATCAAGTTTGAAGTGCGACACTTTTTAAAGATGCGCATGAATATACTCCAGTGGTGTTCTATACCCAAGTCTTTTGCGTGGGCGCATATTTAATTTGTGTGCAATTTCATTGCAGAGCT
>NZ_CAWPJM010000013.1:0-13146 GCF_963888495.1 Vibrio sp. 2-2(8) | reverse complement strand
TTCTTCCAAATCGCTCAATTTGAGTTTTTTTGTTTCTTTGCTGATTCAGCATTTTGGTTTATAAATGAACGGTTTAGTTTGCTTAAAGTTTACAAAAAGACTTGTTCTTGGGTTTTGAAAGCATTGTGTCAATTGATTGGCCTAACAAACGGCTCAAGAGGGATTGTCAACGCTTGGCGACTTTAGTGCAAAATTGAAATTCAGTGTTTACAGTGTGTTTTTTTAAGTTCGGCGGTGCGTTGTCAACCCCTTAGCCGGGCGTTAGCATGCGGGAGTAATATGAAGAAAATTCTCATCATTGGTAATTCTGGCTCAGGCAAGAGTTGGTTGTCGAAACAGTTATCCCGAAAACTTCAGTTGCAAGAAGTTAACTTGGACTCGATTGTATGGGAGCCAGGTGGCTATAATCAAAAACGCTCCACCGGAGCAATCGAAAATGAAATTGCTAGTATAAAGTCTCAATGCAACTGGGTAGTTGAGGGGGTATTTGGTGCTTTAGCCGAACAGCTTATTTTTTCTGCTGACATGCTGTTATTTTTGGATTTGGAATGGTCTGAATGTGAAAACTCTCTTTATGCGCGTGGTTCGGAGAGCTCGAAGCAACTTAATGAGGAACAGGCGGAGAATAATTTTCGTGAATTATTGAAATGGGCTTCTGAATACTCGGTTCGAGAATCCAAAAGTTCACGACAGTTCCATCAGCAATTGTTCAGTGATTTTCACGGTACTAAAGTACGTTTCACTACACGCTCTCAAGTGAATGAGTTTGTAGCGGAAACAACATGCTAACAAACAATTTAAGAGTGATTCAGCACGCTTGGCATTTTGGGTTTGGGTCTAATTTAGTGTTTACGGTGTTCAAATTTAGTGCTGTGGTCGCGTGCTTCACACCTTAATTGGGCGTTATGTGTTGGATGAGTTTTTGAGGTTAATTCTACGATTTTATTGAGAATTCGTTCCGTTTTTTCGGCAAGTTGGCTTGGTCGAAATGGATTCTTGAACAACCTGAGATTTATCGTTTTTAAGGTTCTTGGATTGCCTCAATTAAGTTTTGGATCTGGTTTGTGTTGAGTTTTATCGGTTTCAAATCGCTTCAATTGAAATGCATTTTTGACTGATTTGCTTGCTGACATTCAGCACTGAAAGTCTGGTGAAGCAAAAAGTTTAGCGGTTGCTGAAAGGGCGCTTTCTTTGTTGTTGATTCTGTAAGTGGTTTTCTTTGGCTAAGATCGCTGTGAAATTTAGGTATTGGTAAGCATCATTTTTGTACGTAACTTATTCAAATTTCTTCATTTCTACGGTGGGTTACTTTGAATTCACGGTAAAATTCACATAACAAGCAATTCAAGTGGATTCTCAACGCGTGGCAGTTTTACTATGCGTTAGGTAAAGTGTTTTACGGTGCAATGCGGCGGCTTGGTCAGTGCGTTGTTCACCACTTAATTGGGCGTTAGCTGGGGTTAAGAAAAACGGTGAATTTAGGGTGGCAAGGCTTTCGGTTTTCTAGCTACACACCGGACAAATCTCAGCTTCTCAACTATCTCGCCAGTGGCACTTTTCGGGAAGTGTTTGAACTTAACGAAGTCTGCTTACGGGAAGTGTTGTGTTTGTTAAGTTCGTTGGCGTGCCTTCTTTGGTGTTGAAATTTATGCATTCTTAAATTCGTTTCGTGTGCTCTGTCGTTGGCTTTTTCGATAGAATTCTTTGCAAATTACCATGCTCAGGAATGGTGATTTTCTCGGTTATTTTTTCTTTGCCAAGCGCATTTCGTGGATTAGGTTTTAATTTCACAGCTGTCCATTTTACTTTGCTGTTTGAAAGCAATAATGTGTTCCAAATTAGGCATTTTGGCGTAATTTGCTAGCGAAAGTGCAGCAGCTAACTAGGCGTTTAAGACGGATTCCCAACGCTTGGGAGTTTCGGCTCTAAGTTGAGTTTTGTGTTTAAGGCGCAACGTTTTAGGATTGTGGTCGCGTTGCTCACCACTTAACGCAGCGTTATGCTCTAGTCACAATCAAACTATTTTGGAATATATCACAATGAAAAAATTAACAATTCTAGCTCTTTCATCACTGGCTTTCTTCTCATCTAACACTTTTGCTAGAGATGATGTGGGTAATTATTCGATTAAAAAGGCAATGAGCTCCGAAGTGGCTAAATCTAAATTAGGCTCTGAAGTTTCATTTTACTTTGGCGAGCAGAGTTACGGCAAAGTTCTCAAAGAATTAGGTGAATTTAAAACCAGTAAAAAAACGAACGCTTTCAATAAAACAGATGAAGAAGCGTGCAACTGGGTTTTTCTTTCTGCCATGATTGCTCTTAAAGACAGAGCGATAAAAGAGGGTGGAAATGCAGTAGTTAATATCAAATCAAATTACAAAAACAACCTCACTTCAAGCAACGATACTTTTCAATGTGGTGCTGGAGCCGTAATGGCTGGAGTTGCATTGAGTGGTGAAGTTGTGAAGCTCAAAAAATAAGCATAACAAACGGTTAAAGAGGGATTGCCAACGCTAGTCGACTTTAGTTCAAAATTGAAATTCAGCGTTTACGGCGTGTTTTTTGAGTTAAGTGGTGCGTTGTCAACCCCTTAACCGGGCGTTATAAGCTAAAGAGGAATTATGACCAAAATCTATTTCGTATGCGGTTTTATTGGTTCGGGTAAAACTACCTATTCCAAGGAGCTTGCAAATAAGCATGGAGCTTTTCGCTTCTCCACTGATGAATGGATGATTCCTTTATATGGTGAACATATGGAGCGTGAAGTCTTCGACAGTCGCTTAGCTACGCTTCAAGATTTATTCAAAGAGTCTGCTCTCCAGCTTTTTGCTCTCGGTGTTCCGGTTATTTTCGATTTTGGTTTCTGGCGTAAAGCGGACCGAGACACTTTTACGAGCTGGGCATCAGAAGTGGGCGTTGAGAGTGAAGTTCACTATCTTGATGTTCCCTTCGAAATATGCCAACAAAGGGCATTTTCACGTAATTCAGACTTGGATGGTAAGTCGTATGAAATGACACCTGAAATGTTGAAATTGTTCTGGTCTTGGTTTGAAATACCGGTGTCGAATGAAAATGTAATTTTGGTTCATCGGGATACTCAACCACGCTTATAACAAACAATTCAAGTGGATTCTCAACGCGTGGCAGTTTTACTATGCGTCAGGTAAAGTGCTTTACGGTGCAATGCAGTGGCTTGGTCAGTGCGTTGTTCACCACTTAATTGGGCGTTATGCAACTCAGGTTAATTTAGGGGCTCAATCTTTTGGGATTTCTCCGGCTATTCGTTTTGTGTTGTCGGCAAATGAACTTTTTCACCCTCAGATTCGTGGTTAACTCAAACCGTAAAACAGACAAGATTCTTGGTTTGCCTCAATCATTTTTAGCGTTGGCTTGCTGCCAATTCAGCGGGCGCAAAGTGTGGAAAGGACAAGTTTATCGAGCATTTTGTACTTGCTGAAGTTTTCGCTCGTTGAGTTTTCCTAACATAAAAGCTTGGTTTGTTGCTGAAAGGTGGACTTTGTTTTGGTAGCTCATTTATCACGGCTCTTGCTTGGGTTGATTCTTGAATCACTCAACTATTGCAATTGTGGCTTTTGGTCGTGTAAGTTAAGTTTATCTTATTGAATTTGCATAACAAACGGCTCAAGAGGGATTGCCAACGCGTGGCGGCTTTAGTACAAAATTGAAGTTCAGTGTTTACAGTGTGTTTTTTAAGTTCGGCAATGCGTTGTCAACCCCTTAGCCGGGCGTTAGGTGACTTATAACTATTTATATCGTAAACATCGAAGTAGGAGTTTTTGTGGAAGAAAATATATTCTTAGGAATTGATGTTGATACGATAATATCGCTAACGTCTATTTTTATTGCATCTTTAGCTTTGTTGGTTGCTATTTGGCAAGGTATTGTGACCAGAAAACATAACCGTCTATCTGTTCGGCCAAGACTTCAGTTCGACTACCTTATATCCAAAAATTACGAAGTCGTAGGTTTGTGTCTGAGGAATTCGGGAACAGGGCCTTTATTGATTGATGACATTGCTTTGTTTAGAAATAACAAAAAATTTGATATTAGCGCATCATCGTACCAAGCTTTATTCCCATCGCTGAAAACTAGCGATTTTACGTTCAACATATTTTCAAAAGGTTTTGTTGTTGCGTCAAATGAGTGTTATTGGATTATATCTACAAAACGGCACGTAGAGTCTGATGAAGTCTACCAGTTGATACTATCTAATCTATCTAACTTTTCTGTTAATATTAGTTACAAATCTATATATGAAGAACAGTTCAGCGGTAGTTGGTCAATCACCTAACAAACGGCTCAAGAGGGATTGCCAACGCGTGGCGGCTTTAGTACAAAATTAAAGTTCAGTGTTTAAGGTGTGTTTTTTGAGTTCGGTGGTGCGTTGTCAACCCCTTAGCCGGGCGTTATGTGTTTGATGAGTTTTTAAGGTCAAAGCTACGATTTCATTGAGAATTAGTTTCGTGTTTTCGGCAGGTTGGCTTAGTCGAAATGGATTCTTGAACAACTTGAGATTGATCGTTTTCAAGGTTCTTGGGTTGCCTCAATTAAGTTTTGGATCTGGTTTGTGTTGAGTTTTATCGGTTTCAAATCGCTTCAATTGAAATGCATTTTTGACTGATTTGCTTGCTGACATTCAGCACTGAAAGTCTGGTGAAGCAAAAGGTTTTGTTGTGGCTGAAAGGGCGCTTTCTTTGTTGTTGATTCTGCAAGTGGCTCTCTTTGGCTCAGATCGCTGTAAAATTTAGGCTTTGGTAAGCATCGTTTTTGCACGTAACTTATTCAAATTCCTTCGTTTCTACGGTGGTTTACTTTGAATTCACGGTAAAATTCACATAACAAGCAATTCAAGTGGATTCTCAACGCGTGGCAGTTTTACTATGCGTCAGGTAAAGTGTTTTACGGTGCAATGCAGTGACTTGGTCAGTGCGTTGTTCACCACTTAATTGGGCGTTAGGCAAAGTGAGTTTTTATCAGCTAAATCGGGTTTGAATTGAACGGCGAATTCCATGTTCTCATGGCTGGACTTAAGCAATAAATCGTCATCACATATTTGCTGTTTCTTGATCGTGTTGGGTTGCTTTTCGTTGTGAATTTAGTGGCAAAATAACCTTCAGCATCCAAACGTCCGCCGAGCATGCTACGCTCGTCACTTTTCTTCCAAACCGTTAAATTTGAGTTTTTTGGTTTCTTTGCTGATTTGAGATTTTGGTTTATAAATTAATCGCTTAGTTGGTTTTCAGTTTTCAAACAAGCCTTGTTCTTGAGTTTCTAAAGTATCGTTGTCAATCTATTGGCCTAACAAACGGCTCAAGAGGGATTGCCAACGCTTGGCGACTTTAGTGCAAAATTGAAGTTCAGTGTTTACGGTGTGTTTTTTAAGTTTGGCGGTGCGTTGTCAACCCCTTAGCCGGGCGTTATGCGCCAAAGATTGGATTTACATCCATACTCTTATGCAAGATTCTTATGATCTGGATGTTTTGGCTACCAATTTGTTGATAAAAAATAACATGGCTTCCTTGTGGAAATTTTCGGTAGCCATCTCTGATTTCATCACAAGTTTTACCGATATCAGGATTTTCAGCGAGTAGCCAAAATGATTCATCGAATTGTTTGAGATAAATATTTCGTTGCTCGCGGCCCCACCTGCGAGAGGTAAATAAGGCAATATCTTTTAAATCAGATTTTGCCTTGTTGGTTAGTTGGAATGGTTTCATTTTCTTTCTTCGCTATCTAGTTCACTGATAAACGAATCGAGGTCATAATCAGCCATACCACTTTCTTCACCTTCAACGAGCAGTTGTCGTAAAGTGTTCATTTTCGTTTCTTGTGTTTCGAGTAAACGTAGAGCGGAACGAATTACTTCACTTGCTGAGCCATAGCGTCCACTTTGGATTTGGCTACTAATAAAACCATCAAAGTGGTCGCCGAGAGTGATGCTAGTATTTTTAGCCATTGTAATCTCCTAATACCAAATAGTACCTAATTATGGTATTAATTTGAGGTAATCGCAAGTGGCGCATAACAAAGCATTTAAGATGGATTCCCAACGCCCGGCATTTTCAGTTTGAATCAGCTTAAGTGATTACGGCACAATTGTTTAGGTTTGGTGGAGGCGTTGCTCACCACTTAATGCGGCGTTATGCAACTCAGGTAAAATTAGGGGTTCAATCTTGTGGGATTTCTCCGGCCATTCGTTTTGTGTTGTCGGCAAATGAGCATTTTTACCCTAAAATTCGTGGTTTACTCAAGCCGTAAAACAGACAAGGTTCTTTGTTTGCCTCAATGAGTTTTAGCGTTGGCGCGTTGTAAATTCAGTGGGCACAAAGTGTGGAAAGGGCAAGTTTATCGCGCATTTTGTACTTGCTGAAGTTTTCGCTCGTTGAGTTTTCCTGACACAAAAGCTTGGTTTGTTGCTGAAAGGTGGACTTTGTTTTGGCGGCTCATTTATCATAGTTCTTGCTTGGGTTGATTCTTGAATCACTCAACCATTGCGATTGTGGTTTTTGGTCGTGTAAAGTTAGTTTATCTCATTGAATTTGCATAACAAACGGCTCAAGAGGGATTGCCAACGCGTGGCGACTTTAGTGCAAAATTGAAATTCAGTGCTTACGGTGTGTTTTTTGAGTCCGGCGGTGCGTTGTCAACCCCTTAGCCGGGCGTTAGGCAAAGTGAGTTTTTATCAGCTAAATCGAGTTTGAATTGAACGGTAAATTCCATGTTTTGTGGCTTAAGTTAAGCCATAAATCGTCATCACATATTTGCTGTTTCTTGATCGCGTTGGGTTGCTTTTCGTTGTGAATTTAGCGGCAAAATAACCTTCAGCATCCAAACGTCCGCCGAGCATGCTACGCTCGTCACTTTTCTTCCAAACCGCTCAATTTGAGTTTTTTTGGTTTCTTTGCTGCTTTAGCGTTTTGGTTTATAAATTAATCAGTTAGTTGGTTTCAAATTCACAAAAACTCGTTCTTTGGTTTTGAAAATGTCGTTGTCAATCTGTTGGCCTAACAAACGGCTCAAGAGGGATTGCCAACGCTTGGCGACTTTAGTGCAAAATTGAAGTTCAGTGTTTACAGTGTTTTTTTTAAGTTCAGCGGTGCGTTGTCAACCCCTTAGCCGGGCGTTAGCCGACAAGCGAAAATTTCAAATTCAGAGGTAAATATGATTCCATTAAATTCATCTGTTGTTTCAGGGGTGGCAGTCTCGGAAATTGATGGTGAAATGAAGCTTCTACTTATGAAGCGAGTAAAAGGTGGCTTCTGGTGTCATGTTGCAGGTTCAATTGAACAAGGCGAAACAGGCATTGACGCCATCACTCGAGAGTTCAGAGAAGAAACACAAATTGAGGCTTCCCCCCTATATAATGCTCAGTTTCTAGAACAATTCTACGAAGCCAGTGTTAATGTTATTCAGCTCATACCTGTTTTCGTAGTGATGTGCCCACCAGAGCAAGGGGTGGTTTTAAATGAAGAACATACAGAGTATAAGTGGTGCAGTTTAGAGGAAGCTCTTGGATTGGCTCCATTTCCAAACCAACACGAAGTGTATAAGCATGTTTGGTCGTATTTCGTAGAAAAGCCAGCTAATGCACTCTATCGTGTAGATGTCGGCTAACAAACGGCTCAAGAGGGATTGCCAACGCGTGGCGGCTTTAGTACAAAATTGAAGTTCGATGTTTACAGTGGTTTTTTGAGTTCGGTAGTGCGTTGTCAACCCCTTAGCCGGGCGTTAGCTGAGGTTAAGAAAAATCATAAAATTAAGCGTTTATTTTTCTTAGTCTGAGGCTCTAGCTTTACACCTGAAAGTCAGCACTTTTCCGCGTATCTCGCCAGTGGCACTGTTCGTGAAGTGTTTGAACTAACCGAAGTCTTCTTACGGGAAGTGGTGTGTTTGTTTATTTCTTTGGTGTGGCTTCTTTGGTTTTGAGGCTCTTTCGCGCTTAAATGGATTCCGCGCACTTGGTTGTTGGCTTCTTCGACATAATTCTTTGTAAATTTAAGTCCTAGAAGCTCGTCAGTTTCTCGGTTATTTCTTCTTTGCCAAGTGCGTTTCGTGGATTAGGTTTTAGTTTCTCAGTTGTCCGTTTTACTTTACCGCTTGAAAGCAATAATGTGTTTTAAATTAGTCTGTTGGGTAGTAAATCTCCAGCTAAAGTGCAGCAGCTAACAAACGGCTCAAGAGGGATTGCCAACGCGTGGCGGCTTTAGTTCAAAATTGAAGTTCAGTGTTTACAGTGTGTTTTTTGAGTTCGGCTATGCGTTGTCAACCCCTTAGCCGGGCGTTAGGCAAGGTGAGTTTTTATCAGCTAAATCGAGTTTGAATTGAACGGTAAATTCCATGTTTTGTGGCTTAACTTAAGCAATAAATAATCATCACATATTTGTTGTTTCGTGATCGCGTTGGGTTGCTTTTCGTTGTGAATTCAGCGGCAAAATAACCTTCAGCATCCAAACGTCCGCCGAGCATGCTACGCTCGTCACTTTTCTTCCAAACCGCTCAATTTGAGTTTTTTTATTTCTTTGCTGATTTAGCATTTTGGTTTATAAATGAATGGCTTAATTTGCTTCAAATTTACAAAAAAGCACGTTCTTTGGTTTTGAAAGTATCATTGTCAATCGGTTGGCCTAACAAACGGCTCAAGAGGGATTGCCAACGCGTGGCGGCTTTAGTTCAAAATTGAAGTTCAGTGTTTACAGTGTGTTTTTTGAGTTCGGCGGTGCGTTGTCAACCCCTTAGCCGGGCGTTAGTTTGCCCACCGACTACAATCAGTCGGTAGGGAATTTCTGCTTCTGATGTAGAACTCGCATTACACGAATTGTTGAGCCGTCAACCCAATAGGAAACGATCATTGAGATTTCGGGGATAATTAGTAATCGTCCTCGAATGCCATCACGTTGAAAACCCATCAGTGGCTGCTCAAGTAAATTTTCTACTTTAGCTTCGATGATTTCGTCAGTTTTGTCTGCCGCGTTTGGGTTGAAGTCATAAAGAAACTCAAAGATCTTCTCACGATCATTTAGCGATTCTTCTTCCCATAAAATCATTGTTGACCTCGGCTACGAATCTTAGCTTTTCGTTCAGCCATTCGTGCTTTTGCTGAGTCATGATCAACAAATGAAGCTTTTCCTGAGTCAAACTTTTCAAATGCTAAGTTTACTTGTTCAGTTAACCAAGCGTCATGAGATAATGTTTTTCTTTGTTGCTCAGCCATTTGTTCAGTAAGTTCACGGCAAGCATCGCTGAGTGTGCGACCTTGGCTCTCAGCCATTTGCTGAGCTAAGCGTTTAACTTCGTCATCAACACGAAATTGAATTCTAGTGTCCATGAGTAACTCCCTAAGTTTGCGTGTGTACAAATGTTAGCACTAGAATCGAGCAAGGGCAACTAACAAACGGCTCAAGAGGGATTGCCAACGCGTGGCGACTTTAGTGCAAAATTGAAGTTCAGTGTTTACAGTGTGTTTTTTAAGTTCGGCGGTGCGTTTTCAACCCCTTAGCCGGGCGTTAGGTTTCTTTGAGCCACCCCGTTGAGGGTAGCTCATTAAAAATTAGACTGTTGCAGCGAGGTGATGTTCGATCCTATCCAAGACTTTAGCGTCCTCTAATAGGTCAAATTTTCGAGCGAAAAGGTTAGGGCTCGAAATTAAGTTAGAAATATCGGCCATTGTAAACGTCCTCGGTCTAAGCTTTATATCTCCATCTGCTACCCAATCGATAAGTCGCAAGTCATCTTGAATTATTTCACCATGACAATCGTTATTCATCATAACTGTTTGGAAAAATCCTTCATCAGCAATAAATGTATTTTTATAAAATTCTTTATAGGGCTGAGATGCATCCGTGTTACAAACAAAATCACAGAATTTTCGTGACACAATCATCCATTGGGTGCCAATAAATGGTGTTATCCCTGACATGAAGTTTCTAGCTATTTTAGGTCGGTAAATATGCTCTTTATATTCAAAGCACATATTTTGTATGCGATTCATCGTTTCAGGCCTAGCTTCATTTTGGTCTAGTGCTCGAATAAATTCCTTGTCTTTATTATTTGACAAAAACTCATGAATATATGGCTGAGTTTTCAATGGAAAATCTTGTCCACTTAGGTTTATAAAATGCGTCCAGCTTTTGTTCATATTCAATAGCTTAGCCATACCACGAAGTTCAATATTAACTAAACTATACCCACCCCATAGTGCATTTTCTGATTCAAGAATTTCAGCATTTTGGTAATCATTTAGAAACAAAGTTATTTCATCTGAAATTTCTTTTCCAGAAGTTTTGTCAACATGGATAACGTAATGATTATTTGGGTGGTATATTGCATGAAATAGCCGTTTAAATTGATCTGGATAGCGGTGAACGAGAATAAGATAAGCAATCATTAGATCATTCCTTGAGAAATCTGGAATATTTATTTTCACGCTCCAGTTATCTCAGTTAGGGAATGTATGTTCTGAGTGGTAAGGCGTGTTCTTATCCATAGACTATATGGGGGTTCTGTCTTGATTAATCAATAGCAATGAAATATAAACCTAACAAACGCTTCAAGATGGACAGCCAACGCGTGGCATTTTTATCATGCGTTGGGTTTCGTGATTATGGTGTTATGCGGAAAGTTGGTAGTAGCGTTGTCTGCCCCTTAAGCGGGCGTTATGTGGCAGGAGAGAATGTGACCCCAGTAGCTGTTCTTGTTCATGTTTCTGATGTGAAATCTGGTCTTGCGTGGTATCAAAAAGCTTTCCCCGAAGCGGTTCTGGTATATCACCCAGAGTTCGATTTTACAGTGCTTGATTTAAACGGTTTCTCGCTTGAAATAGTGCAAGCAGATGAGAAAGTCGATTCTGGTAAAAAAGGGACTGTTGTCTATTGGTCAGTCGCTAATTTAGTCGAAGCCTTGGCTCATTTCGAAGCTCTTGGCGCAAGGTTATATCGTGGACCGATGGAAATCGAAAATGGGTTGTCGATATGCCAAGTTGAAGACCCATTTGGTAACCTAATTGGCTTACGTGGAATAGCCACATAACAAACGGCTCAAGAGGGATTGCCAACGCGTGGCGGCTTTAGTGCAAAATTGAAGTTCAGTGTTTACAGTGTGTTTTTTGAGTTCGGCGATGCGTTGTCAACCCCTTAGCCGGGCGTTAGTTTCTATCTAGGAAAATCATCAAAATCAAAGCCCAATTGTGCTGAGAAATCAGCATTTAGTTTTCAAGTTTCACAAGTTGATTTTTGAGTTTTGTCTGATGCAGATTTGGTAGAACGTGTTGAAAGCTCGCAGTTTCAAAGTCGCTGAAATTGTGCTTTTTTTGTCGCGGACTCTTAACTGTGGTCGACTCAACCTTGATCGTTTTAAGTTTTGGCAGCCAACTTCACAGCTTTTGGCGTCGGACGTGTGTTTGCGTGATGCTTTTGCGTAAAATCACTTTCAAGCAAATGTGTTAAAAAGTTATTGGCAAACAATAGGCTACGAAACTAACAAACGCCTCAAAGGGACTGTCAACGCATGGCGTTTCCAGTCCCATTGAGCTGCGGTGGTTACGGCTGTTGTGTTTGAGCTTAGTGGTTTGCGTTGTCAGCCCCTTAGGCGGGCGTTATGTGCTAGGAGATATAAAATGGATGTTGATAGCAATAAAGGGTATATCGAGAGATTTCATGGGACAATTGAGTGGGTTCTATCTGCTCTTCTAGGTGTTTCTTTTGCATCGTTTTTGTTCATCGAATCTGTATCTTCGGTAAATAACGAAACAATCAAAGCAGTTTCTAGTTCGCTTCATTTGTTCGCTATTCCCTTCTACATTAGCGGGCTAATTTGTTGTAGAGACGCAAAATACAGCAGTGACACTGAACAAAGTGATAAGTATTTACCTATATTCTTGATGGTAGGCTTACTTAGTACATTTTTTGGCTTTATAGGTATGATCATGTGCATCAATATTGCCTATGGCGTAGTTTTTGGTGGCGCACTATTGCTAAGTACTGGCGTAATGAAGCTACAAGTTAAGAAACGCACATAACAAGCAATTTAAGAGGGATTCACAACGCTTGGCACTTTTGCTTCTACTTCAGTTTTAGTGTTTATGGCACAATACTTTAGGTTTGGGTGGAGGCATTGTTCACCCCTTAATTGGGCGTTATGCCTTAGGAGGTAAATTGAACATTCCAGACTTTTTAATTGAACGAGAAACTGAATTGTCTTCTCTTCGAGACAACGAATTATCTGCAATTCTAGAGTTCAAAAAAAGAGCTGAAGAGTTTGAAATTGCTATGAAGCGATACTATAAGGGAGCAATTTCGAGTCGCCAAATTACTGATGATATAGATATTAAGAAGTCTACATTTAAAGCAAATACACCAGATATAGAACATATTGAATATTTGGCGCTCAAGTTTCGATTCTTTTACGCTGAAAAAGAGCCGACTAGAGTTGAGAGAATTATTGGTATTCTTCGGAAAAATGCAAAAGATGAATGGGCAAAGAACTATATTGACCGTCTCCGTGCTTTGTACCTTAATGCTATGAACAGGACAAGAATGAGTAGTGAAATGGGGTACTCGGTGAGTAATCGAGAAATTATCAACTTGTGGTTTAACTCAGAGTTCTTCCATTCTGATATCGACAAAAGGGAAAGACTTCAGCTCATAAATAACGCTATTTCAGGAAAAGTATCGCTATTTCAGCTTTATACTGCTATCTCAGGTGTATCAACTCAGATCAATTCTTTGTACGCCGTAGTTCATCAAGTTTCAAATGAGAGTTGTTTGATTTATACACCTAACCATCACTTTTCAGCGGTAGAGGCAGGTCAGGCATAACAAGCAATTTAAGAGGGATTCTCAACGCTTGGCACTTTTGCTTCTACTTCAAATTTAGTGTTTATGGCACAATGCTTTAGGTTTGGATGGCGGCGTTGTTCACCCCTTAATTGGGCGTTAGTTGAATAAGGACGTTTCGTGGATATATTAGGATTACTATCAGGTGCTTTAGCTCAAGTTTGGTACATCATACCTCTGTTACTTTTCGTTTCGATATTCAAGAGCCGATGGTTTAAAGGCATGTTCGGGGAGTTCTTGGTAAACAGACTGCTGTCACAGTTACCTGAGTCAGACTACACGTTAGTACAAGATG
>NZ_CAWPJM010000012.1:0-14171 GCF_963888495.1 Vibrio sp. 2-2(8) | reverse complement strand
CACCAAGACAAGAAAGATCAAGAATATGAGGTGCAGTTAGAGTTGAAGATGAACTAACAGCGCGAGGATGCCCCCTTTCAGGGGGCTGTAAACCAAAGCCGCCTTCTAAGAAGGCGGATTTTTACTTATCTTCAAACTACCTAGAAACGAAACTGTAAACTAAATGAAGTGACGCTATCGGCTTTACTTAGTCCTGCTGGAACCTTATCGTGGTATTGGCGAGACAAGTTCACTTTCAACGCAATCGAATCAGTAATGTGGTTGGTTAAAATGAGTTCGCTATCGGTTCTGATGTTACTTTCTCCTGCGACAAGAGTCAGTTCAGAGGAGATGGTTAAATTATCGAAAGTTGCCCAAACACCTTTTAAGTTACCACGAAATATGACTTCTTCGACTGTATTTGCAAATACAATATCCGTACTTGATATCTCATCTAGGTTAGGTTTTTGGTAACGAAAACCGGGCCCTATTTCAATCTCTAATAGCAATATGTCGGTATTCATCAATTGGTAACCCATTCCACCAGATAGCGTGTAGTCTTTGAAATAGGCGCTGTATTTCGAATCAACACCGTTAAAGTTTGCGTATAGATAGGCTTTTGAAGCTAACTTATAGTCACTTTGCAGCGAATAGTTTGCCTGCCGCTTATTCTCTTTTCCATTTTTATCAAGACGATACAATTTCCACTCACCATTGGTTCGATGGCGACCTGTTATGTATTCTGTCTTGACTCGTGAATTCAATGACTCTGAATCAGTATTACCTGAGTGGGCTTGGTAACCCAATTCGACTTGGCTATTCCAAGGAGAAGGAACTTCGATTTCCGTATCGTTTTTAAGATCCTCATTAGCATAAGCTGCATTCATCGCGAACAGGCTAAAACTAAGAAACCAAATTTTGGACACGAAGCACCCCTAAAGTGAATAAAAATAGTGGGCGAAATAGTAGGTGTAGGGCGGTTCTGTTTGGTCAGCATGAGGTTAATTCTCTACGAGATAAACACAAAGTTTCGTTTACATAATTACAAATGATCTATTCTGGCTATAATGGTCGGTCATTAGATAGTATTGAGCGAAGTCATGGCTGCACCACGAACAGATCAACGAAATCGTAAACCGTTTGACGCACAAGTCGACGCAATTAAAGTTCCTCCACATTCGATCGAAGCTGAGCAATCAGTGATTGGAGGCTTGCTATTGGATAACGAACGTTGGGATACGGTGGCAGAGCGTGTGGTCAGCAAAGACTTCTATAGCCGTGCACACCGCCTAATTTTTGATGCAGCTAAATCGATTTTGGAAGCCAGTAAGCCACTCGATCTTATTACATTATCTGAGTATCTCGAGCGTCGCGAACAGTTGGAAGATGTCGGCGGTTTTGCCTATTTAGCGGATTTGGCGAAAAATACGCCCAGTGCGGCTAACATTAATGCTTATGCTGAAATCGTAGCGGAACGAGCATTGGTGCGTAACCTCATCGGTGTTGCCAATGAGATTGCGGATGCAGGTTATGATCCGCAAGGGCGCAGTTCGGAAGATTTGCTCGATCTGGCTGAAAGTAAAGTGTTCGCCATTGCTGAGGAGCGTACCAGCGAAAATGAAGGCCCGCAGAATGTCGATTCGATTTTAGAAAGAACTTTAGAGCGTATTGAACTGCTGTATAAAACACCACAAGATGGTGTCACGGGCGTGAATACGGGGTTTGCTGATCTCAATAAGAAAACGGCTGGTTTACAAGGTTCTGATTTGATCATTGTAGCTGCTCGCCCTTCTATGGGCAAAACGACGTTTGCCATGAACTTGTGTGAAAACGCGGCCATGGAGCAAGAAAAACCGGTTCTTATCTTCTCTCTTGAGATGCCTGCTGAACAAATTATGATGCGTATGTTGGCATCGCTTTCTCGCGTTGATCAAACCAAAATTCGTACTGGGCAGCTGGATGATGAGGATTGGGCACGAATTTCATCTACCATGGGTATTCTCATGGAAAAGAAAAATATGTACATAGATGATAGCTCAGGCCTAACGCCTACCGAGGTTCGTTCTAGAGCTCGTCGTATTGCGCGCGAGCATGGCGGCTTGTCGCTCATCATGGTCGACTACTTGCAGTTGATGCGAGTTCCTTCGCAATCGGATAACCGTACTTTAGAAATTGCGGAGATCTCTCGCTCGTTAAAAGCGCTGGCTAAAGAATTGAATGTGCCCGTGGTGGCTTTATCGCAGCTTAACCGTTCGTTGGAGCAGCGCGCCGATAAACGCCCAGTCAACTCCGACTTGCGTGAATCCGGTTCGATAGAACAAGATGCCGATTTGATCATGTTCATTTATCGCGACGAGGTGTATCACCCTGATAGTTCGTTAAAGGGTATCGCAGAGATTATTATAGGTAAGCAACGTAACGGCCCGATTGGTTCTGTACGGTTGACCTTCCAAGGGCAGTATTCTCGTTTTGACAACTATGCAGGCCCTGCATTTGACGATGAGTAATTTGATGAGCTACATGAAAGCGGCAACCGCCTGCATCGATCTCGATGCGTTAAAGCACAACCTACAGCGAGTAAAACAGCAGGCACCAAACAGTAAAATTATGGCGGTGGTCAAAGCAAATGGTTATGGTCATGGGCTTCGGCATGTTGCGAAACATGCACTGGGCGCGGATGCATTTGGCGTGGCGCGCATTGAAGAAGCGCTGCAACTGAGAGCGAGCGGTGTGGTAAAACCTATCTTGTTGCTTGAAGGTTTTTATTCCCCGATGGATCTTGCTGTATTGGTGACCAATAACATTCAAACCGTTGTTCACTGTGAGGAGCAGTTAGTCGCCTTAGAGCAAGCTCAATTAGATGTCCCAGTCAATGTTTGGTTGAAAATCGATAGCGGAATGCATCGTTTAGGTGTGCGCCCAGAACAATACCCCGATTTTTTAGAACGTTTGCAAGCGTGTAAAAACGTAGTGAAGCCATTGCGTTATATGAGTCATTTTGGTTGTGCCGATGAACTCGATAAATCAACCACTTCTGAGCAAATTGAGCTATTTTTAGCAATGACAAAAGGTCATGAGGGTGAAAGATCACTTGCTGCCTCCGCTGGTTTATTAGCTTGGAAGCACAGCCAGTTAGAGTGGGTTCGCCCAGGTATTATTATGTATGGCGTTTCTCCTTTTGATGATAACTCGGCGCAAGCGCTGGGCTATCAACCTGTAATGACATTAAAATCACACTTGATCGCAGTGCGTGATGTTAAAGCGGGAGAGAGTGTCGGCTACGGTGCCACTTGGACAAGCTTGCGTGACACTAAGGTTGGTGTTATCGCAATTGGCTATGGCGATGGTTATCCTCGCACTGCACCCAATGGAACTCCGGTTGTTGTCAATGGGCGTAAAGTGCCGATTGCAGGGCGAGTTTCAATGGATATGCTTACGGTCGATCTCGGTCCACAAGCCTGCGATAAGGTGGGTGATGAGGTTATTTTATGGGGAAAAGAGCTACCAGCAGAAGAAGTGGCCTCTCACATTGGCACGATCGTTTACGAGTTAGTGACGAAACTCACTTCTCGTGTTGAGATGTCGTATCAATAAAGCCAGAGTATGCACCCATTAGGTTTACCTGACCTAACTCAATATGAGAGCGGGTAAGCTGCGTCATAATGGCGCTCACAAAACGAATAACGACGTGTTGCCTTCCAAATATAGGCAGTCGATACCATTTTCTTTTTTTGCTCAATCGGGGATTCCATCATTTTGAAACAGAGTTTAGGAATGATAGGAATAAAACCTACTGTCACATCGGGATAGATACCATGTTGAAAAATATCAATCCAACGCAAACCAACGCTTGGAAAGCACTGACTGCGCATTTTGAATCAGCGCAAGATATGGACCTTAAATCGCTTTTTGCACAAGATGCACAACGTTTCGATAAATTCTCGACTCGTTTTGGTTCAGATATTCTTGTTGATTACTCAAAAAATTTGATCAACGAAGAGACCTTACAACATTTACAAGCATTGGCGAATGAGACTGAACTAAAGTCAGCCATCGACGCTATGCTGCAAGGCTGCGCGATCAACCAAACTGAAGGCCGTGCCGTACTGCACACTGCGTTACGCAACCGCAGTAACACACCGGTCATGGTTGATGGTGAAGATGTGATGCCAGCCGTGAATGCGGTACTTGAGAAGATGAAATCGTTTTCTGAACGAGTGATTTCTGGTGAATGGAAAGGTTACACTGGTAAAGCGATTACCGATATTGTCAACATTGGTATTGGTGGTTCAGACCTTGGTCCATACATGGTCACAGAAGCACTTGCGCCGTATAAGAATCATCTTAATCTTCATTTCGTTTCTAACGTTGATGGAACACACATCGTTGAAACGTTGAAAAAAGTCAATCCAGAAACCACGCTATTTTTAGTGGCTTCAAAGACGTTTACTACCCAAGAAACCATGACCAATGCACATACGGCTCGTGATTGGTTCTTAGCGGAAGCAGGCGATGAAACTCATGTTGCAAAACACTTTGCAGCGCTGTCGACTAATGCGAAATCAGTCGCTGAGTTTGGTATTGATACAGACAACATGTTCGAATTTTGGGATTGGGTCGGTGGACGCTACTCACTATGGTCAGCAATTGGTCTATCCATTGTATTGGCTGTAGGCTATGACAACTTTGTGGAACTGCTGTCCGGCGCGCATGAGATGGATCAACATTTTGTGGCGACACCTTTTGAGCAAAATATTCCTGTGATCCTAGCCTTGATTGGTATTTGGTATAACAACTTCCACGGCGCCGAATCAGAAGCGATTCTGCCTTATGACCAATACTTACATCGCTTTGCCGCTTATTTCCAACAGGGCAATATGGAATCAAACGGTAAATACGTAGATCGTAACGGTCAAGCGGTAACTTACCAAACGGGTCCAATCATTTGGGGTGAGCCCGGTACTAATGGTCAACACGCCTTTTATCAATTGATCCACCAGGGAACAAAATTGATCCCGTGTGATTTTATTGCGCCAGCGCTCAGCCATAACCCAGCGGGTGATCATCACCAAAAATTGATGTCGAACTTTTTTGCTCAAACAGAAGCGTTAGCGTTTGGAAAAACGCAGCAAACCGTTGAAGTTGAGCTAAAAGCGGCGGGCAAATCAGCACAAGAAATGGCGGCAATCGCACCATTTAAAGTGTTTGAAGGAAACCGCCCAACCAACTCAATCTTAGTTAAGCAGATCACGCCACGCACTTTGGGCAACCTGATTGCGATGTACGAGCATAAAATTTTCGTACAGGGTGTTATTTGGAATATCTTCAGTTTCGATCAATGGGGCGTTGAGCTTGGTAAGCAGTTAGCAAACCAAATTCTGCCTGAGTTAGCCGACGATGCTCAAGTGAGTTCACACGACAGCTCAACCAATGGTTTGATTAACGCGTTTAAGACATTTAAAGCGTAATGCGTCAAAACCTTACTTGGATGTGAGTAAGGTTTTATCCAAATAAAAAAGGTTGATACTTAACGGTATCAACCTTTTTTTCTTTAATGAAAGAGCTTACTCGAAACAGATTTCGATAAAAGCGTTACCCCACTGAGAGGTAAACGGCATGATAATAATTGCACCTTCGCATTTATGACGAATCGTGTGGCCTTTTCCTGAGACAACAACCGGAGTTGCCATATCAAAGTCAAAACCACTCTCGGCAAGAATACGTTTAGCTCCGCCTGTCACCATGTTGGTGATTTCGCCGACCATATCTGTCACTTCTTCATTGAGACCGTTGGGGCGTTCACCTAACATATTTTGCATGATTTCCAATGCTAGACTTTCATCAAAAGTAATAGACATGGAACCGCGGCTTTGACTACCAACCATACCAATCAAGCCAGAGACATCACCACGGGCAATCTCATCTTTCTTTACACGAGGTTTCTGTGGCTTCAACTCTAATGAAGCCATCGTTTTTAACACGTTCATTAAAGAAGCTAAAAACGGGTTTACAAATTCAGCGCGCATAACCTTCTTCTACTGTTTTTATACTTTCAGACTTGAGGAACACGTTTGGCAAACACCATGAGATTCAATAACGTGATTAACGATGTTAAAACCGTGTTTCTCAGCGTTGCTTGCTAGCAAGGCTATCAGACTATCATCTTGAAGTTCAATAACATTGCCACATTTGTCACAAATTAATAGGTGTGAGAAATGCTTATTAGCATTACAAGAGCAACATGAAATAAAGCTATTTGTTGACTCCACTCTATGAATAAAGCCTTGTTCTAACAAAAAGTCCAGAGCACGATACACCGTTGGTGGTTTAGCTTGGGGCTCGCTTTGCTTTAAATCTTCAAGCAATTCATAAGCACTGGATGCTTTTTTGCTTGAACAAATCAGTTCAAACACTCTCTTTCGTTGAGAAGTTAGTCGTACTCCTCTCGCTGCGCATAGTTCTTCTATTTGTTTCGTTAGCTTGTGGTCCAAATTCATCACCATAACCATTGGACTTTAATAATAATATACTATTTCCAGATTAATAGCCTTGTAGCCTACAACATTTTCTGGAGTTAGTTAGCGATGTGATCGTTGTTTGCAACGAAAATAGTACTTAAATTACCTTATATCGATGCAAAACGATACAGAAGAAGAACTGTTGGCGCTATAAACTCGAAGCGATTACAATGCCAAACTTTGTTTTTGGCTGTAAGTTTAGCCATTGAAACTGACTGAATTGGGATATCTAAATCATGACTCACCCTTGTAAGCTATCAGTAGCCCCTATGCTCGATTGGACAGATCGCCACTGCCGATACTTTCATCGCTTGCTGTCCTCGCAAACGTTACTGTATACCGAGATGGTCACGACAGGCGCGATCATTCATGGTAAAGGGGACTTCTTGGCTTACAACGAGGAGGAACACCCAGTAGCGTTACAATTGGGTGGTTCAAATCCACAAGATCTCGCTCATTGTGCCAAACTCGCCCAGCAGTATGGGTATGATGAAGTTAACCTCAATGTGGGTTGTCCGTCCGATCGCGTCCAGAATGGTCGTTTTGGTGCTTGTTTAATGGCTGAGCCGCAACTGGTGGCGGATTGCGTTGCAGCGATGAAATCAGTAGTTGATATTCCGGTAACCGTAAAGACGCGTATTGGTATTGATGACATGGATTCTTATGAATTTTTGACTGATTTTATTTCATTGGTATCAGAGAAAGGGGGCTGTGAACAGTTTACTATTCATGCGCGTAAGGCGTGGCTTAGTGGTTTGAGCCCAAAAGAGAACCGTGAAATACCGCCGTTAGATTACTCACGGGCATATCAGCTGAAAAAAGATTTCCCACATTTAGTCATTGCTGTGAATGGCGGTGTCAAAACCTTAGCTGAAGTCAGTGAGCATTTACAGCATCTAGATGGCGTAATGATTGGACGGGAAGCTTATCAAAGCCCTTATTTGTTGGCGGAAGTGGATCAGACCATTTTTGGTATGGATACGCCGATTAAAAAACGTTCTCAAATTATTGAAGAGATGTTTCCTTATATTGAACGTCAATTAGCTCAGGGGTCTTACCTTGGCCATATTACCCGCCATATGTTAGGTATGTTCCAAAATATGCCAGGTGCTCGTCAATGGCGACGTTATATCAGTGAGAATGCGCATAAGCCCGGTGCGGGAATTGAAGTCGTGCAAGCGGCATTAGCAAAAATTCCGAAAGAGTTGAATGTGTAAAAATTACCAACTTAAGTGGTGATTTTTACCAACAATAGAAAGACTAAATGACTCGGTGTTATTTGGCTTTTTTATTGAAATAAATATTGCTTTTCAAGTGCTTGATTGGCCAAGAAACTGTGATTTTTTTGGTCTTGACTTGAAATCAGAGGTGGTGATAACAAGTTGGCTCGATATCTGCTAGTGGTAAGAGAAACGGAGGAAAGCATCATGTTTGAACTTATTTTCTTATTGGTTTTTATTGCAACTTTATTGGCGACAGGCATCACTTTGGCGACTGTGTTTATTGCGACGGTCATGGGCTTCATAGTATTGGCATTACTAGGCATGATTGGAGTGATGTTTAAGCTACTACCTTGGATCATTGTGATTGTTTTGGGGGTCTGGTTCTTCCGTCATGTGGTGTACACCCCTCGCTAATGTGGCAGTCAACGAAACGTTAACTCACTTCAGGAATATGCTACTATCGCGTTCAATTAAGAACATGCATTAGTAGCGAATAAATAGGGAGCAATAGGGATGAATAAACCAATTTGGTTAGCGTTGGTCAGTGTGGCAATGATGATGTCAACCGCATCGGTTCAAGCAGAATCATTTTATCGTGGAGAAGTTGGCGCTGACATGTGGTGGGGCAGCACTAAAATCGACAATACTCGTCGTGATGATGTGAAGACACCTTCAATCCACGTTGCTTTTGAGCATCAGCTACCTTATTTGCCCAATGCGAGTATTCGTTATACCACGCTTGAGGCGGATTATGCATCCTTTGATAAGTACGACTATACCTTGTATTACAATCTGTTAGAGCGACAGTTAATGTCGTTCGATGCGGGTGTTACATTCACTCAATATAGTGGTTCTCAGTATCAAGCACCAGATAGCTTGAAGTACAGTTTTGATAAGACGACTTTTAACTGGTATGCCTATGCCACAATTAAAATTCCCAATACCCAAGTTGATGTGATTGGGCAGTTTGATTTTGGTGATAGTGGCGGAATTAAAAGCGCAGATGTACTAGCGGGTTTGCAGTATTTCATACCTATTCGTGCTGGCAATGTCGCATTGCGTGGCGGCTATCGTGTGATTGATCTTGAATTCACCGAACTTGACCCAAAAACGAAAAACTCATTTGTCTTTGTTGATGGTTGGTTCTTGGGGGCTGAATTTCAATTTTAAGTATCGATTCGATACTTACGCGCTAAATGCATTTTCCATAAAACGCTACCTCTACAATGTGGCGTTTTTTATAACTGATAATTATATTATTGTGCAATTTCTTAGCAGAATAAGCAAAATGTACCATGCTTAATTCACGAGTGAATAATGTGAAAATGGTGTGGTGATGACGATTACCGAGTTAAGGGACTTGTATCGTGAGAACAAGCTTATCGAAGCCATTATTGAACCTTCTTTCCAAGAAGGGCATTGGATAGTCGAGTTTCGGCATTGCCGTGGTGGGTTCGTGCTATTAACCGATTCTCAGGGTGACGAATGCCAGTATACCGATCTGGATCTTGCCTCTAAATCGGCTATGGAGGTGGGTTTTAAGCAAGTTCGAGTCGAGTCTAAATGAGAGAATTAAGCGTAATGCCTACTTCCAAAAAGTTATAAAACATACTTATCTATTCTTTCTTGTTATTAAAGAGAGTGGTTAATCTATTGTCACGCAATGAATAGGGAAGTCGTGACCATGTCTTCAGGAAATACCATACCCCAAGAGCTAGCCAGTTTAGCTAGCCCACTCAATGACGCGCAACTGAACGGATTGCAGCGTACTATTTCAGAACTTTCCCCGCAGCAGCTTGCTTGGGTTAGCGGATATTTTTGGGGCCTCAGTCAGTCTCAAGCATCAAGTATTTCTACTTCCAGCTCACAAGCAGCCACTTTAGTATCAATGGAGCCTGCGACTCAATTAACCATTATTTTCGCTTCTCAAACAGGCAATGCAAAAGGCCTTGCTGAAGGATTGGAAAGAGAAGCTCAGGCTGCCGGTATCGCGGTTCAATTATTCGATGCGAGTGATTACAAAGGCAAAGATCTTGCGAAAGAAACGCATGTTATTTTTGTTGCATCGACCAATGGCGAGGGCGAAGCCCCTGACAATGCATTAGCGCTGCATGAATTTTTACAATCCAAGAAAGCGCCGAAATTACCTCACTTGCAATATGGTGTGATTGGCTTAGGTGACTCCAGTTATGAATTTTTCTGCCAAACGGGTAAAGATTTTGATGCATTTTTAGAGCAGCTTGGTGCCAAACGTTTTATTGAGCGAGTGGATTGCGACGTTGATTACGAACATCAAGCCGCCGAGTGGAAAGCCAAAGCATTAGCAGTGGTAAAAGAAGCTTTTGCAAGTACGTCTACGCAAGTTGTGCAATTACCCGTGAGTCAAACCACGAGTCATCTATCTCAATACAGTAAGCAAAATCCTTACAGTGCGACTTTACTGACGAGTCAAAAAATTACTGGGCGAGATTCAGGAAAAGAGGTGCACCACATTGAAATTGACTTGGGTGAGTCAGGTATAACGTATCAGTCTGGGGATGCGCTTGGAGTATGGTATGAAAACGATACAGAGTTGGTTAATGCCGTGTTATCTGCGACTGAGCTATCGGGTGTCGAAAGTGTTGACGTCGATGGCGAAAGTTTATCCATCCATAGTGCTTTAATGCATAAATATGAAATTACGGCTGCAAATCCTCAGATGGTGACCAAGTTTGCTGAGTTATCTGGTTGTACGAAACTGCTTGAGCTGGTGGAGGATAAAGAGAAGCTCAGATTGTATGCGAGCCATCATCAAGTGATTGATGTACTGCGAGAGAAGCAAACTAAACTGACTGCCCAAGCGCTACTCTCTTTATTACGTCGTTTAACGCCGCGTCTTTATTCTATCGCATCAAGTCAAAGCGAAGTTGAAGATGAAGTGCATCTTACCGTCAGCATTGTTCAGTATACACACCAAGATGAGCACCGTTTTGGGGGAGCGTCCAGTTACCTTGGCCAGCGCTTAGAAGAGGGCGACAAGGTAAAGGTTTTCATTGAACACAATAATAATTTCAAACTACCGCAAGATGATAACGTGCCTATTATCATGATTGGTCCTGGCACCGGAATTGCGCCATTTCGTAGCTTTATTCAAGAGCGTGATAACCGTGAAGCAAAAGGAAAAAACTGGCTGTTTTTTGGTGATCGTACATTTACTCAAGATTTTCTCTATCAAGTTGAGTGGCAAAAATATCTGAAATCCGGTGTGCTGAGTCGTCTAGATGTGGCGTTTAGCCGTGATCAGCATGAGAAAGTCTACGTCCAGCATCGATTACTTGAACAATCCGAACTGGTCTGGCAATGGATTCAAAACGGTGCGTATCTTTATGTCTGTGGTGATGCAACGCACATGGCGAAAGATGTGCATGATGCACTAATTGTTATTGCACAGCAGCAAGGTGGGTTATCACGTGAACAGGCAGAGACATATATCAACGATCTGCGCAAAGCAAAACGTTATCAAAGGGATGTGTACTAATGAGCACCAAACAACAATCTAATCATCAAGAAGTATTAGGACAAGAGCTAGGCCCATTGTCAGATAACGAGCGCTTGAAACGTGAAAGTCACTTTTTACGTGGGACGATCGAGCAAGATCTGCAAGATCGCATCACTGGTGGCTTTAGTGCTGACAACTTTCAGTTGATTCGCTTTCATGGCATGTATCAACAAGACGATCGCGATATTCGTAACGAACGTGCAAAACAAAAGTTAGAACCTCTGCACAATGTGATGTTACGTGCGCGCATGCCTGGCGGGATCATCACGCCGAAACAATGGCTAGCGATAGATAAATTTGCAACTGAGCACAGCCTATATGGCAGCATTCGTTTAACCACTCGCCAAACCTTTCAGTTTCACGGGGTATTGAAGCCTAACATTAAATTGATGCATCAAACGTTAAACAGCATTGGTATTGATTCGATTGCCACAGCGGGTGATGTGAACCGTAACGTACTGTGTACGTCCAATCCTGTGGAGTCTGAACTGCATCAGGAAGCTTACGAATGGGCGAAGAAGATTTCGGAACATCTGTTACCTAAAACGCGCGCTTATGCCGAAATTTGGTTGGATGGTGAAAAACTAGAAACTACAGATGAAGAGCCGATTTTAGGTAATAACTACTTACCGCGTAAGTTCAAAACGACAGTGGTTATTCCGCCCCAAAACGATGTGGATGTACATGCCAACGATTTAAACTTTGTTGCGATTGCCGAACAAGGTCGGTTAGTTGGTTTTAATGTGCTGGTGGGTGGCGGCCTAGCCATGACGCACGGTGATACTTCTACTTACCCGCGTCGTGCTGATGATTTCGGATTTATACCTTTGGATAAAACCTTAGAAGTCGCCGCCGCTGTGGTTACGACTCAGCGTGATTGGGGAAACCGGTCTAATCGTAAAAATGCAAAAACTAAATACACACTCGATAGAGTGGGCGTCGATGTGTTCAAAGCCGAAGTTGAAAAGCGTGCTGGTATTGAGTTTGCGGTCAGCCGTCCTTACGAGCTTACAGAACGTGGTGATCGGATTGGGTGGATTGAAGGTATCGATGGTAAGCATCATTTAACACTTTTCATCGAAAATGGTCGTTTACTCGATTTCCCTGATAAACCGCTAAAGCGTGGTGTGGCAGAAATTGCTAAAATCCACCAAGGTGATTTTCGTATGACGGCCAATCAAAACCTCATCGTAGCGGGAGTACCAGCTCTACAAAAAGCCACGATTGAGCAGATTGCGCGTCAGCATGGTTTGATCAATGACAATGTGAGTGAGCAACGTAAAAATTCGATGGCGTGTGTCTCTTTCCCTACATGTCCATTAGCTATGGCTGAGGCGGAACGTTTCCTCCCTCAATTTGTAACGGATGTAGAGACGATCCTACAAAAACATGCGTTACCTAAAGAAGAAAACATTATCTTACGTGTCACAGGTTGTCCGAACGGATGTGGCCGAGCGATGTTGGCTGAAATTGGTTTAGTTGGTAAAGCTCCCGGTCGCTACAACCTACATCTTGGCGGCAATAGAGCGGGCACACGTGTGCCTAAAATGTATAAAGAAAACATTACCGATAAACAGATCCTAGAAGAAATTGACCATCTAGTCGGCCGCTGGGCGCTAGAGCGTCAATCCAATGAGGGTTTTGGCGATTTCACCATTCGCACCGGCATTATAGAAGAGGTGATCATCTCTAAGAGAGATTTCTATGCTTGAAGTACCAGTAGTTCCTAAATTGTCCGAGTTATTGGCGCTAACTAAAGTAGAGCAAACGTTACACCTTGCCCCATTAAATGCTTATCTCGAAACGTTAACAGCGCAGCAGCGAGTGATGTGGGCGATTGAGAATCTAGAAGGAACCCATGCGCTTTCTTCTAGCTTTGGCATTCAAGCCGCATTGATGCTGCATCTGGTTTCTAGCGTAAAAAGCGATATACCAGTGGTATTGACGGATACGGGCTATTTGTTTCCTGAAACATATCAATTTATTGACCAGCTCACGGATCACCTGAATCTCAATCTGCATATCTTCAGCGCTACGATAAGTCCATCATGGCAGGAGGCACGTTACGGTAAACTTTGGGAACAAGGCGTTACTGGCATTGAACAATACAATCACCTTAATAAAGTAGAACCGATGCGAAGAGCGTTAGATGAACTAGATATTGGTACTTGGTTTTCTGGCCTACGCCGAGAGCAATCACAATCGCGGGCGACATTACCTATTTTAGCGATTCAAAATGGTGTGTTTAAATTCCTACCTGTGATTGATTGGACAAATAAAGATGTACATTATTATCTGCAAGAAAATCACCTGCCGTATCATCCATTGTGGGAGCAAGGTTACCTTTCAGTTGGTGACACTCATACCACTCGTAAATGGGAACCGGGAATGAATGAAGAAGAAACGCGTTTCTTCGGCTTAAAAAGAGAGTGTGGTCTTCATGAAGAGAATAACTAAGGAGATGATGCAGGTATTTAATCTTCTATATAGTGTAAAAAAGAAATGAGTGAAACGGAAAAAGCGTCTGAAGGCGCTTTTTCTACGTTTGAAAAGATAAAAATTACAGCTAATGTGCATAACTCTGTGGGTAACATGTTTACTTGATCTTAGTAAAATTGAATAAATAAGGCTTTGAGCAGTAATTTGGTGATTAAGCGCTATTTTTGCAATTTTTATAAAATAACGCTTGCCAACGTGACGACGATCTCTATAATGCGACCTCACTGACACGGCACAGCCAGTAAGGGTTCAAGCCCAATTAGCCGGCCAATCAGTAGGTCAAATCGGTAAGACGAAATAATTTAATAAAGTGTTTGACACTTTTCATTATCTCGCTAGAATGGCCGCCTCTTCAAAGGAAGCCTCGGCAAGCCAGAGAAGAACGCTCTTTAACAATATAAACCTATCAATCTG